>NZ_BMGT01000002.1:719018-1438037 GCF_014640335.1 Edaphobacter dinghuensis | reverse complement strand
GGGCGACAACATCTCGCTCGAGATCACGCTGCACACCCCGGTGGCCATGGAGAAGGGCCTCCGCTTCGCCATCCGCGAAGGCGGACGCACCGTCGGCGCAGGCACCATCTCCGAAATCATCAAGTAAAGAAGTTTTCGGTAAGAGCATCTGATTTTTGCGGGTTGTAATTCAAGACTAACGAGGGTTGCCGGTTCGTGTAGAAGTTCATGGCCGGCAACTACTCCAAACGATCTTTGAGTAACGGAAGAGAGAAGAACAATGGCTGGACAGAGAATCAGAATTCGGTTGAAGGCGTATGACTACCGCGTACTTGACACCTCCACCGGAGAGATCGTCGAGACGGCCAAGCGCACCGGCGCTCAGGTTGCGGGTCCCATTCCGCTGCCGACCATGAAGAACAAGTATTGCGTTCTGCGTTCGCCCCACGTCGACAAGAAGTCGCGCGAGGCCTTCGAGATTCGTACCCACAAGCGGCTCATCGACATCCTCGAGCCGACGCAGCAGACGGTAGATGCGCTGATGAAGCTCGATCTTCCTGCTGGTGTCGACGTCGAGATCAAGACCGTTCAGAAGTAGCACTAACCCGGCAGTGCCTGGATGATCCGGGCATGATGAGGAAAGGAAACTCAAATGTCAGTAACAGGAATTCTCGGAAAAAAAGTCGGCATGACGCAGATCTTCGATGAGCGCGGAGACGTTCATCCGGTGACAGTGCTCAAGGCTGGCCCATGCGTTATCACCCAGCTCAAGACGCTGGCGAATGACGGCTACGATGCCGCACAGATCGGCTATGTCGATTTCGTCAAGGCTTCCAAGGTGAACAAGGCCATGACCGGTCACTTTGCCAAGTCGGATGTTCCTCCCGTCCGCGAGATCAGAGAAGTTGCCCTCGAAGCAACGGGCGATGGTGAGGCAGTTACTGCCAAGGCTGGCGACCGGGTTCTGGTCGACATCTTTAATGATGAGCGGTTCGTCGACGTGATCGGTACCTCCAAGGGACGTGGCTTTGCAGGCGTCATTCGACGCCACGGTTTCGGCGGCGGTCCCAAGTCGCACGGTCACATGTTCCAGGTTCAGGGTTCGATCGGTGCATCGTCGTTCCCATCGCGTGTATTCCCTGGCCAGCGTATGCCCGGCCACATGGGACATGCACAGATCACGGTTCGCAACCTCCGCATTCGCGGTATCGATCTTGAGGACAACCTCCTGCTGGTCGAAGGTGCAGTACCGGGACCGCGTGATGGATATGTACTCATCTCCAAGGCCAAGGCTCCGCCGCGCGAGCGTCGTGGTTTTGCCGGTGCCGCAACGAAGGACGCTCTGAAGGCTTCCAAGAAGGCTGCACCGAAGAAGAAGTAAAGAAAAATAAGCAGAGCGTCTTGAACTTGATAAGGCGCCTACTAAACAAAGTTTTGGCCTACCGCATCGATGGTGGGCACGAAGAGAGAAGAAGATGGCAAACATCAACGTAGTAAATCTCGGTGGAACCAAGGTCGGTGAGTTCGAACTCGTCGACGAGGTCTTCGCAGGCGAGATCAACGACGCGCTCCTCTGGGAGTCGGTCAAGCACTATCGTGCTGCGCTCCGTCAGGGAACCGCTGCCACCAAGAACCGCAAGCTCGTCTCGGGCGCCGGTAAGAAGCTCTGGAAGCAGAAGGGAACTGGTCGCGCTCGCGTCGGCTCGATCCGCACTCCGCTCTGGCGCGGCGGCGGTACGGTCCATGGACCTCAGCCCCGCAGCTATGAGTATGCCTTCCCGCAGAAGAAGCTGATGGGCGCGCTCCGCTCGGCCATCGCTGCCAAGATTGCGGACGGTAAGTTCACGGTTGTGGATTCTTTTGAAGTTCCTGAAGCCAAGACCAAGCTCTTCCGCACGGCGCTGAACAAGCTCGAAGCAGGCAAGACGACTCTGCTGGTTGAGAGCAGCCGTAAGCTCGACGAAAAGCTGTACCTCGGCTCGCGCAACCTCGAAGGCGTTGAGCTTGTGCTCAGCTCTGAGGTTCACCCCTACGACCTGCTCCGCTACGAGCATGCCGTCTTCTCGAAGGATGCCATTGAGGCCCTGCAGGAGACGCTCAAGAAGTTTGTATCGAAGCGCAGCAAAGCCGCTGCCCAGAAGGAGGTTGCGTAATGCCAACCCTCTATACCGTAATTCGCCGCCCTCTCATTACCGAGAAGGGAATGGGCGTCAAAGAGACCCAGAACACGCTCGTCTTTGAGGTTGCCGTCAAGGCCACCAAGACCGAAGTCAAGCAGGCTGTCGAGACCCTCTTCAAGGTGAAGGTCTCGGGAGTCCGTACCGCAACCGTTGAAGGTAAGGAGCGCCGCCGTGGCAAGTTCGCCGGCTATCGCTCTGACTGGAAGAAGGCTTACGTTCGCCTCAAAGAGGGCGAGAAGATGCCGGACTACATCAACAGCCTCTAACGCGACCGGTAAGGAAACAGCCGCCGCACGCAACAGATTTTCAGGAACCGAAGCGTCACTGAGAGATTCAGAAGCGCTACAGGCAAGGGAATAAAGACGATGCCGATCAAATCATTTCGACCGATTACTCCATCACTCCGCTTCGCGACGAAGCTGGTCAACGACGACCTGACGACGGACAAGCCGCATAAGCCGCTACTTAAGGTTAAGCAGCGCACCGGCGGACGTAACAGCTCCGGTGCCCTGACCATGCGTCATCACGGCGGCGGCCACAAGCAGAAGCTACGCATTGTGGACTTCAAGCGCGAGAAGTACGGTATTCCGGGTACGGTTGCTACCATCGAGTACGATCCGAACCGCAGCTCGCGCATCGCCCTTATCAGCTATGCCGATGGCGAGAAGCGCTACATCATTCAGCCGGTTGGCTTGAAGGTTGGCCAGTCGATCATGAGCGGCCCCGAGGCCGATATCCTGGTTGGCAATGCTCTGCCGCTCAAGAACATCCCGATCGGTACGATCGTGCACAACATTGAGCTTCGCCCTGGTAAGGGCGCGCAGATGGCACGCTCGGCAGGCGCTCAGGTCAACCTGATTGCGAAGGAAGGCGAATATGCTCTCCTGAAGCTGCCCTCCGGCGAGACCCGCAAGGTGCTGGTCGAGTGCATGGCGACGATTGGCCAAGTTGGCAACACCGATCATGAGAATGTCACCATCGGCAAGGCCGGGCGCAACCGCTGGAAGGGAATCCGTCCTGCAAACCGTGGTGTCTCGATGAACCCGGTCGACCACCCGCACGGTGGTGGTGAAGGTAAGACATCAGGCGGACGTCACCCGGTCACTCCGTGGGGCCAGCCGACACGTGGTTACAAGACCCGTAACAACAAGCGGACCGACGTATTTATCGTCAACCGCCGCAGCAAGTAGTTCGCTCGCAGTAAGGCAACACCAAGTCTCGCAACTAAGAGATTCGTCGTATCCAGCATCGCAACAAGAAATTCGGAGCTTAGCAAATGTCACGTTCTGCCAAAAAAGGTCCCTTCATTGACGATCATCTGATGAACAAGGTCAACGTCATGAACCAGACCAACGACAAGAAGGTCCTCCGCACCTGGTCCCGCCGGTCCACAATTCACCCGGACTTCGTCGGCCACACCATTGCAGTGCACAACGGCCGCAAGTTCATTCCGGTCTACGTGACGGAGAATATGGTCGGCCACAAGCTCGGCGAGTTTTCGGCCACCCGCACCTTCAAGGGACACTCGGGGCGTGCCACTGAGTCCTCCGCAAAGCCCAAATAAGAAAATCGGGCAGAGTTTTTGTTTGTCCTTCAAGGAAGAAGATCATGGCTAAGGCAGTAGCAGAGAAAATCCGAGAGTTCCGCGCTGAGGCAAAGTTCCAGCGCACTAGCCCGCAGAAGGCGAAGCTCGTTCTCGACCTCATCAAGGGTCTCCGCGTCGAGCAGGCTCTCAACACCGTTCACTTCAGCACCAAGCGTATGGCTCCGGTGGTGGAAAAGGTTCTGCGGTCGGCGATCCAGAACGCCAACTACGTCTCGCAAGAGCAGGGTCTCGATGTTGACGTCGATAACCTGTACGTCAAGACCGCGGTTGCGAACGAAGGTCCACGCATGAAGCGTATCCGGCCTGCCCCAATGGGCCGTGCCTTCCGCTATCAGCGCAGGCTCGCACACATTATCGTTACTGTCGCTGAGAAGAAGTCGGCCAATGCGGTAAGCGCATCCGCCGAGGCCACCCCAGCATCGGCAGCGAAGAAGACAACGAAGAAGGCAGCCACCAAGACCGCGGCGAAGAAGCCCGCAGTCAAGAAGGCAGCCGCGAAGAAGACGGCAACCAAGAAGACTGAAAAGTAAACAGCTTCCTGTAGCCGTTTCTAGTAAACTTAGAGTTTTGGTTCACCGCCCACCGGCTCAACCGGCAACGGGCACGGAGTAAAGGGAAGATATGGGACAGAAAGTCCATCCGTATGGTTTTCGCCTCGGCATCAACAAGCCGTGGAAGTCACGCTGGTTCGTAGAGCGCGGCTATGACAAGCTGCTGGTCGAAGACGTCAAGCTGAAGGCTGAGTTGCGCGAGAAGCTGAAGGCCGCCGGCGTCAGCTCCGTTGAAGTGGAGCGTCCGGGCAACAAGCTGCGTCTCATCATTCGCACAGCACGTCCGGGCATCATCATCGGTCGCAAGGGCGCTGAGATCGACAAGCTGAAGGCTGACATCCAGAAGCGCACCAGCCGCGAGGTCTTCATCGATATCCTCGAGGTCAACAAGCCGGAGCTCGATGCTCAGCTGGTTGCCGAGAACATCGCCCTCCAGCTCGAAAAGCGTGTCAGTTTCCGCCGCGCGATGCGCAAGAGCGTGGACTCTGCCCTCCGCTTCGGTTGCAAGGGCATCAAGGTTCGCGTCTCCGGCCGTCTCAACGGAAACGAGATTGCACGCTCCGAGTGGTATCTCCAGGGCCGTCTGCCGTTGCACACGCTGCGCGCCGACATCGACTACGGTTTCGCCGAGGCTCACACCACCTACGGCATCATCGGAGTCAAGACCTGGGTCTATCGTGGCGACATCTACGAACAGAAGAAGCGTCGCGACCAAGTTGTCACAACCGGCGCATTCGCGTCGTAAGGTTTCAGGCGGGCACGGTTCAACCGTTGCCTGCCGCAGAGTAAACGCGACGGGGCCTGAGCCCCCGAGGGTAAGAGGGTTTTTATATGTTGATGCCAAAGAAGGTCAAGTATCGCAAGCAGCAGCGCGGCCGCATGTGCGGCAAGGCGTGGCGCGGCTCAGATCTCTCGTTCGGCGATTACGGCCTGAAGGTGATGGAGTGCGGTTACATTACCGACCGCCAGATCGAAGCCAGCCGTATCGCAATGACGCGCTTCATCAAGCGTGGCGGCAAAGTCTGGCTGCGTCTGTTTCCGGACAAGCCGATCACCAAGAAGCCAGCCGAAACCCGTATGGGTAAAGGTAAGGGCGCACCAGACCACTGGGTCTGCGTGGTTCGTCCCGGCCGGATCCTGTTCGAGATGGAAGGCGTCAGCCCGGAGCTGGCCAAAGAGGCCATGCGTCTCGCGGCCCACAAGCTCCCGCTCAAGACCAGCTTCGTCCAGCGCCACGATGTTAAGGCGACGGTTGCGGCCAAGTAGTTTTAGCAGTCAAGGAAAAAGACAATGGATTTCGAAAAGATCAGTAACCTCAGTGATGACGAGCTCAAGACGCAAGCGGCGCAGGCCGGCGAGCAGCTCTTCCGCATTCGCTTTCAGAAGACCCTCGGCAACACCGAAGGCCTGAAGAAGCTGCGGACACTCAAGCTCGATGTCGCCCGCATCAAGACCGTCGAGCGTCAGCGTACCCTCGCTGCGGAGAAGGCAGCCGCTCCGGTTCGCGTCAATGCCGCACCGGCCAAGAGCACTCGCACCGCCCGCAAGAAAGCGAAGAAGGACTAATTCATGGCAGATACAACCAACACCACCGCAGCCGCGACTTCCGCCGAAGCCCAGCCCTCACGCCGCAACGAGAAGGTCGGTCTCGTCGTCTCGACCAAGATGCAGAAGACCATCGTCGTCGAGATCGAGATGCGCAAGGCGCACCCGAAGTACAAGCGCGTCATGAAGTCGAACAAGAAGTTCTACGCGCACGACGAGCAGAACTCCGCCCGCGTCGGCGATGTGGTTCGCATCCGCGAAGCCCGTCCCTTGTCGAAGCTGAAGCGCTGGTCGCTTGAGGAGATCGTTCGCCGCTCCTCGCTGTCGCAGCTTGCCGAAGAGAAGACGACTGCGGTAGAAGCCAAGTAGCTGTGCATGGAGCCTGTTGCTCCATAAAAAGAGATTAGCCATAAGGGGCACGAGCCCCAGGCCGTTTCACCAGGAGATGAACGATGTCAGTACAAATGAGAACTATCCTTGACGTGGCCGATAACTCCGGCGCACGCAGGTTGCAGGTGATCCTGCCCCTCGGTGGCGGTCTCGGCAAGAAGGCCGGCCTCGGCGATGTTGTCACCGCTGCGGTCAAAGAAGCCTCCCCCGATGGAACCGTAAAAAAGGGTAAAGTAGTAAAGGCAGTGATCGTGCGCACACGCAAGGAGTATCGCCGTCGCGACGGAACGTATATCCGCTTCGACCAGAACGCCGCTGTCGTCATCAACGACGCCAACGAGCCGGTCGGCACCCGCGTCTTCGGCCCCGTGGCCCGCGAGCTTCGTGAGAAGAAGTTTCTCAAGATTGTCTCGCTTGCTCCTGAGGTCATCTAGTTTCAGCGCCCGGCTTCTGGCCGGACAGCAGCATGTAAGAGAATTTGTTTACAGCAAACAGCCAAGGCTGAATGCCAGGAGCTAAGTTTTATGGCAGGCATCAAGATCAAGCGTAACGACACCGTCGAAGTGATCGCCGGTAAAGACAAGGGCAAGCGCGGTAAAGTCATCCGCGTCATCGCCGACAGGGACCGCGTCCTCGTCGAGCGTGTCATGATGATTAAGAAGCACCTCAAGCCCAACCCCCAGCGCAACATTCAGGGCGGCATCGCCGAGCAGGAGTCGCCGATCCACATCTCGAACGTGATGCTGGTCGACGGCGAAGGCAACAAGACCCGCGTCGGCACACGTCTTGAAGGCGACAAGAAGGTTCGCTTCTCGAAGGCGAGCGGCAACAACATCGCTGAGAAGAAGAAGTAAATTTTATCCACTAACCCTGTTTCAACGGTTCACCCCACGCATCGGTAGACGGAGAAGACCCCACCCCGGCAACCGTGGAGAAAGCGAAAAGCAATCATGGCATCACGATTCAAAGAGAAGTACGAAAAAGAGATCAAGCAAGCGCTCGCCAAAGAGTTGAACATCACCAACGCAATGGCGATTCCCAAGCTCGAGAAGATCGTCATCAACATGGGTCTCGGCGAAGCGACACAGAACGTCAAGATCATGGATCCGCTCATCGCCGATCTCGCTGCCATTGCAGGCCAGAAGCCTGTGACCACGAAGGCCAAGAAGTCCATCGCTGCCTTCAAAGTGCGCGAAGGCATGCCCATCGGCGCGATGGTTACCCTGCGCGGCGACAATATGTATGAGTTCCTCGATCGTCTCGTCTCGATCGCGCTTCCTCGCGTCCGCGACTTCCGCGGCGTCTCCTCGAAGAGCTTCGATGGCCGTGGCAACTACACCCTCGGTCTGCGCGATCAGTTGATCTTCGCCGAAATTGACTACGCAAAGGTCGACAAGCTCAAGGGTATGAACGTCACCATCGTCACGACGGCCAAGGACGATAACGGAGCCCGTGCTCTGCTGAAGGGTTTTGGAATGCCCTTCCGCGCTGGAGCGTAATCAGCACATAGCCGGGCCTCTGGGCCTTAAACAAGTTTGTAAGGATAGAGAATAAACATGGCAACTACTGCAAAGCGCGTCAAAGACGCAAAGAAACCGAAGTTCAAGTCCCGTCAGCACAACCGCTGCCAGATCTGCGGCCGCCCTCGCGCTTTCCTGCGCAAGTTCGGTGTCTGCCGTCTCTGCTTCCGCGGTCTTGCGCTCAAGGGAGAAATTCCGGGCGTCGTCAAGTCAAGCTGGTAGAATAGATTTATCTACTCGCGTACGGCTTTGTGCCGCACGTTCCTTTCAGAGACCTCATTCGAGCTTCGGCTTAGGGTGCAGAAGTCTGGAAGATTTACCGCAACAAACATCCCCGCTGGTTCTCGCGAGAGACACTCGTGAGCGAACGGGGGATGAAGGAGAATGAATGAACCTCACCGATCCAGTAGCAGACTTTCTGACCCGCATCCGCAACTCCATCCGTGCGCGCCACCAGAAGCTTGACGTTCCCGCCTCGAAGCTCAAGGCCGAGATTGCCCGCATCCTCAAGGAAGAGGGCTACATCGCGAACTACAAGCCTACGGAAGAGAACGGCCAGAAGGTCATCCGTGTTTATCTCAAGTACGGCCCGAACAACGAAGCCGTCATCCGCGACCTGCAGCGCGTCTCGCGTCCCGGTTGCCGCGTATACCTTGGCCGCGATGAGATTCGTCGCGTGCAGGGTGGCCTCGGTATCTCCATCATGACCACCCCCAAGGGTGTTATGACCGGCCGTCAGGCTCGCCGTGAAGGTGTTGGCGGTGAGATTCTCTGCGAAGTCTGGTAAAGAAAAATAAACCAGATTTTGTCGTTTTTGTATTTGAGCCTCAGGCTCCCCGGCTGCAGTGGAACAGGCATCGAGCCTGCGACTCGCAAGCCACAAGAAGGATTTAGAAATGTCACGTATTGGCAAAAAGCCGATTCCTATGCCCGCCGGAGTTAAGTACACCGTCGATGGCAACACCGTTCTCGTCGAAGGACCCAAGGGCAAGGTCTCCGCACTGCTTCCCACCGGAATCACCCTGGTCCAGAAGGACGGCAATCTTCTCGTTGAGCGTCAGAATGACAAGCAGGCTGCCTTTCACGGTCTCGCCCGTGCGCTTGTCTTCAATGCTGTCACCGGCGTAACCGCTGGCTGGGCGAAAGAGCTGGATGTCGTCGGCATCGGTTACCGTGTCGAGCTCAAGGGAAAGAACATGGTTGTCTTCACCCTTGGCTACTCGCACCCGATCGAGTTTCCTCTGCCCACGGGCATCGAAGTTGCGATCGACCCGAAGCAGACCCACCTGACGGTTTCCGGCATTGATCGCCAGAAGGTCGGCCAGGTTGCTGCCGATATGCGCGCCCTCCGTAAACCTGATCCGTATAAGAACAAGGGCGTTCGCTACACCGGTGAGAAGCTGAAGAAGAAGGTTGGTAAGACCGGAGCGAAGTAAAGTATTCGCGGGACAGAGCCTTGATTTCGGTTCTGTCCCGCGCAACGTAATAAGACCGAACGTCGTCGGCACTCTGGCGACGCTACTAGGAAGGAAAGCAGATTATGATCAACTCCCGTCAACGCAACGTTATCCGCAAGCGCGTCCACACGCGTATCCGCGAGAAGATGTCCGGCACTGCCGAGCGCCCGCGTCTCAACGTCTATCGCTCGCTCAACCACATCTACACGCAGCTCATCGACGACCAGAACGGCGTCACTATTGCCTCGGCCTCCTCGATGGGCAAGAAGAGCGAAGAGAAGAACTACGGCGGCAACATTGCTGCCGCTGCCGAGGTGGGCAAGCTTATCGCTCAGCGCGCGCAGGAGAAGGGCATCAAGAAGATTGTGTTCGACCGTGGCGGTTATCTGTATCACGGCCGCATCAAGGCCCTCGCCGATGCTGCTCGCGAAGCTGGACTCGATTTCTAAGGATTAGGCGCCCAAGCGGCAGCCAGAAAGCTGGATTAGGACATTATGGCAATGAAGAAAAAAATCGACGCGAACCGGCTCAACCTGAAGGATGAAGTCGTTTCCATCAATCGCGTCACCAAGGTCGTCAAAGGCGGTAAGAACATGTCGTTTGCCGCTCTCGTCGTCATCGGTGATCCCGGCGAAGGCGTGGTCGGATACGGTTCGGGCAAAGCCAAGGAAGTTCCCCAGGCCATTCGCAAGGGGATCGAAGCGGCCAAGAAGAACCTGCATAAGGTCAACCTCACCGAGAGCACGATTCCTCACCAGGTCTTGGGCCACTTCGGCGCAGGCCAGGTGATGTTGAAGCCGGCTCCAGAAGGTACCGGCGTCATCGCCGGCAAGACGGTTCGCGCTGTGATGACCGCCGCCGGCGTTCAGAACGTGCTCACGAAGTCGCTCGGCACCGCCAACCCGCACAACGTTATTAAGGCCACCTTCGATGCTCTCATCCAGCTTCGCAACAAGGCCGAAGTCGCCGCTTTGCGCGGCAAAGCAGAAGAGGAGCTTTAATCCAATGGCTGATACCAACACAACCGCCAAAATCAAGCTGCAGTACTTCCGTTCCAAGATCTGCACCCCGGTCAAGCACAAGCTCGTTATCAAGGGCCTCGGCTTCACCCGTCTCAACCAGATCGTAGAGCGCGAAGACACGCCGTCCATTCGTGGCATGGTGGCAAAGGTTCCACATCTCGTTCGCGTCGTCGAGTAGTCATCGACAAACGGATCGACGGAACAAGATTTCAAGCCCATAAGGGCAAATTAAATGCGAGTCGACCAGCCAACGAGCTGGCCGGCGTTAAGCGAGGAAACAATGGCAATTCGTAATCTCTCCAATCTCCGCGCCCCCAAAAAGGCAAATTCGAACAAGAAGCGCGTCGGCCGCGGTATGGGTTCCGGCATCGGTAAGACCTCCGGCCGTGGTCACAAGGGCCAGGGTTCGCGCTCAGGTTCGAGCCTCATGCGCGGCTTCGAAGGCGGCCAGATGCCCCTTCACCGTCGTCTGCCCAAGCGCGGATTCACGAACATCTTCCGCGTCGAGTACCAGGTGCTTGGCCTTGACCGTATCGCCGAGATCAACGCCGCCTCCAACGAGACCGAGTTCACGCTCGACAAGATCGTTGCTCTTGGCCTTCTGCGCAAAAAGAAGGGACTTATCAAAGTCCTCAACAACGGTGAGTTGAAGACTGCTGTTACCGTTCACGCGCACAAGTTTTCCAAGACGGCACAGGAAGCGATCGAAAAGGCAGGCGGTAAGGCCGTCCTGATCGGCTAAGCAGCATTTAGAATCAGTGGCAGGCAAGGGCAGATGTCTTTGCCTGCCGGTTCATCCGCAGCAAGGTTTCATCCCGAGGTTCAGTCTCCGATGTTCGAGAAATTCGCAAACATCTTCCGTATCAGCGATCTGCGTACGCGCGTCCTCTTCACGCTTGCCATGCTGGCCGTCTATCGCCTCGGGTCGCACATCCCCACCCCCGGCATCAATGCAGACATGCTGGCGCAGTACTTCAATCAGAACGCCGGGTCATCTCTCGGGCTGGTTGACCTCTTCTCGGGCGGAAACCTGCGCAAGCTGACTGTCTTTGCCCTCGGCATCATGCCGTACATCACCGCCTCCATCATCTTCCAGTTGCTCACTGTCATCTATGAGCCGCTGGCAAAGCTGCAGAAGGAAGGTGAACTCGGACGCCGCAAGATTACGCAGTGGACCCGCTATGTCACGATCATGCTGGGTGTTGTCCAGTCTTTCGCCATCGCGCTGACCCTCACCAATACCTCCACCGGCGAGTCGATGGTCACCATCTCCAAGGGGCTGTTCGTTCCGCTCTGCGTGTTGACGCTGACTGCTGGAACCGGCTTCGTTATGTGGCTGGGTGAACAGATCACGGAACGCGGTATTGGCAACGGTATGAGCTTGCTTATCTTCGCCGGTATCGTCGTCGGCCTGCCTGCCGGCATCGGTGATCTCTGGCAGAAGGCTGTGGACAGAACCTGGGGTGCCTTCACTCCTTTCGCCCTGCTCGTTCTCATCGGTGGAATGCTCGCTGTTGTGGCTTTCATCGTCTACGTGGAAAAGGCGGAGCGCCGCATTCCGGTGCAGTATGCCAAGCGTATTGTCGGACGCAAGATGATGGGTGGTCAGTCGACGCATCTTCCGTTGAAGGTCAACTCCGGCGGTGTTATGCCGGTCATCTTCGCCGCATCGATCCTCTCTGCGCCGCTGCTGTTCTCTGGTGCCAGCATCTTCGGCTATTCGCTGCACGATTCGCCGTTCTTCGGGCCGCTCTTCCGCGCCCTAGGACCAGGTGAGCCGTGGTACGTCTTCCTCTACAGCGTCTCGATTATCTTCTTCGCCTACTTCTATATCTCGATTGTCTTCCGTCCCGATGACATCGCAGACAATATGCGTAAGTATGGCGGGTTTATCCCCGGCATTCGTCCCGGCAAGCGCACTGCTGACTTTATCAACGACGTCCTCACCCGCATCACGCTGGTTGGCGGCGTCTACCTGGTGATCATCTCGCTCATCCCGATGCTGCTCATCAGCGGTATTCACTTCAACCATCTTTGGCTGATCGGCGGAATCTTCGACAGGATGCCGACCTGGGTAACGAATGGTCTTGGTGTTAGCTTCTACTTCGGCGGCACATCACTTCTGATCGTCGTCGGTGTGGCGATGGATACTGTGCAGCAGATCGAAGCTCAACTGGTTATGCGCCACTACGAGGGCTTCTCTCCACGGAGCGGTCGTATTCGTGGCCGCAAGAGCTGGTAGGGAAGTGCCGACATTGACCAGCGATTCCGCAGCTCATCATTCCCCGGCCCCGGCATACAGCACATTTCTGCCTGGGCCGGTACTCCTTTTAGGCGCGCCCGGAGTAGGTAAAGGCACGCAGGCCCAATTGCTCATGGCCACCTTCGGTATTCCGCAGATCTCTACCGGAGATATTCTGCGCGAGAACATTGCGAAGGGAACCGAGCTGGGCAAGACCGCAAAGGGGTTGATGGATAAGGGGCAACTCGTCCCTGACCAGATCGTCAACGACATGGTGCAGGCTCGCCTCACAGCGGATGACGTCCACGCTGGCTATATCCTCGACGGATTTCCCCGCACCCTTGCTCAGGCAACGTGGCTGGACACTCATCTTCCTATCTTCCGTGAGACACCGCCGCTGGTAGCAGTCAACATTCGCGTCGATGAGGCCGAGCTGCTCCGTCGCATCACTGGGCGGCGAATCTGTTTGGCCTGCAAGCACATCTATAACATCTACTCGCATCCGCCGGCGAAACCGGGCGTCTGCGATATCGATGGAAGTTCCCTTCAGCATCGCAGCGATGATACGGAAGAGGCTTTTGTCGAACGAATGAAGGCGTACGAGTCTCTGACTGCACCGGTGATCGAGCACTATCGCGCAAGCAATCGCTTCCGCGAGGTCAGTGGCGAGCCCGCTGTTGAGGAAGTATCGCAAAGCATTATCACTGCGTTGAAGGCGTTGCGCGGATCGAACCCTAAGTTATAACAATGGCCATACTTATCAAATCGCCCGCAGAGATCGAGAAGATGCGGATCTCCGGCAAGGCCCTCCGCCAGGTCCACGATGCTATTGCGCCCTTCGTTAAGCCGGGCGCTACCACGATGGATCTTGAGAATGTCGCCGTCCGCAAGATTGCGGAGCTCGGCGGAATCGCAGCATTCAAGGGTTACCACGGCTACCCAGCAGCGCTCTGCACCTCGGTCAATAACGAGGTCGTGCATGGAATGCCGAACGAAAAACGTGTTCTCAACGAAGGGGACATTATCTCCATCGACTGCGGCGTCATTATTGACGGCTTTTACTCCGACGCTGCCGTAACCTATCCGGTAGGCAAGGTCAGCCCCGAGACGCAAAAGCTCCTTGACGTGACCAATGCTTCGCTCGAAGCTGCCATCCAGCAATGCCAAGTAGGTGGTCGCCTCTTCGACATCTCCGCCGCCGTTCAGCAGATGTGCGAGGCCGCTGGTTTTGGGGTCGTCCGTGACTTTGTGGGGCACGGCATCGGCAAATCCATGCACGAAGACCCCCAAGTTCCCAACTTCGGCACCGCAGGAAAAGGCCCCCGTCTCAAGGCAGGCATGGTCCTCGCCATCGAGCCGATGATCAATGCGGGAGGCCCGGAAGTTCGAGTTCTGAAGGACGGATGGACCGCTGTGACCGTCGATGGAAGCTACAGCGCCCACTTTGAGCATACTGTTGCCATCACAAAAGATGGTCCCCGGGTGCTTACCCGCTAGGAAATCTGCCCATTTGGGGGTATGATGAGAGATGATGCGTGTGTCATGAGTAATTGCAGCAACAGTGGTTGTCTGTCCACTAAAAAGAGATTCAAACAGCGGTTCTCTAAACGCTGAAGTATTTGAGGAAATTCGGGGTTCAGCTCCGGGTTTTCCAGAGGAGATCGTTTGTCGAAGGAAGATGCAATTGAAGTGATGGCGGTTGTCGTTGAGACGCTGCCGAACGCGATGTTCAAGGTCGAGCTTGAAAACAAGCATCAGGCTCTTGCGCACGTCTCCGGACGTATGCGTAAAAACTTCATCCGCATCCTCCCCGGCGACCGTGTCGCGATTGAGCTCAGTCCGTACGATCTCAACCGTGGCCGTATCGTCTACCGCTACAAGTAGACAATCCCCGGCTGTATGTAGCCGTATTCATCAGTTGTGGGCATGGCTTTGGCCGTGTCGCGCATGCAACATGCCAAAGAGGCTTCGTCTCCGAGGCACGACTTAGAAGGGAATCAAATGAAGGTTCGTGCATCAGTCAAGAAGATCTGCGATAAGTGCAAGGTAATCCATCGCCGCGGCGTCGTTCGCGTCATCTGCGAGAACGCCAAGCACAAGCAGCGCCAGGGATAAAGAAAATTTTATCTCTGTTTTATATCGGCCCCTGCGGGCTAGTTAGCCGAAATCAAGGCTTGCGTTGAACCCGCCGGGAAAACCGAAGACCATCAACCCGCTCCCCGACCAGTTCCAGGAGCCTAACCGAAAAGGAACCCCATGGCACGTATTGCTGGAGTCGATGTCCCTAACAACAAACAGGCGCGCATCGGTCTCACCTACATTTTTGGCATCGGCGACTCGCGCGCGGCCAAGATCCTCGCGAAGGCGGACGTCGATCCCTTCGCAAAGATCGCGACCCTCGACGAGGATCAGCTGAACCGCATCCGTCAAGTCATCGAAGAAGAGGGCCAGATCGAAGGCGACCTCCGCAAGGATGTCTCGCTGAACATCAAGCGTCTCATTGAAATTCAGTCCTACCGTGGTCTCCGCCATCGCCGCAGCCTGCCGGTTCGCGGTCAGCGCACCCACACCAACGCTCGCACCCGCAAAGGCCCGCGCAAGGGCACCGTTGCCGGTAAGAAGAAAGCGACGAAATAAATGGCGAAGACACAGAACACCAAAGGCGCAGCCAAGCCTGGCAAGAATAAGAAGTTCAAGAAGCGCGAACGCAAGAATGTTCCATTCGGCCTCGTCTTCATCCAGGCATCATTCAACAACACCATCGTCACCATCACCGACCAGGCTGGCAACACGCTCTCCTGGAAGAGCAGTGGTTCGCTCGGCTTCCGTGGCTCCCGCAAGGGTACCCCGTTTGCCGCGCAGCAGGCGGCTGTCGGCGCTGCTAATGCAGCCCGCGACCACGGTCTTCGTTCGGTCGATGTGCGCGTCTCCGGTCCCGGCTCCGGCCGTGAATCCGCGATCCGCGCTCTCGCTACCGCAGGCATCGAGGTTCGCAGCATCCGCGACGTTACGCCCATGCCGCACAACGGCTGCCGTCCGCCGAAGCGCCGCCGCGTATAAGTATGAAGTGGCTTCCTGAGATCCCGGATCTGATGAGTAAGAAGTCCGCTTTCTTGCTCTTCAATGCCGTATCTCTAGTATTTGTTTGGTGGAAGGGTCAGATCCGGTCGGACTGGCCCTCCATAATTGGTTTGATATTTGCCTTCACGCTCATGAACGCAATTGCGTGGTGGTCAAGTAGAAATTTTCCTCAGTGGGCAAAGCCTGCTGTGAAACAGGATCGTGACGAAGCGCAGCCAGCGCGTAAAACGATCGACACCAGAATTACCAAAGAATAGGAGCAATACCATGGCACGTTACACAGGACCCGTCTGCCGCCTCTGCCGCCGCGACGGCACCAAGCTCTTCCTCAAGGGAGCCAAATGCTTCTCAGAAAAATGCCCCGTCGAGAAGCGCAACTTCCCCCCCGGCCAGCACGGCCAGTCCAAGAAGCAGAAGAAGGTTGTTGGCTACGGTCTGCAGCTTCGCGAGAAGCAGAAGGCCAAGCGCATCTACTTCACGCTCGAGACCCAGTTCCGCGCCTACTACCAGAAGGCCTCGAACCGCACCGGCGTCACCGGCGAACTCCTGCTGCAGCAGCTTGAGACCCGCCTCGACAACGTGTGCTACCGTCTCGGCTTTGCGATGAGCCGCCGTCAGGCCCGCCAGATCGTTCGCCACGGCCACATTCAGGTCAACGGCCGCAAGGTCAACATCCCGTCCTTCCAGTGCAAGGTCGGCGACGAGATCGCGATCCGCGAAGGCTCCAAGTCCCTGGTGGTTCTCGAAGAGTCGAAGAACTTTGCCAGCGGTCAGAATGCAGTTCAGTGGCTCGACATCAACCGCGACAATCTCTCCGGCAAAGTTCTTGCTCTGCCGAAGCGCGAAGATGTCAACCTGCCCGTCAACGAGCAGCTGATCGTCGAACTCTACAGCAAGTAACTTTGCTGTTTACAAAGATTGGGTGCCCCATGTCCGGATTTTCGGACATGGGGTTCTTCTCACAGCAGTACCCACAACTTAACCGCAACCGAACCACCTGCCGGTCCGCAAAATGCATCGCGGCCAGGACGGATAAAGGAGAACCACATGCTTTGGAGAGGATTCCAAAAACCCAAGCGCCTCGCAGTCGACACCGAAACACTCACCGACAAGTACGGCAAGTTTTCCGCGCAGCCCTTTGAGCGCGGCTTCGGTACCACTATCGGCAATGCGCTCCGCCGCACCCTGCTTTCGTCCATCGAAGGCGCTGCCGTCACCGCCGTTCGCATCGAAGGCGTGCTGCACGAGTTCCAGTCGATCACCGGCGTTGTTGAGGACGCGACTGACATTATCCTCAACCTGAAGCAGATTCCTTTCAAGCTCAACGGCGAAGGCCCCAAGGCTCTCTACCTCCGCGCCGACCAGGCCGGTGTTGTCACCTCGGGGTCCATCGAGGCCGACGGCGACGTCGAGATTCTCGACAAGGACGTCTACATCTGCACCATCTCCGAAGGCGGCAAGATCGACATGGAGATGCGCTTAAAGCGCGGCCGTGGCTACATCTCTGCCGACAAGAACTTCGACAGCGATCTCGGTCTCGGCTTCATTCCCGTCGACTCCGTTCACTCGCCCGTCCGCAAGGTCAACTACCTCGTCGAGGCCGCCCGTCTCGGTCAGATCACCGACTACGACAAGCTCACCGTCGAGATCTGGACCAACGGAACCGTCCTTCCCGCAGACGCACTCGGCCTCTCTGCCAAGCTGCTCAAAGACCACATGACCATCTTCATCAACTTCGAAGAAGAGCTCGAAGCCGGTCATGACGGTCTGCACGACGGCCCCGCGCTGCAAAATGACAATCTCAACCGTTCTGTCGAAGAGCTCGAGCTCTCCGTTCGCAGCTACAACTGCCTCAAGAACGCCAACATCATCACCATCGGCGAGCTCATCCAGAAGACCGAAGCCGAGATGCTCAAGACCAAGAACTTTGGCCGCAAGTCCCTGAACGAGATCAAGGAAATCCTCGCTCAAATGGGCCTCTCGCTGGGCATGAAGATCGACGAGCACGGCAACCCGCAGCCCGGACCAACCTCCGTCCTGCCCGCAGCCACCCTCGCCGCCAGCTTCGGCAACTTCGATGACGACGATGAGGACGAAGACGAGGATGATGACTTCGATCTTCCCGCCGAGCCCGAAAACTTCTAACCGTACGATTCACAGCGGAGAGACCACTCAACCCGGTCCCTCCGCATTTCAACCAGCAGTTCCGACTCACGGCTAAAGCCCAGTCGAAGGAGATCAAATGCGCCACCGTAATGCAGGATTCAAATTAGGCCGCAACACCAGCCACCGCCGCGCCATGCTGCGCAACCTCGTCACCTCCATCATCCTGATGGACCGCGTCGAGACCACCATCACCAAGTGCAAAGCCACCCGCCCTCTGGTCGAGAAGATGATTACCCTCGGCAAGCGCGGCGATGTTCACGCCCGTCGTCAGGCTGCTGCCTACCTCATGACTCCTGATGCGGTCGATCGTCTCTTTGCAGTGGTAGCGCCCCGCTACGGAGCCCGCAACGGCGGCTACCTGCGCATCGTGCGCAGCGGACCCCGCAAGGGTGACGCAGCCGAGATGGCATTCATCGAGCTTCTCGGTGCAGAGCATGAGCTGAACGAGAAGGCCCAGAAGCGTGCAGAGGCCCGCACCAAGCGGCGTGAAGAGCTCGCCAAGCAGATGGAAGAGCGCAACCCCGGCGAAGCTCCCGATCCCAACGCTGAGCCCTAAACCTGAGATTAGAGTTGAAGTTGAGGCGCACCCGAAAGGTGCGCCTCAACTTTTTGAAAAGGACGCTCTGTTATCGTTATCCGCCGCAATTCAGTGATTGATACATCGCTGCCTCCCCATGGCACATCCATTACAGTAGGAGTGCAAGTGACAGCGACCAAGCGTATGACTCTTACCGACCGCCAGCTTACCCTCATCGCCCGCGCGCTGGCAGATCCGCGCCGCTACGACATCCTTCAGAAGATCGGCAAATGTAGTGCCTCGTGTGCATGCGGCGATATTCGAAGCGGCCTTCCTATCAGCCCGGCAACGCTCTCGCACCACATGAAAGAGTTGGAGAACGCCGGTCTGGTCGATGTCCGGCGAGAAGGAAAGTTCGTCAACTACACACTGCGCCGCGACGTTCTGCAAGCGTATCTTGACCGGCTCTCCAAAATATAGTGAGGAGATAGCGAGCCAGTAGGCTGCTATCGCGGCAGGTTCAGCCGTTGTACACGACGACGCGATTTTTTCCTGCGCGCTTGGCCGCGTACAGAGCCTCGTCCGCTCTCTCCACCAACTGATAGCCATTGGCCAGAGATTCGTCCATTGCAGCCATCCCGATGCTGATCGTCAGTGGCGCATTCTCCCACTTCTCGATCGCCACTCTCGACATCACGCGCTTGGCCAACCCCAGGGCGCTCTCCTGACCGCTCTCCGGCAGCAGCACGACAAACTCCTCACCGCCATACCGTGCCGGAAGATCGGGTAGTCGCACCGTCGTCTGCAGAATCGTTCCCAGGCGACGCAGTACCTCGTCGCCTGCAGCATGACCCCAGCGGTCGTTCACCTTCTTGAAGTCGTCCACATCGAGCAGCAGAACCGACAGCTCACGGTTCCGGCGCCGTGCCATCGAAAACTCCATCACCAGCCGCTCTTCGAATGCGCGGCGATTCCGCAGTCCCGTCAGCTCATCGGTTACTGCCAGCTTGCGCAGACGGTTGTTGGCCTCTTCCAACTCGCGGTGGTAGCGCTCCAGTTCAGCCTTGTGCGCCACCTCTTCGGAGACGTCGACCGCCACTCCCGCCAGCAGAATATTTCCAGCCGAGTCGTGACAGGGAAACTTGAAGGAACGCAGAGAGCGGATGACGCCATCGGCTCCGCGAACTTGTTCCTCATTCTCGATAATCCGGTCGCCAACCATTACTTCAAGATCGTGGATGCGGCTCGACTTTGTTAGATTGCGCGGCCACAGCTGTTCGTCGGTGCGTCCCAGCCACGCATACTCGCTCACGCCGAATCGTTGAGCAAAGCTGCGGTTATAGAAGAGCAGCCGCCCGGCCGAGTCTTTGATGTAGCTCATAAAAGGGCTGGCGTTCATAAACGCACGAAATAATTCCTCGCTCGCCCTCAGCCCCGCGGCGGCCTCTTCCTTCTCCTTCAAAGCCTGCTCCAGCGCGGTACGCTGCAACAGCAGCTCCAAGCGCGCGCTCACCTGCCTGCCCAGAACCTCCAACGTGTGTCCTTGCTCTTCGCTGAGCAGGCGCGGCACGATGTCAATGACAGAGAGCGTACCTAACAAGTCTCCATCCACCGTCTGAAGAGGTACCCCGGCAAAAAACCTTAAGCCTGGCTCGTTCGTTACTAATGGGTTCGAGGCAAACCGCGGATCGGTGAATGAGTCTGTGACGACCAACAGCCCCGATTGCCGCACTACGTGCGCGCAAAACGCGGCCTCTCGTGGGGTCTCCCGTCGCTTCAGCCAATCGGTCGATCGGAACCATTGGTGCCGCTCATCCAGCAGGGTCACCAGTCCCACCGGTGTCCCGCAGATTGCAGCAGCGAGTTTCACTAGTTCATCGCACTCCTGCTCCGGTTGCGAGTCTAGTAACTCCTGCGTCCAAATCTCTTTGAGACTGGCATTTTCGTTCTCAGCTAGCCGTGTACTCATCTGTCACCGTCAGGTCAACAGTAAGGATATCTGTCACGGCAACCCTGATGCTATAAGCTTTTTCGTAAGCTTACGAGAGTAACCAACGTTAGCGGGTGTTAAAGTTACTTTGGTTTATTTGCCTTGTTCCCACTTTCGCTTATGCGCGCAAAGGGATAAGTCCCACACTGTACTTTTACAATGAAAGTTAACAGTTCAACCCTCGCTTTTTGCTGTCGTTGTCCGGGGGACGAAGACTTCGGAACAATGCCAATAGCTAGACTCACCATCGAGCTGGAGATTCCTCACGCGCAGTCGCTCAAGGACCGTCGCCAAGTCGTTCGATCAATTAAGGATAAGCTTCGACATGGCTTCAACCTCTCGATCGCCGAGCTCGACGATGGGATCGTCTGGAACCGGGCCACGCTGGGAATCGCAGCCATCTCATCCTCCACCAGTTATCTCACTGGCCAGATCCGGCTCATCGACGAGGCCGTGCTGCGTCTGGCCGCTGGCCTGGGAGCTGAAATCATGGATTCTTATGCCGAAATTCTGCCTGAATAAGTGCCAGACTCTCTTTTATCGAGAACGGGCTAGGTCAAACGCTTGAACTTTGATATCCTCAACCGTTCACCCTGTAGAAATATATGCCCGAGCAACGAGCCAGAACGCACCACCGCAGCCGAGTAGCCAACACCTTCTCCGAAGAGATCGGTGCCATGCTGGAAGGCGAGCTTTCCGATCCCCGTATCGCGCCCAGCCACGTCACCGAGGTAGTTCTCGCTCCCGGTGGCAAATCTGCTCGCGTCTTCATCGCGGTCCACGGCAGCGAGCAGGAAGAAGAGTCCACCCTCGAAGCACTCACCTCGGCCCGTGGCTATATTCGTTCGCAGCTTCGTGACCGCATGGGTGTCCGCCACGTCCCTGAACTCAGCTTCGCCATTGACCGCTCTGAAAAGATGACCGGCCGCATGGACGAGCTCTTGAACCGTATGCGTAAACGCGAAAAGAAGGCGACCCCATCTCAACCATGACGCATCCTTTGATCGACGAAGCAACGCATGAGGCCCAGATCGAAGCACTTCTCGAGGCCTTTCGTGCCAATCCACGCTTCATTCTGACCTCGCACTCCCGTCCCGACGGCGATGCTCTTGGTTCGGTGCTCGCTTTAGCCGAGATTCTCGATCAGATGGGCCGTCAGACCGACGTCGTCTTTGCCGACCCGGTTCCGGCCATCTATCGCACGCTGCCCAACGTCGACCGCATCCACCACACACCCTCTGCTGCCGACATTGCTGACCACAGCATCCCAGCCATTCTGTTGGAGTGTGACGGTATCGCCCGTACCGGTCTCCTTGGTCTCGACGAAAACCGGCCCCTCATCAACATCGACCACCACGCCAGCGGCCGTCACTTTGCCGCCGTCAACTGGATCGATGAGCATGCCTGCGCCGTCGGGGCTATGGTCTATCGCATCGCGCTTGCTGCCGGAGCTGAGATCACGCCCAGCATGGCTACGTGTCTTTACACCGCGATCCTCTCCGACACCGGCGGCTTCACCTACGCCAGCACCAACGCGGAGACCTTTGCCGTCGCCCACGATCTTGCCATGCGTGGCGCAAACCCGGCAAAGATCGCTCGCGATGTTTATTTTTCCAACTCCATCAGCAAAATACGCCTGCTTGGTGCGGCCCTTTCCAATCTTCATTGCGAAGGCAACGTCGCCTGGTCGTGGGTCACCAGCAATGACATGATGCTTACCGGTTCCGACGCTGAGGACTGTGAAGGCGTCGTCAACTATCTCATCAGCATCGCCGGTATCGAGTCCGCCGTCTTCCTCCGTGAGCTTCCTGACATTAATGAGTTCCGTCTCAGCATTCGCAGCAAAGGCAAGCTCGATGTTGCCCGGATCGCCGAGTCCTTCGGCGGCGGCGGTCACCGCAGCGCCAGCGGATGTACCATTCGCGGTCCGCTCGATGTAGCTACCGAGCGCATCCTCACACAACTACGCATGGGACTCTGTTAGCCTTGTCTCGATTACCTGACCCAATGAGTGATCTGCAAAAATCTGCCGCGCCCGGCGCATGGAAAGAACGCGCACCCATCGCGTGGCTGTATGGCATCTGGAAGGGCTTCGCCGCCGAGTCGCCCCACGAGTTTCTAGTCCTTTGCATTGTGACGGGTTTTCTCCTGCTCTACGGTCTGGTCCCGCTGATCGGTGGCGACCAGCTCGGCCTCGTCGGCGCAGACGAACCACGCTACGCCCAGATCGCCCGCGAGATGCTCGCGCAACACAACGAGGTCTGCAACCAGCTCCACGCAGACATGGTTCCCCATAGCTTTAATCCCAAGGCTATCGATGACTCCTTCCACTGCCTCATCGGTGGAACCATCACACCCATCCTCTACGGCAAGCCCTGGCTTGAGAAGCCCGCGCTCTACTACTGGCGTGCCATGAGTTTCTTTCGCGAGTTCGGCGTCTCCGACTGGTCGGCCCGGCTGCCGTCGTCTTCAGGAGCCTTCGCTCTTTTCTTTCTGATCTTTCTCCACATGAGGCGATTCCGCCCTGGAGGCCACCTCAACGCCGCACTCATCACAGCCTCGAGCCTCGCTGTCTTCAGCTTTGCTCGCGGGGCTTCCACCGACATGCAGTTAGCAGCGCCCTTCTGTATCGGGATGCTTGGCTGGTACGCCTGGTATGAGACCGGCAAGAAGTTCTGGCTCTTCGACCTCTACTTCTTCGGAGCTGCGGCGACTCTTGCCAAAGGTCCGGTAGCACCCTTTCTGGCCCTTGTTACCATCCTGCTCTTCGCAGGTCTTCGCCGAGAGTGGTCCCTACTGCGCCGCACCATCTGGCTTCCCGGCATTCTTCTCTACATGGTGATGGTGCTTCCGTGGTACATCGCCGTTCAATGGAAGAACCCAACCTTCTATCGCCTCTTCTTCCTCGAACATAATCTCGAGCGCTTCGCCACCAACCGCTATCAACACCATCAGCCCTTCTGGTTCTATCTCGCTGTACTGATCCTCGGCCTGATGCCCTGGACCATCCTCGCCCTTCGCGCTCTGGTCGACTCCATCGACGTCTCCATCGCCGAGTGGAAGGTCCGCCATAATCCTCAGCGCTATCTGGGACACTCGCGTGCCGGTGATGCCTTCCCGGAGTTCCTTGTTCTCTGGGCACTCTTTCCCATCGTCTTCTTCTCCTTCTCCGGATCGAAGCTTCCCGGCTATATTCTTCCCTCCATTCCACCGCTCACCATCCTCACGGCTGATTATCTCCACCGCAACCGTCGCGACGGTCTGCCGAACTGGCTGGTCTGGGCACACGCTGCCGTCTGCGCCATCCTCGTCTTCGTCCTGATCCTTGCCCCCCAGCACATGAAGTACGAGACCCTGGTTCCTTCGGCGCAGTGGCTTTTCATCGCCGGTGGATCGGCTCTTATTGTTGGAGCGGCCGTCTTCCTGATCATCCGCCGCTGGGGTGTGCCGCAACTGGTCAACGCGACTTTTATTCCCATCGTCATTACGCTTGTTTTTCTGCTCGGCTTCCACGGCAAAGATCTCGATCTGAACTACTCTGCCCGGCCTCTGGCCCGCGAGATCCAGCGCCTGGCGCCGAATGAGAATATTCTGGCCGTCTATGAGGTGCGCCGCGATCTGGATTACGGCCTCGCCTTCTACCGCAACATCCCCACCGTCCATTACACCGAAGAAGACTGCGCTGCCAGCGTCCCCGCCCAGGAGCATATTCTTGTGATTCCAACCAAGGACATGGCCGTGCTGAACCAATGCCTCGTCAACCGAGTCTACAAGCCGCTCTTCCTCTATGACACCCAGGGACTTGAGGTCTACAAAGTCTATGCCCGTCAATAAGCTGCTCTCTGTTTCGTATGGATGAAATCGAGACGAGCGTCACCCCCGGCACTCCCCACCCTCGTGAAATTCCTATAAGCTCGACAGAAGCTTAAATGCCTGTCGCTACCCAACTCGAGATTCTCGACCTGCGGCACTTCTCTGCGCGCCAGCTTCGGCCCTTGCTTGAGTCCGAGGCAGAGGTCTGGCAGCAGCGCCTCCGCTGGAACTATCGCGGCTCCACGGAGCTTCTGCTTCAGTATCTTGACTCCCGCATTCTCCCCGGCTTTGTCGCACTCGACCGTGGACGCATCTGCGGCTTTACCTTCTGTGTCTACGAAGGCAACAAGGCAGTCGTTGGCGATGCCTACGCCGTCGCGGCAGATCACCGGCAGGCTCTCCATATCACCCACACCCTGCTGCAGGCTTTGCTTGACCTGCTCCTGCACTCTCCCGGCATCCATCGCATTGAGTCGCAACTGCTCCTCTACGATGCTGGCTCTGTCGACCAGAGCTTCCGTGAGACGGGCTTCACCCTCTACCCGCGCCTCTTCATGGAGTACAACTTCGAGCCCGCCGCCTCTGCCGCACCCTCATCTAACCCGGTCCTTCCGCAAAATATCGAGATGTGTCGATGGTCGCCGGACTACTATCAGGCTGCGGCTGAACTCATCCACGAGGCGTATGCAGGTCACATCGACGCCCGCATCAACGATCAGTACTGCTCGCTCCATGGCTCTCTTCGTTTCTTGCACAACATCGTACGTTTTCCCGGCTGCGGTGTCTTCGACGCCACCAGTTCATGGATACTGCTCGACACTCGCACCGAAGCCCTCATAGGCATGGTGCTCTGCTCGCATGTAGCCGACGACGTTGCCCACATCACCCAGCTTTGCATCGCAAGAAACATGCGCGGCCACCAGCTCGGTCGAACGCTTCTGAAGCACTGCATGGCACAACTCGCACAGTCGAGATTCAATGCCATCACGCTGACCGTCACCGAGGCCAACCATCAGGCCGTCCGGCTCTACGAAGATCTCGGCTTCTTCACCCGCCATCGTTTCGAAGCGATGGTTCTGAACAAAGGCTAAGGAAGTCCCGCTACCCAACCATGCGGGTTCGCCTCCAGGCCAGAAACTTCAGCATTGCCAGATTGAACAGGATGGCGCCGGTGGTATCGAGCAGCACATCGTACGGGCTGCTCACGCGCCCGAACAGAAATGACTGATGCCACTCATCAAGGCTCGCTACCAGAAGCGTGCTCAGCACTGCCAATGCCATTGCCGCGGCACGCAGGTCGCTCCGTGTTCCCATCCATCGACGGCGCAGGCTGGCGTACCATCCTCTGCGAAACAGCAGGCCCAGCGTTCCATAACCAATGAAGTGCCCGATCTTTCGCAGGACGATATTTGCCGTCGCGATCGTCGATCCATCGGAATATCCCCAGACCGACTCGCACAGATCCGTCAGCCATCGACCCGTGTTAGCGCCACGCATCAGCGCCGTGGACTCCACCGAAATCACCACCAATCCAAAAACCGCCGGCAGCCATGCCATCGGCAGCGTAGGCCCGGCCGTTCCCACCTTCGAGGCTTGTGAATCTCTCATTCCATCCATCTCCTGCGGCGGCAACTTCCATAGTGATTGGACGCGCCAAAGCGCTGCACGCTCCAAAGACGACCCCTGTCATACATAAGAAAGGGCTTATCGCGCCTCTTGCCGCTTTAAGCCCTATCCATCATTCTGTTTTGCCTACAGGTTTCTACTCGACATGATAGTTCGGAGCTTCCCGGGTAATGATCACGTCGTGCACATGGCTCTCGCGCAGTCCGGCGTTAGATATCCGGATAAACCGCGCATTTTTCTGGAGGTCCGTAATGGTCGAGCATCCCAGATAACCCATGCCCGACCGCAATCCACCCACTAACTGATAAACCATCGCCTCCAGCGGCCCGCGGTGAGGCACACGCCCTTCGATTCCTTCAGGAACAAACTTCGACAACCGATTTTGCGAGGAACCCTCACGCGCCGTCAGGTCAGGCTTCTCCGTGCTCGCTGCTCCATCGATATCGTCCTTGCCCTGGAAGTACCTCTCGCCCGAACCCTGCGACATCGCTGACAGCGAACCCATCCCGCGATACGCCTTAAACGACCGGCCCTGATACAGAATCGTCTCGCCCGGGCTCTCATCCACCCCGGCAAACAGAGAGCCGATCATCACCACGCTTGCGCCTGCGGCAATTGCCTTCGCCACGTCGCCCGAGTACTTGATCCCACCATCGGCAATCACTGGAACCCCATGCTCGCTAGCGGCACGATATGCCTCCGAGATGGCTGTAATCTGTGGCATGCCCGCGCCCGTCACCATGCGCGTTGTGCAGATCGAGCCCGGTCCAATCCCGACCTTGATTGCATCGGCTCCGGCCTTGATGAGCGCCAGCGCACCCTCGTAGGTGGCGATATTGCCTGCCATCAAATCGACGTCGGGGAACTGCTTCTTCACCGCAGCAACCGCTTCGAGAACGCGCGAAGAGTGTCCGTGTGCGGAGTCAATCGCCAGAGCATCCACGCGAGCCTTTACCAGCTCCGCAGCGCGCTCCAGAAAATCTCCCGTCGCTCCAATCGCACCCGCCACCCGCAGCCTGCCCTGGCTGTCCTTCGACGCATTGGGGTACTTCAGCTTCTTTTGAATGTCCTTGACCGTGATCAGGCCCTTCAGCTCATAGTCGTCGTTGACGACCAACAGCTTCTCCACACGGTGCTGATGCAGGATCTGCTCTGCCTGCTCCAGCGTCGTTCCCACCGGAACCGTAATGAGGTTGTTCTTCGTCATGACCGAATCGATGGTCAGATCGGTGCGCGATACAAAACGCAGGTCACGGTTGGTCAGAATGCCGACCAGTTTCTTGTTCTTCGTCACCGGCACGCCCGAGATCTTGTATCGCCGCATTACCTCCAGCGCTGCAGCAATTGTCTGCTCCGGGTCGATGGTCACCGGATCGACGATCATCCCGCTCTCCGACCGCTTGACCTTGTCGATCTCTCCTGCCTGTTGCTCGATGCTGAGATTGCGGTGTACGACTCCCAGCCCTCCCTGCTGCGCCATGGCAATGGCCAGACGCGACTCGGTTACCGTATCCATTGCCGCGGAGACCAGCGGTGTATTCAGAACGATGTTCCTGGTCAGTTGCGTCTGTGTGCTTACCTGGGTCGGGATGATGTCGCTATAGGCCGGAACGAGGAGAACGTCATCGAAGGTGAGGGCTTCAGGAATCGGGGAAATAATCATGTTTTTTATGTTTCTCGGCAGATAAGCCAGAGTGAGAGCTGCGCCTAAAAACCAAAGGATTACCCTAGATTGTAGAGTCGCCCACCCGGCAGAGCAAATCTTCGCCCTTTTGGGGGTAGTGGGGTCAGGTTAAATCTACAGATTCGAATAGCCCAGAAATCGAGACCTTTGGGTTATGAGCCCAACGAGCGGAGTGAGCGGGACGCAAACAGTTGATTTCCCGAACTGATTGCCAAGCGATATTGCCGCCTGCGGACGAATAAAGTAGCATACGGAGCGCGACAAAAATGGGCAGACGAAGACGCCTAAGCACATATCAAGTAAAAACTTAGGCCCGATACTCGCGTGATTGCCGGCGGTTTAGGAGACCGATGAGATGCAAAGAAGAGAATTCCTTGCCTATGCAGGCCTGGCAATGAGCACAGTGGCCGTCCTTCCTACATTTGCGCAACCTACACAGCCTTTAGGGTCAATTATGCCAAATAAGAAATCAGGTTTTGCTCCGGTCAATGGTTTGCAGATGTATTACGAGATTCATGGCGATGGGGAACCGCTGGTGCTGTTGCACGGTGGAGTTCAAGCGAGTGAGGCATTCGGTCCCAATCTGCCCGCGCTTGCCAAATCGAGGCAGGTGATTGCCGTGCACCTGCAGGGGCACGGGCACACGAAAGATATCGACCGGCCTCTTCGGTTTGAATCCATGGCCGACGATATCGCTGCACTCATCGCGTATCTGAAACTCGGGAAAACGGATCTTCTGGGTTATTCATTGGGTGGCGGCGTTGCCCTGCAGACGGTGATTCGACACCCGGCATCGGTAAAACGGCTGATTGTGGTATCGGCGTCCATGGCGCAAGACGCCTCATACCCGGAGGTGAATGCAGCATTTGACCAGATGGGCCTGCATGCTGCGCAGATCGCGCAGAATATTAAAGGATCGCCGCTCGGCAAGCTCTATCCAGAGGTGAACTGGGAGAGTCTGCTTCGCAAGATCGGCGAGATGGAATCACAAAATTTCGACTGGTCGGCGCAGGTAAAACAGATTCAATCGCCTACAGAACTCATCTTTGCTGATGCTGATTCCATTCGTCCTGAGCATATCGTGGTGTTCTATGAAGCTCTCGGTGGGGGCAAGCGCGATGCAGGACTGGACGGTTCTCTACGTTCGGTAGCCCGGCTCGGTATCGTGCCGGGAGCGACACACTACAACATCCTCTCCACAATAATGGTTGCAGAGATGGTCCAGCCCTTTCTCGCTCAGGCCATATAGCTCCAGCCCGCTAATTCGCCGACGGCCGCTCGACATGGTCGATCACGTAATACACCACCGGCCCTTTCTCGGCCACTAACTTTAGACCAAGCTGCTCTTTCAAGGCGTCAAAGATCGACGGACGATCCAGTAACCCGTTTGGAAGCTTCTCTTGCGAGACATTGGGCGGTAGCACCGGGGCAAACGACAGGGTGAAATCGTAGCTCTGGGTCAGCCCGGTCCTGTCGATCACCGGCCGCTCATCTTGGTGGAGCACCCGACCCAGCCACCAGCAGAAGTACTCCATATTGACCCTCTTGCCGACTGTGACGTCATCCTCGTTGTCATTCATTGGGATGGAAAAATCCTGCGGACTCTCGTCGACCTTCAACTTCGACCCTGATTTGTCCACCATCAGCGCATAAACCGGGCCTTCCTTGATCTCTTTGTGGAACTTCAGGTTGAACCGGTCGGCCAGCAGATTCTGAAACATCACATGCAGATCGTCAATGTTGGATGCATGGTCAGACTTGGCCTGGACATCGTAGCCATCCGTAGCAAGCCACTCCGGCGCGCCCTTGATCTGGCGCATAGGCACCTTGTACATCAGGCTGATCATCAGCTTGACCGGAACGTTCTGCGCCGAATACCCGTTGCCTCCCGGCATCGCCTTGATATACCCGTTACGCACGTTCGGATCAGAGCGCCTGATCGCCGCCACGTCGAAGGTCCGGTCCGGCCTGTCTTGAGGTTTGTCCTGGCCACAGGCGAAAAACATGCTCATCAGGCCAACGATCACAGCCAAAAGGTACGAACCGCGCATAATCCGTCCAGTTCTGAAGAACTTCATAAGAGAGGCCCATCCAAGCATTGAAATCCCTATACAGGAGATGTATCATCAAACAGAACGCTTTTGTTCCGTTGTTCGAACAGCCGTGAGCGCACCGGCAAATTGACGGAAGAGATGAGTGGGTGAGAACCCACTTTTTATTTGCTTTAAAAACGGCCCTGAGAAGAACGCTATGTCGTTGAAACTGGATACAATTCGAGCCGCCGCACAGCGTGTCGCCGCGTCGCACAACCTCGACATCGTCGATATCGAGTTTCAGGGCGGCGGCAAGTTCCGCACGCTCCGCATCTTTGTCGAAAAGAACGCGGAGGAGCGTGCCCGGTTGGCTGAGACGGCGAATCCCGACGAATTGCCCAAGGGGGTTCCGGTGGAGATGCTCTCAGGGGTAACCCACGAGGATTGTGCCCAGTTCGCCCAGGACTTCGGCACCGTGCTCGACGTCGAAGACCTCATTCTCGGCGCCGAGTACACGCTCGAAGTCTCTTCTCCGGGGCTCGAGCGCAAACTGTATGGGGCAGGGGACTTCACCCGGTTTCAAGGCAGTCTGGTGAAGATTCAGACATTTACGCCGATCAATAACAATCGGCAATGGCAGGGCAGGCTGGTCAAATTCGCCGACAATACGGCGACCGTCGACCTCTCCGCCATGAAGCAAAAGGGCAAGGCAAAGAAGGCCGTAACCGAGCAAACCGTCGATATTCCCTTGGCGAATATCGAAAAGGCAAACCTGGTCGCGGAGATCTAAGTACCCGCATCAAAGTAACGATAAGCAACAGAAGGCCCTGCAGTATGGGCAGTGAAGGACAAGTGACCGATGGCAAGTGCTTTGTATCAATCCATTGAGATTTTAAGCCGGGACAAGGGAATTGAGCCCGAGGTCGTCGTAGGCGCGGTTGAAGACGCCATCGCCCTCGCGACCCGCAAGTACTACAGGACGCAGGAGAACATGCGCGCCGAGATGGACCGCGACACCGGCGAGATCCGCGCCTATGTCTACAAGACCGTCGTCGAGACTCCGGAGCAGGTCGAAGACGAGGTCAACCAGATGACGCTCGAGCAGGCCCGTGAACTCGCGCCCGAGGTCGAGGTTGGCGGCGAACTCCGCTTCTACAAAGACACGACTCCGCTCGGCCGCATCGCCGCGCAGATGGCCAAGCAGGTCATCTTCCAGAAGGTCCGCGAAGCCGAGCGCGACACCGTCTTCAACGAGTACAACCATCGCGCCGGCGAGGTCCTCAACGCCACCGTGAAGCGTCTCGAGCCCATGGACATCATCTTCGATCTGGGCAAGGCCGAAGCCCGCATGCCCAAGCGCGAGCAGTCGCGTCTCGAGCAGTTCGCCGTCGGCGAGCGCGTTCGCGTTGTCCTCCTTCGCGTCGACCGTGCCGCCAAGGGGCCGCAGGTCATCGTCTCCCGCGCCGCTCCGGCGCTGGTGCAGAACCTCTTTCAGTCCGAGGTTCCCGAGATCTACGACGGCACGGTCAGCATCAAGGCTATCGCCCGCGAGGCAGGCGAGCGCACCAAGATCGCCGTCATGAGCCGCGACAAAGACGTCGACCCAGTCGGCGCCTGCGTCGGCATGAAGGGAATGCGCGTGCAGTCGATCATCCGCGAGCTGCGCGGCGAGAAGATCGACATCATCGAGTTCTCGGATGAGATCACTACCTTCGCCGAGAAGGCCTTGCAGCCCGCTAAGGTCAGCCGCGTCTCTATCACCGATCTCGGCGAGAAGCAGATCGAGGTCATCGTCGATGACACTCAGCTCTCGCTCGCCATCGGCAAGAAGGGCCAGAACGTTCGTCTTGCCGCCAAGCTGCTGCAGTGGAAGATCGACATCAAGAGTGAAGAGGAGAAGCGTCAGGAGGTCGAGCAGCAGATGCAGGCCATGTCCGGCGGCCCGACCACGGCCATCGAGCAGGTCACAGAGCTTGGCGAAGCCGTCCTCGAGAAGCTGATCGCCGCTGGCATCACCACGGTAGAAGCACTGGCCGACATGACCCCCGAGCAGCTCGAAGAGGTGCCTGGAATTGGCGAAAAGACCGTAGAAAAGATCTCCGTGGCTGTCCGTCACTACTTCGGCCAGTACGAAGAGGGCGAGGAGCGGCCTGCCGGTCAAGCTCCCGTAGCTGCCGAAGCTGCATCTGAAAACGAAGAAGCGGAGGCAGAGACTATGACCAGGACTCCAGAGGCAATTCTGGCGGAAGCAGCCGAGACCGGCACTGCTGAAGAGGTGGACGATACCTCTTCGGAAGAGATTGCCGAAGCCGAAGATGAGGCAAGCGACGCATTCAGCGATGCGGACGCTCGCGAAGAGCAGATTGAGTCAGACAACGACAGTGTGGATTCTCTGGTGAACGACAGCCAGGAGTTCTCTGACGAAGGTATCGATAGCGATGGATCAGACCGTGGCTAGCCGTATCAGCCATGCAACGCATTCTTCGCTGAATCGCCCCAAAGGCATTTCAGCGATAATACTTACAACCAAAGATTCCTACCTCAATGAGGCTGATATGAACAGCTAAGGGCGCAGGGAAAGCGAAAAGGGACGGATGAGCAAAGTTCGAATCAATGATCTGGCACGAGAACTGGAAGTAAAGAGCAGGCCGATTCTCGATGCGCTTGAAGCGATCGGCATTACTGGAAAGACGCACTCCAGCTCGATCGAGGCCGATCAGGCTGAGAAAGTACGCAACTACTTCAACGGTGGAAACCGCACCGCGAGCGCGAGTAAGCTACAGGCCGACGTCAAGCCGAAGATCGACCTCTCCAAGATCTCCAAGCCTGGCGATGCGCTCAAGGCGATCCTCGAGCGCAAGCAGGCCGAGGCTGCTGCCAAGGCTGCGCCTCCGCGCCCCACGGCTGTCGTAGCCGCGCCTCCGCCCACTGCTCATGCTGCACCGGTGGCATCGCGACCGGCGACTCCTGCGGTTTCCATCTCTGCCTCGGCTGCTGCTGCACCAGCGCCAACTCCGGCTACACCGCCTGCGCCGCGCCGCATCGTCCCGCAACCCCGTCAGGCGGCGAACATTATCACTCCCGCGGCCCCTGCCGCTCCGGCGATTGCAAGCAAGCCTCCGGTTGGCCCGGTGATCGCGAAGCCTCCTGTCGCGGCTCATGTACCGACACCGCCTGTGGCTGTCGCGCCTCCGGTTGTGGTTGCGTCTCCTGCTGCGAAGCCCGCGGCAGCAACGCCACCCGTGGCGGTTGTTGCTCCCCCGGTCGTCGTCGCCCCACCCGCTGCTGTCCCACCGGCTCCTGCGCCGGAACCGGCCGTTGCTCCCGCCGTCGCTGCTACCGTTGCCGCCTCAGAGGCTCCGGCCGAGGCCGCTGCTGCTCCTCCGGCTCCGGCCGCGCCTGCTGGCCCTCCGCCACGTCGCGTCATCATGCCGCAGACCGGTCCGCGCCCCATTTATACCGCGCCGCCAGTCGCTCCCGGAGCACCGGCTCGCAGCCGTCCCATCTTTGAGCGTCCGCGTCCACAGGCTCCCGGTGCTCCCGGTTCTCGTCCACCGTCACTCGCTCCTGGCGCGCGTCGGCCTATGCACCCGACGCGCAGCTATCCCGGTGGTCCTGGCGGTCCCGGCGGAGCACCCGGACGCCCCGGCTTTGCCCCCGGAGGAGCGCGTCCCGGTTTCGGTGCCCGTCCTGGCTTTGGCGCACGTCCCGGCGGAGCTCCCGGTGCCGCTCCTGGTTTGCCCGGTCCGGGTGAGAAGCCCGGAATGCGTCCGGCAGCGCGGCCAGCATCACGGCGCGGCGGCCAGCGCTACGAGAAGACCAAAGAAGGCCCGATGAAGGGCTTCCAGCCGCCATCACGTTTTGGCGGCGCGCAGATTCCCCGCGAGCCGGTGCCGATCACCAAGACCATCACCGTCACTGAGGGCATCAGCGTTAAAGACCTCGCAGAAAAGCTGGATGTTCGCGGTAAGGACCTCATCGCAACGCTGCTGATGCGCGGCGTCTTCGTCACCGTCAACCAGTCGCTCGAAGGCGAGCTGGTCAAGGACGTCGCGCGCCAGTTCGGCGCCGACGCGCAGGTCATCTCCGTTGAAGAGCAGTTGGAAAACGAGGCCATCGAAGGCTTCCTCGAAGACACCACCGGCATGGCCGAGATCGCCCGTTCGCCGGTCGTTACGGTCATGGGCCACGTCGACCACGGTAAGACCTCGCTGCTCGACGCCATCCGCTCCACCGACGTCGCCTCTGGCGAAGCCGGCGGCATCACGCAGCACATCGGAGCCTACAAGGTCCACGTCACCAAGCCCGACTCTCCCGCCTTCGGTCGCGAGATCGTCTTCCTCGATACACCCGGTCACGAGGCCTTCACCCGCATGCGTGCTCGCGGAGCCAAGGTCACCGACATCGTTGTTGTGGTTGTCGCGGCAGATGACGGCGTTATGCCTCAGACGCTTGAGGCGATCGACCACGCCCGCGCTGCCAAGGTGCCGATCATCGTTGCCGTCAACAAGATCGACAAGCCCGAAGCGAATCCGCAAAAGGTCATCCAGCAGCTTGCCTCTCGTGGCCTCCAGCCCTCCAACCAGGGCGGCGATACCGAGTTCGTCGAGGTCTCGGCGAAGAAGCGCATCGGCCTCGATCTGCTCGAAGAGATGATCTGCCTGGTGGCCGACATCAGCGCGCCCAAGGCTGTTCCCGATCGTCCTGCCGTCGGAACCGTCATCGAAGCCAAACTCGATCGTGGCCGCGGTGCCGTCGCCAGCATTCTCGTTCAAAACGGAACCTTGCGTACCGGGGACAGCTACATCGTCGGTAACACCTTCGGTAAGATCCGCGCCATGTTCGATGATCGCGGACGCTCCATCACCGAAGCCGGGCCCTCCACACCGGTCGAGATTCTTGGTCTCGAAGGTATGCCCGACGCTGGCGACACCTTCCTGGTTATGGCCGACCGCGACAAGGCCAAGGGCATCGCTCAGTACCGCAAGATGAAGGAGCGCGAGGCGCAGCTCGCCAAGAGCTCCCGCGTCTCGCTCGAGGGCCTTGCCGAACAGATCAAGCAGGCCGGCATGAAGGACCTGAACCTGATCCTCAAGGGCGATGTGCAGGGTTCAGTCGAAGTGTTGGCCGACTCGTTGGAGCGCATGTCGACCGAGAAGGTTCGCGTACGCGTCCTGCACTCCGGCGTCGGCGCCATCACCGAGTCCGACGTGCTGCTCGCGTCCGCATCGAACGCCGTCATCATCGGCTTCAACGTCCGTCCCGACCGCAAGGCCGCAGAGATTGCGGAGCGCGAGAACGTCGAGATTCGTCTGCACTCGATCATCTACGAGCTTCAGGACCAGATCACGAAGGCGATGTATGGCCTGCTCGAACCGGTCTACAAGGAGAACTATGCAGGCCGCGCCGAGGTGTTGCAGGTCTTCAAGATCACCAAGGTCGGCCAGATTGCAGGTTGCCGTGTCACCGACGGCCTTATCCGGCGCGATGCTCAGGTCCGCGTTTTGCGCGATGGCACGGAGCTTTGGAAGGGCAAGATCGCCAGCCTCAAGCGCGTCAAGGATGACGTTGCCGAGGTCCGTCAGGGCGTCGAATGCGGTATCGATCTCGCGGGCTTCAAGGACATCAAGGCAGGCGACATCATCGAGTCCTTCACGACGGAGACGCTCGCTGCTGAACTCGGCCAGAACTCCGCCGCTGCACGCAAGGCCGAGAAGGCCGCAGCCGAAGCCGCCGCTGCAACGGCGAACGAGACTTCGGTCAACGCCTGAAACAATCTGTAGCTTTATCTACCTAAAGGTGGGACTTCGGTCCCGCCTTTTCATTGCAATGCGGCTAGTTTCAGAAACGTCGTACATCCCGGTAGAAGATGCAGTGACTCTCCAAATACCAGCAACAGACGAAGAGAAGCAACATGATGCTTGTAGCCCAATAGAAGACCTGAACTGGAAGTGTCGTCATGAGCCGCTTATTGTCAGCCGATGGCTCTTCTACGGATTCGCGAAAGATCAATCCGCTGATGAGCGAGATTCCGGCAGCCAGCGATAATAGTTCGAGAGAGTCTAGGAGCGTCTGATGCAGGTCGCTGGCGGGAACCAGAAAAGCCGTGTGGAAGACGGCACACAGTGAGAGCATGCATAACAACAAGGCGATCGGCTTGGCGACCTCAAGCAACATGCTCGAAACTCACGTGGCGAGTGTACCGCTGTTTGGAGGCCAAATCCAGCCAGAAGGCCGCGATGAGAGGTCTTCAGACGATTTGCTGTGAAAGGCGTAAAATCATAGAAATCCTATGGTCTTCGTGCTCGATAACTACGACTCCTTTACCTATAATCTGGTGCAGTACATGGGCGAACTCGGCGCTGAGATGGTGATTCGCCGCAACGACGAACTGACCCCGGCCGAGGTTGAAGCGCTGCGTCCGGACCACATCCTGATCTCGCCCGGGCCGTGCACGCCGCAGGATGCAGGCATCAGCATCGAGCTGATTCAGCACTTTGCCAAGGCGAAGCACCGTGTTCCGCTGCTGGGCGTCTGCCTTGGCCATCAGGCCATTGGAGCGGCCTTCGGCGGCAACGTCGTACGCGCTCCGAAGCTGATGCACGGCAAGACCAGCGAGGTTGAGCACGACGGCAAGACCATCTTCAAGGGCATTCCGTCGGCGATGACCTGCACACGCTATCACTCGCTGATCGTCGCGCAGGATGGCTTTCCGGAAGAGCTTGAGGTCTCCGCGAGGACTGCCGATGGCGAAACCATCATGGCATTGCGTCATCGCGAGCTGCCGATTGAGGGGGTGCAGTTCCATCCCGAGAGCGTGCTGACCGTGCACGGCAAAGAGATCATCCAGAATTTCCTGAAGATGTAGCGTGGTGAAGATGAAGCTCCAGTTGGCCCTTTTGTTCGCGGTACTTTGCGGAGCCGCACAGGCCCAGCAGCCTATCGGCAACGTGGCTGTGCAGGACGCTACTGTGGCAGGCGAGCTTACCGTCAACAATGGCCGCGCCGTTCTTGTAGCCAATACCACCGTTACCGCGAAAGACCATACTGCGGATGTCACGCTGAATCGCGGCGGCTCGATCCACGTATGCGCCACCAGCGGTTTGCACATCACCGCAGGCAAAAGCACGACAGGGCCAGCGCCGCTGATGCTTTCGCTCGATCGCGGCGCGATTGAAGTGCAGATGGCAGCGACGACCAGTGATGTCATCATGACGCCTGATCTGCGGTTTGGCATCGCCAGCAACGGGCCGCTCGACCTCATGCTTCGTGTCACCAGCAACGGCGATACCTGCGTCGAGAACCGCGGTGCGAACGCGCCGATCCTGACTGGCTCTGATGCGTTCGGTGAAGCGAGCTACAACCTGCGCCCAGGCCAACACGTGCTGTTTGAGCACGGCAGCCTGAAGGAAGTGGTGGACAACGAGAGCTCTCCCTGCGGCTGTCCACCTGCTCCAGCGCCCGGGCTCTCACTGGCGGACGCAGCGATCAAGGGCGGCAACACAAAGCAGGTGGTGGAGGCACAGCATCCTTTTCCGGCTGCCATCAGTAATGGCCTTGCACCTGCTGCTTCCGTCCCGCAGGCTCCGCAGGGTGTAGTTCACGCACAGGTCGATACGACGTTGAACTATGACGCTAATGGAAACAATTCATCTGCTCCGCAGCCTCCCAGCGAGCCAGCAGAGGCGAATGCTCCAGCGACGGTTCAGGCAGCGTCGCCAGTGGCGGCAGAACCGCCGACTCCGGCGCCGCAGCATCATTCGGATGTGGGCCACTGGATTGGCCACTTCTTTAAGCGCCTGTTTGGCCGCGGTTGAGCCGGACGGACGGCCCACTGAGCTACAATTAAAGGGTTGTGGGCGAGTCGGCAGCGATGCTTTGTCCACTCTGCCACTTTCAAATACAACAATAGAAATCAGGGGTTTTTCTTATGTCGATTCCCGCCACGCAGATGCGACCGGGCATGATTATCAAGTTCAAAGACGACCTTCATCTGGTCTTCTCCGTCGAGCACCGCACGCCGGGCAACCTTCGCGCCTTCATTCAGGCCAAGCTGCGCAATGTTCGTACCGGAGCGATGTTCGTCGAGCGCTTCCGCTCGCCTGATCCCATCGATCGCGTCATCGTCGACGAGGTGAAGATGGAGTACCTGTACAACGACGGCGATGACTACTACTTCATGGACGAGAGCTTCGAGCAGACCATGCTGAAGCGCGACACGCTGGGTGATGCAGTCGATTATCTTCTGCCTAACCTCACCATTGCCGTCAGCTTCCACGATGGCAAGGCAGTCGGCATCGAGCTTCCACTGGTGGTCGAGATGACCGTGGTGGAGACGGAGCCAGGCATCAAGTCGGCGACGGCGTCTTCTGTCACCAAGCCTGCCAAGCTGGAGACAGGGCTTGTGGTGCAGGTGCCTCCGTTTATCAATGAAGGCGAAAAGATTCGCGTGGATACAGCTGAAGGCGCGTACATGAGCCGCGCATAAGGTTTGCTGCGGTACAAGAAAGATTGAATGGCCGTTTTCTCTAAGAGAAAACGGCCATTCGTTTGTAGCCTTGCAACTAATTTTTAGAACAGTCGCTTATTGCGCGGGCAGCGTCTTCATGTCGATGACGAAGCGATACTTCACATCGCCTTTAACGACGCGCTCGTAGACTTCGGGCAGCTTCTGGATGGAGGTCAGCTCGATATCGGAGACGATATTGTGCTCGGCACAGTAGTCCAGCATCTCCTGCGTCTCGGCCATGCCGCCGATCATCGACCCTGAAAGCGAGCGGCGATTGGCGAGAATGGCGAACGGTGCAATGGACAGCGGCTGCTCCGGCAGGCCGACCGAGCAGAGTGTGCCGTCAAGCCGCAGCAGGTTGAGATAGTCGTTTAGATTGTGCTCTGCTGCCACGCAATCGAGGATGAAGTCGAAGCTGCCTGCATGCTTTGCCATGGCGTTGGCATCTTTGCTGATGACAACTTCATCGGCTCCTAGCTTCTTGGCGTCTTCGATCTTGCTCTCGGATGTCGTGAACTGAACGACGTGCGCTCCGAAGGAGTGGGCGAACTTCAGGCCCATGTGTCCCAGACCGCCGAGGCCGACGACGCCGACCTTCTTGCCTTTGCCCGCGCCCCAGTGGCGTAGTGGCGAGTAGGTCGTGATGCCTGCGCAGAGCAGCGGTGCTGTCGCCGCCAGATCTATCTTTGGCGACAGAGTGAAGGTGTACTTCTCATCGACGACGATGTTATTCGAGTAGCCGCCGAATGTAAGCTCGCCCTTGTAGTCGCGCGCGTTGTAGGTTCCCACCATGCCCTTGACGCAGTAGGGCTGTGCTTCGGCCTTACAGTTCTCGCAGATGCGGCAAGAGTCGACCATGACGCCGACTCCGGCAAGATCGCCCTTCTTGAACTTCTTCACTGCTGAGCCGACCGCGGTGACATGGCCGACGATCTCGTGGCCGGGAACCATCGGGTAGATGGACTGGTTCCACTCGTCGCGGACCTGGTGAATGTCGGAGTGACAGATGCCGCAGTAGGCGATCTCTACGACGACATCGTTCGGGCCGGGCTCTCTGCGGTCGAAGCTGAAGGGAACCAGTGGCGACTTCTTATCGTGTGCGGCATATCCATGAGACTTCATCGAGAAACTCCTGAGGTTATTCGTCGTAGTGCAAGAGGCTGAGGACGTCGTACTCCTGAAACTTCTCACGCCCCTTGAGGAAGTCGAGCTCGACTGCAAAGCCAAGACCTGCAATCTCTCCGCCGAGCTGGCGGACGAGCTGGACGGTGGCCTGCATGGTGCCTCCGGTGGCGAGCAGGTCATCGACGATGACGACGCGCTGGCCGGGCTGGATAGCGTCGAGGTGAATCTCGAGCGAGTCGCTGCCGTACTCGAGATCGTAGGTCACGCGAGCGGCCTTTGCGGGCAGCTTGTTGGGCTTGCGTACGGGGACGAAGCCTGCATTGAGGCGGTAGGCCAGCGCGGGACCGAAGATGAAGCCGCGGGCCTCGATGCCGAGAACCAGATCGATCTCTTTGCCGATGTAGTAGGCGGCGAAGGCGTCGATGAGCTGGGCAAAGCCTGCCTTGTCCTTCAGCAGCGTGGTGATGTCGTAGAAGAGGATTCCGGGCTTGGGAAAGTCGGGAACGGTGCGGACGAGCGACTTCAGTGGTTCGCAGTTATAGGACATCGTTAATTTCCAGACTCCTTTATTTTTTAAACCTGACTTTTCAGTCCTTTTTTACCAGGCCCCTTCAATATTGAACTCTCCGAGATTTGCGCCTTCGCTCTCGTCGAGCTGGTGTTCGATGACTGCATCGACGCGGCTGCCGCGCGAACCTTTACGAAGTGCCTCTTTCAACTCCGTTAAATCTTCGGGGTCGCCGGCTGCGACGATCTCGACGTGGCCCTCGTCGGTGTTGCGAACCCAGCCCTTGAGGCCGATCTCGGCGGCCTCGCGCTGGACGAACCAGCGAAAGCCAACGCCCTGCACGCGACCTTTGACGAGGTAGTGGCAGACCATCGACGTTACAGGACCATATGGTCGGGTGGAATCTGTACGGGACCTTGGTTGTCGCCGGGGAGACGTCCCAGCTCAAGCTCGGGCTGGATGTTCTCGTTGATGACGGGAAGGCTGGGCAGGTTGTCGGTGCGGCCAACCTCGCGCACGACGGCGTCGGCGTGGGTCAGGACCTCTTCGACCGTCATGGTGTACATCTCGCGGCCGTTGTCGTAGCCGGACTCGATGGCGTGCTTGAGGTAGCGGCCAGCGGCCTGAGCGGCGAGGTAGTCGGTGATGACATGGCCGTTGCGGCGCTTCTGCTCCACCCAGGCAAGGTTGGGCATGGCGATCCAGAGAGGCTTGCCGTTGACGGAGAAGCGGATATCGGTGGCATCGGCGTGGCGCGTGGCGATGGCGACGACGGTGCCTTTCCACAGGCAGCGGAGCTCTTCGCCGGTCCAGCGGTCGGTTACTTTGAAGTCTTCATACATAGCTGTTTCTAGATTAGTTCACGGTGGAGCGATGGGCAAGGCGGTGCGGTCTTCTGTTTGGGGCTGTCCTCTTCGCTGCCGTTCTTTCGTTGCCAAGGGCTTACTGGATTGATACAGCTCAGGGGGAATCTACCTGAATACAGTTTGCGCCTAATCTCAACGTTGCTGTAACTGGAGCTTGACGCTCGATTCTCGCTGATCGGCGACCATGGAAGCATGTTCCCAAAGGATTCTTCCCTTTTGAAGCAAGCCTTCGCGTACTGGAACTGGAAATGTGCTCTGATGAGCGCTACCGCCCGCTCACTGGTCTACCTTGCGGCAATGGCCCACACCGGACTTCATAGCACTCTGCCCGTCGTTGTGGTTGAGATAGGTTATGTGACGCTCACGGCCGGGGTGTATGCGGGCATGCAGCAAAATGCTCTCCGACTTCGTTCGCGGCTACTTGGAAACCTGATCGTCGTTCTGGGCGTTCCCGGCCTGGCCCAGGTAATGGATTGGTTTATTCATCACCTTACCCATACCGTCGCCACAGGCAGAACTACACTGGCTGTCAGCCTCTTCGCTGCGCTCTCTGCACTCTTTCATTTGCACGTCATGCGCAACGGCGGTTTCCTCACAGGCCAAGGCCATTCGCTGCTCGACGACTTTCGCCGCGTGCCCCGGTTCATTGCGGGATTCGTTCTCCGTCCGGTCGATCTCATCACTGCACGGATCTCGCGTTCTACCTCCGCTGTTGAACCGGAAGGCACACTTTAGAGCGGTTCTTTTCCAGATGTAGTTCTGGTGGTTTGAGCAAAACGCAGATTCCCTTTGGGAATGACAAAACAAAGGAAGCTACGCTGCAACAATTTCAGACGCCTAGCTCGGCGCGGATGGCGTCGGCGATGGTGTTGGCGTGGTGGCGCATCAGCGGTTCGGATTCGGCTTCGATCATGACGCGGCAGAGAGCTTCGGTGCCGCTGTAGCGGATGACGACGCGGCCGGAGTCGGCGAGTTCCTGCTCGGCGGCGCGGATGGCTTCGGCTACGGGGGCGATGTTTTCGAGAGGCTTCTTCTCGCGGACCTTGACGTTGACGATGACCTGGGGGAAGACCTTGAGGTCGGCGACGAGTTCGCTGAGGGTCTTGCCGCTGCGATGGACGGTGTCGAGCACGAGGAGCGCGGTGAGCAGGCCGTCGCCCGTGGTGCTGCGGCCGTTGAAGATGATGTGGCCGGACTGTTCGCCGCCGAGTGCGGCCCCGGTGGAGAGCATCTGCTCGAGGACGTACTTGTCGCCGACGTTGGCGCGAAGCATGGCGATGCCGCTGCGCTTGAGCGCGGCTTCGAGGCCCATGTTGGACATGGTGGTGGCGACGACGGTGTCGTTGGTGAGCAGGCCGCGGAGCTGCAGGTCGCGGGCGGCGAGCAGAAGGACGGCGTCGCCGTTGACGACGCGGCCGTTCTCGTCGGCGAAGAGGGCGCGGTCGGCGTCGCCGTCGAAGGTGATGCCCATGGAGGCTTTCTGGGTGACGACTTCGGCGGCTACGACGTCGGGGTGAAGGGCTCCGCAGAATTCGTTGATGTTGAAGCCGTCGGGGCTGGCGTGGGTGACTACGACTTCACCGCCGAGTCCGGCAAAGAGCTGGGGGGCGACGGAAGAAGCGGCTCCGTTGGCGCAGTCGACGACGATGCGCCTGCCGTCGAGCGAGAGGCCGGGAACGGCGGCGAGGAGGAAGCGGATGTATTCGGCGCGGTCGGCTTCGTTGACGGGGGGTGCTTGCGGGATGGAGTTAGAGGGTGCGGCGGCTGTTTCGAGGTGGCGGAAGATCTCGTCTTCGATGGCAAGCTCGGTGGTGTCGGGAAGCTTGAAGCCGTCGGGGCCGAAGAGCTTGATGCCGTTGTCCTGCCAGGGATTGTGCGAGGCCGAGATAACGATGCCGGTAGCGAAGCGATGGGTGTGGGTGAGGAAAGCGACGGCAGGTGTGGTGATGACGCCGGCGCTTTCGACTGTGGCTCCTCCGGCGGTGAGTCCGGCGGTGAGGATGGCTGCGATGGAGTCGCTGGACTCGCGGGTGTCCATGCCGAGCAGGACGCGGGGCGAGGGAGTTGTGGCTTTGAGCGTGTGCGCGAGAGCGAGGCCGATGGCGTGGACGGTGGGGCCGTCGAGGGGAGGCTGACCGGCAACGCCACGGATGCCGTCGGTTCCAAAGAGCTTCTTCATGTCTTACAGTTCTCCGTTGTCTTGTTGTCCTACTTATTGTCCGATACTTTTGCGGTCAGTGTGCCTTCGGCCAGGCGGGCTCGGATGGTTTCTCCTGGGGAGGTGTCTGCAGCCGATCTTAATAGGATGCCGTTTTCAGCGTAGACGAGCGCATAGCCTCGCGAGAGAACGGCCAGCGGTGAGAGCGCTTCGAGGCGCGTGGTGGAGCGACTGAGGCGAGCTTGATTGGTGGAGACGGTTCGGGTAGCGGTGCGAAGCAGGCGCTCGGTCGCAGTCTGCAGGCGGCGCTGGGTGGCGGCGATGCGGATGGAGATGTTCTGGCGGCGGAGGCGTTCGGTGAGTGTGGCTAAGCGCTGGGTGTTGATGCGGAGACGGCGCGTGGCGGCGGCCTCGAGGCGAAGGCTTAGCTCGTCGATGCGCTGATCGCGGCGGCTGATGCTATCGCGGAGGCGGTTGAGGACGGACTCCGACGAGAGGCGGGCGTAGCGCTGGCGGGCGGAGAGGATATGGAAGCGTCCGGCGCGGTGGATGCGGGCCATGAGGGCGTCGATGCGCTCTTCGATACGATGTTGCGCGGCGGTGACGAGTTCGGCGGCGGCGGAGGGTGTGGGGGCGCGGAGGTCGGCTACGAAGTCGGCGATGGTGAAGTCGGTCTCGTGGCCGATGGCCGAGACGATGGGGATCTCAGAGGCGTCGATGGCGCGGGCGAGCGACTCGTCGTTGAAGCCGGAGAGGTCTTCGATGGAGCCGCCGCCGCGAGCGAGGACGATGATGTCTACGAGCGAGGGGTTTTCGTTGAAGTAGCGGATTCCGGCGGCTACCGTGGAGCAGCACGTCGTGCCTTGCATCGTTGCCGGATAGACGAGCAGGTTGAGGCGGGCGTGGCGGCGGCGGGTGACATTGACGATGTCGCGGATGACCGCACCGCTGGGCGAGGTGATGATGCCTACGCAGTGCGGGAAGGCGGGGAGCGGACGTTTGCGGTCGGCGTCGAAGAGTCCTTCGGCGAGGAGGCGGGCTTTGAGCTGCTCGAAGGCGAGTTGGAGGGCTCCGGCTCCGCGAGGCTCGAGGGTTTCGGCGATGAGCTGGAGCTGGCCGCGGCTCTCGTAGATGGAGATGCGGCCACGGACGAGGACGGCGAGGCCGTCGGCGGGGCGGAAGCGGAGGAGAGTGGCCTGACGGCGGAAGAGGACGACGGGGAGCTGGGCTTCGCCGTCCTTGAGCGTGAAGTAGATGTGGCCGGAGGGAGCGGCGCGGAAGTTGGAGATCTCGCCTTCGACCCAGAGATCGGGGTAGCCGCCTTCGACCTGCTGGCGAATGTCGATGACGAGGTCGCGGACGCTCCAGATGCGGCGCTGGGTGGGAAGCGAGGGTGTTGGCTCGTCGATTGGTTTGAGACTTGTGTTGCTTCTGCTCGCGTCCTCAAAGGCCGGACGTGGAGCAGCTGGTTGAGTGTCGGCTTTTACCGGTTCGGAGGTGAAGAGAAGATTGGTTTGTATGGGGATGGGCTTTGCGAGGCGTGTTCTTCCCCGGCCAGCGCGCAGGCTTGCAAGGGTTGGCGGCTTCTCTTCTTTTTCGCCCATTGGCCGAGTCTAGCATCGCGGGCGGGCGTAGTTGAAGCTAGCGGCGGAGGTGATTGATGACCCAGAGCACAAGGCTGAGGAGGACGCTGAGCAGGAGGCAGGTGACGAGCGGGAAGGAGACCGACCAGCCGCGGCCGCGCCAGTTGAAGTCGCCGGGAAGGCGGCCCAGCGGGATGTTGAGGCGGTTGAGACCCAGAACTGCCAGCCCCGCGACGACGAGGAGAAGGCCAAGGAAGATAAGGATGCGGCCAAGGTCAGACATCAGAATCAGGACAGGTTGATTAGCTAGCGGCGGCCAGCATCGTGGTGGCTTCGCGCAGCAGGTCGGCGGGCTGACAGGGTTTGGTGAGGATGCCAACGGGACGGGCGAGCTTATTGGATTGCTCGCGCACGTTTTTGAGATTGGAGTAGAAGCCCGTCAGCACGATGATGCGGCAGGAGGGAAGTTCGCGGGTGACATCGCAGACGAGTGCGAGGCCATCTCTTCCCGGCATAGTGACATCACATAGAAGAAGGTTGGGATTGAAGGAGCGCGCGGACACAAGTGCCTGATCTGCTGAATAAGCAGTCCTGGCTTCGAAGCCACTCTTGACGAAGATGAGCGCAAGGGTGTCGGCGACCAGACGATCATCGTCAACGACAAGAATTCGTTGCATGGTGATCTCCCTTTGAATAGCTTCTGGATGCATGTTTCTGCCTACACCTTAGGCCGGAAAAGGCGCATTTGTCCATGAATATATCGATATTTTTTGCGGAGAATAAGCAGAGGCCACGCGGCCTCTGCTGTGGAATTGCGAGTGTAAAGAAGAGTTACCGCTGAAGGGCGGCGGGCTCGGCTGAGGGGTTCAGCTTCTGCGCGGCGAGCATGCCGACGGCGCTCTTACTGTCCTTGTCCTTGAGCTTAGCGTAGATCTTCTTGGCTTCCTCCGGCTTGCCCTGCGACTCGTACATCTCCGCTAACTGGAGCTGGGCGAGACCGGCGGGAACCGAGGTGGTGGGCTTGGCGGTCAGCTCGTTGTAAAGATCGACGGCCTGAGCATCCTGCCCGGTCTGGCGATAGAGATTTGCGAGCGAGAGCTTGGCGAGCGAGGCCAGTTCGCTGTTCCAGCCGCTGGCTACCTGCTTCAGCGTGCTTTCGGCGGCAGAGTTGTTGCCGGCTTCGATATAGGTGAGGCCGCCGAAGTAGCGGGCCGTCTTTCCATCGGGCTCCATGCTGTACTTATCGGCAGCAGCCATGAAAAGTTGATTGGCAGCCTTGGCGCGCTCTGCTGCGGAGGCGTAGGTCTTGACGCCGGGAGGAACCTGCTGGCCGGGCTCGGCGAGCGGGGTCTGGTACTCCTGCATGGCAGAGCCGAAGGCGACGGAGGCCGCATTGCTGCGGTTGTTGTAGATGACGAAGCTGCCGACCACGATGAGGAGGAGCGCGATCAGGATGGAGCTGGCGACGATGACCGTCTGACGGTTTTCGCTGGCCCACTCGAGGCCCTGCTGTGTGGTGTCGATGAACTGGTCGTGCTTGAGCGCTTGCTTGGTCTGCTGATCCACTTGGTTGAGTCTTCCTTTTTGCTCGCGACGGTCGGGCCGCTTTGAGAGAACTGGTTGCGTGAACGGTCGACGCAGGAATTTAAGTCTATCAGTGCGGGAAAGAGGTTGCGAGATTCTGTAGTTCTTTTTGCATCCCCTTCGTCAATCTGCTCTGTAGGGTACCCCCCTGTGTACTAGAGGTCCAAAGTCTTCATTCTAAATGACTTAAAATGTAAAGTCTTGAATCGAAAAGAGTTAGGTCCGTTTGCCGACGCCAGATCTTTCCCACTACTTCCAGTCTATCTGGTGAAGGATAACTCTTTTGCAAACATTATCCCTTTTATTATGTGAGATTTGAAGGGGGTATGGGTCTTGACAGGAAATTTGTCGGTGTTTTGGAAGGATATTCTCGTAAGTTATTGAATCAAGAGACAATATAGAGACAAGGGCGAAATAGAGGAATTCTCCCCCTTCGCTGCGCTGCGGTCGAGATGACGGGGCGCTATGACCGTCATCTCGACCAAAAGAGCTATCAGGGTTTTGGCTTGCCCCAGACGGAGTCGAGGAAGAGGTAGCGGGGGCGCAGGGTGTCGGGTTGAGCTTCGGGGTTGGCGTTGAGGTGCATGACCTGGTACTGGTCGTCGGCTGTGCTGGTGGGCCAGTTGGGCAGGCCGGGACCGTTGGGGTTGCCGGTGCGGGCGAAGTTGGTCCAGTACTGACCCATCTGGTCGGAGAGCTTGCGATCTTCTGGCCGCCAGACGGCTCCGGGGCGGGAGTCGAGGGTGCCGAAGACGTACTCGATGTCGTCGGAATGGAAGGCTCCCAGGGCCGCCTTGTGGTTCTGGTCGCCGGGGTTGCCGAGGGTGAAGAAGTAGCGATAGACGGGAGCGTTGCCGGTCAGGATCTGCGCCTCGATCCAGCGCCAGGTGGAGAAGGCGATGAAGCGATCGCTGGCGAAGTCTCCGGCGGAGGCGAGCGCTTCGGCATCGGTGGTGGCGGGATAGACGGCGAGGAAGTCCTTGGCGCGGTCGCCGAACTCCTTGTCGGCCTGGGCGGTGAAGCTTTCGGCGGTGACGGGTGGCTTGGCGAAGAGAACTGCACCGCGAGCTTCGTCGGCGTTCCAACCGGCGAGGAGAGGAACGTGGGCCTGCTGGCCTGCGGCGTAGATGGCAGGGACGGATTCGGGCAGGAAGTAGCCGTCGACGTCGGGTCCGAAGCGCGGTGGCGGCGGTGTGGTTTTGGCGGTGGCGGCTTTGACGAGATCGTCGGCGGAGAGCTTGCGCAGGTCGGCGAGCTTGGAGGTGCCGAAGGCGGTTTGGGCGAACTCGACGTTACGCTGCTCGAGGGATTCGCGAGAGGGGTAGCTCAGGCCAGCGCTGTAGAGGGCTCCGCCGCTTTCGCCGATGGCCTTGGAGATGAGGCCGCGGCTTTGCGGGGAAGCCATGAGGGTGCTGACGGCGAAGGAACCGGCGGACTCGCCGAAGATGGTGATGTTGGATGGGTCTCCACCGAAGGCAGCGATGTTGCGCTTGGTCCACTCGACGGCGGCGGTCTGGTCCATGAGGCCGTAGTTGCCGGAGGCGTGGTGGGGTGATTCGGCGGTGAGCTCGGGATGGACGAAGAAGCCGAAGATGCCGAGGCGATAGTTCATGGAGACGATGATGGTGTTGCGGTGGGCGAGGAACTGGCCGTCCTGACGGTTCTCGGAGGTGCCGCCGGTGGTGAAGCCGCCGCCGTAGATCCAGACCATGACGGGGAGCTTGCTATCGGGCTTGGCGTTGGCGGGGGCCCAGACGTTGAGGGTGAGGCAGTCCTCGCTGGGGCCGGGGTCGTGGAAGACCATGTCGGGATAGCCGCCGGACTGGACGCAGTGCGAGCCGAAGTTTGCGGCGGAGCGGACGCCCTTCCATTTGGCGGCGGGTTGTGGCGGCTGCCAGCGAAGATCTCCGACGGGAGGCGCGGCGTAGGGGATGCCTTTGAAGGCGATGACCTGTTTGTCGGTGGTGTATGCGCCTTCGACTTTTCCTTTGTCGGTTTTTACCTGAAGCGGGTTGGCGGCGAGGGCGGGAAGAGAAAAGAGCAGGAGGGTGGCAAAAGACGCGAGGGTGCGGTTCAGTTGCAGCAAGGGCATCGGTTTTTCTCCGCTGCCCAACTTACCACAGAAACGGTTTAGCTTTGTGTTTGCCGGATGGAACGTCTACGCTCCCACCCTTCGCGATGCTGCTGCGAAGGATGGGGCACCCGATCGTTTGAGGTAGAGATGATTCTTGGCGGCAGAGATGCTCAGGCACTGAAGAGGTTGGTGTTGAGGAAGTCGTTGCGGAATTTTCCGTTGGGGTCGTAGTGCTTGAGCATGGCCTGATAGTCGGGCAGCTTCTCGTAGAGCTTCTGGATGTGCGAGGGCTGCATGGTGAACATCTTGGCCCAGTGCGGGCGGGCGTCGAAGGGCGCTAGCTTGGCTTCGATGAGCGGAAGGATTTTTTTGACGGCGGGCCATTCCGGTTTCCAGGTGAAGTGGATGGTCATGGCGTCGCGGTTGTGGCAGGTGCTCATCCAGATGTTGTCGGAGGCGATGGTGCGGAACTCGGTGACGAAGAGATGCGGCGTGATGTGGTCGCGAAGTTCTTCGACGGAGCGGATGGCGGCGTAGCCTTTGTCGCGAGGGACGAAGTATTCGGTCTGCAGCTCGTTGCCGCTGCTGGGGGTGAAGTTCATGCGGAAGTGCGGCATGCGCTCGTACCAGGGGCCGGGGATGCCTTGCTGCTCGGTGCAGTTGATGGCGGAGGCTCCGGTGATGGGGTGGAGCTTTTGTTTGGCGAGGGTTGCGCCGTAGAATTCGGCGGGCATGTCGGCCTTGCCGCCGGGGGCGAGGCGGCTCTTGATCCAGACCTGGGTGGCGCGATTTTTTTGCCAGTCGGTGAAGAGGCTGACGCTGTAGCCGCTGCCGAAGATGGCTTCGAGGTTGTGCTCGAGCTGGTCGAAGGAGAGATTTTCGTAGACGACCTGCGCCATATCGAAGCGCGGGATCACGTTGAGCGTGGTGTTGGTGATGACGCCGAGGCCGCCGAGCGCGACGGCTGCACCGAGGAGTTGATCGCCGTCCGTTGCGCGGGAGATGTGGACGATGTTGCCGTCGGCGGTGACGATCTCTACGGCGGCGACGGCGGTGGAGAGGTTGCCATTCTTGTTTCCCGAGCCGTGAGTCGCGGTGGCGCAGGCTCCGGCGACCGAGACGTGGGGCAGCGAGGCGAGATTGTGGACAGCAAAGCCCTGCGCGTCGAGCCACGGCGAGAGTGCGCCGTAGGTGACTCCGCCGCCGACGGTGACGGTGCGGGCCTTGGCATCGACCGACATATTCTGAAGGGCTTTGACAGAGATCTGATTGAAGTTGCTGTCGGCGATGGTGTTGAAGGAGTGGCGCGCGCCGAGGGCTCGGAGCTTGGTGCAGCTCTTGACAGCCTGTTGGGTCTCTTCGACGGTTTTGGGCTGGAGCAGATGATCTGTGTGATACGTGAGGTTGCCGGACCAGTTGGTGCGGTGCGCGGCGTCGGGGGCTGTAGTTTCGGCTGGGGCGATGCGAGACAACATGGTTCCGGTAATGATAGCGCCTGTGCTCTTGAGGAATTCTCTCTTGTTCATGCACCTGTCCAATGCGTTGCGGGATTAAATTGCGGACTCCGTCCATCCATCTCTGCGAGGAGTGGGCCAGTATAGAGGAACGATCGAAGAGTTCGCACGTGAGCGCGGAAATATCTACAAGAGGCCAGCTAAAAATGGTGCGACTACCTTTACGCCGATGCCGATGATGCCTGCGATCTTCGATACGGTTCCTACGATTTCGGAGACGGAACTCGCTGCGGTGTTGGCCTTTTGCAGATTGGCGTTGAGATGCTCCAGCCCTTGTGTCAGCCCGGGTTTGGGATCGGGCTGTTTGACGGCCTCCTGCATGGTGGGCAGCACTTGTTGCGTGATCGCCTGCTTCGCCTGCTCGGGGATGGGGGCTTGCTGAATCTGCTGATGGAGGGAGTTGAGCAGGCTGGCGATCTGGTCGCGGTCCTGTTGGTTGATGGTGATGTTCTGCGTGTTGTTGTCGCCAACCTGAAGATTGGTTCCGGAGACGTTGCCCATTTTGATGTTCGACATAATCGAGATCTCCTTTTTGCAGCTCTCTTTTTGTGTGTGGGCCCGGGTATGGCTAGTGCGGCTGGCTATTGTGATCGCCAATCTGAACGTTGGTTCCTTTGACGTCGCCGAAGGAGATGGTGCCGCCAGCCTGCACGTGTATCTCGAAGACCTGCGCTCCTCCGACCGAGGTTGGCAGGTTCATGATGGGCGTCACCTGGGATTGGTCGGCGTTGACCACCTGCATCTCTACATGGTTCAGGTTGTTTTTATCGATGAGGGTGCGTACCTGGCTCGGAGTGGCATAGGTTCCGTTCATCTGAACGTTCGCGACGAACTGAAGGGTAGGACCGGCGAACTCGACCCAGCGATAGAGATTGACGCCAGCGATGCATTGCAGCGCAGAGTAAGGCCCCTGCAACAGCATGGCGCTCATGCGAATGGGTTCTGCACCGAGGGACATGGCATCGAACTCTCGGATCAGCGCCGAGGCACCGTTCAGAGTGGTCTGACGCAGGGGAGCGATGCGGGTCACGCTCATCAGGCCAAGGCTCTGCGCGTTGAAGTTGGCGATCATCGGGTTGTCGAAGTTGTAGTAGTGCTGTATCAGACCGGGCAGGTAACCGGGCATGATGGGCAGAAGCCAGACCAGCGCAGGACTGCCGGGCGGCGGCGTTGATCCCAGAGGCCACGCGAAGCATCCGCCGCTCATGGGGTCGAGCGGCGTCGACATAAAACCGGGCGGCATCTGTACGGAGTAGCCGTATCCGTTCAGCGTATTCGAGAAGTTGTTCCAGTTGCCCAAGGCATCGCCTCACGGTGTCTGTTAGGCAAGCATCTTACTCTGGCTTGCTCAGAGACGCCCGTGAAATTTTGACGGAGCAAATATTTTTATCGACGGCCTTACTTGATGTCGCGCCAGTTCTGGCCGATGCTCGGAGATTCGGATGGAGCAATGTCGATCAGTAGCGGGCTATGGTCGCTGTGGTTGGACCATAGAGCAAAATCGCCCAGCTCGAAGTAGTTCAGTCGCTCCGTCCATGCGCTGGGCATAAAAATATAGTCGAGATGAAGAGTCGTATTACTTTGCCTGTACAGGTAGAAAGTAGGTCGCGATTCTCTTCCTTGTTCTTCCTTATGATGAAAATGATAGGTACTTATTAGTTGATGAGTTTCCAGCAGCGCAACTAAAGAAGAATGATTGTTGCCTGAATGTTTCCTGTCCAACTGGCTATTGCTGTTGAAGTCACCAGCCATAACGACTGGGCCACGATCAAACCATTCTGGATGGGCGGTCAGTGCGCGATGGATCACTCCTATATAACTCTCCCGTGCATTGCCTTTTACCGCACAAGCCCAAATCGCGATCAAGGTAAAGTTTTCGGGACCTCTTACATCAATGGGAGCAATCCATTGATGGCTCGGCTGCGGCAGTGGATGAAGTTTCCACTGAGATTTGTAGAAAACCGCTAGACCTTTTGTCGAGGCGTCGCCAAACCATAAGCTCGAATAGCCTTTATGATGAATCGGTTTGGCGTCTCCTTCCGAACATTCCTGAATAATCGCAATGTCAGGATCTGTTGCAAAGACCTCTGCTGCCTTCTTCTTATTTACAAAGCCACCTTGGCAGTTCCAAGTAATTATTCTCATGGCGGCTACTTGATGTCGCGCCAGTTCTGGCCGATGCCTACATCGGCGATGATGGGGACGGTGAATTCGGCCACGTGTTCCATCTCGTGCTTGACCAGCTTTTGCAGCTCCTCGGCTTCTTCGGGGACTACGTCGAACAGGAGTTCGTCGTGGACCTGAAGGGTCATCTGCGATTTGAGCTTGCGGTCGCGGAGAGCCTGGTCGATGCGGAGCATGGCTAGTTTGATGAGGTCGGCTGCGGTGCCTTGCAGCGGCGTGTTGACGGCAGTGCGCTCGGCGAAGCCGCGCATGTTGGGATTGCGCGATTGGATGTCGGGGATGGGGCGGACGCGTCCGAAGTAGGTGCGAACGGCTTGGTCGCGGCGGACGGTTTCGAGGGTCTCGTCGATGAAGCGGCGGACACCGGCGTAGCGCTCGAAGTAGGTTTCGATGTATTGCTTCGCGGTCTTCTGGTCGATGCCAAGTTGAGCGGCGAGACCGAAGGGGCTGATGCCGTAGACGATGCCGAAGTTGACGGCCTTGGCGCGGTTGCGGGTTTCTTTGTCCATGGTCGCGGCATCGACGCCGAAGACCTCGGCTGCGGTGAGAGTGTGGATGTCCTTGCCGGTGCGGTAGGCGTCGAGCAGAAGGGGGTCTTGCGAGAAGTGCGCCATGAGGCGAAGTTCTATTTGTGAGTAGTCCGCCGACATGAGGACGTTGCCGGGCGCGGCGATGAAGGCGGCGCGGATCTCGCGACCGACAGCGGTGCGGACGGGAATATTTTGCAGATTGGGATTGGTGGACGAGAGGCGTCCGGTGGCTGTGCCTACCTGGTTGAAGGTGGTGTGGATGCGGCCTTCGCGATCGGCGAGGTTGGGGAGCTGGTCGAGATAGGTGCTCTTCAGCTTGGCGAACTGACGGTATTCGAGGACGAGGGCCGGGGTGGTGTGGCTTTCGGCCAGTTCTTCCAAGACGTCTTGTGCTGTGGAGACTACCTTGCCCTTGCCATACTTCATCGGCTTGGGGAGGTTCATCTTGTTGAAGAGGACGTCGCCTAGCTGTTTGGGGGAGTTGATGTTGAAGCGATGCGGGGAGTCGCTGCCCATGGCGGAGCCTGCCTCGGCGTAGATGCGCTCGGCGAGGTTGTCGATCTCAATGACGAGGCGGTTGGACATGTCGTTGAGGACGGTGGGATCGATGCGGACTCCGGCTTGCTCCATGCGGAGGAGAACGGCTACGAGAGGGAGGTCGATGGTGTCGTAGACATTTGTAACGTTTGAGGTTTCAATTTCGGCGCGGAGAATGGGAGCGAGGCGTTGGACGGCGTTGGAGGCTTCGGGCAGGAGGTCTTTGGAGACGACACCTTTGGTGACCTGCGCGAGGGCGCGGTTGGTGAAGCGGGCGGTGACGTCGGCGAGAGTGTGCGATCCGTGGGTTGGATTGACGAGGTAGCTGAGCAGCATGACGTCGTCGCGGACTCCGGCGAGCGTGATGCCGTGGGGTTGGAGTGCGCGGTGGACGGCTTTGAGGTCGTGAACGTCTTTGGGAAGCTCGGCGTCGAGGAGGGCTTCCTTGATGCCGGGAGCGTCGAGGGGGACTTCGATGGCGGTGTGTGAGTCGACGGCTAGGCCCAGTTGGCAGGCTGCGTCGGTGGATGCCTCGGTGGAAACCCAGGTCTCAGAATCGGGACCTGGGGCACCCGGTTTTGTGGCTTCGGGTGCGCCGAAGAGGGAGAGGTTTTCGGCGGGCGGTGGTTCGGGTTCGGCGGAGTCTTCGCTGGGTTCGGCGGCGATCTCTTCGGCGATGGCTCGGGCGTCTTCAAAGATGGCCAGTGCGAGACCGTGGGGTTTGCCGGTGACCTTGTCGATGGTGCGGGCTTCGGTGAGGAGAGAGGCTATCTGCTCGTGTGTTGGTTTGGTGATGTATGCGATGGGCGTGTTGTCGACGGCGGGGGCCAGCTCTTTGAGCAGCGTGGTGAATTCTAGCTCGGAGAAGAGCTCGCGGCTGGCGGCGTTGTCGATAGGCTGGGTGAGCATGTCCTCGATGCTGAATTCGATGGGGACGCCGGTGTGGATGGTGACGAGCTCTTTGGAGAGCAGAATATTTTCGCGATTATTTTGTAACGATTCGCGATACGTTTTTTTCTTGACCTCTTCGGCGCGGTCGAGCGCGGCTTCGACGGTGCCGAACTGCTGGATGAGTTCGACCGAGCCTTTGTCGCCGATGCCGGGTGCGCCGGGGATGTTGTCGATGGCATCGCCGCGCAGTGCCATCACGTCGATGACTCGCTCGGGAGGGACGCCGAGAATGTTTTCGACTCCGGCGGGGTCGAGGATGAGGTTGTCTTTCGTGGGGTTGAGGATGGAGACGCCGTTGTTGACGAGCTGCATCATGTCCTTGTCGGAGGAGACGACGAAGACCTTGTGGCCGAGCTCGGAGAGCTTCGAGGAGAGCGTGCCGATGACGTCGTCGGCCTCGAAGCCCTCGTAGCTGAGGATGGGGATGCGGAAGGCTTCGAGGGCGCGGCGGATGAAGGGAAGCTGCTGGGCGAGGTCCTGCGGCATCTCGGCGCGGTTGGCCTTGTAGCCTGCGTAGTCGATGACCTCGAACTGCTGGGTCTTGATGTTGAACTTTTTGACGCCTTTCATCTCCTTGGCGCGCTCGTCGCGGAAGACGGGGCCGGAGAGGTCATAGACGGCTGCGAGGTAGTGGGGCTGGAAGTCCTTGCGCAGCTTGTTGATCATATTGACGAAGACATACGTCGCCGCGGTGGGGATGCCGGTGCGCGTGGACATGGGTCGCTGGCGCTGCATGGCGTGATAGGCGCGGAAGATGAAGGCCATGCTGTCGAGGAGGTAGATGGGCGGCTTTTCGGCGGTGGTCTTCTCTGTTTTCGCGTCGGACATGATGGTTTGATGGTAGCGCGTTGGGGTGGGGTTCGTGCTTTTGTGAAGATTTAGAGCAGCAGCATACAGTCGCCGTAGGAGAAGAAGCGGTAGCGCTCGCGGACGGCGTGAGCGTAGGCGGCGAGGACTTGTTCTCTTCCGGCGAAGGCGCTTACCAGCATGAGCAGCGTGGACTGCGGAAGGTGGAAGTTGGTGAGCAGGCCGCTGACGACACGGAATTTGTGGCCGGGGCTGATGAAGATTTCGGTTGAGCCGGAGTGGGGGTGAAGGCGGAGGCCTGTGTGCGGCTCGAAGGGGTCGGTGTTAGCGAGTTGAGCGCAGTGCTCGAGCGTGCGGGTGGTGGTGGTTCCGGCGGCGATGATGCGGCGGCCCTCTGCCAGTGCGGCGTTGATGGCTGTGGCGGTGGCGGCGTGGAGGGTGTAGTGCTCGGCGTGGAGGTGGATGTCGGCGAGGTCTTGGGCGCGGACGGGCTGGAAGGTGCCGAGGCCTACGTGGAGGGTGATGGTCTCGATCTGGATGCCGTTTTGTTTGAGCTGCGCGAGGATTTCGGGTGTGAAGTGGAGGCCTGCGGTGGGGGCGGCGGCAGAGCCGGGTTCGTGCGAGAACACGGTTTGGTAGCGGTCGCGGTCCTCGGACGTATCGCTGCGGTGGATGTAAGGGGGCAGCGGCATGTGGCCGATCTTTTCGAGGACGGCTTGAAAATTTGGTGTGGGGGCGAAGCGCAGGGTGCGTTCGCCGAACTCTCCGGCGGTGAGGATTTCGGCGGAGAGTAGTGGCTCGGTTTCGTTGGCGGCGTGGAAGTGGAGATGCTCACCGGGTTGGACTTTGCGGCTCGGGCGAACGAGGGCTGACCAGTCATCGCCGCCGAGGTGCTGTGTTAGCAGAACTTCGATGCATCCGCTGGGGCTTGGTGAGCTTTGCTGGGTATGTAAACCGACTCGGGTAGCGTAGAGGCGCGCAGGAATGACGCGGCTGTCGTTGAGGATGAGGAGGTCGCCCGGACGAAGGATGTCAGGGAGATTGCGGAAGAAGTCGTCGCTGTGTTCGCCGCTGCGGCGGTCGAGGCGGAGCATGCGGCTGGTGCCGCGAACCGGTGGCGGCGATTGGGCGATGAGCTCTTCGGGGAGGTCGAAATGGAAGTCGGTTACGCGCACTGTTCTTATTCTAGTTGCGTAGAGATTGAGCAAAACAGATCGCGCTTCGCACGATCTCCCATGTCCCAGAATGGGGACATGGGGCACCCGATCTATTTGGGTTGGGCTAGTTCTACGGAGTGATCGAGCGCGGCCTGGACGGCGGCTTGGTCTGCGGGGACCTGAGAGGTCCACGCTACGGTGACGCGGGAAAAAGGTTTTGGGATGAGGAAGCGATCCCAGGAGTTTGCCTGCCAGGCGCTGTGCGGGTGGACGTAGAATGCTCCAACGGTGCTGTTGACGAGTCTGGCCAGTTGGACGACGCCGGGTTTGGCGACCTGTGCGGGGCCTCGGGGACCGTCGGCGGTGATGGCGCAGTAATTTCCGGCGACATAGGCGCGTTGCAGATTGCGCAGGCCAGCGGCGCCGTCGCGCGAGCTGGAGCCGCGGACAGCGATGAAGCCGAGACGCTCGACGGTGCGGGCGATGAGTTCGCCGTCGAAGCTGCGGCTGATGAGGATGGTGACGCCGCGGTTGCGGAATCGCCATGCGGAGGCGAGCAGGCAGCGGTGCCAGAAGGCGTAGATGGCGGGAGGCGGGGTATCGTAGCCAGGAAGCGTGCCGGGATCGCAGACGTCTTCATAGCGCAGCGTAGCGCCGAGGCAGCAGATGACGGCGCTCGCAAGGCGGGGAACAATAGCGAGCGCGATGCGCTGCTTTAGCGTGTACGGAGAGTCCACAAGGATGAGTTTACCTTTACGGACTTAAACGGAATCCAGAATCCGGACAACAAGCGGTTGCGGTGCAACATCTAACGGCAGAGGTGATTCGCATGCTTCTTACGCCAAAACGCTGGAAACATTTCACTGCCATGGCTCTGATCGGAGATGGTGTCATGGCGGTCGTCTGTCCTCGTCACGATGCTATGGCCTGGGAGCGTGGCCCGAAGCCGTGGCGAAGGCTGATGCATCGGCTGCAGGACAACCCGAATCTGACGCGCGCTATCGGAGCAGCGCAGATTATTGGCGGCGTCTGGTGGGCGCTGTATCACGAGAGGGAAGACGATTAGCGCTTTGTCGCTGCGTTCTATCAGGGGTTCTTTGAGTCAGCCGTGTTCGACGCGCTCTTTTATGTCAGAGTAGGCTGCATCGATGAGCTGGCTTAGCGCTGCGGCGTTTGTGGTCATTCCAGGTTTTAACTTCACATGGCGCATGAACTTGCCAGTGCCTTGCAGTAAGCGAGCCTGATCGGGCAGCGTTGCACCGTGAAAGAACCCTACATTGACGTGGGATGTGTATACATTGACGTAGCCGAAGGGCGCATCACCCAGACATGCCACCGGACAGCCGTCATGTAAGAGTTCCCGGACTTCGTCCCCGCATTTTCGCATCATCTCAAACCAGTGATGCGCGATCGCTCCCAATTCACCTGCATGTTCTCTCATCCACGCATCGATGGCGGGATCTCGCTCGACTGCTCCGTTGAATCGCAGTAGTTGATCTTTCATTGTCGTTCCCCGTCAGGATCAATGATCGGCGACCACAACCTTATTGCAACTTCGAGCCCGTGGATTAATTGTTCCGTGCCCGCTCGATGGCACGGACGACGGCTTGTGCCTTGTTGCGGCATTCTTCAAATTCTTTTTCGGGGATGGAGTCGGCGACGAGACCTGCACCGGCTTGAATGTGTCCCTGTTCGCCGTTCATGAAGAGGGTGCGGATGGCGATGCAGGAGTCGAGGTTGCCGTTGAAGTCGGCGTATAAAATGCTGCCGCCGTAGACACCGCGCCGTGTCGGCTCCAGCTCTTCGATGATCTCCATGGCGCGGATCTTCGGCGCTCCGCTGAGGGTTCCGGCGGGGAAGCAGGAGCGGAAGGCGTCGATGGGCTCCAACTCAGGCTTGAGCTTTCCTTCGAGCGTGCTGACGAGGTGCATGACGTGGCTGTACTTCTCGACGTACATCAGATCTTTTACCTTGACGGAGCCGAACTCGCTGACGCGGCCTACGTCGTTGCGTCCGAGATCGACCAGCATGATGTGCTCGGCGACTTCTTTGGTGTCTGAGCGAAGGTCGGCTTCGAGCGCGGCATCTTCAACCTCGTCGGCGCTGCGGGGACGGGTCCCGGCGATGGGACGATACTCGACTTCGCGGCCATGTACGCGCACCAGCAGTTCAGGCGAAGAGCCTACGATGTGCGCTGCGGTTGGTTTCTTTCCGGGTTTGGCATCCATGCCGAAGCGCAGAAAGTACATGTAGGGCGAAGGGTTTACGATGCGCAGCGCACGGTAGACCTCGAAGGCATCGACACCGGGTACACAATCGAAGCGCTGAGACAGGACGCACTGGAAGACGTCGCCTGAGGCGATGTACTCCTTGGTTTTGTTGACGGACTTGATGAATGCGGTCTTGGATGTCTGCGGGGCGAGAACGAGCTTTCCGGTGGGCTTCTTTTTGCGCTTTGCGGGCAGCGCGTTTGCGAGGCTTCGCTCCATGCGGTTGAGGCGGCGGACTGCGCGCTGGTAGGCGCCGTCACGGGACTCGCGCGTGAGGTCGACCGTCGCGATCAGGTGAATCTCTTTCTTGACGTGGTCGAAGGCGAGTACCTGATCGAAGAACATGAGACAGGCGTCGGGAACGCCGAGGTCGTCCTTGGCGAGCGAGGGCAGTTTTTCTATTTGACGTACGACATCATAAGCGAAGAAGCCTACCGCGCCTGCGGTGAAGGGTGGAAGGCCGGGGAGCTTTGCCGGGGTATGGCCGCTGAGCGCGTCTTTGAGCTGCTGAAAGATGTCACCGGTAAAGGTGCGCTGGCGGCGGCCCTCCTGCACGGTGATCTGCTGGCCGCGCGAGACGATCTTTTTGTAGGGCTGGATGCCGATGAAGGTGTAGCGGCCGACGTGTTTGCCGCCCTCGACGGATTCCAGCAGAAATGCCTCCGGCTCCTCGGCTGCGATGCGCAGAAAGGCCGATACCGGCGTCTCGAGGTCTGCCGTCACCGTGCGGTAGACGGGAACGAGCGAGTGCTTGCGGCTCAGCTTTAGAAAGTCGCTGGCGGAGGGCAGGGAATTGGTATCGGCAATGGGCATGGCTGCTTCCATCATAACTGCGGTTGATTTTTGTGTTTTGCCTTGAACCTGCGTCTAATCATTGGTTGGATTGCGCAACTTCAGCGACCGAGCCTATACTCCTCGGGGTTTGGCTGGAGTAACGCTGAGATTGCCAGCCAAGGAGAGGATTACGGCCATGCAGACGCTTACTATCGAGCAGGAGACCAACCCGTGGGAGGCGCAAGCCGCTCGATTCGATATTGCCGCTACAAAGCTCAATCTTGATGACGGGATCATGAAGGTCCTGCGCTCGCCGGTGCGCGAGATTACGGTTTACATCCCTGTAGGCATGGACGACGGATCGATCGAGGTCTTCACCGGCTACCGTGTTCAGCACTCGATTGCGCGCGGCCCCGGTAAGGGCGGTGTGCGCTATGCACCGAACGTCTCGCTCGACGAGGTGCGCGCACTGGCCAGTTGGATGACCTGGAAGTGTGCTGTCGTCAATATTCCGTTTGGCGGGGCAAAGGGCGGCATCATTTGCGACCCCAGAAAGATGTCGCAGGGCGAACTGGAGCGGATGACTCGGCGCTACACCGCCGAACTGATGGAGTTCATCGGGCCGGAGAAGGATGTTCCCGCACCCGATATGGGCACTAACGAGCAGACGATGGCATGGATTATGGATACCTACTCCATGCACACGCGGCAGACCTGCACCGCTGTGGTGACGGGCAAGCCGGTCAACATCGGCGGCTCGCGGGGGCGGCGCGAGGCTACGGGGCGCGGTATCTCGGTTGTGTGTGATGAGGCGTTGAAACATCTGGGCATGTCGGTTGAGGGCTGCCGGGTGATCGTGCAGGGATTTGGCAACGTCGGCTCCAATGCGGCGGCCATTCTTGCGGCGAAGGGCTACAAGATCATCGGCATCGCCGAATACGATGGCGGGTTGTACAACGCGAATGGAATCGATATCGCCGCACTGGTTGAGCACCGCCAACAGGCAGGTACGATCAATGGTTTCGCTGAGGCTGAGGCGGTGGATAAGGAAGAGCTGCTGACCTATGCGTGCGAGATTCTGATCCCTGCGGCGACAGAGAATGTCATCACCAGCCGCAATACAGACAAGCTGCGCTGCCGCATTCTCTGCGAGGGGGCCAATGGGCCGACCACGACGCTTGCCGATGAGATACTCGCTGACAAACGGATCTTCGTGGTTCCCGATATCCTCGCCAACGCCGGTGGAGTGACGACCAGCTACTTCGAGTGGGTGCAGGACCGGATGGGCTATTTCTGGACCGAGACCGAGGTGAACCAGCGGCTCGACCGGATCATGGCCGACAGCTTCCATGACGTGCTTGCCTATGCGAAGGCCCATAACGTCAACAACCGCATCGCAGCCTATATGCTGGCGATCGATCGTGTGGCTTACACGACCAAGCAACGCGGTATGTATGCGTAGGAGCTATGGGACGGTTACGTGCAGCGCGATCTTCGTGATCACTTTGCTGGTGATCGCTCCGGTGGAGGTACCGACAACCTGGACGGTATAGTCGCCGGGACGCGTTCCCAGATCGCTGCAGTTTCCGCAGCCCATGAGCGTAGCGATGCCGCAGGTCGCTATCAGGACCATTAGGAGATTTTTCATCGACCTGCGCCCACGACGTGGAAGAAACAGGATAAAGAAACCGGCAAGTACGGGTGCGCCGAGAGGTATTCCTGCGTTCTGTGAGTATGGTGTATCCGAGGCGCAGCTATGCGGAGACATGGTGCTGATCTGGAGGGTGGTGGTGCCGCCGTTCGCTGGAAGCGTTGCCGTACCGAAGGTGCATGCAGATTCCGCCGGAAGCCCATCGCAAGTGAGCTGCACCGGCTGAATGGTGCCGGCTCGCGGAGCTACGGTAATCACAAGGTTCACGCCTTCTCCTGCAATGACGTTCGGCGTTCCTGCAACGGTCAATGTAAATGGAGCGGGGCTTAATGTCGATGTGCCGCTCACTGTCTCTGTCAATGGAGCGGAGGAACTTGCAGCGGTAGCCCCAGAGCCAGCATAGTTGGCCGATATCGTATGACTGCCGGGTGCGAGGGAAGAAGTAGTCAAAGTAGCCAGTCCGACGCCATTCAAAGGCGCCATTCCCAGGACTGAACTTCCATCCAGAAATGTGACTGTTCCTGAAGGCGCAAGCGTCTGTCCCACGGTCACAACATTCGCGGTAAAGGTGATGCTCTGCCCGGCGGACGCGGGGTTCGCACTCGAGGCCAGCGTTGTCGACGTTGCCATCGCCGAAGAGGCTTGAACTACCTCGTTAAGAACGGCGCTCTCTGCGGCTCCGAAGTTTTGCGTTGCTGCGTATCTGACGGTGATCGGGTGAGTTCCCAGCGTCAATGCCGACTCTGCGATGGACGCAACGCCGCCCGGGCTCAGCGTTGCGGTTGCAATGAGATTTCCTCCATCGAGAAACTCGATCTGCCCGGTAGGCGTTGCATGGTCTCCCTGCGCCGTAGCGGTAAATGTCACGGCGCCTCCATAGCCTGCTGGATTGGCAGAGCTGGCCAGGCTCAGAGTGGTTACATCGGGCAAAACCACGACTGGCACACCATTCGAGGTCGATCCTTGATGGGTTGCGTCACCGGAATACACTGCCGTCAGCATATGAGTTCCAGTTACGAATCCTGTTCCCGCGCTGGCCGGACAGCTTGTTGTCTGCGTCACGGGGATCGTGCAGATATTTGTAGCTCCGTCGTAAAACGTCACCGTCCCTGATAAGGCAGTTCCATCGCTGGAGTTGACGAGCGCATAACCGCCAACGTCCTCGCCATAGGAGAGGGGAGATGCAGAAGAAATTGTCAGGACGATGGTGGTAGGGACGGTCGCCGTCTGTAATGTTGCAACAGGCTTATCTCCGTCTTTCACGGTCTGGTTTGTCGAAAGCTGTTGTGTCGGCGCCGGGAGTGCCACGGATATCAGAGCGATCAGGGTGGCTGTCTTGAGGGCGAGACTTTGAATCGACATTTGGAGCACTCTTTGAGCCGTCGTGACGGACGGTCTCTTTATCGGCATCTCGAGCCGAAATCGAGAGCGCGTGTTGCATGCAGAAGATTTAGTGCCGAGGTGGCGGCGGATTCAGGGGAAAAATCGGTGAAAAGGGCAACAATTTTCGTGCGAGAGTCGTCTTCAGAGAAGAAGCCCGGGCAGCGTTTATGCGGCCGCTATCACCGATGTGGCAGAATTACTATCATTGGGTGGTGCGCCCTCCCACGCCGTCCTGGATCGTCAGCATATGAATCTGCCCAACTCCATCACGATGAGCCGCGTTGCATGCGTGCCCCTTCTCATCTGGATACTTTCGCCTGCTTTTCCATGGACAGGCGGGCATGGAGCCGTGGGCCTGCGCGGGGGCGAGCAGGAAGTTATTGCGTCTATCGTCTTTATTCTGGCGAGCATTACCGATGGGCTCGACGGTTATCTTGCCCGGCGGCGCCAGCAGATCACGACGATGGGAATGTTGCTCGATCCTTTGGCCGATAAGCTCATGGTCAGCGCGGCCTTCATCATTCTGGTCGCCTATAATCCGCGGGTTGTTCCGCCGTGGATCGCCGTTCTGGTTATAGGGCGAGAATTTCTTGTCTCCGGGCTTCGCTCTATTGCCGCCACGGAGGGCTTCACCATTGAGGCCAGTGAGATTGGCAAGCTCAAGACTGTCATTCAGATCGTCTCCGTTGTCGCCGCTATTCTGGCGCATCGCTGGGACTACTGGAACTGGGGCGGATTTATCGTCGGCGTTCACTTCATCGCAGTGACGGCGATCTACTGGATGGTGATCGTTTCGATCATCTCTGCGGTGGATTACTTTGTGGGCTTCTGGAAGAAGATCGACCATGCCAGCGATAAACGGCGGAATCGCCGCAGCTTCGTCTTGAGCCGCAAAAAGAAGAGCGCCCCGCCAGCGGAGCACCCTTCACGAATTTCTTAGTGTCTGTGATCTAAGCCAAGTTCAAATTCATTGCAGGATCGGAACTCCTGCGATCCGTCGTGACCATTCCGCAGGCCCTGTGTTGTGGACGCTTGTTCCTTGTGAATCTACGGCCACGGTTACCGGCATGTCTTTGACATCGAACTCGTAGATCGCTTCCATGCCGAGGTCCTCGAAGGCGAGCACGCGGGAACTCTTGATCGCTTTTGAGACGAGGTACGCTGCGCCGCCGACGGCCATCAGGTAGACCGCTTCGTTGTCGCGGATCGCTTCAATGGCGGCTGGGCCGCGTTCGGCTTTGCCAACCATACCCAGCAGGCCGGTGGATTCGAGCATCTGCCGGGTGAACTTGTCCATGCGCGTCGCGGTCGTGGGGCCGGCGGGTCCTACAGCCTCTTCACGCACGGCATCCACTGGGCCGACGTAGTAGATGAAGCGGTTGGTGAAGTCGACGGGCAGCTTTTCGCCGCGGTTGAGCATGTCGGTCATGCGCTTATGTGCGGCATCGCGCCCAGTAAGTAGCTTGCCGTTGAGAAGGATAACCTCACCCGGCTTCCACGCCTTGACCTCTTCGCGGGTCACGGTGTTCAGGTCCACGCGGCGGGCGGTGCTGACGTCGTAGGTCAGCTTTGGCCACGCATCGAGCGGTGGCGGCTCGAGCATCACAGGGCCGCTGCCATCGAGATGAAAGTGGGCATGGCGCGTCGCGGCGCAGTTGGGAATCATCGCTACGGGGAGGTTGGCCGCGTGCGTCGGATAATCCAGAATCTTGATATCGAGCACTGTCGTTAGCCCGCCCAGCCCCTGCGCTCCGATGCCGAGCCGGTTGACCTTGTCGTAGAGTTCGATGCGCAGCTCTTCGATCTTGTTCTTTGGCCCGCGCGCCTTTAGCTCCTGCATGTCAATGGGGTCCATCAGCGACTGCTTCGCCAGCAGCATCGCTTTCTCTGCTGTGCCGCCGATGCCGATGCCGAGCATCCCCGGTGGACACCATCCCGCGCCCATGGTTGGCACCGTCTTCAGCACCCAGTCAACAATCGAGTCTGAAGGATTTAGCATAACGAACTTCGACTTTGCCTCGGAGCCTCCGCCCTTGGCTGCGACGATGACGTCTACGTCGCCGCCTTTAACCAGCGAGACCTCGACGACCGACGGTGTGTTGTCCTTCGTGTTCTTGCGTGTGAATGCCGGGTCGGCGAGGATGCTGCCGCGCAGCTTATTGTCGGGGTCGAGATAAGCCTTACGCACGCCCGCGTCGCACATCTGTTGCAGGTCCAATGTGGTAGGTCCACCGTTCGGTCCCTGCCAGATGACTTCCATGCCTACTTTTAGAAAGATGGTGACAATGCCGGTGTCCTGGCAGATGGGGCGATGACCCTCGGCGCACATGCGCGAGTTGATAAGAATTTGTGCGATCGCATCTTTGGCTGCGTGGCTCTCTTCCATCTCATAGGCTTGTGCCAGATTGGTGATGTAATCCACCGGATGGTAGTAGCTGATGTACTGCAGAGCGTCCGCCACGCTCTGAATTAGATCGTCCTGCTTGATGATTGCCATATTGATCTCTCAGCATTGATTCTAGGATGTCTGACATGCTGTTGTCCCTGCGGCGCGCCGTTAGAGATCGCGGCATCTTATATTCAGGGAATGTTGAGGAAGATCATGTCCGATACTCGCACCGAAACCGACTCGTTAGGCCCTGTCGAGGTATCTGCGGAGGCGTTTTATGGAGCGCAGACCGCGCGGGCCATCGCCAATTTTCCCATTAGCGGGCTTAAGGCTAGTTCCTTCCTTATCCTCGCGCTTGCGATGATTAAGCATGCTGCTGCTGAGGCCAACCAGTCCCTTGGCCTTATCACACCGGAGCAGGGAAGCGCGATCCGGCAGGCGGCGAAAGAGATCATCGATGGCCAGCACCATGAGCACTTCGTCGTAGACGTCTTTCAGGCCGGGGCCGGAGTCAGCCTGCATATGAACGCCAACGAGGTCATCGCCAACCGTGCTGGACAGATTCTTGGTGAACCGCTCGGCACCTACAAAAAAATCCATCCTAACGATCACGTTAATTACGGACAGTCCACCAACGACGTCTTTCCCACCGCGATGCGCCTCGCAACTTTGCTGGCGCTCGAAGAGCTCTATCCTGTGCTGAACGAGCTTGCAGCCAGTCTCGCGGACAAAGGTCGAGAGTTCAAAGACGTTTTGAAGGCTGGGCGGACTCATATGCAGGACGCTGTGCCTATTACGCTCGGCCAGGAGTTTGCCGCTTATGCTGTGGCGATTCAAAAGTGCCACCAGCACATAGCCCGGACCGCGGCGTCACTTCGCGAGCTTGGCCTTGGCGGCTCTGCCGTCGGGACGGGGCTCAACACTCATCCCGACTATCGTCAGCGCGTCATTGAGGGCCTCGGCCGCATCTCCGGTTTTGAGCTAACTTCTACCGAAGACCTCCGCTATGCCATGCAGTCGAATGCTGTGATGGCTGATGTCTCCGCTGCGCTGCGCAGCCTTGCGCTCGAGCTCATTCGAATCTCGAATGACCTGCGTCTGCTGTCTAGCGGGCCAAATACGGGCTTTGATGAGATTCATCTTCCCAGCCTGCAGCCTGGCTCGAGCATTATGCCGGGCAAGGTGAATCCCGTTCTGGCGGAGCTGACTGCGATGGTGGCTTTTCAGGTTATTGGCAACGATACTGCCACGGCGCTCGCAGTCCAGGCGGGGCAGCTAGAGCTTAATGTGATGATGCCTACGATGGCGCACAATACGCTGCAATCGGTCGCGATTTTGACCAATGCGTTGCGCGAGCTGGACCATCGTTGCATCCGCGGCATCATTGCGAACCGGGACCGCTGCGCTCACTATGCGGGCAGCACGATTGCATTGGCCACTGCGCTGAATCCCTATATCGGCTATGCAAAAGCTGCGGCGCTGGTAAAGGAATCGGTCGCTACGGGACGGAGTATCGTAGCGTTGGCGCGTGAGAAGAATCTGCTTACCGAAGAGCAGATCGCGGAGATTCTGGACCCCAAAAGCATGACGGAACCACACGCCAGAAAACTCTGACTGCTGTGGTTCCGTCTATTGAACTTTCTGCGCTGAAAGAAAGACAAATACAGGGGTCTCTCCGCTACGCCGCGCGATAAAGCTGCGCGTTACGAAAGCTAAAGTGATCTAGTTTCTTCCAAAGCGATAGAGAAGCCCGATGTTGAAGCCGGCGTTATTCTGCACGGTTCCTCCAAAGGTCGTTCCCAGGTAGGTCGGTGTAACCCGGAGTGCCAGGTTGGGATAGATGTTGTAGTCGAGATTGAGCCCGACGGAGAAGGCAGCCCGGGTTTCGGAAGGCCAGGTTCCCAGCAGGGAGGAGGGGATTCCCTTCGAGCCAGTGTCGAACTTGCCTACGCCTGCGCCGCCTACGCCAAATACGCTCGCTGCAATCTTCTGTTTCGCGTAGAAGCGATAGGACGGACCAGCCATAAAGGCGTACTGTGAGATCTGCGGGTTGAACTTCAGGTAGTCGTTGGTGCCGATCTTCGCATTGCCGAACGCGCCGCGGACGTCAGCCTCGACGCCGAACTTCGGATTGAAGTAGCGTGTCCCGCTCAGCCAGAAGGTGACTTCGTTGTTGCGCTGCAGGCCCTCGCCTGAACGATAGCGCAGATAGCCGCCGCCGCCGCCCACTTCCCATTTATGGCTGTAGGTGTCCTTGACGATGCGCGCGATTCTCGCCTGGCGGTTGGCGTTGGTTTCGCGCCGTGTCCGCCGCATCGACTGCGCTTGCATGGTGCCTGCTCCGCTGACGATCAGTCCCGCCAGCAACGTAACCGCTACACACTTTTCCTTCAACTTCAAACCGAACATCAACTGTTACTCCCGCACAAGCTGCGCTTTGCTATTGTTGAATCTTGGAGCGCGCTGCTGGCAATCCCAGCCGCGGCCATCCCTTATTAGAACATCCGCCGCCGTTTCCGGGGCGGCTACCGGCGAAGGAGTGCATCCGATGGCAAAAAAAAGCGGCAGTGGCGGCTTTGGCAAGATCTTTTTAGGCTTTCTGATCGGTATTGGCGCGGTGGCAGCCGGTCTGTTTCTTTACCTTCACTTTGGGCCGCTTCCCGTCGCCGTAGCTGACGCGCCGTTCCCCTATGAGAAGCAGATTGTTCGAATGCCCATGAACGCCCGGATCGACCGCGAGGTTAAAACGCCGCCCTTCGGTACCAGCGAAGATGTATTCGAGGCCGGAGCACATGTTTATCGTGCCCAGTGCGCAAGCTGCCATGGCGTTCCCGGCCACGACGTAGATTATGCACGCTATATGTATCCCCGGGCACCTCAGCTCTGGAAGGCGCATGGAAAGTCCGGCGTGGTCGGTGTCAGCGATGATTCAGCAGGCGAGACCTACTGGAAGGTCGCCAATGGCATCCGCCTTACCGGTATGCCCGCCTTTAACCACGTTCTGACCGATACGCAAATGTGGCAGGTTAGCCTTCTTTTGAAGAGCGCGAACACAGAGTTGCCGCTGCCGGTGACGCAAATTCTGACGCAATAGGAACGAAGCGGAAAGAGTTAAAGAAAACAGGCGGTCGTGGCCGAGTATGGCCGAGACCGCCTGTTTTCTTTATGCCTGAAATTGTCTGCTTTTTCTTATTTCAACGTGTAGACGATGGAGGTGATGAACTGGAAGCTGTTCTTCTTGTAGCCAGCCGCCGGCATGTTGAGGTAGTTGTCCGTGGCATTTAGCCCAAGGCTGATTCGCTTGTAGGTGGGAAGAGCAAGTCCGGCTGCTGCGATTGCCGAATAGGCATCCGGATTATTGAACGCCGGTAGAATGCTGGCGCTCTCGGTAAAGACGACCTTGCCAGGCAGGTTGCGGTGATAGGCCTCGCCAAACGTCGATCCGATCAGGTTCTGATCGGGTACGCGCGGATTGTCTACGGTAATCGGGTTCGGCTGAATGAAGGTTTGCATCTCGTAATGAACGTCTGCCTTCAGATCAAGCTGCTGCACCGGGGTTTTGAGAGGAGTCCAGCCAAAACCGCCGCCATAGATCTGTTGCAGATTCAGGCCCTGGGCGAAGTTGTGGTCAAAGGAGAGCTCGCCCAAAGCGTAGAAGCGGGGATTGAAATAGATGTCATGTTCGGCATCGGTGTGGAAGATGCTGGTCTTGGCCTCGGAAGGAGGCGTCGGTGGCGTGGTCTGCGGAATCACCGGCTGGGTCAACTTGCCGTAGCTCTCGAGCAGGTTGAAGGTGGTACGTGTCTTGGGCGGCAGGTAAGTCACCGTAGGGATCGCTCTAATCAAGGCTATGCCAGCGTTAAAACTGGTTCCCGTCTGCGTCGAGCGGATCAGCGTCGCTCCGCCGGAGATGGAGCCATTCCATCCATGCAGGAAGCCCGGATTGTGTGCCACTTCCTTGTCGTAGGTCGTCTGGTCGATGATGTAGGCCAGATTCTTCGTCGGTATCGTCTCGGGAGTGCCTGATGGGCTCTCGATGGTTACGGTGCTGTCCTGATAGGTGAGCGCGCCCGGATGTCGAGTGACCTTTGTGGACTTCTCATTTTTCTGGATGACGACAAAGTTGCCATGGGAGCGCAACTCCTTGATCTTGCTCAGAGGAACTGTAATTTCGCCGGCTGTATCGCTTTTGAAGACGATACTGTCGCCCACGCCGCGTTCGATGGTTCCAGTCAACTGGTCGCCATTGGTAAACATAATCACGTCGGACTTTGGAGCTGCCTTGTCCTGCGCCACGGCAACGCCGCTGTGGGCGATGATGCTTGTGACCAGGCAGAGAACGCCTAAACTCCAGATTCGCTGGACCCTGCAAGTGAAATTGTTGGATGTGCTCATTTCTTTAAAATAACGTAGGCCTCAAGCCCAGGGAGGGATGCTATGAATCCAGTTGTTCGTGTCATTGGAAAGATGTTGCGTATGGTAGGGATTTCCAGCCCGGAAGATAATCTGCCGAAGCCCAAGACGACGGCGGATCCTCCCTCGTGGCGCGATCAGACGCCGCCCAATCCTGAGGATTCAGAGCGTCGTTCAAGCTAAAAATTTCTCTGGACTCCATGCGCGGTTGCCTGTCTTTACCAGTTATCGGAGAGAGAAAATTCGCAGTAGTAAAGCAGAATTTCTGCTTCGGATTTTTTCAAAAGCAGTGGCAGCGCTTACGAAACTACTCCTTTAGAAAGAGTGATTTCAGTGCGAATTCTCATTCGAAATGCAGAGTGGGATAAGAAAAATTCTGGTAAATAATTGAATATATTGAACTTATTTAAAAATTCGCACTGGAGCCTATGTCTTTGTAAACGTGGACAAAAGGACGAGTAAGAAAAAACTTCATGTCTTGCTGCAAAATTGCACGAGTTTGTCTTATTTAGATTCAATAGGTTAGCTAAAAGATTAAGAAATTCTTGCCAATCGTCTTCCAATAGGCATACTATCCGTTTCGCATTCAGTCGAGGTCGCTAATCGCGCATCTGGTCTGAAGCGAAAGCGTTCGAAATGCAGAGACTGTTCAAACAAACTTTTGAATCAGTATGAGTTCCATAACCCAACTTCCTGATGGGGCAGTTAGACCCCTCAGTGTGCAAAAGGAAGGTAAAAGACATGGCATGGTACGCCTATTGCATCGCAGAACGGCAGTCGTTCCCGGAACTTTGCCGGCACCGTCGTCCAATGCCCCTTACCGGAGTCTCAGGCCTCTTCGGTAATCAGGCATTCTTGTTTCCCGCCAGTGATTTAGCTGTCATCGTCTCCGAGCATAGCGCCGAAGACCATGCGCGGCTCGACCAGCAAGCTGCAAAAGACCATGCCCGCGTGATCGCGGACTGCTTCAAGCTCTCAACCGTTCTGCCTTTCCGCTTCGGTACCACCTTTCAGGATGACGATGCGCTTCGTCGCTCCGTTCGCTCCAATCAACGCCATTTCCAGGCTAATGTTGAACGTCTTCGCGGCAAAGCCGAGATGCACCTCAAGGTTCTCGTCGACGACACCTGCCCCGGTAATTCTGCGCGTGACATGACGGTCGGCCAGCAGTACCTCACGAGTCTGCGCGAGAGCGCCAGCCGCCAGCGGGAGCGCCAGTCCAAGGCCCGAGCTCTCTCCGTCCAGATGCATCGTATGTTCCTTCCCATTGCCGAAGAGATTACCTGCAAGCGTATGGACTCGGGCAAGATGCTTTTGGATATCGCCCATCTCATCGATAACAAGACGGTAGAGCGTTATCAAAACAAGTACTCTTCGGCCTCGGTGCAGTTGAAGGAGTGCCGTATGCAGCTTTCCGGCCCATGGCCTCCTTACCACTTCGTGCACCGTTCCGGTGCTACACAGCAACACTCGGCTTAGTTCTCTCAAACTGCCCCATTTTCTGCTAGATCGAAGAAAATGGGGCAGTTCTGCGTTCATAGGACTACCTTTCCCTGACGTCGGGCATCGAAAAGCAAGGAGAGAATGCCTTCTTTCACGTCTCCGACAGGACATTCCAGAACGCCAGGAGAGATCATGAACCGAACGATAGAAAGCTTTTCCACGCGGGCCTTGTCCGCGTTTTTATTTGCCGGTGTCACGTTGTCTGTCATGCCCACTGCCTTTGCCCAGACGACCAGAACGACGACAACGACTGAGACGACCAGCCCCACGCAGGACTCGACCACGATTACCAAGAAAAACGGGATCTATTTCTACCAGGTCAAGGTCGTGCATCGCGATTTGGATGCCGTCAATTATCTGCATCGCAGCGGCAGCACAAAGATCGGCTTCAGAGGAACTTCGCTCCTTCCCAATGCCAAAGGGGAGGCCAAGGTTCAGAGTGAACGTGGTCGCATCACCATCGACGCCAACTTCAAGGGCCTTACTCCTGCCAACGGCTTTGGCGCCGGGTATCTGACCTATGTTCTCTGGGCGATTACGCCTGACGGCCGCGCAACGAATCTTGGAGAGGTATTGCCGGCCGGCACAAAAAACAATATCCATGTGACGACTCCTCTTCAGTCGTTTGGAATGATCGTTACCGCCGAGCCTTACTTTGCTGTTACCGTACCCAGCGATGTGGTTGTGCTGCAAAACGACATCATTCAGGATAAGACGAACGGCGTTTTAGAGAAGGTCAATGCGCACTACGCCCTTCTGCCACGCGGCTTCTATGCGCCGACGGACGGCTCCAAAACGAATGACAACCCGATTACTCGTGACGAGAAGGCTCCTCTGGAGCTGTATCAGGCCTATAACGCCGTGCGTATTGCCCAGGCGAATGGTGCGGACAGGTACGCCACTGACATCTTGAACGAGGCAAAGCAGGATCTTCAGAATGCAGCCGATATTCAAAGCAATAAAAAGGGCGATCGTAAGATGGAGATCACCTTTGCGCGCCAGGCTGTGCAGCGCTCCGAAGATGCTCGTCTGGTAACTCTGCGCAAAAAAGATGAAGAGCGTCAATTGAATGCGCAGCGTGCCGCGCAACAATCACAGATGGCAGCACAGCAGTCTCAATTACAGGCACAGCAGGCCCAACTCGATGCGGAGCGTGCCCAGGCTGCGAAGGCGCGTGCTGATGCCGAAGCTGCCGAGGCGCGTGCTCGCGCGGCAGAGGCCAATAAGAACGCCGAGAATGCAAACGCCGTGAGGGAGCGGCTACGCAGCCAGTTGAACAGCGTGCTTGCCACCAGCGAGACTGCGCGCGGCTTGATCGTCAATATGTCCGATGTGCTCTTCGACACTGGCAAATACACTCTGAAGCCGACGACCCAGATCAGTCTTGCTAAGGTCTCAGGAATTCTTCAGGCGTATCCGGGACTGAAACTGCAGGTGGAAGGCTACACCGACAGCGTTGGCAGCGACATGATGAACCAAAAGCTTTCGGAGAACCGTGCCGATGCCGTCAAGTCGTTTCTTATCGCTCAAGGCGTCCAGCCGGACAACATTACGTCTACCGGCTATGGCAAGAGCAATCCGGTTGCGGATAACAGCACCGCAAAGGGGCGTGCGCAAAATCGCCGCGTACAGCTTGTCGTCTCTGGCGATGCCATTGGCGTCAAGGAGTCCAGTCCTGAGGCGACTGCCCAACCTGTGCCAGCAGCCTCTCCTAATGAGACTGGAACTTCTAATCCGCAATAGGACGTTGATCGACTAATGTTAGCGAGGTGCCGTTCAACGCGGCACCTCGCTTTTTGCTATAAGAAAGCTATGAAATCCTTAAAGGGAAAGACCGTCTTCGTTACAGGGGCAAGCTCGGGAATCGGTAGAGCAACAGCATTGGCTTTTGCCCGCGAGGGCGCCAGACTTTTGCTGTGTGCGCGGCGTTTGGAGCGACTGGAAGACTTCAGGCAAGCACTGGTTGAAGCGGGAGCGCCGGAGGTGCATGTTTTTGCCCTCGACGTTCAGAAGCGCTCAGCCGTCGAGAAGGCTCTTAGGGAGCTTTCCTCCGAATGGCAGGAGATTGATGTGCTGGTCAATAATGCTGGACTGAGCCGCGGTTTGACCAAGCTGCAAGAGGACGATCCGCAAAATTGGGAAGAGATGATCGATACCAATATCAAGGGTCTGCTCTACGTCACCCGCGCTATTGTGCCGGGGATGGTCTCACGTGAACGTGGGCATGTCATCAATCTTGGATCGACAGCGGGATACATTACTTATGCCAACGGTGCCGTCTATTGCGCGACCAAGGCAGCGGAGAAGGCTATCAGCCAGGGACTGAAGATTGACCTGATGGGAACCCCTGTGCGCGTTACCTCGGTAGACCCGGGCATGGTGGAGACGGAGTTCAGTTCGGTGCGGTTTCGCGGAGACGAGCAGCGAGCGGAGAAGGTCTACCAGAACATTACGCCCTTGCAACCCGAGGATGTGGCAGACGCCATCGTCTGGGCCGCCAGTCGTCCGGCACACGTCAACATTCACAACATCCTGATGACGAGCATCGACCAGGCAAACTCAACGGTCTTTCATCGCCATAGTTAACATCGTCACAGCTAGCGCCACTACATATGGATCGTCCAGCCGAGCTCGGAGAGCTTCTCTTCGATATCGGCCAGGGCGAGTTCCAGTGCGGACCGCCGGTGCGGATTGGATGTCCGTTCCGACAGAACGCGCTCCCGCTGTAGCTCCAGCGCCTGCCGTTTGCGTTTACGCTCGGCGTTTTCAGCGCTGGCCTTTGCGGGATCCGGCGGCGGAGCAGCGGCTTGTGATTGTTGTTCTTCCACAGATTTACTCTCCCATCCTCGCGACATAATATTCATTTTACGCCGCAACATCTATCTGTAGCGGCATTTGAAGGGGAAGCCCCCCTCGATGCATCAACGCAATCGCTTATGCCAACGTGCCGACTCGTTTTGCGCGCAGGTCCTCAGCGATGAGCTTTCCGTGAAATCGTCCATTCTCGATGAAGATCTCGTTGGTGCGTTCTCCGGCGACGATGACACCGGCAAGATAAATTCCGGGCACATTGCTTTCGAGCGTAGCCGGATCGCATATGGGGCAGCGATCGTTGGTCTCGTCGAGATGCACCCCCAGCCGCTCGATGAAGTCAAAGTCGGGGTGGTAGCCGGTGAGAGCAAAGACGAAGTGATTCGGCAGCGTCACATTGCCCTCCGGTGTTTGGAGGGTCACATCGTCTTCGGAGATATTGGCCACAGTACTGTTGAAGTACGCTGTGATCTCTCCATTTTTGATGCGGTTGTTGATGTCGGGCAGAATCCAATACTTTACGTGGCGGTGCATCTGTGCGCCGCGATGGACGAGCGTTACCCTGGCCCCATGCCGCCAGAGATCAAGCGCTGCAATGGCTGCCGAGTTCTTGCCGCCGATGACGACGACATCCAGGCCGTAAAAAGGATGGGGTTCGTGATAGTAGTGGCGGACCTTGTGCAGTTCTTCGCCGGGGATATCAAGATAATTGGGCAGATCGTAGTAGCCGGTCGAGATAGCCAGCTTGCGTGCCCGGTGTGTCAGAGTGCGGCCAAAGCGGTCTGTGATGTGAACTGTGAAGTCACCATCGCTACCCTCGACCCTGTCTACGGTTTGGTACTGGCGGACGTCGAGGCGATAGTGCTCCGCAACCTTGCGGTAGTACTCCAGTGCCTCGTTGCGATTCGGCTTCTGATTCGGGCTGGAAAAGGGCATGTCGCCGATCTCCAGTAACTCCGGCGTCGTGAAGAACGTCATGTGCGCGGGGTAGTGAAAGAGAGAGTTGCAGAGGCAGCCCTTATCCACCAGCATCGCGGAGAACCCAGCGCGCTGCGCCTCGATGGCGCAGGCCAAGCCAGTGGGCCCGGCACCTACTACCAGTAAATCAACCTTATCTGAAGCTGCACCGTCGCTCATGTCTTTCATCTTACTGAAGAGTGATTAAGCTTGATGCGACCTCAGGCGTTGAGGATGACCAGCTTATGGGCGATGGCGAACAACGCAAGTTCCAGCCGAGTTGAGACGCCAGTCTTGTCGAAGATATTCGAGAGATGACGCTTTACCGTCTCTTCGCTAATCGCAAATTGTTTTGCGACGTCTTTGTTGCTGCATCCTTCGACGATGCATGTGGTGACCTCCAGCTCGCGCGGGGTCAAGCCGTACGTCTTCCGCTCAGGTACAGCGGCTGCCTTGTTCATCAGCTCATTCAAAGCGGTCAGCAGGTTGGCGACGCGCTCGCCACCGATCCAGTAATCGCCTGAGAGCACCGCCCGCAATGATGTTGCAAGATCGCTGGCGACGGCATCCTTCAGCACAATGCCACGCGCGCCGATCTGCAGGGCTTCGATGACCTGCTGAGTCGAGATGGTGCTCGTCAACATGATGATCTTGACCCGAGGGGACTTGCTCATGATGGCCCGCATCGCCTCGAGGCCGGGAAGGCGCGGCATCTGCAGGTCGAGCAGAAGAATGTCCGGCTCCAACTCGAGCGTCTGCGTAATGGCGTCGTCGCCGTCTTCGGCCTGCCCCACCACTTCGAAGCCGAGTTCATCTTCCAGCATGTTTTTGACGCCGATGCGTACTACGGGATGATCGTCCGCGACGACAATGCGGATTGGTGTCGCTGCGACTGCGGGGTTAGCGGCTGATTTCACTGCGTCGTTCATAGGGTCGTTCTCCTCATTATGCAGTGCAAATTTCCTACATGTTCTTTCGCGCCATCAGAATACGATGTAGACGGCCACAGCAAATCATCAATTCATTAAGAGAAGCTACATGATTAGCTTGAATACCATCATCTTCCAGAGCTTCGGCCAGTCTCTGTAGCTCGACTGCTCCAACCAGGCCAGCACCGCCCTTGATGGCATGAGCCTCCTTTCGGAAGGACGCATCGTCTTTATTAGATGCAAGTTGTAGCATGCGTGTGATCCGCTCTTGCACATCCGTGAGGCACAAATCGTAGAGCTGCTGCAAGCGATCTGGCCGCATCGAAGCCGCGAGCTTCTCATAAGTGGGTTCATTCAGAGGGGTTAGATTTCGACGGCTTACATCATCGATAACGTTGTCCTGCCGGTTCGTAGCCGCAATGGCAGCAGCCAGCTCTTCCATGGTGAAGGGCTTGAGCAACAATCCATCGAACGCGCGAATGATATCGGCGTCGGGCCGGCTTCCGCTCATGGCCAGTAGTGTCGAGTGTATTCCGCAGCAATCGCGCAATGCGCGGGCTAAGGCACTTCCGGTGGTGCCAGGCATTTGTACGTCGGCCAGCACGACATGGGGCAGGGGGGCGGTCATCGAGCTGAGATGGCGTACTGCCGCATCGCCGGAGTCCGCTGTGCCGACCACATATCCGGCGTGATCGAGCAGAAGCGCAAGCACCTCGCGGCTCAGCGCATCGTCATCCACAACCAGAATTCGCAGCGGCCCAGTTTCATTCTTCATCAGGGCAAAGAGTATCAAATTGAGAGATTCAACTGCCAAACCCTGCCGTAATGACGGTAAAGTATTGCCAATGGGACAAGAGGCAGAATCCGCGCAGCAGGATAGTGAAGATCGCTTTGCCAATGAGTTGGCGTCTCTGTCGGAGCGGGTAAAGGTATTGGAGCGCGAGATTGCCCAGTTGCGCGAGGGCGCGCCTGCAAAGACTCCAGTGGCCAAAGCTCCGCCACCGCCTTTGGTAGCAGCCCACGTGGAGGCTGCGAATACTTCGCGTGCATCTCTCGAGAACCGCATCGGCTCGCAACTCTTCAGTCGTATTGGGATTGTCGCTCTGCTCATTGGCGCGACATGGTTTCTCAAGCTCGCGATGGACAACCACTGGATTGGTCCTCTGGGCCGCATCCTTGTGGGGCTTATTGCCGGTGTTGGTCTGATCGTATGGTCGGAGCGGTTTCGTGGGCAGGGATTCAAGGCATTTTCGTGGGCGCTCAAGGCGATTGGCAGTGGCGCGCTTTATCTTTCGCTATGGGCAGCATTTCAGCTTTACCATCAGTTGCCGGCTTCGGCGGCTCTTGCTGCGATGGTTCTGGTTACAGCGTGGAACGCCTTCATGGCGTGGTCGCAGGATAGCGAAATCCTTGCAGCCTATGCTCTGGCCGGAGGCATGGCAACGCCGTTGCTGCTCTCTACCGGGGGCAATCACGAGCTGTTCCTCTTTAGCTATATTCTTGCTATCGATGTGGCTGTGATCGTTCTTCTTCGGCTTAAGCTTTGGCCGAGACTGCTGCTGGGAACGTTTCCAGCCACGGTCGCCTACTTCATCGGCTGGTATATTGCGTTCAATTCTGCCGCGTCGCTCGTACCAACAGCTCTCTTCGTCTTCCTCTTCTTTGGGGTGTTTGCATCGGTTCCTATTAGCTGGAGCGAGAGCGAGCAGCCTGCCGGAGTGACGAAGCAGAGTGCGTTTCGCATCACTGAGATCTTTCTTCCTCTGGCCAACGCCATCTTTGCGTCGCTTGCACTCTACTCGCTTTTGCAGGATGCAGGTCATCATAGCCTGCTGCCGTGGCTGATGGTGCTCTTTGCCGTTGTCTATCTTGGACTGCTGCAACTGTCGCAGACGAGTATTGCCTCGGCTATTCATCTGTCTTTGGCAATTGTGTTTCTTACCATCGCCATTCCATTGAAGGCGAGTGGTCGCTGGATTACCATAGGTTGGTTTGCAGAGGCTGTAGCTTTGCTGTGGGTCTCTGCGCGGCTTGAGACTGCAACGGCAGATGAAGCTTCGGCGAGCGCGCATCGCATTCTTCGGTCGCTTGCGGTGGCCGCGCTTGCTCTGGGATTCGGTGGTCTCATGCTGCAGCCCATATGGTTCGCCAAGCCAGTCTCCGAAGCTTTTCTCAATGGCCGCTTTGCCACGGTGCTCTTTGGAATCGCGGTTCTGGGCTGCTCGGCATGGATCTCTCTTCATGCGCGTCACGCTAACGAGGGGAAGCCTCGCTGGCTGCACATTGCAGGGGCTTCCATCATTGCACTTAATCTCGTCTCGATTGTTGCGTGTGTTCGTGAGCTGGACACGATCTGGGGCCAGACCGTAGCTCATTCCGAAGCTGAGTTGCAGAAGGCGCTCGCTGTCTCATCCTTTCTTATGATCTATGGGGCGGTGCTGCTGGCTGTCGGTTTCTGGAGACGTAGCGCCTTCATTCGCTGGCAGGCGTTGATTCTGATTGTCTTTACTATTGTCAAGACTTTTCTTTATGACATGCGTAACCTCAGTCAGGGCTATCGCGTCGTCAGCTTCCTTGGCCTTGGAGCGCTGCTCATGGCTGTCAGCTTTGCATACCAGAAAGACTGGCTGTCCTTACGAGACGCCGAGTCGAGTGACAAAGGAGCGGAACGATGAAGTCAGCGCTGCTGGCGCTCCTAATCTTCTGGCAGGCCGCGGGGGTGGCGCCAAAGTTATCGCCCGATGTGCGGCAGTATTCGCGTTACGAACGGTCGATTGCACTTCCAGCCGGAGCTGGGCAGACATGCGCCGTGATTGACGCGCAGATGTTTCCGCACGCGGCTCCATCTCTTAAAGATGTTCGCCTCTATCAAAACGAGCAGGAGTTGCCGTATGCCATCACGCTCAGCGAACCCGTGCAGGTCGATAGCGCAGCGGCGCGCATCTTAAACCTCGGCACGCGTGGACACAGCATTGTCTTCGATATCGAGATGACGGATCGCCCCTATACAGACGTCGATCTCGATCTTGCGGGTCAGGATTATCTTGCTACCGCGACTGTTACTGGATTCGATACGCTTCACTCTTCCACGGCTACGCAACTTGGCGAGTTCACGCTCTTCGACCTGACTTCGCAGCACCTCTCCCATAGCACGACGCTCCACCTCCAGGAATCCAGCTTCCACTATCTGCATGTTGTTCTTACTGTTACTTCCGCGCCTGGCGCTCGCGATTTTACCGTAACTCCAGCGATGGTCAGAGGCGTCACTGTTCCTCCCAGCCGCGAGGCGCAGTCTCTTTACACCATCGCTGACCAGACTACGACTATCGCACAACAAGGACGCCAGAGCGTTGCTGAGTTTTCCCTGCGCGAGCGAGTCCCTGTTGAGCAGGTAAGCTTTGTTCTTGCTCCGGGCTTCAAGGGAAACTTCAGCCGCGATGTACACATCTCCGATCGACAGGCGGGCACGCCGAAGTCTGCGGCGGAGACCATTGACGGGACCATCCTCCGTATACATCTCACACAGGCGGGTCGAGAGATCCGTCAGCAACAACTGAGCATCCCTGCGATTCTCGGCGCTAATTTACAGGGGCCGGCGACGGTGGAGGTTGCTGTCGACAACGGCGACGACATTCCGCTTCCCATTGCCGCCATTCGGCTTGAAATGCGTCAGCGCAAGCTTTGTTTCTCCGCGCCGACGGCGCAGGACGTAACCCTCTTCTATGGGGACGCCGGACTGGATGCACCGGAATACGATTATGCTCGTCTTTTCTCTGCGGTTGCGCATGCGAACTCAGCGCAGCTTGGCCCTGAGCAGTCCAATCCCACCTACCGTCCACGACCGGACACACGCCCTCTCACAGAGCGCTATCCTGATCTGCTCTGGATAGCGCTACTTGCGGTCATTTGCGTTCTTGCTGTCGTCGCCTTACACTCGGCCCGAAAGGTCCATCGGTAACGCGGCTGATTCTTATCGAATCGCCTCATCGACTTCTCTGATCCAGTCGGGCGACTTTAAAATCTCCCTTGGCTTCGATCCATCCGCGGGTCCAACCAGGCCATCGCTGTGCATCAGGTCGATCAGGTGGGCAGCGCGGCCATAGCCGATGCGTAGGCGGCGTTGCAGCAGGGAGGTGCTGGCCTTGCCAAACTCGAAGACCAGCCGCACGGCATCGTCATACATGGGGTCGTCGTTTTCGCTGTCGGAGTCGCCATCGATGTCTCTACCAGCTTCATCTTTCGGCCCTTCGAGGAAGCCGTGCACATATTCAGCCTCGCCCTGCGCCTTCCAGAACGAGGTTACGGCGGAGATCTCTTTTTCTGTGACAAATGGCGCGTGAACACGCTGCACGCGGCTTGTTCCCGGTGGCAGGTAAAGCATGTCGCCTCGCCCCAGCAGACTTTCGGCACCGTTCGAGTCGATGATGGTTCTCGAGTCTACCTTAGTCGCCAGGCGGAAGCTCATGCGGGTGGGCACGTTGGCTTTGATTAAGCCGGTGATGACATCGACCGAAGGACGCTGTGTGGCGAGAATGAGGTGGATGCCGACGGCGCGCGCCATTTGGGCCAGTCGCGTGATGGATTCTTCTACGTTTGAGCGGTCGAGCATCATCAGGTCGGCCAGTTCGTCGATGATGATGATGATGTAGGGCAGCGGCTCCTGATTCACGTCCTCGAACAGGTAGTCGCTGCCATGGTCGAAGAGCTTGTTGAACTGGTCGATGTTGCGAACGTGGTTGGCAGCGAGCAGCTTCAGCCGCCGCTCCATCTCGCGCACGGCGTTTCGCAGTGCATTTGCGGCTAGCTTTGCCTCGGTGATGATCGGCGTGAATAAGTGAGGAATGCCCTCGTACATGCCAAGCTCAACGCGCTTCGGATCGACGAGGATCATCCTCACCTGCTCGGGAGTGTTCTTGAAGAGCACGCTCATAATCATCGCGTTGATGGCTACGGACTTACCCGATCCAGTCGATCCGGCGATGAGCACGTGCGGCATGGAAGCCAAGTCAGCGGTTACGATACGACCGTTGATGTCCTTGCCCAGTGCAATCGAAAGCCTGCTCTTCGATTGTGCGAAGCTCTCGCACTCGACGACATCGCGCAGCCAGATGGTCTCACGCTCGCTGTTCGGCACCTGAATGCCAACCGTGCTCTTGCCTGCCATTCGCTCAATCAGAATTGATTCGGCGGCCATGGCGAGGCAGAGGTCGTCGGCCAGCCCGGTGATGCGGGCAACCTTAACGCCGGCCTCTGGTCGAAATTCAAACGTAGTGACCACGGGCCCCGGATTGATCTGCGTGACCTGCCCATTGACGCCGAATTCGGCAGACTTCTCGACCAACACGCGCGCCTCTTCGCGCAGAGCATCTTCACGCACGGCGGCTTGCTCCTCGCTGCGATGCAGCAGGGAAGAGGGCGGTAGCTTGTAGCCTCGTACGCTCTTGGGAACGATGGTTACGGTTTTGATGTCCGCATCGGCACGCTTGCCAAAGGAAATATCATCCTCGACTCCCGCATGAACTGCGGCAGGGATAGGAGCGGCTGGAATTGGCGTAAATGATGTAGCCTTCGGTTCTTCTGCTCGCTTGACTGCGCGAATCGGAGTAGGCCGAGGTGCTTCCTCGTTGTGGTCCTCGAAGTTTGAGGCATCATCCAGGGCATGACCCGGTGCAGCAGCCTTTGCGAGCGCATCCGCATATGGAGCAGCCGCGGCTGCAGCGGTACTAAATGGAGTTACGGGCGGCGCATCCACAAACGTTCGTGGCATCGCCTGCCACATGGAAGTTGGCTCGGGTACACCCTCTTGTGGGGGATCGACAGAGATTGGCTCTGTTCGCTTCTTTCCCCACCAGCGGAACAAGCTGCCCAACAGGGTGTTGCTCTCCGCGCGATTGCTCCTGCGCTCGGCCTGTTCGCGGGCGCGCTGCGCTTTCAACTCGGCTTGCTCGCGCTTGTTGCCGTAGGACTCCTTCGCTGCAGCGATGCTTGCAGTCTTCCGGTTGCTCCGCCAGCGTGCCCATCGCTCCCACATGGACTGCGCAAAGGAGAAGTGAATCAGACTCCACTCACGCGCCGTATTGAAGGTGAATGTTGTGGTGAGGTAGAGCGAGAGCGCCACCATCAGTGCAACCACAATACATGCACCCGGAAGGTTGAGATACTGCACCATCGAATCGGCCAGCAGACGCCCGCTGACTCCCTCGATATGCAGTGTTTGACGCCAGAGGATGTGTCCGGGCAACAATGCAATCGCTGCCGGGCCAAAGACTATCCAAAGTCCCAAGCCGATGCTCTTTGCCAGTGGAGAGCCTGCCGGACGTGACCACATCCAGCACAGGCCCAATCGACCCAGCACCAGTGGCAGAAAGAACGCGGCGACGCCGATGACCTGGAGCAGAGCATCTGCCACATAGGCGCCGATGATTCCAGTCCAGTTATGCGCGGGGCGGCCGGTAACATAGGCGCCGACAGTATTGAACGAAGGGTCGGAGGGGGTATAGGTCGCCAGCGCGAGCAGAAGCAGCGCGGCACCAACCAGAACGGTCAGCCCGATAATCTCGTTGAGCCGCCGGTTGCGGGTCGGAGTAGAAACTAGTCTCAGAGTCTTCATCAGTGGTTACGCGCGACCTCTCCTGCACCGGCGCAGCGTCTCGCACACCGGGCGGTCTGCAAGGCCGTGAACCACCAGAGCATCTCCGATTATCCCAAAACGGCGAACAAAATTGGAAAACCTTACCCCCGGGGTATCTGGATGCAAACCCACAAGCCGATCCATGCATCTACTCCTGCATACTCGCCGCCGGGTGCAGCATCCGGCGGACCTTAGTAAACGGTGGGCAGGGGAACGGGATTTTCGCGATTTCTCCTGTTTGCCGCCGGTAAAGGAGAATCGCAAACAGCCGGCGGACCCTGCCTTAACCGACATCCGGATTCGATTCATAACCTGATTTCCGAGGATATTATGTCAAGCGATTCAGGCAAGCAGCACGAGATGGAGCGCGTTCTGCTCTCAGTTATCAACAGTCTTCAGGACAGCCAGAAGGGCTTTGCCGACATCGGTGAACATCTAAAGGTCGAGTCGCTCAAGCGTTACTTTCTTGCCGAGTCGCTCAAGCGAGCCAGCTTTCGCGGTGACCTCGAAGAGGCGCTGCACCAACATGGTGTCCACGACATTAAGGAGACTGGAACTGCGGTTGGAACGCTGCAGCGCGTCTGGGGCGATCTGAAGGCAAAGCTCGGCAGCGGCGACCATGGCCTGCTTGAAACCGCCGAAAGCAGCGAAGACGAAACGAAAAAAATTTATGCAGACGCTCTGAATCAGGAGCTTCCACTGCCCATTCGGCAGCTATTGGCCGACCAGCAGGCTCATATCCTTGCCTCGCACGACTTTGTTCGCAGCCATCGCGATGCCCTTGCAGCAAAATAAGAGTCCAGCCACTCGCTGAAAGTCACCGGAATACCAATATCTCCCCGGCAATGACCATGTTGTACTTCGGCCTCGTATTCGCATGGGATGCGAGTCCGAAGTGCAGTTTTATACAGGGGGCGTGTAAAACGGCCGTATCGATTAGCGATGCTAAGATTGAAGGTTGATGACACTTGATAAATTGAAGATGATTCCGCTGGGGGGCCTGGGCGAGTTCGGGATGAACTGCATGGCTCTCCGTTGGCAGGATGACATTATTGTCATCGATGCCGGTCTGATGTTTCCCGAAGAAGAGTTGCTGGGTGTGGACATCGTCGTTCCGGACATCAGTTACCTGACGGAAAATCGGGATAAGGTTCGCGCCATTCTCTTGACCCACGGGCACGAAGACCACATCGGCGGCCTGCCCTGGATTCTCTCCGAATTGAATGTGCCCGTATACGGGACCGAGTTTACTCTGGCCTATGTCGAAGGCAAGCTCGAAGAGCATAACCTGCTGGACGAAGCTGATCTGATCGAGATGCTGCCGGGGCGCCGCTTCACGCTGGGGCCTTTCTCAATCATGCCCATTCGCGTGACGCACTCGTTGGTGGATTGCGTTGCGCTTGCCATTCATACGCCCGTGGGCGTCATTCTGCATACGGGCGACTTCAAGGTCGATCTCTCACCTCCTGATGGAAAGCCGTTCGATCTTCATGCCTTTGCCGAGCTGGGCAAGCAGGGAGTTCTCGCGCTTCTGCAGGACTCGACCAACGTTGACCGTCACGGATATACGCCGAGCGAGCGCGCTGTGAGGCCGAGGCTCGATGAGATCTTCGCCCAGGCAAAGAAGAAGCTGTTCTTCAGTTGCTTCTCGTCTTCGATTCACCGTATTCGGCTGGCGATGGAGCTGGCGCACCAGCATGGCCGCAAGGTGGCAATTATCGGCCGTTCGCTCGACAACTCGACCGAGATCGCTCAGGACCTTGGCTACCTCGACCTGCCGCAGGGGCTGGTAATCAATCCCGGCCATATTAAGGACCATCCAGCCGACAAGCTGTGCATCATGATCAGTGGAACACAGGGCGAGCCTATGAGCGCTCTGAGTCGGGCGGCAGTCAATAACCATAAGTTCGCGCACATCGATGCAGGCGATACCGTGCTGATGAGCTCGCGTGTCATCCCCGGCAATGAAAAGTCTATCTATCGCGTCATCGACCATCTGGAGCGTCGCGACGCCAAGGTTATTTACGATGATGGCGCTTCGGGACTGATCCACGTCAGCGGACACGGTAGCCAGGAAGAGCTGCGTCTGATGATCAACCTCGTTCGTCCGAAGTTCTTTATTCCTGTGCATGGCGACTATCGCCACCTCAAGCGACATGTGGAACTTGCTGGCTCGATGGGCGTCGTGGAGAAGACGATCCTGTTAGAAGATGGCGACGTTCTGGAGTTGGATAAGAACTCGGCCACCAAGACCGGCAAGGTAACTGTGGGTCGCGTTTGCATCGACTCTGGCGGCGCTTCGAACGATGTTGTTGGAGACCTGATTATCCGCGATCGCAAACACCTCAGCGAAGATGGAATTGTGTTGCCGATCATTGCTATCAACAAACGGACTGGGCTGCTTGAGAATGCACCCGAGATCGTAATGCGTGGCATGGCTGTGGCTGAGCAAGGATTGATCCCAGAGGCACGACAGATCGTGCAGCGCACGCTCGACAACTCCAGCCCAGAGGAGAAGGCTGACTACGGTGTGATCAAGGAAAAGATTCGCACCGACCTCAAGCGGTATATCCAGAAGAGCACCAGTCGCCGTCCTCTGATTATGCCAGTCATTCTGGAGATCTGATCTTTCGATTTGAAAGCTGCAAAAAGGCGCCCTTCGCGGGGCGCCTTTTTATTTGAGTCGAGCGGAAAGAACGGTTATTGCAACAGGTCGATGACATTGGCAATGTAATAGGTGACAGGATCGTAGACGACGACATAACCGTCGTAGTAACCCATCGCATAGCCAGGGGGTGGTGGAGGGAGGTATCCATACACATCCGGCGGCAGAGGAGCGATGTCGGGGATATAAGCGTACGGGAAGAACCCACCAATGACGAAGCGTATCCGATTGGCGCGATTAATTGCGGCAAGACGGCTCAAATAGTAGCGGTGTAGATAGGCACGATCATTGGGACGGAAGCTGTACGACGGACGCCTTGATGGGCGGTGTCCCCACTGCGGCGGTCGGCTAGGACCCGGTCGGCCGGGATTAGGACGACCAGGATTTGGCCGCCCTGGACTAGGCCGGCTGGGATTAGGCTTACCGGGATTTGGCCGAGATGGCTGGGGACGGCTTGGTTGCGGCTTGCCAGGTTGCGGACGACTCGGCTGTGGCTTCTGATTTCCACCACCAGGGTTAGGCCGACCAGGTTGGGGTCGCGCATTGCCGCCGCCTGGGCTGGGCTTCGTTTGTGGGCCACCGGGTCTGCCCTGGTTACCTCTGTTGTCGGTATTATTCTGAGGATTATTGGACCGGTCTTGCGAAGCAGCCGGATACGCTGTGGATAAGCCGAAGAAAATGATCGTGCTCAATAGGAGTGCTCGTGAATGCATGAATCCTCCAGGACTTCGGTACAGTAGGCGAGCTTAGCCCTTTCGAGTGTAGAAGGCAAAACAAAATACGGCTTACGCGGTGGCCGTATAGACCACGGGTGGCATGCGACGTCTTCGGCGGAAATGAAAGTAGATCAGAACGCTGATCACTGCAGCATAAGCACACCAGATCGAAGTAAACGCGTAACGCATCACGATCATCACTACCAGCAGCCCTGCAATATTGGCGATGCCGAGTGCGATCAGGTAGCGAAATCCTGAAAAGAGCAGAGCGCCGCAGGTTGCGATGACATAGAGCACGGCAACCACGGTCGTTGTCGTCACTGGATTGAAGTAGACGATGCTGTGACCGCGCGCGGAGACTTGCAGAGGATAGGCGGTCAATCCCCAAAGGATGTACAACGCCAGGCAGCCGCCCAGCAACACGAACCAGAGCATTCGCTTTTGCCGGTTGCGTGTCGGCTCGATGAGATACACGCTCAGGGGCAGCAGAAAGGGAAGCAAGCCCTGCGCGTACAGGACAAATGCGGCACCGGCATCGTGGGCAACATACGCGGGCAGAATATTGTCGATTCCCAGCCACACGAATCCTTCGATGAACTGATGCACGGCAAACAGCAGAGGCATGGCTGCAAACATAAATGCGCGCCGGTGCTTCACCTCGGCTAAGGTTGCGACTCCGATCGTTCCCAGGATGGCGCTCCCTGTGAAATTTGCGCTGGCTGAAAAGCACATCTGTATTACTCCTCTATGACTGATGGATCATACGTCAGGAAGGATGAGAAACAACCGGTCGCTTCTTTTGATGCAGACAAAGTGTAACTACGGTGTAATCGACGAAGGCACCTGCGAGCGTCCATCGAAGAGATGTTGCTGATAGATTTATCTGCAGATGATCTCTTTCACAAAGAGCGCTTTTTCTCGGAGCATTCTTCTTGGGTTAGGCTGTGCGACTCTTCTGTCGGGGGTATCGGCCATAGCGGCACAAAAGCCGAAGATCATTCCTCCGAAGCGACCCACTATTGGGCTGGTGCTTGAGGGTGGCGGGGCACTGGGCTTTGCGCATATCGGCGCAATCGAGTGGCTGGAGGCTCATCACATTCCGGTTGATTACGTAGCCGGAACCAGTATGGGCGGCTTGGTTGGCGGCCTGTATGCCGCGGGCAACAATCCCGATGACATCAAGTCGTTCGTGGGCCGCATTCACTGGCCCGGAGTGTTGAGCGGCCAGGTTCCGTTCCAGGCGTTGAGCTATCGCAGAAAAGAAGACAGGCTGGCATATCCCAATCGGTTAGAGCTTGGGCTGAAGCATGGAATCAGCGTACCGAGGGGTTTGAACTCTGGCGCGGCAGTGGGCCTGCTCTTTGACCGCACTCTGATGCCCTACTACGATCTGCAAAGCTTTGACGATCTTCCTATCCCCTTTCGCTGTGTCGCAACCGAGATTGTGACTGGCAAGAAGCATGTCTTCGAAGACGGCTCACTGGCACAGGCAATGCGTGCAACGATGTCGATTCCCGGCATGTTCGCTCCCGTCCAGCATGGCGACGAAATTTACTCCGATGGAGCCGCTGTCGACAATCTTCCCGTAGACGTGGCGCGTGACATGGGTGCGGACATTGTGATTGCAGTGTATTTGGATACAGGGCCGGTTAAGTCGCAGAGTCTGAGTTCTCCGCTGGCTGTGGCCGGCAGAAATGTGTCAATCATGGTGGCAGCGAATGAACAGGCCAGCATGAAGAATGCCACTGTGCTGATCAAGGCGGACGTCAGTAAGTTCAGCGCAACGGACTTTGATAAGAGCGCCGAAATTATTCCACTGGGTCAGGAGGCCGCACAGGCGCAGGCTGGGGCACTTGAAAAATATGCTCTCGACGACGCTGACTGGAATGCATATCTCGCGAACCGCAACTCACGGCGGCGTACCAAAGTGCCGGTGCCTCAGTTTGTAGACGTCTATGGGTTGAAGGGCGCAGAGCAATCTGAGGTTGCTGCGTCGTTTAAAAAATTTGTTGGCAAGCCAGTCGACACAACGGCAATTGAGCGGACTATCTCAGACCTCGAAGGTACGGGAAATTATTCGATCATCAACTACAACCTGATAGACGAGAACGGCAAGCCGGGATTGTTGATTCGGCCTCGAACGAAAGACTATGCTCCGCCATTTCTGAACCTGGGATTGACTCTTCTATCCAACGATTCAAATGATATTCAGCTTGGGTTCGGCGCAAGGGCCACATTTCTGGATATCGCCGGTCCTCGTTCAGAGCTGCGCATTGATGGAATGGTAGGGCAGGTTGCAGGCTTCGATGCGGAGCTTTACAAGCCGCTGACGCTGACCTCGCGATGGTTCGTCGCTCCGCATGCTTATGTGACGCATTCGGAGACCGGTTACTACTCAGGCAGCGATCAACTGGCACAGTTCAAGCAGCGTAGGAATGGGCTTGGTGCCGATATCGGTTATCAGTTCAATGCACGGACCGAGCTGCGCGCAGGCGAAGACTACCAGTGGTTCGGCGAGCGCCGTATTGTTGGAAATACAATAGGGCAGGAGTTCAACATTACTCCTCTGGTTACTTCGGTACGGTTTCAATATCTGGGCCAGGATGAGGTGATGCTGCCAACGAAGGGCTCGGAGGTATATTCGAACTTCAGCTATTACACTCAGAGGCCCAATTCAAATAGCGGACTCTCGCAGTTGAACATAACGACGGAGCACTTTATCCCGTCAGGAAAACGCGGCATCCTCTTCGGCACTGCCAGCGGAGGCACAAGTTTTGGCGCATCGAATCTTGGGCTTGCCGGATTTTCATTGGGCGGTCCTCTGCGCTTGACTGCCTATGATCGTGGGGAGCTGCTGAGCGACGATTATTTTCTCGGGCAGGCCGGCTATCTGGTTCGACTGTCGCATCTGAACCCTATCTTTGGCGATGCAATCTATGCAGGTGGCTTCTATGAGATCGCCAAGCTGAACGGAGCTAATGCCAACACGCCCTCCGTGCCTAACGATGGGACCGCGATTGTGGTGATGAAGACGTTGATCGGCCCTGTCTATGGAGGCGGCAGCATCGGCGGTAGCGGACACTACAAGTGGTACTTCGGGCTGGGCCGAATTTTTTGACGATTGAGGAAGGAAGATGAGCAATCTGGTGACGCTCGATGAGATTCGCGCAGCGAAGCAGAGGCTCGCCGGCGTGGCCGTGCGAACCCCACTCTACCGGTTGGAGCGTGCCCGCCTGCGGATGGCAAAGCTGCCTGAGCCGGACTTCGATATCTATATCAAGGCAGAGAGCGAGCAGCCCATCGGCAGCTTCAAGCTGCGCGGAGCGTACAACATGGTGGCGCAGTTGTCGCCAGAGGCATTGCAGCGCGGCGTCATCACCTACTCCAGCGGCAACCATGCCCAGGGCGTTGCCTATGCTGCGCGAGCACTCGGCGCAAAGGCCGTCATCGTCATGCCCGACAACACCCCGGAGATCAAGATGGCGGCGACAAAAGCGCTCGGTGCCGAGATTGTTATCGTTGGTCTAGCATCTTCCGAGCGTCAGGCCAAGGCCGAAGAGCTTGCCGCACAGTTTGGTTATGCCGTCATTCCACCTTATGACCATCCTGCAATCATTGCGGGACAGGGAACCTGTGCGATGGAGATTCTGGAGCAGCTTCCCAGTGTTGACCTCATCATTGCGCCGGTAAGCGGCGGTGGGCTGTTGAGCGGAACCGGAGCAGCCGTAAAGCTGACCATGCCGTCCGTGCAGGTCTGGGGTGCAGAGCCGGAGTTGGCGGCGGACGCAAAAGAGAGCTTCGAGGCACGGCGGTTGATCCGGTGGCCTGCGGAGAAGACGACCCGGACGATAGGCGACGGTCTCCGCACTCAGAGCCTTGGCGCGCTCAACTTCGAGCACATTCTGGCCTACGTGGATGGGATCGTCACTATAACCGAGGACGAGATTCTGTCGGCGATGCGGACGATGCTGTTGGCCACCAAGCTGGTGCCCGAGCCCAGCGGAGCCGTAGCTTTTGCCGCGGCGCTGTACCATGCTCGCAAGCTGCCGCGCGTGCGCAAGGTGGCTCTGGTGCTGAGCGGAGGAAACCTGGAGCCGGGGCTGCGAAAGACGTTGAATTGACACTCAAGGCTGCGTCGGGTGTAATCACCCCGGATTGCACTACCACTTTCGTATCAGCATGTTCAGGTAGAGTTGCGGTACGCTAAGTGAGAGTCGTACTGAAGATACGTGTCTTGGACCCCTCAAATTGACTGAACTTTCCTCCTCTCGGCACGCTCCTCTTAAACCAAGTAAGGTGATCCCTCTTCTGCTCCTGTCTGCCATTGGAGCGTTTGTTTTTACTGTCGGTGGCGGTCTAATCGTCTACTCGAATACACGGCATCTGATCGAGATTCGGAATTGGCTGGATCACTCTCAGACCGTTCTCAGCACCCTCCAGTTAGAGTCGCAACGGCTTGACCGGATCAGCTCGAGCATGCAGCTCTTCCAGGCGACCGGAGACATAAATTATCTGCGCGCTTCAGAGTCCTCCCTGGCTGCTGCCCAGAGCGGTGTCTCTACGTTGCAAAATCTCTTGCAGGACAACGCCTCGCAGCGGCGTCACGTCGATGAGCTGGAGACCTCGATTGACGATTTGGCCCGTGCGGTAGAGACTGCCCGGCAATCGAGAGCCGTTCCGGATCGGCAGCTCCAGGCCTCCCACAACGTTCTCGATGTGATTCAGCAAGAGGAGCGCGGTCTGTTAACGCAGCGCTCTAACGAGTCGCAGGACAGCAGCGTTCGAAGCCTGCTCGCTGGCGCTGGCTACCTTGGGCTTTTACTGTTGGTGCTGGTTGTCCTCTTCGGGTTTCTCATTCGCGACGCGCTGCGCCGCCGGTCATTCGAGAAGCAATTATCGGTTGCGAACGACAATCTTGAAGCCACGATTGAAGCGCTCGAACGTCGTGGAGCGGAGGCCGCTCTTCTGAAGACGACGCGCGACGAACTGCATCTGTGCGTTACGTCAGCCGAGGCCCAGGCTTGTACCTGCCGTCATCTCCAGGCGCTTGTTCCCGGGAGCAGCGGCGCAACCCTGATCATTAACAATTCGCGCAGCATGCTGGAGATCGCAGCCACATGGAATAGCCCTGCCTCGCTGGCTGATGGCTTCGCTCCCGATGCCTGCTGCGGGTTGCGGGCTGGGCATCTGCGGTGGCGTTCTCCCGGCCACTCCGCTATCAACTGCAGCCACTTCACCGGCGAGCCGCCGGAAAACTATGTCTGCATCCCCCTGACTGCGCAGGGGGAGACCCTCGGCTTTGTTTATCTCACCTTTCCCACGCAAGAGATTGCAGACCTCGCGCGCGGTCGCATCCTCCAGGTCAACGAGATGGTTGAGCTGGCAGCGATGACTATCGCCAGCCTCAACCTGCGCGCAAAGCTTGAAAATCAATCCATTCGCGATGGCCTCACGCGGCTCTTCAATCGCCACTTTATGGCAATCGCTCTCGAGCGCGAGGTGCATCGCGCTCTTCGCAGCACAACTCCTCTGGCCATTCTCATGATCGATGTGGATCACTTCAAGGCTTTCAACGACACCTTTGGCCACGAGGCAGGCGATACTGTTCTTCGGGAAGTCGCCGAATGCTTCCGCCAGTCGGTACGCAGCGAAGATGTGGTCTGCCGTTATGGTGGCGAAGAGTTCATTATTATCCTTCCAGAGACGAACGAAGAGACCGCCATTGAGCGTGCGGAGCTGATCCGTGAAGCCGTCGGTAAGCTGCGTGTACGGTCCAAGGGAGAGACTCTGCGCCAGATCTCGGTGTCTATCGGCGTCGCAATGTATCCCGCTCCCGCTCACGATGCCACGGACCTGGTCCGTCTGGCTGATCGTGCGCTATACGATGCCAAGCACGCTGGCCGCGACCGGGTCCATGTTGCCCGCGAATCCGTGAGCGCCTGAACTGCACTTTCCTTGCAACAGCCGCTATCATGGCGCATGGGCTCTCCCCATACCCTGAATGGAGCGTCTAATAATCGTCTATGCGTGCTCTATTGCTTCAGCGAACTCTTCGCCAACGATTGATCCTTCCGGTATCGACAATTCTGTTGTTTGCATCAGGAGTTGCGGCAGCGCAGAAGCCGAAGGACAAATCGGGCTATGACCGCGCCGCTCGTGCCACCGTGCTGCATCAGGCCAACGTTTATGTCACTGCCGATGCCGACGCGCAGAAGCTCTCCGTGGTGACTCCCGGACACGAGGTTGTCATCGTTCAGCGCAACGGCCCTTGGATCCAGGTCTTCGCCAACACCGACGTCGAGGATACCAACGACGAGAATAAGCCCGAGTTTACCGACGACAGCGACACCGTCACTCCGGCCTCGGGTTGGATCCGCGATAAGGGAGTAGTGACACCGTCTACTCCTGGTGGTGACGCGATCCTGTACGGCGCTGCGGCAAACTTCGAGGACGAAGCGGCGCAACCTCATGCACCGAAGGGGGCAGCGCAGGCGGCACATCTGCTCTATGAACGCGCTGCCGATTATTTTCCTCAGTCTCCCTTTGCCCCGGCAGCAGCATGGCGGGCGGCAGATATTCGCTGGCAGTTGGAGAAGGAGGACATCAGCACCCTTCCCAGTGCCAAGGAGCAGGAGGCCTATCTGCGGCCCCAGCTCTACGACGGCGAGATGAAGAAAGTGATGAAGATGTACCCCGACACGAAGTACGCCGCTCTCGCTGCCTATGATCTGCTCGACAACAAGCTCTGTGGAGACTGGCAGGGTTTGCCCAAGTGTCCTGAGATGGAGTCCGGTCTCTATGAGAAGTACGCACAACATTATCCCGATGGCCCCAAAGCAGCAGAAGCGCTCTACAACGCGACCTATCGTCAGGGTGTAGCCAGCACCATGTACACCGTGCAGGACGATCGAAAGCGCTCGCAGGAGGCCGGACAACGGGCTATCGCATTAGCGCAGGAGCTCAAAGAAAAGTATCCGCAATCGGATTACGCCGCGCGCGCTGCCGCTATCGCCTACAAAGTGCAGCAACAGATACCTATCTTCGGCGACGACCGCGATTAAGCACCACCATCTTTTGAAAGCTCGTGGTTCTAGTCATTTCGCTCTATCGCTTGAGTTCAAAGCGCGATCCATGTATCTATGGAGCCATGGAGACACAGAACCGACACAACCTGCCTGAGATCATCGCAATCCTTACGCGCACGCCCAGCGCGCTCGATGCACTGTTGCGTGGCCTGCCCGATATTTGGGTATGCCGCAACGAAGGAGAGGGAACCTGGAGCGCATTCGATATTGTGGGCCATCTGGCCTTCGCCGAGCGCACCGACTGGATGCCCAGGGTACGTATGACGCTTGAGAGCAGCGAGGCCCGGTCATTCGAACCCTTTGATCGCTTTGCTCAGCTAAAGGCGAGTCAGGATAGATCGTTCGAGCAGTTGCTTGATGACTTTGCCCATCTGCGGAAGGAAAACCTGGCCGCGCTTGATGCTCTTAATCTGCAGCCTGAAGACCTCGCTCGCAAAGGAAGACATCCTGCCTTTGGTTCGGTCACGCTATCGGAACTCTTATCGACGTGGGCTGTTCACGATCTTACTCACCTGCACCAGCTCTCCCGTGTGATGGCTCATCAATACCGCGACACGGTTGGCCCATGGAGCGCGTACCTAGGAGTTTTGCAGTGCCACGGCCACAGTTCTTAGCCCGGCAGGCCAGAATTCCACTGGCAGTTGTTCAATTGTGCGAGCATGGAGGCATGAGCGATTCTTTGGCTGGCCATCCTAAGGTCACTTCTCATGCTCCTACTTTCACTGTGCGCCCAATGCTGCTCGAAGACGCCAAAGAGATATCAGTGCTTAGCGCCCAACTCGGCTATCAGGCATCTTCGGAAGCGATCGCGCAGCGCATCGTACAAATGTCCTCCCATACCGGTAGCCATGCGGCCTTTGTCACCTGCATGCAAAGCATGCAAGCCGATGAAGTCATAGGCTGGATCGAAGTCACCATCATGCATGAGCTGCAGTCGCCATCCTTCGCGCTCATCACCGGACTTGTCGTCAACGATGCTTATCGCAGCCAGGGAATCGGCAAGCGGCTGTGTGCCGAAGTCGAGGCATGGAGCAGGGAACAGGGTGTCGCAAAGATTCGCGTTACCTCCCGCATTGCCCGCGAGGATGCGCACCGATTCTATCTCCGCGAAGGTTTCGAGCGTATTAAAACCTGGGCAGTGTTCGAGAAGATGCTCTCGTAAGTACCGGCTGCTATATCTTCGAGACGCCATTTAGGATGGGACTATGCCAATTTTTCAAGTGATCATTCTTGCCATCGTGCAGGGTCTCGCCGAGCTTCTGCCCGTCTCCAGCTCCGCCCACGTCGTCGTTGCGGAGAAGCTGCTGGGTCTCGACCCCTCCTCGCCGCCCATGACGCTGCTGCTGGTCATGCTGCACACCGGCACCATGTTCGCCGTTATCGTCTACTTCTGGAGCCAGTGGAAGCGGACCTACTTCTCCAGCTCCGATGCCTTTAAGCGTTTTGCCATCCGAGCCATCTGGGCTTCTATCCTGACCGCGATCATTGGCTACCCCATCATCAAGGTCATCGAGAAGACCGCCTTTGCCGGAGCGAGCAAGGGTGAGATCGAATCCCTCTTTGGGCGGCTCGATCTTGTAGCCCCCGCACTCGCCGCGGCAGGTATCCTTATCCTGATCGCCGGTCTGATTGAAAGCCGCCGTATGGGCGCACATGAGCAGGTCTACGGAGACAGTGTCACCATGCGTCAGGCTGGTTGGATCGGCGCGATTCAGGGACTTTGCCTGCCCTTCCGCGGATTCTCGCGCTCTGGTGCGACGATCTCAACTGGTATGTTGACCGGGGCCAGCAAGGACCGAGCCGAGCGCTTCAGCTTTGCCCTCGCTGTTATCCTTACTCCCGCCGCCATCGGCAAAGAAGCCATGCGGTTGTTGAAGGCGACGCACGAAGCCGCCGCCAGCGGCACGCCCATTGACCTGCACAGCAGCGTGATGGCGAGCCTGCTGGGGATGGTCTTTGCCTTCTTGGCCGGTCTGGTCGCCTTGAAATGGCTCAGCAGTTGGCTGGAACAGGGCCGATGGTATCTCTTTGGGATCTATTGCCTGGTAGCGTCAGCCGTAGTCTTTTATCTCCACTACGGGCCGCGTCATCTGTAGGAGTTACGCCTACCTTCCGATAAGCGAGCAAACTAAGAAGCCTATCCTTCAGCGAAGGATAGGCTTCTTTTCATCTGACCGAAACACGCTATGCAAAGCTACCGCAGGACATCCTCCAAGACCAGTGAAAGCTCTGTCTTTTCATCGCGATACTTGACGATGACCGGAGCCGAAATACTCAATCCCCACTCCTGCCCCTTGCCCTTATTCACAGCGCGTGAGCCCGGAACCACCACGGCGCCCTCAGGAATTACCAGCGGCATCTCGGCGGTCGCCTTGTAGATCTCTCCCCGCACCAGATCGTAGACCGGAGTTCCCCGGGTCAACACCGTGCCAGCCGCCAGAACCGCGCGTTTCCGCACAACGGTGCCCTCATAGACTCCGGTATTTCCACCTACCAGCACGTCATCCTCAATAATGACGGGGCTAGCGTTCACTGGCTCCAGCACTCCGCCGATCTGCGCCGCGGCGCTCAGATGCACCATCTTTCCGATCTGGGCGCAGCTTCCCACCAGGGCATGAGAATCCACCATCGTTCCCTCATCCACATACGCACCCACATTGACGTAGGCCGGAGGCATTACTACAACCCCTTTAGAGACATAGGCTCCTGCTCTTACGCTGGATCCCCCCGGAACCACGCGCACCCCATCTTCCACGGCAAAACGTCGCGCCGGATAGGTCGCTTTGTCCACAAAAGAAAGTCCCTCGGTCGACCCCATCTGTGCCAATGCTCCCAGCCGGAACCCAAGCAGAATTCCTCTCTTGATCCAGGCATTAACGCGCCACTTAAGCGCGGAGTCATCCGGCTCTGCCGAGCGTAGCTCGCCGGTCTCCAGCCCCTGCCTCAACTCAAGAAAGGCTGTCTCGGCCTCTTTGTTTCCTATCGCAGCCGCACCCTGCGCAAACCAATGCTCAATCCGCTCCTGCAACGTTCCGTCCAGACTCACTTGTCACCTTTTTCTTAAAATGTTGATTGATAGGAAGCTTTAGAACATCCGGAGGTCTTCGCCGGTTCCCGGAACGCCGACCAACAGGCCAAGTTCTCCCACCATGCACTCTAGCTTGCGCCTCGTAGCCGCCGAAACTGGCACCATAGGCAGCCGCAGAACGTCCTCGCATTTCCCGAGCATGGAGAGCACAGCCTTGATGGGCGCAGGGTTAGGCTCCCAGAAATGCGCCTGCATCAGCCGATAAAAGTGCCGGTTGATGCGTCTTGCACTCATCCAATCGTTCTCCATGGCTGCGCCAACCATCCGCGACATCTGCCCTGGAATGGCATTCGAGGCTACCGAGATCAGGCCGCTTCCGCCCAGAGAAATTACGGGCAGCGCTACACCGTCGTCTCCGGCAAACACCTTGAAATTTCGCGGAGCTGTAGTCAGCAACTCGGTGATCTGTGCGAGGTTCCCGCTAGACTCCTTGATTCCGATGACGTTCGGCAGCTCTGCCAGCCGCAACACGGTGGTAGGCTCCAGGTTCGCGCCCGTTCGCCCTGGAATGTTGTAGAGCAGGACCGGCAGGTCCACTGCCTCCGCGACTGCCTTGAAGTGCTGATATTGGCCCTCTTGTCCTGGGCGATTGTAATAAGGGTTTGCCGTCAGAATTCCGGTAAGGCCGTGAATCTGTGCCAGCTTCCGTGCCTTGGACACGGCTTCGTGCGTGGCGTTATGCGTGCATCCGGCAAATACCGGAACGCGCCCTGCCGCGGCCGCAACCACCACCTCGACAGCACGAAGCCACTCGGCTTCCGTCAGTGTCGAAGCCTCGCCGGTGGTGCCACAGGGAACCAGAAAATCAATTCCGTGCTCGATTTGCCAGTTCACCAGCGCATGAAGCGCAGGCTCATCTACACCGCCATCCTTGCGAAAAGGAGTGACCAGCGCCGTTCCACATCCCATCAGTTCCATAGTGGTTGCAGTTTACCTTGTCTTTGCTTGTAGCTGCTGTTGTGAATGGGTCTCAACTACACCCACTCGCCCTTACGCATCAACGGTTCAGCCGTTCCATCCGTAGCGATACCGTCCACATCCATCGCGCCGGAACCTATCATCCAGTCGACGTGGATCAGGCTGGCGTTCGCACCACGCTTGGCCAACTCTTCCGCGCTCATTTTCTCGCCACCAATCAGGCAGGTCGAGTAGGCTTGCCCCAGCGCAATGTGGCTGGCAGCATTTTCATCGAACAGGGTGTTCCAGAAGAGCACACCGCTCTGTGCAATGGGTGAAGAATGAGGCACCAGTGCGACCTCTCCGAGCCGTCGAGCGCCGTCGTCCGTGCTGATCAGCCGGTTGAGCACGTCTTCGCCAGCCGTCGCGGTAGCTTCAACGATCTTTCCACCCTCAAACCGCACGGCGATATTTTCAATCAGGGTTCCTTGGTGAGAGAGCGGCTTCGACGCTTTCACCGTGCCGTCAACGCGATCCTTGTGTGGAGTCGTGAAGCACTCTTCGGTGGGGATGTTGGGTTGGCAGTAGACGCCGTTCCCAGCGGTCGTTCCGCCACCGGCCCAGAGATGATCGTCGGCAAGACCTACTGTCAGGTCGGTCCCGGGCCCTTTGAAGTGAAGGGCAGAGAAGCGTTTTGCGTTCAGCAGATCGACGCGCTTTTTCAGACGTTCACCATGCTGCTGCCACTCGACGACCGGGTCGTCCGCATCGATGCGCGAGGAGACGAAGATCGCATCCCACAGCTTGGCTACTGCAATGTCTTCAGGATCGTTGGGAAATACCAGCTTCGCCCATGCAGGGGTCGCATAGGCAACGATCGTCCAGTTGATCTCATGGCGTGTAATCAGCTCCATTGCGGGCTTGCCAGCCTTGGAAGCTGCGACGTTAGCTCGTGCTACCTTTGCGGGGTCTTCCTTCGCCAGCAGCGCAGGATTGGCGCCCGCAATCGCGAGCCGCGCGGCTCCGCTTCGGAATCCCTCGGCGATTCCATCCTGCAGCCATTTTGGAGCGTAGTCAAAGCTGGCGTCCGGAGCATAGGCAAAACGGGCCAGCGTAGACGGATCATCAGCGTAGAACGTCGTCACCAGCAACGCACCAGCTTTGTAGGCGTGCTCCGTAATTAGTCGCACCAACGGAAGCGCCTCCATCGGAGCGGACATGATCAGCTCCTGGCCCGCACGCAGTCCAAGACCGACCTTCACGGCTACCTCAGCCAATCGATCGAGCTTGTCCTCGAAGGCCAGATCGGTAAACTTTGTTGTTACTGCTCCCATCGTGCTCATGGCAATCCCCGTTTGCTGCAAACCTAAATCTGCGTATAAATATTTTGAAAGTCGTAGCAGCCTTTGCGGGAGGCCAGCCACTCCGCCGCGCGCACTGCGCCTTCAGCAAACCCACGCCGCGAGAACGACTCATGCGTCAGCGTAAGCCTGTCAGCATCGCTCTCTGCCACAAGAATATGGGTGCCAGGAGCATCGCCCTCACGCTTCGATTCGATAGGCACTCTCTGATAGCCGGACGCCGTTTCGACAGCCGTAGCCAGCGTAATCGCGGTTCCGCTGGGCGAGTCCAGCTTTGTAACGTGGTGGGTCTCTTCAATCGAAAACCGGTAGCCTGCATTCTTCAGCGAATCGCCCAGCTTTGCCGCCAGTTGAAACAACACCTGAACGCCGATAGAAAAGTTTGTTCCGTAGAGCAGGCCAGCCTGTTTGCGTTCGGCCAAAGATTTCATGTCGGGCAGCTTGTCATACCAGCCAGTGGTACCGACGACCATCTTCGCTCCCGTCGCCAAGCACGCGCGCATGTTCTGAATTACAGCCTCGGGTGCTGTGAAGTCGATAACGACATCGAACCCCGCGACAAACGGTGGAGTCAACGCGGACGCGTTCGCATTTTCCTTGGCATCCAGGACATGGACACCATGACCGCGTTCCGCCGCGATGGCGGCTACCAGCTTGCCTGTCTTCCCTTGTCCTAAGACCAATATCCGCATGTGTTCCTCTCTATGCTTTAACTGCAACTGGAACACGAGCCGCTACATCAAACACGGTCTCGTCGGGATCTACGAAGAAGTGCTTGTGCAGGCTGCGCACGGCCTCTTCGACATCTTCCTCGTCGATCATGAAGCTCATGTTGATCTCGCTTGCGCCCTGAGAGATCATCCGCACATTGATATGGCTGACTGCGCTGAAGACCTGACCGGCGATGCCGTTGTGGCCGCGAATATCCTCGCCAACGAGGCACACCAGAGCCTTACGGCCTTCATACTTCACGTCGGCGATCTTGCCCAGCTCTTCGCAGATCTCCGGCAGCTTCTCGTTCGAGTCCACCGTCAGCGAGATGCTCACTTCGCTGGTCGAAACCATGTCGATGGCGCACTTGTACTTGTCGAAGACGTCGAAGACGGCCTTGAGATATCCATGCGACATCAGCATGCGGCTGGCAACGACGTCGATGATGGTAAGTCGCTTCTTCGCCGCAATACTCTTGAAGGGACTGGCGCATCTGGGAGCCAGCGCCGTGATCTTGGTGCCTTCGTTCTCCGCATTGCGCGAGTTCAGTACCCAGACAGGAATGCTCTTTTGGACCGCAGGGAGGATCGTGGCCGGATGCAACACCTTTGCACCGAAGTATGCCAGTTCTGCTGCTTCCTCGAAGCTGATCGTCTTGACTCGCAGCGCATCCGGACAGATTCGAGGATCGGTGGTCATGATGCCATTGACGTCCGTCCAGATCTCGATGGCTCCTGCGTGCATTCCGCCGCCAACCAGAGCAGCGGTGTAGTCGCTGCCGCCGCGTCCCAGAGTGGTTGTAATGCCCTCTGCGGTCGCTCCGATAAAGCCGCCCATGACTGGCGTCTGTCCCGCTTGAATCAATGGCAGAACCAGTTCCGCGAGCTTCGCTTCAATTGCAGCTTCCTGCGGGACAGCTTTGCCATAGTTGCCATCGGTCACGATGCACGTGCGAGCGTCAACGTGTGCGCCCTGAAGGCCACGCTGCTCGAAGGCTGCGGCGACCATGCGGCTCGACAGCCGCTCGCCAAAGCTCACTACAAGGTCATTCGTACGTGCTGTCAATTCGCCGACCGCAGCGATACCGCGCAGAAGATCGTCCAGCGCATCGAACTCATGATTGATCGCCGGTTGCAGATGGACAAAGCGTTCGCCGTCCAAGAGTTCAGCTGCCGTATCGATATGCCGATGCCGCAGCCTTGCGCTGATGGCCAACGCGCCAGCTTTATCGTCGCGTCCCGCTGCGGCAGCCGCAGCCAGCAATTGATCGGTGACCTTTGCCATCGCCGAGACGACGACGACCGCTTCCAGATTACGATCCCGGCGTCCACGGACGATTGCCGCCGTCCGCTCGATCGCTTTTGCATCTTCGACCGATGTTCCGCCAAACTTCATTACGACTAACTGTTCGCGTACTGTGCTCAAGCCATCACCGCCACAGCAGGCGATACAGCCACGCTTAACTTGTCCAACTTGCCCAGCAACGCAAGAACCTCTGCGTTCAGCACAGCCGCTCCTGCGGCTCCGCGGATCGTATTGTGCGAGAGCACAACGAACTTCCAGTCCAGCAAGCTACACTCGCGCAGACGGCCGACAGTTGCGGTCATGCCGTTGCCGCGCATCCGGTCCAGCCGGGGTTGCGGTCGATCTGCTGCAGCGTCGTACTCCACCGGCTGAGAGGGTGCGGTCGGCAGATGTTGCCCTTCCAGCGGAAGGAACTCGCTCCACGCAGCCAGAATCTCTTCTCGCGTGGCCTTCTTGCGCAGCTTGATGCTGACGCACTCCGTATGGCCATCCTCAACTGCAACACGGTTGCAGTGGGCGCTTACCTTAGCGTCCAGCATCTCGACTTTTTTGCCGCTCAGCGTGCCAAGCAGCTTGCCGACCTCTTCCTGCATCTTCTCTTCTTCGTTTTTAATAAACGGCACTACGTTGCCCAGGATGTCCAGCGAAGGAACACCGGGATACCCCGCGCCGCTCACTGCCTGCATCGTTGTCACGAAGACGCTCTCGACTCCGAACCGCTCTTCCAGTGGCTTCAGTGCCATTACCAGGCCAATGGTGCTGCAATTCGGGTTGGTCACAATGTAACCGCCCTTGCCGCCGTTTTCTTTGCGCGAGCTCTGGACTTCGATCAGGAAGAGGTGATCTGCATTGACCTCGGGAACGACAAGAGGAACATCCGGCGTCATGCGGAACGCACTGGAGTTTGAGATAACGGCACAGCCCACGGCGGCGAATTTCGGCTCCAGTTCACGGGCGATGTCCGCGTCGAGAGCGGCGAAGATAATCTTCGGCAGTTCTCCAACCGTGCCTTCGGGCACATTCGGCTGCATCGTCATGGCAGCAATATGCTTGGGCAGTGGGGTGTCCAGCTTCCAACGGCAGGCTTCGCCGTACGTTTTGCCCGCGCTGCGATCGCTCGCCGCCAGCCACGCAATCTCAAACCACGGATGATTGCTCAATAATTGAATAAATCGCTGCCCGACCATACCGGTCGCGCCCAAAATTCCGACCTTGCGCCGTTCCATATATTCAAGAATAACGCGGCGTGGCCATTACCGTCACCGGACATTGGCTGTTCACTACCCTTTAAGCGCATTTCGGGAGAATCAGGCTGAGAGACAGGTCAATCACCCTGTTCTATTTCTTGATGGAATAGGTAAAATTTGCTGCTTCCGTTGCATGGGGCTTAACCGTGACGGTCATGGTTTGCTCCCCCATCTTCTCGTGCACCGCCGCAATCGTATAGGTGCCGGCCGGCAAACCTTTGATCTCAAAGTGGCCATTCCCGTCGGTTATAGCGAAAAATGGCGTGGCGGAGACATTGATAAATGCATTCATCCAGGGATGGTTATTGCAGCGAACCGGCATCATAATCTCAGGCTCGGAGAAGCTCTTCACCTCGGGCGTCCCCTTCGGTCCCTGAGAGATGTCGATCTCTTTATTTGTTCCCGCTGCGGGGATGGTGTGAATGTTATGCATCGTTCCATCGGAGTTACGGAACTCAACCGATCCTCCTCGCATAACAGCGATCACATGAGGAACGTACTTGCATCCAACCTGATCCAGAACAACGGGAGCTACAGAGGTAGCAGGAGCAGACATCGCTGCCGCGGGGCCGCTCTTGATGTAGATATAGACATTGGCCAGCTTGCCGTCATGAACGACATACTGCTCCGCGAAGTTGTCGCCGCCCATCATGGAGCACACCGGGTCCTGACTCATGTCGATGCGGATACGTTCCGGAGCCTTGCCCCCAAAACTTACTGTTCCGCTTACCGCCCCCAGCGTTGCAGGATCAAGCGGAGCGGCTGGTTGAGAAGGAGTTGCATTTGTCTGAGCGGTCTCAGAACTCGTTTGAGCTGGTGTCTTCGGCTTGCAGCCTGCGAGCCCAACTACCATGCCACCTATTACCATGCCAGCTGCCAGCCAACCCAACATCTGCTTCATGCCAATCCCGCTCCTGTGATCACTTTTTACGCCGATACTGTCTGCGGCATCTCCATCGCCTGTAATACTGCATCCGCAAACGCCTTAGTGCCGCTTGTTCCGCCGACATCCTTCGTCAGCGTCTTGCCTTCTCGATAGACCTGCTCGAGCGCCGTCTGGATACGGTTCGCCGTTGCGCTTTCATCAATGTGATGCAGCATCAGCACCGCGCTTTGCAGCAGAGCAGTTGGGTTTGCCATATCCTTCCCGGCTATGTCAGGGGCCGAGCCGTGTACCGCCTCAAAGATGGCGCACTCTTTGCCCAGATTCGCTCCGGGTACAAGGCCCAGCCCACCGACGAACGCGCTGCACAGATCACTCAAGATATCGCCGTACAGGTTTTCTGTCAGCAGAATGTCGTATTGGTAGGGGTTCATCACCAACTGCATGCAGGTATTGTCCACAATGTGTTCCGCGTAAGCTACCTCGGGAAACTCCTCGGCAACCTTGCGCGCGCAGCGCAGAAAAAGTCCGTCGGAGAGCTTCATGATGTTGGCTTTATGAATTGCGTGGACCTTCTTGCGGTTGTGCTTGCGGGCGTAGTCGAATGCAAACTGGGAGATTCGCGTAGAGCCCTTTTCAGTGATGATCTTCAGAGCCTGCACCACCCCGGGAACAACCTCGTGCTCCAGACCGGCGTACAGATCTTCCATGTTCTCGCGCACGATGATCAGGTCGATGTCGGGATAGCGAGTCTTCAGTCCGGGCAGGCTCTTGACGGGCCGGAAGTTGGCAAACAGCTCAAACTTCTTCCGCAGCGTCACGTTGATCGAAGCAAAGCCGCCGCCGATCGGCGTCGTCACTGGTCCCTTCAATGCGACACGGTTTTCTTCGATGGAGTCGTAGAGTGCCTTCGGAATGTACTCGCGGGTTGTCTCGAACGCCTCGGCTCCTGCCGCATAGCGATGCCACTCAAAGCCGATGCCTGTAGCGGCCCCTGCTGCCTCGACGATCTTTACCACTGCGCCTGAGACCTCCGGGCCTATGCCATCGCCCGGGATCAACGTAATCTTGTGAGTCTTTGCCATGCGTCCTTCTTGTTATCGTCGCTTCTTCTGATCTTTGCCGTTCAACAGCTCTTCCAGCTCTGCCTTGAACTCGCGCACGTCTTTAAAGTCCCGATAGACACTGGCAAAGCGGATGTAAGCCACCGTGTCAATGTCTTTCAACCGCGACATGATCAGTTCGCCTACCTCGCTGGTCGAGCGTTCACGCTCCGGCGAGTCGACCACATAGGCTTCTGTTTCATCCACAATCTGCTCAAGCTTTATAGCCGAGACCGGGCGCTTCTCACAGGCATGGAGCAGACCGCTTAATACCTTCTGCCGGTCGAATTTCTCGCGGCGGCCATCCTTTTTGACGACCATGTAGGGAATTTCATCGATGCGCTCGTAGGTAGTAAACCGCTTGTGGCAACCTTCACACTCGCGTCGGCGACGGATGGAGTCCGCATCTTTACTCTCTCGTGAATCAACAACTCGATCCTGGGCAAAACCACAGTAGGGGCACTTCATCGGAATAATTCGATTCTAGCAGCGGAATCCACTACTGTATGGCTGTTGCTGATTACGCACGAGCCAGCGACAGGCGTTAGTTGCCGGCCTCTGCGGCTGCTTCTGGCGCATGTCCGGCAGCTTCGCTCTCGCTTGCAATCTTCTTCAGGTTCACATGCTCCACCCGCGAGTACACCAGGCCCGTAGGAATGATGCAGAGGAAGGTGACCAGCAGCAGCAAGGCACCGCACGCCGTTGCCGCTTCAATCGGAGCGCCATAAAACTCATGCATTGCCGCCGCTGTCACTGCAATCTGGGTAAACCATCCGATAATCGGAAGCTGCAGCAGCGAGCCGCCGATGCTCGCCGCCATCAATAGCATTGTTCGCGAAAAGGTAAGCCCGGCCAGCTCTGGTGTCTGCACAAACGCATGGGCCGTCTGCATATAGGCCGACCCGATCATTCCCCACATCGCCAGCGAAAGGAGAACAGCGATTCCGAAGTCGCGCTTCGACGACAACGCATTCAACCCATCGCGGAATCCAATGATCTTTGAGGCGATACTTTCTCCCACAGGCTTTGAAAGTCGGCCTAACGTGGCTCGCGCAAACCCGGCGACGACTCCTCCCGACACTCGTACGACTCCCGCAAAGACAGCAATCACCAGCGTCAAGGCGAGACTTAGCATGCCGGTGTGCACGAAGACTTTGTGATGGGGGAGATCTTTGGGCGTAAACGCCAGCGCGCTCGAGAAGATGATTGCTGCTGCCCCGAGATCGAACATCCGCTCGATCGTATACACCGCAACCTGCGAGCTCAGCGGCAACGCGACACGTCTCGACACGAGGTATGGCCGGGTCAGGTCAGCCAGGCGACCAAAGAGTGCCACCGCTGTAAACCCGATAAACTGCGATCCAATCAGAGAGTGAGCAGGGACCTTCTTGGTGGGAGATAGAAAGACAGCCCAGCGGATCGAGCGCAGCCAGTAGGTGCCGTAGATAAGCGCGATGCCCGCCCAGATGTGGATCCACGCCACATGCTTCAACTGATGCCAGAACATCTTCCAGTCGAAGTGCACCTTGCCCCGAAACACGATGACAACTGCCGCAAGCACGACAACGATTGCGATCCACACGATTCCACTACGCTTTTTCATCGTCTGCTCTCTCTGGCTAATTGGGTAAGTATTCCGAAAGGTCTATCGCGACTGTGCCACAAGCTCCATCCGCTTTCGCCGGTTGAACTCGCGGATGACCCGCGCGACATATGCTTTCGTCTCTCGGTAAGGAGGAATTCCATGGTAGCGATCGACCGCCGCCGGTCCGGCATTATAGGCAGCCAGCGCCAACGCGATATTGTCACGATACCGGGTGAGCAACTCATCTAAATATGCTGTCCCTCCCGCGATGTTTTCGTCCGCACGGAAGGCATCCTCGACGCCCATCTCGGCAGCTGTCGCCGGCATCAACTGCATCAGGCCTCGCGCCCCGGTCCGCGATACAGCGCGTACCTGGCCTCCACTCTCAGCCTTCATCACGCTTGCCAGCAGGTCAGTATCGATATCGCGAGCAGCGCCGGAGTGAGCCAGCATCTCATGTATCTCAGCCTGCGTGGGCGCACTCTCATGGGCGGCGAGCGTTGGAGTTGGAGCAATGGATTGAGGCAGATCGGCCACCGTCTCTACGTGGACAATGGCATCTGCGGCGACTTCGAGGTAATTGGCCGTATTTGCGGATGTGTCCGAGACGGCTGCATCTTTCGCGGGAAGATAAAGCCGAACCTTGTTGCCCACGGTCTCGCGGCGAACGCAATCGAGCTCAAAACCATTTCGAAGAGTGATGTGTTCCATTGCATGGGCTAGCGGACATACCGTCCACACAATCGCCAGCATCATCAACCCACGTTGAAACACGTTTCGCTGCATCATCTAAAGCCTATCATCGGCCACTGGCCACAAAGCACCTACAACAACCGCCGGCGTCGCTTATGTCCCGGCCAATACCGTCTCGATCGCATAGGCTACCCCGTCCTCGTCGTGCCTTCTGCCCATGGTCCATCCCCGCTCGAGAGCGCTCTGCCTCAGATCCTCGGGAGCATTACCCATCAGCACTTTACGCCCGGCCACTTCAAGCATGGAGACGTCGTTCCAGTTGTCGCCGATCGCCAGGATCTCCCCTGTTTTAAGCCCCCGTCTGTCGGCAAGCTGCAACAGTGCTGCTCCCTTGCTGCAACCTGCGGGCAGAATATCCACAATGCTGAGATTTCGTTCGGGATACTCCGTCCGGTGCAGGGCGATCTCGGCAGAGGCGTGTTCCTGCGGGTTTACGCCAACCGCGGAGACGCCAGGATGCTCCAGCAGGTGAGCCTCTGCGCGGCGCATCCGCTCCCTCGTGCCGCACAGCATCATCTGGATTGGCGATTCGGTCTCGAGCGCTTTCTCGATGGGAACGACGTGCGCAATGTAGGGCTCATTCGCAGCCATCCATTTGCCGATGCTCCCATGCAGTTCTTCCAGTTGCTCTACCACCAGCGAACCGCGCGCATCCTCTCCATCCGACCCCACCATGTCGAAGGTAATCACCAGCGCGTTCCGAAACTCGTCGATATGGCTGCAAAGCCAGCGTGCAGTCTGCGGGCGCATCAGCTTCCGCTCCAGCAGCTTCGATCCGATAGTCCGCGTTACCGTGCCGTTGGAGCTGATCAGGGCATTCTCTTCCCGCAAGCCGAGCCCCCGCAGCTGCCGCATGGCATAGCAGTGACGGCGGCCGGTGGCGATGACGACCTCGATGCCCGCGTTTTCGGCTGCCTGCAACGCGCTGAGATTACCGGGGCTTACATGGCCGTCCGGGCCAAGCAGCGTGCCGTCCATATCGACCGCAATCATGCGGGTGGGGTGGCTTGTATCTTGCATTGCTTCACCTTACAGGGAATCCAGTACCATCGTATCCATGCCTCGCATTACCTCGCTTGAGTGCTCCCGCTGCCACCATCACGTCGATTCTGATTCCGCTCGGACGGTTTGTCCGGCTTGCAATGGCTTCCTCTTTGTTCGCTATGACATGGAGGAGATCAAGCGCTCTCGAAGGAGGCCCGATGCCGGTAGTCTGGGCGCGGGGATCGGCCGTTACGCCGCCGTGCTGCCGGAATTTGCTGCATCGAGCCTTGGATCGGGAGGAACGCCTTTGCTCCCAAGCCGCCGCTTTGCAGGGCTTCTGGTGAAAGACGAGGGGCGCAACCCTACCGGCTCGTTTGAGGACCGGGGGATGGAGCTTGCCGTTGCTGCAGCGAAACACTATGGAGTTCAGCAACTCAGTATCGCTGCGGAAGGTGAGGCCGCAGCCTCGTTGTCTGCCTATGCCAACGCTGTGGCCATCGGTGCGCGGGTCTTTTTGCCGCAGGATGTCCCGATGCCGAGCCATCTGCAGTGCGTGGCCTTTGGAGCGGAGGTCACCGTTGTTTTAGGCTCGATCCGTGATTGCGAACGGAAGTTGGAGCAAGAGGCAAAAAATGGCTTCAATCTTTCGGAGTTGAAAGAACCCTTCCGCCTGGAGGGAGCCAAGACCATAGCGTATGAGTTGGTGGAGCAGATGGGGTGGAGCTATCCCGATGGCGTGATCTGCCCAGCAGGCATAGGGGCTGTAGCTATCTGGAAGGCATTCGAGGAGATGGAGCAACTGGGATGGGTGGCTGGGCGACGACCCCGGCTTTATGTAAGTGGCAGCGACACTGGCTCTTTTGAAAGCGGTGTTCTGGAAGCATCGGGTGGACGTGTGGTGGAAGGCACCGATGCTTTGGCGACCCTTCTTGACTGGGCGAGGCATGAGGGCATTTTGCTCTCACCAGAGGGTGCGGCTGGCGTGCAGACCTATCAGGCCCTGTTGGCTTCGGGTGAAGTGGCGGTTACGGACAGGGTGGTTTTGATCAATGGCAGCAGGGGATTGAATTACGCCGAGGTCATCGCCCGGGCATTACGGCTGCGTCCCAAGTTGCCCTCGAGCCTGCCGGTCGGTGGAATCATCACCCCTCAATAGAGAGCCGATTGAATAAAGGTGTGTCTGTTTTTGCACTGATCTGTGTCTGATTTGCATCCATTGAAGATGTCGATTCGCCGCCAGATCCCGCCCATGCTCACACTTGCCGTTCCGCTGGTGGCGGCCGAGCTGGGCTGGATGACGATGGGCATCGTGGACACGATGATGGTGGGCCACATGGACTCGCCTGCGCTCACCATCTCAGCCGTAGCTCTGGGACAAGTGCTCTATAACACTGTGGCGTTTGGAATCGCCGGTGTATTGCTAGGACTGGACACCTACCTGAGCCAGTCGCACGGGGCAGGAAAGTTCGATGAAGCCAACCGTTGGCTCTACCATGGCCTGATCCTTGCCGCCGTGCTGGCGACACTGCTCTACATCATCGTCGCACTGGCGCCATTCCTTTTGCTCCGTCTGCCGATCGATCATGGAGTGCTGGTGGGAGCGGTTGCGTTTCTTCGCGCGTTGAACTGGGGAACACCATCTCTCTTTCTCTACTTTGCCCTGCGACGGTATCTCCAGGCCTTCAATCACGTTCGCCCCATCGCCGTGGCCCTGATCACGGCGAATCTCTTCAATGCGCTGGGCGACTGGCTGCTGATCTACGGCCACACCTGGGGGCCGATCCACATCCCCGCCTTTGGAGTGACGGGATCGGGTCTGGCAACCTCTGTTGCGCGGCTCTATCTTGCGCTGTTTCTGGTGGCCACCGTGTGGCGGGTGGAGCATCGCCACAACTATGGCCTGCGGTCGATGCTGCGGCACATCGAGACCTCGCGCTTGCAGCGGCTAGTGGTTCTCGGAGCGCCCGCTGGAGGTCAGATCTTTGTCGAGATCGCCATCTTCGGCATGGTCACATTCCTTATAGGAACGATGGGGCCGCTCCCACTGGCAGGGCACGAGATTGCCCTGAACTGTGCCAGCTTCACCTTCATGGTGCCGTTCGCGATCTCGACGGCCGCAGCCGTGCGGGTAGGGCAGGCGATTGGGCGAAAGGCCCCGGCGGAGGCTTCGGCCGCCGGATGGGCGGCGATCCTGCTGGGCGCAGGCTGCATGGCCTGTTTTTCGGCAGTCTTGCTCCTGTTTCCTCACGCCATCGCCCACGCCTTTACAGAGAGCAGGACTGTGATCGCCGCAACGGTTCCGCTGCTGCTGGTTGCGGCGGCCTTTCAGTTCTTCGATGGGTTGCAGATTACGGCTACGGGCGCTCTGCGCGGAGCGGGCAATACCCATGCGGGGCTGATTGTCCAGATTGTAGGGTATTGGGTGATCGGGCTTCCCGTGGGATATCTCCTTGGATTTCACTGGCACCATGGAGCGGTAGGGCTCTGGCTGGGCCTCTGTGCTGGATTGGTAGTAGCCGGTCTGACGCTCACCACGATCTGGCGCAGAACCTCCCGATCCATCGAACGAGTTACCGTTCGTGGATAAGCCGCTCTGTTTGCGATGTTTGTTACGGCGCTGGTTTGATGGCGAGTGCGAAGGCGAAGACAGTTCCCCCGTCGATGCGCACATTATGGCCCGCAGCGGTAAAGGAGCCGGACTCAGGCTTGCGGATGTCGCTCGAGAAGTTAACGCCGGGGATAGCGTCCTTCTGCGAGAAGACTCCTGTTGGCGGTGGCGCGGAGACGGATGGGTCGTGGTGGCGATGCGGCAGCCCTGCGATCTCTGAGCCTTGATAGCCCTGGGTAGGCGGCGTGCCGCTCATTCCGGCTCCTACTCCAACGCCGGGCGTGGTTCTATCGGCGGGTGCGGAGATCTCGGTCGGGTTGAGCAGGCTGGGCGGTTGGCCTATCCAAAGGATCGTTGCCTTGATTGAAATCTGGCGCCCATCCTTCAGTTGTGCCTTGTCGAAGGTGACTGTGATGACGGAGTCGCTTTTGCCAATTGAAGGCTGCACCGCGTCTACTCGCCCGAGCAGACGGCTGCTGGTCTCGATGTCGAGGTTTGCGCCGATTTCAACCTTTGCCTCTGGTCTGGCCGTGACGACGTCCCCTTCCTTCGCTCTTCGAGCATCGAGGGACTTGTCCAAGGTGGCCCGGACTCCGACCAGGCGGACTGTGGCTGCGGGTTGAGCGGTAGTTATTGCGGTGAATATAAGGCAGATGGCGAGAAGCTTTAGGATGGCTGCTTTGCCAAGGTTTGGCGTGGCTGGCATTTGCTAGTTCCGATCTTCGATATCGTCTTTTCGGGGCGCGTCCATCATAGCCCGTGCCATTGGGCAGAAACGGTTGATAATCGCTCATATTTCACATGGCTGTAACCCGGAATTCGCATTTCTTCCCTATCGTTCACATCACCTCCCCCATTTCGCGCGCCAAGGTGACTTGCTTATGGCTACACCCGCTGTACTGCCCCCGAGTTCCGTACTTGACGAAAAGCTGAAGAAATCTTCCCCTGGAAAGATCGGCGCAATCATCTTTGGACTAATGCTGGTTGGGGGGCTTGGCTACATTGTCACCAAGCTCGTCAGCGATCTTTCGGTGGTCCACACTGCCAGCGTCTTTCCTTATTTCCTGCTAGGTCTGGCGCTCCTGATTGCCCTTGGCTTTGAGTTTGTCAACGGTTTTCACGATACAGCGAACGCCGTGGCGACGGTGATCTATACCCACTCGCTGGAGCCGCACTTCGCGGTAGCGTGGTCAGGACTGTGGAACTTTGTGGGAGTCCTGACCAGTTCGGGAGCGGTCGCCTTTGCCGTGATCTCACTGCTGCCGGTGGAGCTGATCCTGAAGGTGAGCAAGGGATCGGGCTTCGCAATGGTGTTCGCTCTTCTGGTGGCGGCGATCATCTGGAATCTGGCTACGTGGTATCGCGGCCTGCCGGCTTCAAGCTCGCACACCATGATCGGCTCGATTTTGGGAGTAGGTTTCGCCAATCAGTTAATGAACGGAGTAAACGGAACCAGCGGTGTCGACTGGGGACAGGCAACGAAGGTGTTCAAAGCGCTGCTGTTCTCTCCGGTGGTTGGGTTCGGTTTAGCTGCGCTGGTGTTTTTGCTCTTCAAACTTGTGATGCGCGATCCGCGGTTGTATGAGGCTCCCAAGGGCACGGAGCCGCCGCCGCTTTACATTCGCGCACTGCTCATCCTTACCTGCACGGGCGTCAGCTTTGCCCACGGCTCCAACGATGGGCAGAAGGGCATGGGACTGATCATGCTCATCCTGGTGGGTACAGTACCGACGGCCTATGCGCTGAATCACGCTGTCAGTGCTCGGCAGACGCAGACGTTCGCGGCGGTGTCGCAGCAGGTGGTCAATACGGTGGAGAGCTATGTGGCTCCGGGGACAGTTGTTGCTGATAATGGTGCGGAGCTGGAGCACTTTGTCAGTTCGCACCAGTTCGAGCCATCGACAATGTTGGCTCTACAGCAGATGGTGGGTGATATTCGCAATGAGGCAGTGGGATACGGTTCACTGGGTAAGGTTCCTGCAGCGATGCAGGCCAACGTGCGAAATCAGATGTATCTGACCAGCGAGACGCTGCGGCTTCTGCCGAAGTACGGCCCCAAGATCAGCGCCAACGATCAGAAGGTGCTCGATAACTACAAAGGCTTTCTGGATGTGTCGACCAAGTTCATTCCTACCTGGGTCAAGGTAGCCGTTGCACTGGCGCTTGGACTGGGAACCATGGTGGGATGGAAGCGCATCGTTGTCACCGTTGGCGAGAAGATCGGTAAAACTCACCTGACCTATGCGCAGGGTGCGAGCGCCGAGCTGGTCGCCATGTTTACGATTCTGGCCGCTGACGGGTACGGGTTACCGGTCAGTACAACCCACGTGCTTTCTTCAGGCGTTGCTGGAACCATGGCGGCGAACAAGAGCGGGCTGCAGATGTCGACAATTCGCGACATCGCGCTGGCATGGGTATTTACTCTGCCGGCAGCGGCGGTTCTATCCGGCGCGCTTTACTGGTTGTTCAGCACCTTCACAAAGTAAAAGGAAAGAACAAAAAAGAGCCCCGGCCATAAGCCGGGGCTCTTTGTGCTGTTGCCTCCTACTAGCTTAGTCTGCGGCGAAGCGCGGCGGCAAAGCCGAGCATCCCCGTACCCATCAGCATCAGCGAAGTTGGTTCCGGCGTGACGGCGCTGGGGCCATCGGGAAGCGTGCCGGTAAATTCGACGTTGTGGACCTCGCCGGTCTGGCCGATCTGCGCGGCGATGAAGTTGCCGGCCATCTGGCTGTTTCCGCTCAAGACAGCGAACGGAGCGAGGATAGAGGCGCTGAACTGGCCATCGATGGTGACCGTCTGCGCAGTGGAAAAGTTGAAGAGGATGTCGGCGTCGGCTGCGCTGTCGCCGGAGATCTGGTTCTGGTTGTAGTAGAGCCCGGTTCCCAGTGTTACGTTGGTTCCAGCCACGTTGACGATGATGGTGGAACCGGCGGGTGCCTGGATGTCGATGGGGTGGTTAGTGTCGGCGAACTCGGCAGCGGTGATGTTGAAGATGTTCAGCGTGGGGTCAGTGCCCTTCAGAACGAAGAAGGAGGGGTTGACGCCGGGCTGGTTGGTGCCGAGGACGCTGCCGGTAGAGGTGAGTGCCGCGAGAGTCAGGGTTTCTGCGTCGAGCGAGGTCCGCAAGGAGTTGAAGTCGATGCCCGACGAACCGGTGGTGACGCGGGTGCCCCCGCCGTTGAAGTTGAAATTGCCGTTGCTGCCTGGAGCATAGGCGTTGCCGTGGCTGTTGAGGTTGAACTGCTCGCCGGGGTTAAGGCCATTGGTGGAGACGAAGTCGTAGGTTGCTGCCGAGCCGTAGGGGTCGGCATTGAGGTTGCTGCCGATGGTGGTGCTGACGGTAATTTGATTGGCAGCGGCGACGCGGCCGGTGATGTCGGCGTTAGTGCTGATGTTTCCTGCGATCAGCGTGTTGCCGTTTGCATCTACAGTACCCAAGGCAACCAGGTTATATGCGCTGGCGACTCCGAACGGCATCGATTCGGCATGGCATACTCCGGCGAAGAACGACAGGCTAGCTGAGAGGAGAAGAAACTTTTTGAGGAACATGCCAAACTACGAAGCAGTTTGCATGCCAAACGAAAATACCGAGAAGAAGGTAGATTTTTCTACCCTGATACCGTGTCGGACCGGAAATGTGGGCAAGGTTTTTCCCTGAGTGCAAAATTTTGCCACTTGGTTACTCTCGATCAAGAATCTTCTCGTAGATCTGCGCCGTAGGTTCATCAAAGCAGCAAAAGATCAACCTCTCCACGCCGCTGGACGGTAGTTGCTCCCGAACCGTCCGAACAGCAATCTCCGCAGCCTGCTGTCGGGGAAAGTGATAGACCCCGGTGGAGATGGCCGGGAAGGCGATGGACTTCACCTTGTGTTCGCGGGCAAGCTCCATACAACCGTGGTAGCAACCGGCCAGCAGATCGGCTTCATTATGGGAGCCACCGTTCCAGACTGGCCCAACGGCGTGGAAGACCCATTTTGCCGGAAGGTTGAAGCCAGGAGTGGCCTTGGCCGAGCCAGTAGGACAACCTCCTAGTTTCTCGCAGGCACGCAGTAGATCTTTGCCTGCTGCCCGATGGATGGCTCCGTCGACGCCGCCTCCGCCCAGCAGGGAAGTGTTGGCTGCATTGACGATAGCATCGACCTGGAGCTTCGTAATATCGCCGCGAAAGACCTCGAGCTGAGCCATTTGGCCTCCCGGACTAAAACATAATATTGAGATACCGGCAAGTGGGCGCGGCGTTGGTATGCTTAGTGGATAAATTATGAGTCTTAAAGCCAAGATCGAAGCCGTCATCTATGCCTCGGAAGAGCCAGTCACACTGGCCCAACTCGTCGGCCTGCTCGGGCAGGAAGCCCAGGCCGAGTTAGACCAGATTGAGGCGGCCCAGCAATCGCTTGATTTAGAGCAGGTCCCGTCTGATGCCGAGACCCTCAACAGCGAGGTGCTCGACGAGCCGGAGCAGGAGCAAGAGGCCACGGTCGAGGCGAGCGAGCCAGCTGCTGCGGAGCTAGCTACAGACGAGCCTGTTTCGTCCGAGGCGGCGGAGCAGGGAAGCGGTGCCCCAACCGAGGCTGCGCCGGATGAGAAGAAGGCCTCGCGCGAGACGAAGGAGAAGGAGCGTCGGCTGCGGGAGTACTTCCGCTCCATGCTCGACCAGCTCATCAGCGATTACGCTAATGGCGATCGCGGCCTGGAGGTTCGCGAGGTTGCCAGTGGCTATCGGCTGGCCACCAAGCCTGAGTATCACGATGCCGTCCGTGGGTTCGTCAAATCGCTCAAGCCGCCCCTGAAGCTGTCGCTTCAGGCGCTGGAGACGTTGGCCGTTGTTGCCTACAAGCAGCCAGTGACGGCACCCGAGATCTCCGAGATTCGAGGTGTGGACTCGGGCGGTGTGCTGGGCAGCCTGATGGCGCGCAAGCTGGTCACCACTGCCGGACGCAAACAAGTTATCGGACGGCCGATTCTCTATAAGACGACGCGTGATTTTCTGCTCCGCTTTGGGCTGAAGGACATCAACGAGCTGCCCAGCATTGAGGAGTTCGAAAAGATGGCTGGTGAGCTGGCCGAACAGGAAGAGATTCCTATGGAGCACCACGCTCCTGAGAATGCCTCAGAGCTTGAACCGGAGCGGCACACCCACGAAGCGCAGGCCGATGGCAGCCCCGATATCGAGGACGATCCGCTCGACGAGGAGCTTGAAGACGATGCGAAGGATGAGACGGTATCTGCGAATGAGAACGAGGCACCCGTCGAAGCTTCTGAAGAGACCGCACACCAAGGTGAGAATTAGGATCGCCGGGAAGTTTGGTCTCGGTTTTCATCTCTAACTTGCATCCGGACTTTCGCAGACTGCTGTGGGCCCGGGTGCAACTCTTTTAAGAGCAGATACAATCTATAGAGAAGTACCGCGACCGCGATGAGCAGCTCCGCAGTCAGAAAGTCAGGAACATGAAAGCCAAACCTATTGCCCAGCCCGAGGAAACTCCTCAGGGCGACCGTCTCCAGAAGATTCTTGCGCAAGCCGGCGTCGCCAGCCGCCGCAAGGCCGAACAGATCATCCTCGATGGCCGAGTGCAGGTCAACGGCACAGTCATAAAGGAACTCGGCACCCGACACGACATCTCAAAAGACCACATCCGCGTCGACGGAAAGCTATTGCACGGCCGCGAACAGCAGCGTTATTACATGCTGAACAAGCCGCGTGGCTATGTCACTACGCTCGACGATCCGGAGAAGCGGCCGACGGTCATGGAACTGATGACGAAGCAGAAGGGGCCGCATGGCGATCACGTGCGGCTATATCCTGTGGGGCGGCTGGACTATCTCTCCGAAGGCCTGTTATTGATGACCAATGATGGAGAGCTGGCCAACTCACTCTCGAAGGCTGCCGCCGGCGTAGAGAAGACATACTTGGTGAAGGTCAGCGGGCAGCCGTCAGCCAGCGGGCTCGAACAGATTCGCCGCGGCATCATGATCGATCGTGGTCGCCTGAACGAGGTCCGTAGCGGACGCCGCGACCGCATCATCACCGCTCCCGCCAAAGTGGAGCTGGTGCGCGGGGGAGACAATCCCTGGTACGAACTGACACTTACCGAAGGGCGCAACCGGCAACTGCGCAAGATGTTTGAGGAGATTGGGCATCACGTCGAGAAGATTCGCCGCATCGGCTATGGGGCGCTTCGGCTGGATGTGCCACCGGGCGAGTTCCGCGAGTTGACCCCCGGTGAGGTAACTGCGCTGGGACGCGCAGCTAAGGGGCAGAAGGTCGTTCCGAAGAAGAAGACGCCGGAGTTTGCGCAGTTGAAAGCACCAGCGAAGCCAAAGGCGCATAAGCCGAGGCGTTCCCCGATTGGGAAATCCACAGCCCCGCGACGAAGACCAATTTAACTTCTTTTCATCATCACTCTTGCGCTTGCTCTGGGTAAGTCAGCTTGCTGCTGGCTTTACCGACTACATTGTCGTGAGCGAAGAAGAGTTGTGTCTAAGTTGCAGTAAAGACTGGCGTGCCAGTCTCGCAGCGCAACTTCGCTGCTGCTCCTTTTGCGTCATTCGACGTGCTTGACGCAGGTATCGCTCAAGGCACAAAATACTCGAGCTATTCACAGGTGGTGACGATGACAAAGTCGTGTGGCGCGCATCCAATGAATCAGCAAAGGAGTAATTCGTGGCAATCGAAAAGGCAACATTTGGAGCAGGATGTTTTTGGGGTGTAGAGACCCGTTTTAGTGAACTCACAGGCGTAATTGATACAGCAGTAGGATACGAAGGCGGAGACCTCGAGCACCCAACCTATCAGGAAGTCTGTAGCGACCGCACCGGCCACGCGGAAGTCGTACAAGTTACATTTGACCCGTCCCGCCTCTCTTACGAGGCACTCCTTGACGCATTCTTCGCGCTCCATGACCCAACCCAGGTGAACCGCCAGGGGCCGGATTGGGGAACGCAATATCGCAGCGTCATCTTCACTCATAACGAACAGCAGGCAGCCGAGGCACGAGCGAAGATCGCCGAACTGAGCGCCTCCGGTACCTATCGTCAGCCGATCGCCACCAAGGTAGAACCTTCAAAGGCCTTCTGGAAGGCTGAGGAATATCACCAGCGTTATTTGGAGAAACGCGGCATGGTGAGCTGTCACATTTAATTCTGGTTAATAACCTTGATAATTTCCTGTATCCGGTGCGCCACAATATTGTGGCGCATCGGATTTTGGAGAAAAGATGGCTGGGAGTTGTCCTTGAATTTGGTGATAACCTTTTGAATAAGCTAATCAACTGAGTGAATGCAATATAGCAGTTGAGGCTAAATTCTTATTCTTGATGCCGAGACCTTCTCACCCCGAGCCGCTTCCAGAGACTACGCTAGCGCCATTTACGGGAACTGATCCCACTACACCTCTCGATGTGCTGCCTGAGCAGCCGCAGGTCGATGATACTTCGGCAGCTACTACGCGCTTTGAACGTCTTCTTGCCTGGATCAGTTCTACGCTAGGGATTGACAAGGCTGTTGCTTTTACGATTCTTGCCCGTGGATGGTCTTCCCTAGCTGGAATCGGAACGCTCACGCTGATTGCTCACTCGCTTTCACCAATCGAGCAGGGTTATTACTACACCTTTTATTCTTTGGTCGCACTTCAAGTCGTCTTTGAATTAGGCTTCTCAGTCGTCATACTGCAGACTGCAAGCCACGAGGCGGCGCATCTTACGATTTCGCCCGATGGCACGATCACCGGGCCGGAATCTTCGCATGCCCGGCTTGCATCGGTACTCCAGAAATCGATTCGATGGTACACCGTGGCTGCTCTTCTTATGGTGACGATTCTGTTGCCTGTCGGCATTCACTTCTTTTCAGTTCAGAGTGCGAAACATCCCGGCGGCGATGCGGTGTCATGGTTCTTTCCCTGGCTGCTCGTCGTCCTTGCTACCAGTTGCACCTTCCAAATCGATCCAACGTTCTCTTTTCTTGAAGGGTGTGGTTATGTTTCCAACGTTGCCCGCACGCGGCTTACACAGGTCATGCTGGGTACAGCGCTTGGCTGGACTGCCCTTCTGCTGCACCATGGACTCTACGCGCCTGGACTGATCATTCTTGGGCAAGCCATTGCAGGCGGTTTTTATGTTGTTCACAAGCGTCATCTGCTTGTCCCGCTTTTCCGTCGTGCGGTCGGAAGCTATCGTATTGACTGGGGTGCGGAGATCTGGCCTTTCCAATGGCGCATTGCCGTCAGTTGGCTCTGCGGTTACTTCACCTTCCAGATATTTAACCCAATTCTGTTCGCCTATCGGGGACCGGTTGAAGCTGGGCAGATGGGAATGTCCATGAACATCTGCGGAACTCTTTCCGCTTTGACGATCTCCTGGATGAACACCAAGTCCGCCCCCTTTGGCCGCATGATCGCCCTGCGTGACTTCAAGCTACTTGATACGGTTTTTTTTCGCACCTTGATTCAGTCCACCACAGCTGCAATCCTCGCCTGCTCTGCAGTTTTGGGAGCCACTATCTTTCTTCGTGCTCACCACATCCGGTTCGCACTGAGGTTATTGCCACCTTTGCCATTTGCCTTGCTGCTGGCAGCCACCATTGCCAACATTGTCGTTTTCGGCTTTGCCATTTATCTCCGAGCTCACAAACAGGAGAAGTTCATGTGGAACTCTATAGCTGGAGCTTTATGGATCGCGCCGACTTCGTTTATCTTTGGTCGAAGTTATGGAGCGATTGGTATCGCAGTCACTTACTTCCTTGCCACTCTTGTTATCGGTATCGGCTCTGGAAGCTTTACATTCTTCAAATATAGAAAGCTTTGGCATGGTTGAAACACGTCCGCTGCTTACGATTGCAATTCCAACCTATAACCGGAGTAAAGAACTGGGGTTGCTTCTTAGTGTTCTTGCTCCCCAGCTCACCAACCATCCCGAGATTGAGCTTTACATCTCCGACAATGCTTCGCCCGATGGCACGCCGGCATTAGTACAGCGTTTTCAAGCTGAAGGTCTTGTCGTTCGGTATCACCGGCACTCGGAAAATATCGGTTCCGATGCCAATTTTGTTTCCTGCTATCAAGCGGCGCGGGGAAAGTATTTCTGGCTCTTCGGTGATGACGATATTATTCTTCTCGGCACAATCGATAATCTTCTCTCTCATATTACCCGTGGTGACTTCGATATCATTTACGCCACTAGCTACGGTTTCCGCGATGATTATCTTGCCGAACGCATGGGCGACCCTTTGGGGCGCCGCTTCCATACCATTACCAACGCACGGCGAGTGGCCCGTGTAATCAATATCATGTTTACTTTCATCAGCGGCATCATCGTCAATAAGGAACGACTTGATGAGATCCCCCACGAAGATCCCTCGGTTTTCCTGAAGACGAATCTTGTCCAACTCAGTTGGGTACTTCCACTTTTATTGCATCATCGCCAATCTCTTGTGATGTGGGATCGGCCGATTGCGGGACGACAGGGTGCTGCGGGCGGCTATTCCGTCGGCTCAGTCTTCGGCGAAAAGCTTACCTATATGCTCGTGCAATGTCTGCAAGGTCGTCCTGACCTTGTTCGCATTATTACGAATTTCACTCTTCGACGCTGGTTCCCCTCGACGATCGACGATATCAGATCTTCCGGAAACCAAAATCTTCGCTTGGAGGAGGCAGAGACTATCCTGCGTTCTTGCTATGGAAATAATTTTCGTTATTGGTTATTTACATGGCCTGTGATTAAGCTACCTTTACCTCTCGCTCACCTCTGGTTCAAGGGTGGGGTGCTAGTTAGTAAGGCTCTTTATATGGTGCTCATTCCTAATTTTTGGAAGAAGGAGATTTGAATCTGGTTTCCTTCACGAAGTGAATCGCTTGTTGGAAAAATCAGAGCTTATACAACCAGCAAGCCAGCCTTTACTGTATTGGCAAACTGGATCATAGACTGTGCGATATAGTCGAGCATCTCATTGGTGAGGCCGGGGTACACGCCGATCCAGAACACCTGATTCATAACGAAATCAGTGTTGGCTAAGGTGCCAACCACGCGATGGGGATAGCCCTCATAAGCCGGTTGACGCAGCAGATTGCCAGCGAAGAGCATGCGAGTGCCAATCTTGTTGGCTTCCAGAGAGCGAGTCATCTGGTCGCGGGTGAAGGGCGCATCCGGTTTGACTGCTATGGGAAAGCCGAACCAGCTTGGATCGGCATCTTTGCCGGCGACCGGTAAGATCAGAAACTCTTCCAACGGCCTGAGGGCAGCCTTCAGATAGGCGAAGTTCTCTTTGCGTCGTGCAATAAACGCTGGCAGCTTTGCGATCTGAGAGACCCCAAGCGCTGCCTGCATATCGGTTGCCTTCAGGTTGTAACCCACATGGGAGTACGTGTACTTATGGTCATAGCCGCAGGGTAGTGTTCCCAGTTGCCATTCGAAGCGCTTTCCGCAAGTATTGTCGACTCCCGGCTCGCACCAGCAATCTCGACCCCAATCGCGGAAGCTATCAATCAAGACTTGTAACGCCGGTTTATCCGTTAATACCGCACCACCTTCCCCGGTTGTAATGTGGTGTGCAGGATAAAAGCTTACGGTGGCGATGTCGCCGAAGGTGCCTACCTTTTGCCCTTTGTAGGTCGACCCCAAGGCATCACAGCAGTCTTCAATCAGCCAGAGATCGTACTTCTTGCAAAAGGTTGTAATCGCATCCAGATTGAAGACATTACCCAGGGTGTGAGCGATCATGACAGCCTTGGTTTTATTGCTATACGCCTCTTCGAGCTGGGTTACATCAATCTCATAAGTCGGTATCGTTACGTCGAGGAAGACGGGCACGAGTCGATTTTGCAGAATAGGATTCACCGTTGTAGGGAATCCGGCAGCGACGGTGATGACCTCATCCCCGGGTTTGAGTTGCCGGGCTCCGAGCTTGGGTGAAGTCAACGCACTCAGCGCAACGAGATTGGCGCTGGAGCCGGAATTCACAAGCGAAGCCGACCTCACACCGAAGAATCTGGCCAGCTTCCTCTCAAAGTCTTTAGCAAACCTTCCGGTTGTAAACCATCCATCCAGTGCTGAATCCACTACGGAACAGATATCATCCGGCCCGATGACCTTGCCCGAAACGGGAACTGATGAGGTTCCAGGAACAAATTGCTTTGCGGGAAAAGCCTCAGCATGAAACTCTGCTGTTAGTTCCAATATTCGCTGCCGAAGCGCTGTTGCTTTTTCATTCATATAGAGATTTAAGGATACACAACTCGTCTATCTCAGTGGAATGTCTTGTTTTGGGCCGCCGGAGCTATCGTCTCCAAAAGTTTTGTGTTGTAACAGTATCCTTGCTCGGAGGGATTATTTTGCGGTAAGTCGTTCATTCCAGCAAAGCTTGTAAGATTGAGGGATTCTTGTTGGAATGGGCAGGCGCTTTTCTGAAAAATATAGCAGGAAGTTGGATTTGCTTTGATGCACTTTTACAGTATTAGATTGGACAATCGATGAAAGCTGTCATCCTTGCCGGTGGTCTCGGCACACGCATCAGTGAAGAGACTGGTCTACGGCCCAAGCCGATGGTCGAGATTGGCGGTCGACCTATCCTCTGGCACATCCTAAAAATCTATTCCCAGCACGGCATCAACGACTTCGTTATCTGCTGCGGCTATAAGGGCTATGTCATCAAGGAGTTCTTTGCCAACTACTTTCTGCATACGTCCGACGTTACTTTTGACATGACCGAAAACAAGATGATTGTGCATAATTCTGTGGTTGAGCCATGGCGCGTCACTTTGGTCGATACCGGAGAATCGACAGGCACCGGTGGACGCCTGCGCCGAGTACGCCAGCATCTTCCAGCTAACGAACCTTTCTGCATGACGTATGGCGACGGTGTCGCCAATGTCGATATCACGGCATCGATTGCTTTTCATAAGGCTCATGGCAAGCTTGCAACGCTTACCAGTGTTCAGCCTCCCGCGCGTTTCGGAGCGCTTGGCCTCAAGGATACCCAGATCTACGCCTTTCAGGAAAAGCCATCCGATGAAGGTGGCTGGATCAACGGCGGTTTTTTCGTTCTTGACCCAACAGTTATTGATGCTGTCACGGATGATTCGCAGATGTTCGAGCGCGAACCCATTGAGTCTCTTGTTGCCCGGAGCGAGGTCCATGCGTTCTTTCACCATGGCTTCTGGCAGGCTATGGACACATTGCGCGACAAGCAGCATCTCGAGGATCTTTGGAGTAAAGGAAAGGCCCCATGGAAGACCTGGTAGCTCCTGACACACCCTGGCGCAACCGCCGGGTTTTTCTTACCGGGCACACCGGCTTCAAGGGTGGCTGGTTGGCGCTTTGGCTTTCTTCGCTTGGCGCTAGTGTTCGCGGCTATGCCCTCGATCCTGCTACGTCCCCCAGTCTCTTCAATGACGCAAACATTGGTTCGGTAGTTGAGGACATTCGTGGCGATATTCGCGACGCTGCGAGCCTTGATCGCGCCATACAGGAGTTTGCCCCTGAAGTCGTCTTTCATATGGCGGCGCAACCATTGGTGCGCCTCTCCTATCAGGACCCGATCGGTACCTATGAGACGAATGTTATCGGCACGGCACGTTTGCTCGACGCCGTTCGCCGCACACCGTCTGTGCGGGCCGTTGTCTCGGTCACAACCGATAAGTGTTATGAGAATAAGGAATGGAGCTGGCCTTATCGCGAGATCGATCCGCTCGGTGGCTATGATCCTTACTCGGCTTCGAAGGCTTGTGCTGAAATTGTGTCGGCGAGTTATCGACAGTCTTTCTTTCCTGTTGAGCAGCTTCGTCAACCGGGTGGACATCAGGTAGCGATCGCCACAGCGCGTGCAGGCAACGTGATTGGTGGTGGCGACTGGTCCACGGACAGGCTCATTCCCGATCTGGTGCGCGGCTTTCTCTCTGGTGCCCCTGTACGCATTCGCCGACCACACGCGATTCGCCCGTGGCAACATGTTCTCGAACCGCTCTGCGGCTATCTCACTTTGGCCGAGAAGCTTCTCACGCCAGGGCCAGAGGCCGCTCATTTTGCCACTGCTTTTAACTTCGGACCTAACACGGACGATGCGCGCCCTGTCTCGTGGATTGCCGACCGTATGACAGGATTTTGGGGCGATGGTAGTTCGTGGGTACTTGATGAGGATCCGAATAGCCCGCACGAGGCGAACTATCTCAAACTCGATATCTCTCGTGCCTGCCATGACCTTCAGTGGAAGCCCAGACTTCGTCTTGAAACTGCATTGGACTGGCTGGTCAGCTGGTATCGCAACTGGCAGTCCGCGCCCGACTCCATGCAAGCCTTTACGCTCTCTCAAATCGCACAATACGATTCATTGATACGGATCAAAGGGTAACTCAATATCACATGATCAAGCTTTCCGACTACATCTTGGCGCGACTGAAGGAATGGGGCGCACAACACATCTTCCTCGTAACCGGCGGCGGAGCCATGCACCTGAATGACTCTATCGGAACCTCAGGCCTGCACTATATCTGCACGCATCACGAGCAGGCAGCGGCAATGGCCGCTGAAGGATATGCGCGCGTTACCAATACTCCGGGACTGTTGAATGTAACCACAGGACCGGGCGGCATTAATGCTTTGAACGGTGTCTTCGGTGCGTGGACCGACTCGATTCCGATGTTGATCATCTCGGGGCAGGTGAAGCGCGAAACCTGCATGCGCACCTATGGCATCACCAACATGCGGCAGCTTGGCGACCAGGAGGTCGATATCATCCGCATGGTGGGTGGCATCACCAAATATTCGGTATGGATCAACGAGCCCGAATCGATTGCATATCATCTGGAGCGAGCATGGTATCTGGCACAGCATGGGCGCCCGGGTCCATGCTGGCTCGATATCCCAGTCGACGTGCAATCCACACTGATCGACGAGACAACTTTGAAGCATTACGACCCTCAGGAAGATGCATTGCAATGGGACGAGGGAAAGATTGCCACAGATGTAGCTGACGTGCTCGCACGCATCAAGCGAGCTGAACGCCCAGTTATCTTTGCCGGAACGGGAGTACGTCTAGCCGATGCGCTGCCGGAGTTCGAGGCTGTTATCCGAAAGCTGCGTATCCCTGTAGTTACCGCGTGGACGCATGATCTGATTGCGTCAGACGATGAGTTGTTCTGCGGGCGACCTGGTACCATCGGCGAGCGCGCGGGCAACTTCACGGTTCAGAATTCAGATGTCCTGTTGGTCCTCGGCTCGCGCCTGAACATTCGACAGACCAGCTATAACTGGGCATCCTTTGCACGCTTTGCGACCAAGATTCAGGTAGACGTCGATGCGGCAGAGTTTGAGAAACCCACTCATAAGCCGGATATCGCGATTCACAGCGATGTAAAGCTATTCCTGGCAGAGATGCTGCGTCAACTCGATGCAGAAGCAGGAACGTCGCCGGCACATGCAAAGTGGCTGGCCTGGGCCGTGGAGCGCAAGGCAAAGTATCCGGTTGTCCAAGAGAAACAGAAGACCGAAGGGCCGCCACTTAACCCTTATTATTTTATTGATCGCCTCTTTGCGCTGCTCGATGAAGAAGATGTGGTCGTCTGCGGAAATGCAACTGCCTGTATCGTCCCTTATCAGGCAGGCAAGCTGAAGCGTGGTCAGCGTCTCATCTCGAATTCAGGCTCGGCATCGATGGGCTACGATCTCCCTGCCTCCATTGGAGCTGCTGTAGCCAAAGGTAGCCGTGTCATCTGTCTCGCGGGAGACGGTAGTTTGCAGATGAATGTTCAGGAGCTGCAGACCGTTGTGACGCATCATCTGCCGATAAAGATCTTCGTTCTGAATAACGGCGGCTATCTGTCCATTCGTCAGACCCAAAACGGCTTCTTCCAGGGGCGGCTCATTGGCACCGGCGCGAGCAGTGGGATCACCTTCCCTGACATGTTGAAGGTAGGTGCGGCATATGGCATTCCTTCTTTTTCGGTAGAGAAGCTTAGCGATCTCGATATGGTCAGGGAAGAGTTGGCCAAACCCGGGCCGACGCTCTTTGATGTACAGTTCGATGTCGCCCAGGAGTTCGAGCCACGACTTCGTTCTCGCATCCTACCTGACGGAAAAATTCAGACTCCCAACCTCGAGGATATGTATCCATTCCTCTCGCCGGAAGAGCTTGCCTCGAATATGCTCGTCTCTGAGAAAGAGTAAGTCCACGATGGCACAGGACCATTTATTTCAGCCGCCGGTCACGGTGCTCTTCGATCTTGATGGGACGCTGTTGAATTCTTTGCCCGGCATTCGATACTCCATCGTCGAGGCGTTTCATGTCTGCGGTTTGCCTATGGCGGATATTGATCTGCGTTCTCTGATCGGTCCACCCATCCGAACAATCCTCTCGCATTTGATTGTGGAGACTTCAGTCCAAGTGAGTGAACAACATCTTGATTGCCTCGAGCGCGCCTTTCGAGCTAGTTACGATAGTGAGGGCTGGCAGAAGACATATCACTACGCTGATGCCGCCGCCATGCTCAAACAGATGAACGAGCAAGGCCTACGGCTATTTGTCGTCTCGAATAAGCCGCGGCATGTCTCACTGAAGATCCTCGAGAAAGAGGGCACGCTCAAGTATTTCGATCAGATCATCACTCGTGATTCACGTGAGCCGCGATATGCAGGCAAGTATGAAATGATCCGCTATGTATTGACGGAGCAAATGATACAGCCGGGAGATTGCCTGATGGTGGGCGATACAATGGAGGACGCAGAGGCAGCCGCGGCTGCTGGAATGCAATTTTGTCTCATGGCGCATGGCTACGGAGATGTTCCTCAGAACAGCAATGTGCCGGTGGCTTTACGCTTGGATAGTTTTGCCAATTTAATGCAATGGACGGATCGATCGATCCTGATGTTGGAGAAGGAGCACCGGGTTGATTGATAAGGATATTTTCGAAGACCTCTTCGTCCTGGAGATGGCCAACAACCATCTTGGAAGTGTAGAGCGGGGATTGAAGATCATTCAGGAGTTTGCGCAGGTTGTGCGCTTCAATAATGTGCGCGCTACCATCAAGCTCCAGTTCCGCGATGTCGAGCGGTTTATCCATAAGGACTTCGTAGATAGGGCGGATCTCCGCTATGTCAAAAAGACTCTCGATACGCGCTTGACCGATGATCAATACGCAACTCTGGTTAAGGCTATTCGTCAGGCAGGATGCACTGCCACGGCAACGCCCTTCGACGAGCGTTCGGTCGATCTCTGCGTCGAGCTCGGCATTCCCATTCTCAAAATTGCCAGTTCTGATCTTAACGATTGGATACTGCTGGAGAAGATCGCAAAGACCAAGAAGCCTGTGGTGGTTTCGACTGGCGGGTCGTCCCTCAAAGATATGGACGATATCGTTACCTTCTTCACAAATCGCAATATCCCTCTCGCGATCAATCACTGTGTGTCTATTTATCCAGCGGAAGATTCGGAGCTTGAGATCAACCAGATTGATTTCTTGAGAAACCGCTACCCGAACAACACGATCGGTTATTCAACGCATGAATACACTGACTGGTCGAATTCGATGATGATTGCCTACGCCAAGGGGGCGAGGACTTTTGAACGTCACATTGATATTCCGGACGGTGGAGTCAAAGTTTCACCCTATTGCAGCCTGCCCCATCAGATCGATGAATGGTTCAAAGCATTCCATAAGGCGAAAGAGATGTGCGGCGCACCGGGAACACAAAAACGCATGCCGCCCAAAAAGGAAATCGAGTATCTTGATGCACTTGTTCGCGGTGTCTACGCGAAGGAGGATCTTCCCGAAGGGCATGCTCTGACCGATGAGGATGTCTATCTGGCGATTCCTCTTCAGCGTGGGCAGCTCTCATGTCGCGAGCTGATGAACGGTGAGACGTTATTGAAGCCGGTAAAAAAGAACCAGGCAATCAGTATCGACGATATCGACAGCCCTTACGCCCAGGTTCCTTCCTTGCGCAAGACCATCTACAACAGAGGATTGGATGTCAACGGCAAGGGCGTGTAGCTTCTCAGGCCAAGGACAAGTTGGATAGAACCTCTTTGGTGACATAAGTTTTTAGTATGAGTCGAGGGCGCGACCGAAAGATTTGCCGAAGATATGACAGAGCGGCGTCTACCTATTACCGATCTCAACAGCATCCTCGACCAGACCAAGCCACTTTGGGAGGAGATGCGGAACCGGCGTATTTTCTTTACTGGGGGCACGGGCTTTTTTGGCTGCTGGCTGCTTGAGAGCTTTGCCCATATTAATCAGGCCCTTGAACTCAATGCAGAGGTCACGGTTCTTACACGCAACCCGGCTGTTTTTGCTGCCAAGTGTCCTCACCTCGCTGCCAACTGTACAATAACTCTGCTCACGGGCGACGTTCGCGACTTTGACTTTCCTGAAGGCGAATTTGCTTTCGTGATTCACGCCGCAACCGAGGCAAGCGCGAGACAGGCTGCCAAGGAACCATTGGAGATGCTGTCTACAATACTTGCCGGTACTGAGCGCACTCTCAAATTCGCCGCCAGTCACGGCACAAGAAAACTGCTTCTGACCAGCTCCGGCGCCGTCTACGGTCCGCAGCCTTCGGATGTCGATCATGTTGGGGAAGACTATCGCGGCGCCCCTGATCCTCTTGATCCGTCCTCGGTTTACGCAGAAGGCAAGCGCGTGTCCGAGCAGATGTGCGCGCTTTACGCAAAGCACTCGAAGATGGAGATCAAGATTGCTCGCTGTTTTGCGTTTGTCGGGCCGCATCTTCCTTTGGACGCGCACTTTGCAATCGGCAACTTTATTGGAGATGTTCTCGCCGGGCGTCCTATTCACATCGGAGGCGATGGCACTCCTCGGCGATCCTATCTTTACGCGTCCGATCTGGCTTCCTGGCTTTGGACGATCCTCTTCCGTGCTCCTTCACTGCTTCCCATCAATGTAGGCTCTTCCAGCAGCGTCAGCATCAGCGAACTCGCCCAAACGGTCGCTGCGACACTCAATCCCGATACCGTGATTCATATCGCAGGACAGCCTGTTCCTGGCGCTCCACCCTTGCGCTACGTTCCCGCTGTCGGACGTGCAAAGCAAGTTCTTGGTCTTGAGCAAACCGTAGATCTACGGGAAGCGATTCGTCGTACAGCCGCCTGGTATGACAAGCTGGATTCTCGACAAGTGTCGTAAAAGAGAACTTTTGTGTGTTAGACTAACTATGTACTCTAGAAAGACTGAGTACGGGTATCGCAGGCAAAGACCCTCCATGGAATTCGGGGTTTGGCCAGAGACTGCGATTTGCCTCTTCCCACCGCTTATCTTCCTTCGAAAAAATCGGAAGCCGCGCTGGTTGCTCTGGCTGGAAGGCCCGTCACAGGACAGGTCTCGCCGCGCAGCAGCAGCGCTTCGATAACCGACAGCAATGCTGATATCAGAATCCATGGTACTTCGGTGCCGCTGCATTCCTCCGTCGATCTTTTCAACTGCTTAAAAGGACCATTCTTGACTACCGCAACTCTTGAACCACAGACAGTTACACCCCAGACTGCCATCAACACCGATACAAATCCAACCAGTCTTCCCCCCTCCAATAACGTTCGCTTTACCGACTTTGATATCTCCGACTCATTAAAGAATCGCCTCACCAACGCCGGATTCACAACTCCGACACCGGTTCAGGCCAAGGCCATTCCTCCCGCGCTTGAAGGCTCGGACATCCTTGCCACTGCCTCCACTGGCACCGGCAAGACTCTTAGCTTCCTCGTTCCAATGATCGAGCGCATGGATGCCAACTCCGTACCCAGCACACGTGGTAAGCGCGGTCCGATTCGCGCCCTTATCTTGCTGCCGACTCGCGAGCTTGCCATGCAGGTACTCGAAGCCTATTGGAAGCTGGTTCCCGGCTCGAAGAATGACGCCGTGCTGGTATGCGGCGGCCTGTCAGAGAACAATCAACTCGACCAGCTCGATCGTGGCCCACGCCTCGTTGTGGCTACGCCGGGACGGCTTGAGGACTTTCTTCGTCGCCGCGAGATCAACATCAACGCCGTTGAGATGCTCGTGCTCGACGAAGTGGATCGCATGTTGGACATGGGCTTTCTGCCTGCTATCCGCCGCATCGTTGGTGCGGTGCCGAAGACCCGGCAGACGATGTGCTACTCCGCGACGCTCGATGCCAATATCCGCGAGATCGTTCGTGACTACGTCAACAAGCCAGTTCGCGTTGAGATTGGAACCACCTCCAAGCCCTCTGATCGGGTTGAGCTTCGCGTCTACACCGTCATGCAGGACCAGAAGCTTGGGCTGCTCGACCAGATGCTGCGCGAAGAAGAGGGGACCTTCCTCGTCTTCTCCCGCACCAAGCATGGCGCCGACCGCATCTCGAAGAAGCTGGAGAGGCTCGGCCACGACTCCGACGTGATTCATGGAGATCGCAGCCAGTCGCAGCGTACGGCAGCTCTGAAGGGGTTTGCCAATGGCAAGCACCGCGTCCTGGTTGCCACCGACGTTGCAGCACGCGGCATCGACGTCAATGACATCGCGCACGTCGTCAACTACGACCTGCCCAATGCCTCAGAAGACTTCGTTCATCGCATCGGTCGCACCGGTCGCGCCGGCAAGAAAGGCGTCGCTACGACCTTCGTGATGCCGCAAGAGAAGCACGACGCCCGCAAACTGGAGCGCGAGCTGAAGATAAAGTTCGAGTGGCGCGAGGCCGATAAGAACCTCGAGAAGGAAGTGCGCAATCAGCCCGTTGACACAACAGCTCAGGGGCAGAATTTGTTGCAGCTTGAAAGCCGCTCGTGGCGTGGTAACGATCCTGTTACTCCCATGGCTGCACCTTCCAACTCTTATAAGGCGAAGGGAAGCGGCGGTGGCTTCCGCAGCCGCGGCAAGAGCAACGGCGGCTTCTCAGGTGGACGCAACTCCGGTGGCCGTGGGCCCGGCTCGGGCAATCGTCCTCATAGCCGTCCCGGCAACCGCCCCGGTCCGGCTCGCCGCGGCCAATAACAACCTCCGATCGCGCTCTGTCTCTGCGTGCTAACCAGCCGCAGAGACGGAGCCGCGTTTCTTGTTTTGCTATCTCAACTTTCGCTGACACATGTCTGAAAATATTCCCAATCTAAGCGAACTCTCTGACATAGTCGAAAACGACAAGAGCTTTGTCCTGCGCATCGTGCAACCCGGACTTGCGGGGCTTATGGATGGCTCTGTCTCTACGCTCGCGCCAATCTTCGCGACTGCATTTGCCACGCACAACTCGCGCACCGTCTTTTTGATCGGTGCAGCCTCTGCCGTGGGAGCGGGCATCTCCATGGCCTTCTCCGAAGGGCTCTCCGACGACGGATCGCTTACGGGCCGCGGTAATCCCATCTTTCGCGGCCTCGTCACTGGCCTGATGACCTTCATCGGCGGTTTTCTGCACACGCTCCCGTTCCTTATTGCAAACGTTCACACTGCTCTTACCTGGGCTTACGCCGTGGTCGGCATCGAATTAGTCGTTATCGCCCTTATCCGTCACCGTTACTTCAAGACGAGCTTCGCTCTCTCCTGCTTGCAAGTCATCGTCGGTGGAGGGCTTGTCTTTGCTGCGGGAGTTCTGATTGGGCAATCGTGATCGGGCTCCGCGTCATTCACCACGCCGCAATGCAAACCCCTGTAAAATAGAAGGAATCTCATGATCTCTGTCTCTAATGTCACCATGCGCTACGGCTCGAAGCTGCTCTTCGAGGATGTCTCTGTCACCTTCACTCAGGGCCGCCGCTACGGCCTCACCGGCCCCAACGGGGCAGGGAAGTCCACCTTCATGAAGGTGCTTACCGGTGAGATCGACGCTCAGAAAGGCAATGTCGTCCGCCCCAAAAAGATCGGCGTTCTCTCGCAGGACCAGTACGCCTTCGATGCCTACCGCGTCATCGACACCGTCATCATGGGCAACAAGGCCCTGTGGGCTGCGCTTGAAGAGCGAGAGATCATTTATGCCAAGCCCGAGATGACCGACGAAGACGGCAGCCGCCTTGGCGAGCTCGAAGGCATCGTCGGTGATGAAGACGGTTACGAAGCCGAAGCTAACGCCGCCGTTCTCCTTCAGGGCCTCGACATCCCCGACTCGCTCCACGAGCGGCACATGTCCGAGCTTCAAGGCGGTCAGAAGGTCCGCGTCTTGCTCGCTCAGGCCCTCTTCGGCAACCCCCAGGCGCTGCTGCTCGACGAACCTACCAACTATCTCGACCTCGAATCCATCCACTGGCTTCAGGACTTCCTCAATCGCTACAACGGCACTGTCATTACCATCTCGCACGACCGTCACTTCCTCAACAACGTCTGCACCCACACCGCCGACATCGACTACGAGACCATCATTATTTACAACGGCGGCTACGACGACATGGTGCTGCAAAAGACCAGCATCCGCACTCGCATCGAGAGCCAGAACGAGCAGCGCGAAAAGAAGATCGCCCAACTCAATGACTTTATTGCCCGCTTCTCTGCCGGTACGCGAAGCTCGCAGGTCAACTCGCGCAAAAAAGAAGTCGAGCGCCTCGCTACAACCGAGTTGGCCCGCTCAAACATTCAGCGTCCTTACATCCGCTTCGACATGATCCGTCCGTCCGGCAAGCATGTTCTCGAATTCGAGAACGTAAACAAGTCTTATGTTCAGAAGGACGGCAAAACCGAACACGTCATTAACAACTTCACCGCCTCGGTCATGCGCGGCGACAAGGTCGTCCTCATCGGCCGCAACGGCCAAGGCAAGACCACGCTGCTGAAGGCACTGCTGGCCAACGGCCCCGGCATTGAAGAGACTGATGTCTCCATCGACTCCGGCACCGTCAAATGGGGTCATGAGGCGCAGATCGGCTACTTTGCGCAGGACCATAAGGGCAGCATCCAACTCGGTACGACCGTTAACGACTGGCTGCACCAGTTCGATCCGCAGGCCACGAAGGAAGATATCCGTGGCATCCTCGGCCAGATGCTCTTTCGCGGCGAAGAGGGCCTCAAGAAGACCGACGCGCTCTCCGGCGGTGAGGCAGCGAGACTGCTCTTCTGCAAGATCATGCTGCAGAAGCCTAACGTCCTTGTTCTCGACGAGCCTACCAACCACCTCGACCTTGAGAGCATCAACGCGCTCAACCAGGCCATTCAGAAGTATGAAGGCACGGTCTTTCTTGTCACCCACGACCAGGACCTGATTGAAGAAGCCGGTACCCGCATCTGGCACTTTGAGGGCGGCCCCGATAACTTCCATATCACGGACCATAAGGGGCCCTATGAGGAATACCAGCAGAAGCTTCAGATGGCCGCGAAGTAGACGCAGCCAAACGCCGCTTGAATTTAAGATTTCGAAACATGTTCATTTCAGCAAAAGCTGAACTAGCATAGCGGCATGAAATTCTGCCTGAAAAATCTCTTCCTCTTTTTTGCTCTGGCTGGTGCGTTCGCAGCGGTAATGCCGTTGCGGGCGCAGTCTGCCGCTCAACCCGCCGATCCCGCCAACGAGCATGTTTTTCTTGTGATGACCGATGGCCTGCGCTGGCAGGAGGTCTTTCGCGGCGCCGACCCTTCGCTGCTGACCAAGGCTAACAACGACGATCGTCCTGTGGACCAGTTGGTGCGCCAATATGTGCGTTCGACTCCACAGCAAAGCCGTGCTGCGTTGATGCCGTTTCTCTGGAGCCACATCGTTCCAGAAGGAGAGATCTATGGCAACCGCGATAAGGGCTCTGACGCCCACGTCACCAATGGCTTGAATTTTTCTTATCCGGGCTACAGCGAAACCCTCACCGGCCATGCCGATCCTCGTATCAACTCCAACGATCCTGTGCCCAATCCCAATATCACTGTCTTTGAGTGGCTGAACAAGCAGCCCGGTCTAGCTGGCAAGACTGCTGCCTTTGGCGCGTGGAGTGTGATCGGCGAAGCCTTTAACCGCCAGCGTTGCGGCTTTACCGACAATGCAGGCTTCGATCCGCTTACCTCGATTCCGATGACGCCGCGGCTCGACCTGCTCAACCATCTCAAGGCGGAGACGCCGCGGATCTGGGACGACGAGACCTTCGACGCTCCCACCTTTTACACCTCGCTCGAATATCTCGAAGCGAAACATCCACGGCTGTTTTACCTTTCGCTCGGCGAAACCGACGACTGGGCGCACGCCGGCAACTATGGCCGCTATCTGAAGGCCGCCAATCGTGTCGACATATATCTGCAACGCCTTTGGGAGTTTGTGCAGGCCAACCCCGACTATCGCGGCCACACCACGTTAATTCTGCTCACTGACCATGGCCGTGGTGACGCACCAGTCGAGTGGAAGAGCCACGGCCAGAAGGTTCCCGCTTCCAAGTACATCTTTATCGCGGCCATGGGCCCAGGCATTCCGCGCAATAGAGAGGTCGTTAGCGGTAAACCCGTTACCCAGAACCAGATTGCCGCCACAGTAGCCAAACTGGTAGGAAAAGACTGGAATAGAGAGACACCTGCCGCGGGTCAGCCACTGTCCGGCATTACGGTCAGCCACTGAGCACGATATCGCCTGCTTTCAGCATCTTCGCGATAGAGCGATCGGAGCCATTGGCGGTCAGATCGCTCACGCGAAGCACTGTTTGTGTCCCGCGTGAAATAATAGGCATATACCAGAGACAAAAAGGGCGAAAGTCATGGCAGCCAGCACCCTACAGCACGACACCCAGAGCGAGCAGCAGAAGCTCCCCACCGCCGAATACATCCGGCTCGAAGACCAGTACGGCACCAAAAATTACAAGCCGCTAGATGTCGTCGTCGAGCGCGCCCAGGGCGTCTGGGTCTACGACGTCGAGGGACGCCGTTACCTCGACTTCCTCGCGGCCTACTCTGCCGTCAACCAGGGCCACTGCCACCCGCGCATCCTCGCCGCCATGCTTGAGCAGGCACAACGCGTCACGCTTACCTCGCGCGCCTTCCGCAACGATCAACTTCCGCTCTTCTACAAGGAGATTCACGACCTCACCGGCTTCGATATGACCCTGCCGATGAACTCCGGTACCGAGGCCGTTGAGTCTGCCCTTAAGCTCGCACGCAAGTGGGCCTACAAGGTCAAAGGAGTTCCTGAGAATCGGGCCGAGATCATCGTCTGCGCCAACAACTTCCATGGCCGCACCATCTCCATCGTCAGCTTCTCTACCGACGCTCAATATCGCGACGGCTTCGGCCCCTTCTTGCCCGGCTTCAAGATCATCCCCTTTGGCGATGCTGCCGCCCTTCGCGCCGCCATTACGCCGAACACCGCTGCCTTCCTCGTCGAGCCGATTCAAGGCGAAGCAGGGGTTCTGATGCCACCCGATGGCTTCCTTAAAGAAGCCGCAGCCATCTGCAAGCAGAACCGCGTCCTGCTCATCGCCGATGAGATTCAGTCCGGTCTCGGCCGCACCGGCAAGCTCTTCGCCTACGAGCACGAGGGCATCAAGCCCGACATGCTCATCGTCGGCAAGGCGCTCGCCGGAGGCTTCTATCCTGTCTCCGCCGTTCTCAGCTCGCGCGAAGTTCTCGGTCTTCTGCATCCCGGCGACCACGGCAGCACCTTCGGCGGCAATCCACTGGCCTGCGCCGTCGCTCGCGCATCGCTTCAGGTCATCGTCGAAGAAGATCTTGCCGGCCGCTCCGCCGAACTCGGTGAAATCATGTTCAAGCGCCTGCGCCAGATCTCGAACCCGCACATTCGCGAGATTCGTGGCCGCGGCCTCTGGGCAGCCATCGAGCTTGATGGCCCCGCGCGCCCCGTCTGCGAGGCGCTGATGCGCGAAGGCATCTTGGCCAAGGAGACGCACGACAACGTCATCCGACTCGCGCCGCCGCTCATCATCGAAGAGCAGGACCTCCTCTGGGCGCTCGACCGTATCCAGTCTGTCCTCGAAAGTCTTTAAGGAACGTCATGCTCGAAGCTGAACCCGCAAAATCTGCTGGAAAAAACGTTCTCGGTCAACCGCTTGCGGTTTGCGGCTGCAACCCTATGACCGGTTTCTTCCGCGATGGCTGCTGCAATACCGGCCCCGCCGACCTCGGCGTGCACACGATCTGCTGTGTCGTCGACGAAAAATTTTTAGCTGCCAGTAAGGCGCTGGGCAACGATCTCTCGACGCCGATGCCGCAGTACGGCTTCAGCGGCCTCAAACCTGGAGACCGCTGGTGTGTCTGTGCCGCCCGCTGGCTCCAGGTGCAGCAGGCAGGAGCAGCCTGCCCGGTCGTCCTCGAAGCAACGCACGAGAACACGTTGAAGATTGTTCCCTTTGAGCTCCTGATCCAGTACGCCGTCATTCCAGACCAGCTCCACTAACTCCTTCGCATCGCAGAGAGCTAGCCAGCCTGCGGTTAGTATGGAGAGATTGATTAGGCTGCGCGAGGATGGCGTGAGAGGCTGGTTGCGAGCAGGCAGTACACAAAAGCGTTCGACTCGACGGTGGCAAACCTGGTCGCTATGGCTGCTCTTTCTTTCCGCAGGGCTCTTAGCTCAGACTTTGCATGCGGCCGTTCCCGTAAAGCAGGCCGACGCTGTATGCGCCGAATGCCATGCGGAGATATTTCAAAAATACCTGAATACGCCGATGGCAAACGCCAGTGGTCTGGCGATGGATCACCTTATCCCTGGTAACTTTATCAGCGCAACCTCTGGCACAAAGTATCGTGTGCATGCAGAAGACGGCACAGCATGGTTGGACTACGACGACCCGCAGACTCCTCCGGCAAAGGGCCGCATGAAGCTGGACTACTTTTTAGGTTCGGGCCATCTAGGTATCACCTACCTCTACACGTTAGACAAGTATCTGCTGGAGTCGCCGGTAGCTTACTATGCCAGCGCAAACGGCTATGACATGAAGCCCGGCTTTGGTGGACTGCGCGAGATGCCGCCTGCAATTCCCATGGAGGCAAACTGCCTCCGTTGCCACATGAGCGGTGTCCGGCACAGCGATGTCGGCAGCGTGAACCACTACTCTCAAGAGCCCTTTCTCTATGGTGGCATCACCTGCGAGAGCTGCCACGGCGACACAAAGGCGCATGTGCTGAGCGCAGGCAAGGCGGCTGTTATCAATCCAGCGAAGCTCGATGCAGATCGCCGCGACTCAATATGCATGAGTTGCCATCTTGAGGGAGACGTCTCCGTCGAAAAAGAAGGACGCTCGCCGGTAGACTTTAAACCCGGCGAGTCTATCTCCCGCTATCTTTCCTACTTTGTCTATGCCAGCGCAGGCGCAACCGCCCGCGGCGTAAGCGAGGTAGAGCAGTTCAACACCAGCATGTGCAAGCGTGCAAGCGGAAGCAAGATGTCCTGCACCAACTGCCACGATCCGCACTACACACCTCCGGCTGCCGAGCGTGCCGTTTTCTATCGGGCCAAGTGCCTCGCCTGCCACAATCAGCCCGCGTTCGTCAGAGAACACCATCCAGAAAATCAGGACTGCACCAGTTGCCATATGCCGCGCAGTAGGGCTGAAAATATTCCTCACGTGGCATGGACGGACCATCGCATTCTGCGTCAGCCCATGATGAATTTAGCCGATGCAAACCCTATTCATAGCGATACGCTGATGCCCATCTTCTCTCCCTCGACGACGCAGCGAGATACAGCTCTCGCATATTACGCAGCCGCAATGGAAGGGCACAGTGGCGACCGCGAGCGGGCATACGCCATGTTGACCGCAGCGCATCAGAGCGATCCCGACGATGTGGAAGTGATGCGGTCGCTGGGCATATTCGCAGGCATGAGCGGAGACTCTCAACTCGCCGGCTCGCTCTTTCGCAATGTGTTGAAGCTAAGCCCGACCGACCAGACCGCGGCGTCAGATCTTGCTGTGTTCGAGGCGAAAACAGGAGACCTGCAATGCGCCCTCACGCTGTTGCAGCCGGCCTTCAACCGCAATCAGGATTCGCTTGGACTAGCCACCAATCTTGCCGCCGTCGAATGTCTGCTGGGCGATGGCGAGGCGGCTCGCTCCACGATTGAGACAGCGCTCAAATTCAACCCAGGATCGCGGGAACTGACCAATCGGCTGCAACAGACGAGTTCGTGCGTTGCAACTCATACGAAATAAGAATGATTCGGCTCCGCGCCAGGCATGCTGCAATTCCTGCAGGGCCAATTTTTATGTTGACATACGATGTTTGGGATATTTAGCTTTACTGATGCCCGAGAAAACGCTTACCGAAGGGTTTGTAATGGATTTCATAGAGCGTCGCCAACAGACGCAAGTAGAGCAGGTTTTTGGAGAGTCCACAATGTCTAAGTCATTTGTAAAATACCTCTGCGTTTCCCTATTTACATTGTTGCTGATTGCTGTCGCCGGAAGCCCGATGCTGGCACAGTCAGTGCGCGGCGCTATTGGTGGTAGCGTCACAGATTCGACCGGAGCAGTGATCCCGAACGCCACTATCACAGCGACGAATCAGGAGACAGGTGGAAAAACTACCTCGCATACAACAGGTGCGGGCGTCTATAGCTTTCAGGATCTCCCCATTGGGACTTATACCGTAACGGTTTCGGCAGAGGGTTTTCAGACCAAGACCAATACCGGTGTCCTTGTGCAGGTCAACAATACTACTGGCTTAAACGTATCGCTCAGCTCTGGCGCGGTGAATCAGGTTGTTACCGTCGACGCCAGCGGCGAACTGTTGCAGACGGAGTCGTCCGATATCAGCGGTAACGTCTCTAATAAACAGATCGAAGACCTTCCACTGTCACTCGCAGCCGGTATTGGCGGACTGCGTTCGCCCGAGACGTTCGTCTTCCTGCTTCCGGGCACCACCGGTCCCGGCAGCGGTACTTCAGGAAACACCGGCAATGGCGTCTTCTTCTCAAGGTTGAGCGGCGGGCAGGCCTATGGTGCCGAGGTGCTGCTGGATGGCGCCAGTATTCAACGCAGCGAGAACGGATCGTCTTTCGATGAAACCTCGCCCTCGATCGAAGCCCTGCAGGAGTTCAAGGTAACAACTTCTACCCCTTCGGCTGAGTTCGGGCGTACGACATCCGGTATTGAAAGCTTCTCCACCAAATCCGGGACGAACGATTTTCACGGTACGGCTTATGCCATAGTCAAGAACCGCATCTTCGACGCGAATAATTGGTTCAATGATGGATACAAAGCTCTTAATTGTACCGGTATCTCCGAGATCAATTGCAATTACAAGAAGCCTCAAGACAGCAAATACGACTACGGCGGGGTATTTAGCGGTCCCGTCTGGATTCCCCACGTCTACGACGGCCACAATCGGTCGTTCTTCCTCTTTGCGTGGGAGAAGTATCAATATCGCCCTGGTACCGTAATTGTCTCCACAGTACCCACTGCCGCGGAGCGCGGCGGCGACTTCAGCGACGTTCTGGGAGGTTACATCCCTGGCGGAACACCTTACAACGGGCAGAATGTTCTGCTGAACCCGTGCACGGGCCTTCCGGTGCAGTACAACCAGGTCTACGATCCGCGCACTACAAAACAAGTAAGTCCTGGTGTCTTCTGCCGTACGCCTTTTGCCAACAACCAGGTACCGACGACTCTCTTTAGTTCAACCGCCCAGAAGTTGGGTAACGGACTTCCTCTGCCCAATCAGACTCCGCAGAGCACTGACGTATTTGGCTATCTCGGAAACTATGCTCAGACCGGTGTTGCGCCTAACGACAATACGACCTACACAATCCGTATCGATCAGAGTCTGGGGCAACGGAATAAGATTTTCGTATCCTACAACACGCGTCAGAACTTCAAACTGACGGCAGCGCCAAGTTTACCTGAGCCGTTCAATAACAACGGATACGTACAGACCTTCACCACTCACTACGTTCGTACCGGATGGGATTTCGATTTTACGCCTACCCTGTTGAACCACCTGAACCTGGGGTACAACCGCACGAACAGTGTGAATTTGTCCTCAGAATTCAATACGACCAATACAGCGGCGGCGGCGGGTCTTGCGAATGATTATTCGAAATTCTTTCCCTCCATCGCATTCCCCAGTCCGGATGCACCTTCGACTTGGGGCCAGCAGCAGAACGGCATCAATATCGACAATGGCATTCGCGTTAACGACATTGTGAGCTGGGTGAAGGGTAGGCACAGCGTCCGGTTCGGTGTGGACTATCGCAATCAACGGTACTCCACCAATCTTTACAACGTGGATAACTTCAACTTCTACCGTGACCAGACGGCAGGTGTGAGCAATTCCTGCTGCGGTTCGGGTAATCCGTATGCAAGCTATCTGCTGGGTGAGGTCGGCGAAGCCGGCCAGACGGTATACAACGTAAATCCGCGCTGGAAGTCCTGGTACATCGCCGGTTTCGTTCAGGACGATATCAAGGTCACCAGCAATCTGACGATTAACGCTGGTCTGCGCTACGACATCGATCTGCCGCGCCATGAGGCTCTGAATCGCACGTCAAACTTCAGCTTTACCGCTCCGGATGCCGCTGCCGGCGGTCTGCCTGGCGCGCTGGTCTTCGGCACCACATGCAACAAGTGCAACACAGCATGGGCAGACACCTGGTATAAGGACATCGCTCCACGCCTTGGTTTTGCCTATGTGCTGCCGGGTACTAATGGCAAAGCTGCCTTGCGTGGCGGCGGCGCGATTATTTACGGTCCGCTGCAATACAACGACTTCGGTGGCAGCATGTTGCAGGGATACAACATCAGCAAGAGCGTAGCGTTGGGTGGAACGGCCACACAGGGCGGTGCGTTCACCCCGGCATTTCGGCTCGATTCGGGTTCGCCTGCCGATCCTCAGAACTCCAACATCGGCTTCCCGAACTATAGCTATGCTCCCAATACCGATCCAACCCAGTTGACCGCGCAGAACGGACCTGGCTCGTTTCAGGCTGTTGGCGGCGATCTGATCTTGCCAAGAGACGGTCGGCCCTCGATGACGAGCAACTGGAGTCTCCAGTTGCAGGACCAGCTTGCGCAAGATCTGATCTTTACGATTGGATATATCGGTCAGGTATCGCAGAACCTTCGTTCCGGCTTCCTTACCAATTTCAACAACATCGATACCAAATACTTTGGTCTGGGCGATTTGCTGAGCAACTCGCAATACAACATCCCGCTTGGTGGAAGCAGCAACGGATACCAGGCACCATACTCAACCTTTACTGGCCCCATCGGTCAATCGCTGCGTCCGTTCCCCCAATACGACTACATTGCGGACGATTGCTGCCTGGAGAATCTTGGTCACTCCTCCTACAATGCGATGATCTCCTCATTGGAGCGTCGATTCCGCAATGGTCTTAACCTGCAGGTCTCCTATACGTGGGCCAAGACGCTTACCGACGCGGACTCGCTGATTCCTTTCAGCTATACCTCGAACAATCAGCGTGAACAAGCACAATACTCCCAGAACCTGAAAGGCGATAAAGCCGTCAGCGTTCAGGATCTCAAGCACCAGTTTTCGCTTAGTTATCTTTACCAGCTACCGTTTGGTGAAGGACGCAAGTGGCTGAATCATAACCGCGCCCTGGACTTGCTCGTCGGGGGGTGGGAGGTAGGCGCGATCCAACGCTACTCCAGTGGTCAACCGATAGGCTTCGGTTGCGCTACGGGAATACCTTACTACCAGAATTGCATCATGTTTACGGCAGGTCCCGCATCGCTTAGCGGAAATGGCTTTGCGAGCACAGCATACAAGGCGAACAAGAACGGTCCCAGCGTCTTCAACGGGCAGTCCTGGTTCAAGCCGGCCTATCGCGTCCCGGGAACAAATGGAGCCAGCGATCCCGGCGTTCCGATGTCGCAGGCTGCGTTTGTCGATCAGAACCGCGAAGGCGTTGGCTGGGCGCGTCCATATTCGGCTAACTGCGGAACAACCGCACAACCATGCTCCTTCGCTCCGTTTGCGCTCGGCAACATTACCCGAGTTACCGAAGCGATCACAGGCCCTGCCTATCTCGCTGAAGACCTTAGTCTCCTGAAGGACTTCCACGTTACGGAGAAGGTTCGGTTCCAGTTGAAAGGGGAGGCGTTCGACCTCTTCAACCGGCATCGGATGGCTCTTCCGGATCTTGCGCCGAACGACTCGTCGCAAAGCACAGGATTTGGTATTCCTACTGCTGTTGATTATGGCCCACGCAATATGCAGCTTACTGGGAAGATCATCTTCTAACCGGAGAACGAATCCAGAGTGGTTCTCACTCTATTAGCAACAGTCTGAGCGGCCCCATGCAATGGGCCGCTCAGACTGTTTGAAGGCCAAATCAGACAGAAGGTTTTTCGCCCCGTAATGTGGGTGATTGCTCCTGTTATTGGTAATGCTTATTGTGTTGGATCTGGTTTCGGTGCTCTAACCTGAAACCGTGCATATTACTTCTCGCATCGTTATTCCTCTGTGGGAGTGAACGATGCGCTAATGTTGGTGCACCCGAGAAGATTCGAACTTCTGACCTACAGCTTCGGAGGCTGCCGCTCTATCCAGCTGAGCTACGGGTGCGTTCCTCTAGCGTAGCATGATCGTTGTGCTGGTTGACAGGTTCGCCGCCGCAGTACAACATCGAACCACCATCCGGAAATCCGGGAAAGAGAGACAAATCCATGTTCTTCCGTTCTATCGCAACGCTGGCCTGTACGGCCCTACTTGCCACCGCCAGCCTCACCGCTCAAATGCCGGATCGCATGAACGATATGCCCGCGCCCGATTCCGCCAAGCCGCTCGCCAGCCCCGCCGCCGTTGCCCAAGTCACCCTCAACGGCAAGCAGATCGTCATTCACTACAACACTCCTTCGATGCGTGGCCGCAAGATCATGGGGGAACTCGTTCCTTACGGCAAGGTCTGGCGTACCGGAGCCAATCCTGCCACCACCCTCATTACCAAAGCCAATCTGAAGATCGGAACCCTCGACGTTCCTGCCGGAACTTACACGATCTACACGCTGCCTAACACTGACCAGTGGCTGCTCATTGTCAACAAGCAGACCGGCCAGTGGGGTACTGTCTATAACGAGAACCAGGATTTCGGCCGCACCCCCATGAAAGGCAATACCTTGCCCGCAGCGCAGGAAAAGATGTCCATCTCCTTCGAGCACACCAAGAGAAACAGCACCGAACTGCACGTCAAATGGGAGAAGACCGACGAGTACGTCGATGTCACCGCAGAGTAAAACTACTCTGCGGCTTCTTTTTCCAGCCGCAACTTCTCCATCACGGAAGAGACCAGCTCTTTCGCTCCGGTGATATTAGCCAGAACAGCCTGCAGATCGAGCGCCGGAACCATCGGGTTCCGGTTGCTCGCGCAGTAGACGCCATGCTGCCCCACCAAAATCAGTGCATCCGTCAGCGCATCAAGAGTAACGGCCAGCCGTCCCCGCGCCTCGCCCATCATGAACTCGTACTTTTCAAGTTCCTGCTGGCGGTCATAGAAGATGGACACTTACCACTCCTTCGCGGCAGTGTCCGTCACTAAAGGGGACGAAGCCACCGGCCCTTTCCAACGGAGTACAGGCTTACGCGCAGCCGTCGTCTCGTCGAGGCGCTGCACCCGCGTCGTATGCGGAGCCGTTTGCACCAGCTCCGGATTCTCCTCTGCCTCGCGTGCGATCTGCTTCAGCGCATCGGCCAGCAGATCAAGTTCTTCACGAGACTCGCTCTCGGTCGGCTCAATCATCATTGCTCCCGGCACAACCAGAGGGAAGCTCACGGTATAAGCGTGGAAGCCATAGTCGATAAGCCGCTTGCCCATGTCGCCGGTCTTCACGCCGTTCTTCGCCTGCCTCCGGTCGGAGAAGACAACCTCATGCAGCGAAGGAGCGGTATAAGGCAGATCGAAGGTGTCCAGCAACTTTGATCGCAAATAGTTGGCATTGAGCACGGCATCCTCAGTCGTCTGTCGCAACCCATCCGGGCCATTAGCCAGAATATAAGCAAGCGCACGCACGAACATGCCGAAGTTGCCGTAGAACATTCGCACCCGGCCCACAGTCTGCGGACGGTCATACTCCAATCCCAGAGTTCCATTGTCGCGAGTGACCACAACCGGCGTCGGCAGAAACGGCTCCAGAATCTTCTTGCACGCCACCGGTCCCGATCCCGGTCCACCCCCACCATGTGGAGTGGAAAAAGTCTTGTGCAGATTAAGGTGCATTACATCCACACCGAAGTCGCCCGGACGCGTCTTGCCGACCAGCGCGTTCATATTCGCGCCATCCATATAGAGCAGCGCGCCCTTCGCATGAAGGATGTCCGCAATCTTGTGAATCTCGCTCTCGAAGACGCCGATGGTCGAAGGATTGGTCAGCATCAACGCTGCAGTATCCTCATCGACCATGCGCTCCAACTCGGCAATATCGACCATGCCCTGAGCGTTCGACTTCAGATTCGCAACCTCATATCCACAAACCGCAGCCGTAGCAGGATTCGTGCCATGCGCCGAGTCAGGAATCAGGATCTTCTTCCGCGCATTGCCTTTGCTCTCGTGATAAGCCCGCACCAACAGGATGCCGGTAAACTCGCCATGCGCACCCGCGGCTGGTTGCAGCGTAATTGCATCCATGCCGGTAATTTCGGTCAGGCAGTCCTGCAACAGCTTCATGATGCCAAGGCAGCCCTGCGACAACGACTCAGGTTGATAAGGATGTGCCTCGGCAATTCCTTCCAGCCGCGCCACCGCCTCATTCACGCGAGGGTTGTACTTCATTGTGCAGCTGCCCAGCGGATACATGCCCAGGTCAATCGCGTAGTTCCACGTCGAAAGCCGCGTGAAGTGGCGGATGATCTCGATCTCGCTCAGCTCCGGCATCACACCCAGATCGGTACGCGCCGCCGCGCCCAGCAGGGAAGCAGCATCTACCGCCGGCACATCCAGCTCCGCCAGACGATAAGCTTTCTTGCCTGGCGAAGACTTCTCAAAGATGAGATCTTCGTTCTGATTGACATGGGTTGTCGCCTTCTTTGGCGTACCTGCGAATCTTTCATCTGCCATCGTTAAAACTCCTGCGCATCGACTGCGCTGCCGGTCTCGGAGTAGCTTCCGGACTCCGGTCCATCCACATCTTCCTCGCGCAATGAGAGGCCAAAGACCGTGCCGTTTTCAAATTCAATCGTCAGTGCATCGCCCTCTTCGAACGCCGCCGCCTCAACTTTTTCGCCGATCTGCGCACAGAGCGCATTGCGGTACTCCGGCTCTCCATACGCGAGCGAGAAATCGGGAAACAGAACATGGGGCCACGTATACAACGTGAACAGAGGCGCGGCAAAGCGGAGCTGCAGATAGTCCTCTACAAACTCCACCGCTACAAGCTCTTCGCCGATGATCGCCGATACGTCCACGATTAGGCCTTCTTACCCGCGAGTACCGCCGCCGCTGCGTCAATCTGCTTCCGTGTCGTCAACTCGGTCGCACACCATAGCGAAGCATTCGGCCCCAGCTCCGGATACCACTTCTGCAAGGGCAGTCCGCCGATAATTTTCTGATCGAGCAGCGCAGCGTTCGTTGCCTCCGCGCTCTCCGGGAGATCGAGCACAAACTCATGGAAGCGCGGCGCTCCATCGAACAACACCTTCGTGCCAGAACCTAACGCCGTCTGCGCGTAGTGCGCCTTCGCCAGATTTTGTTCCGCCAACTCCTTCATCCCTTGCTTGCCATAGACAGTCAGGAAGATAGTCGTCATCAGCGCCACGAGAGCCTGATTGGTGCAGATGTTTGAGGTAGCCTTCTCACGCCGAATATGCTGCTCGCGCGTAGAAAGCGTCAGCACAAATCCACGCTTACCATTGATATCTTTCGTTTCGCCGATCAGGCGCCCAGGCATCTGGCGCAGGAACTTTTCCTTGCACGCGATGACGCCGCAATATGGGCCGCCATATCCAACGGCAACGCCAAACGACTGCGCCTCCAGCGACACAATGTCAGCCTCCGCTGGTGGCTTTACGATTCCCAGCGACACCGCCTCGGCGATCGACACAATCAGCAGCGCGCCCTTCTTGTGAGCAATCTCGGCAATCGCGGCCACATCTTCAATCGTGCCGAAGAAGTTCGGCGACTGAATCAGCACGCACGCCGTTTCGCTTGTGATCGCAGCATCGAGCGCCGTCAGGTCCACGCGCCCATTCGACGCATAGTCAACTTCAGTGACCGGAATCTCCTGATGCTGAGCATAGGTCGACAGCACCTCGCGATACTCAGGATGCACGGTCCGCGCCACCACAGCACCATCACGCCCAGTCACGCGCACCGCCATCATCACAGCCTCGGCTGCACCGGTCGAGCCGTCATACATCGACGCGTTGGCAATCTCCATGCCGGTCAGCTCGCAGATCATGGTCTGGAACTCGAACATGGCTTGCAGCGTGCCCTGCGCGATCTCCGGCTGATACGGCGTGTAGCTGGTCAAAAACTCGCCGCGCTGCACCAGCGAATCGATGATGACAGGCCGGTAGTGACGATACGCGCCCGCGCCAAGAAAGCTGGCATATCCGCTCGCATTGCCTTCAGAGAAGGCACGGAAGCGATCCAGAATCTCCGACTCACCATGCTGTCGTGGAATCGCAAGATCGCGCTTAAGCTGATACTCCGCAGGGATGCTTGAGAACAGATCGTCGATGGACGCAGCGCCGATCTCGGCCAGCATCTCCTCGCGGTCCGCAGGGGACTTCGGCAGATAGCGCATCGTTAGTGTCCGGTCTCTTCGCTGATGAACTTCTCATAGTCAGTAGCCGACAGAAGGCCATCTGCCGACGCTCCATCCGTCAGATCCAGCCGCAACATCCAGGTTTTGTTCGCGTCGGCGTTAATCTTCTCAGGAGCGTTTGCCAGCTCTTCGTTCACCGCAGTCACGGTGCCCGACGCCGGAGCATACAGGTCTGAAACTGCCTTTACCGATTCCACCGAGCCAAAGATCTTGCCCGCCTCAACCGTGTCGCCTACTTTGGGCAGATCGACGAAGACGATATCGCCCAGTGAGCTTTGCGCATAATCGGTTATGCCGACGGTGCCCTTTGCGCCGTCAACTTCAATCCACTCATGTTCCTTGGTGTACTTGTAATTTGCAGGATAGGACATGTCTTGGGTTTTCTCCCTTTCCATTGTAGAGGGTACGGGGTTGAAAAAAATGTGCCGCAAAACCTGTTTTCAACGAGGCCCAAATCCCGGATAAGGCTCCAGTTCGGTCAGAGCGGCCATCTCCAGCATGCCCTGCATGGCCAGGGGCAGGCTGGCAACGGCGGCTTGTACTTCGTCCTGGCTTGCTGCCTCAAACAGAATCGCAGCGCCTGGCATATCCTTTCGTCGCCAGATATTGCGAACTATTCCGGCAGCATAGAGCTCACGCACGCGCTGGGACTCACTCGCCAGAAGTTCCGCAGTCCAAGCCTCAGCAGGAAATAGCTCCGTCTTACGTCGGGTCAAAACGAGAAATTGCAAGATAAGGCTCCTTGAAATCTATTTTTACAATCAGGTTGTGATTATTTTCTGGGCCGTTTGTAAAAAGGTGTAGATACTACCTTTGCCTTTACCTTCTGGCCGCGAATCTCAACCGCGACCTCCGTGTCGACGGCTGTAAATTCCACAGGCACATAAGCCAGCGCAATATTTTTCTTTAGAAATGGCGCAGGTGATCCGCTGGTAATTTCGCCAATTTTAACGCCATCCAAAGAAAATATCGGATAGCCGTCCCGTCCAATACCACGCTCAATCATTTCCAGCCCAACTAGCTTGCGCTTGGGTCCACCGCCAGCCTGAACCTCCAGCAGAGCTTCGCGGCCGACGAACTCCGGCTTGTCCAGCTTTGCATAGCGCCCCAATCCCGCTTCCAACACATTGATCGTGTCTGAGATCTCATGCCCATACAGTGCCATGGCCGACTCCAGTCGCAGCGTATTCCGAGCCCCCAGACCGCAAGGCAGAATGCCGAACTCAGCTCCAGCCGCAAGCACCTCATTCCAGACCCGCTCGCTGGTCGGCGCGTCTGATGGAACATAGATCTCGAATCCGTCCTCGCCGGTGTAGCCGGTCCGCGCAATCATCACGTTATGCAGCCCGCAGACCTGTCCCCACGTAAACCAGTAATTTTTAATCGTGCTCAGGTCGGTCGAGGTCAGCTTTTGCAGAGTCTCTGCCGCGCGCGGCCCCTGTATCGCAAGCTGCGTGTAGTAGTCGCTGAAGTCATTGATGTGAACGCCGGGCATACGTCCAATTGTCTGTCGAACCCATTGAACATCCTTCTCGCGCGTTCCGGCATTGATCACGATCAGATAATCATTGCCCGAGAGTTTATGCACGACCACATCATCGACGAACGTTCCATTTGGATACAGCATCGCCGAGTACTGTGCCTGCCCATCCGCCAGCTTCGAGGCATCGTTCATGCAAAGCTGCTGTACAGCGGCCAGCGATCCCGGCCCGCGCAACTGAATATCACCCATGTGAGAGACATCGAACAGCCCTACAGCAGTCCGAACTGCCATATGCTCGGCGATCAGGCCCGAATACTCCACCGGCATGTCCCATCCGCCAAAGTCGACCATCTTGGCCTTGGCGGCGCGATGTGACGCATTCAGCGCGGTCTTGCGTAGCTCACTCGATGTCTCAGCCATCTTTGAATCCTTCTCTGTCTTGTAGGTGTCCCACTCAAACGATAGCACTCAACCGTATTCGAAATCTGCACGGCGTGCCATCGGCTCACTCGTTAGATATACGAAAGTCAAACCGTTACCGACTCCCGGTACTCTCCAAATACCACTCGCAGCACATCGGAAATTTCACCCACAGTCGCGTAACTTTCAACGGCATTCAAAATCCGCGGCATGAGATTACTGCCATCTCTGGCTGCATCCTCAAGGCCCCGCAGTGCCGCCGCATGAACACCCGCATCGCGCCGCAGCCGCAGCGCTCGCACTCGTTCCACCTGCCTTGCTTCGAGCGCATCGTCCATCCGCTGAATCGGCACCGTAGCGCCTTCGTCCGCAGCAAACGCATTCACCCCTACAACAAGCGCATCCCCGGCATCGACCGCCCGTTGGTATGCGTACGCTGCGGTCTGTATCTCCCGCTGTACGTAACCCTGCTCAATAGCACGCAGCATCCCATACTTCCCGCTGCGATCAAACTCGGCAATCGTGGCCAGATATTTCTTTGCACGCTGTTCAATCTCATCGGTCAGCGACTCCACGTAGTACGACCCCGCCAGCGGATCGACCGTATCCGGTACGCCGCTCTCGTGTGCCAATATCTGCTGCGTCCGCAGTGCAATGCGCGCAGCCTGCTCCGTCGGCAGAGCTAGCGCCTCGTCAAACCCATTCGTATGCAGCGATTGCGTTCCGCCTAGCACAGCGGCCAGAGCCTGCAAGGTCGTACGCACAATATTGTTCTCCGGCTGCTGTGCCGTCAGCGTCGATCCGGCGGTCTGCGTATGAAACCGCAGCATCCAGCTTCGCGGATTCTTCGCGCCGAAATGATCGCGCATAAGGTGCGCCCACATCCGCCGCGCCGCGCGAAACTTCGCCACCTCTTCCAGCAGATTATTGTGGGCGTTGAAGAAAAAACTCAGCCGTGGGGCAAAGGCATCCACATCCAACCCAGTGTCAATCGCGGCCTGCACATAGGTCATGCCATCAGCCAGCGTAAACGCCACCTCCTGTACCGCCGTGCAGCCTGCCTCGCGCATGTGATAACCCGAGATCGAGATCGTATTCCATTCGGGAAGCTCGACCGCGGCCCACGCAAAGATATCCGTCACCAGTCGCATCGCATGAGGCACCGGATAGATATACGTGCCGCGAGCGATGTACTCCTTCAGAATGTCGTTCTGTACCGTCCCACTCAGCTTCTTTACATCCGCGCCTGCCCGTCGCGCTGCTGTGACATAGAGCGCCAGCAGAATCGCCGCTGTCGCGTTGATCGTCATTGAAGTCGAAATTGTATCCAGCGGAATTCCATCGAAGAGCCGCTGCATATCCTCGATTGAATCGATGGCAACCCCTACGCGGCCCACTTCGCCGAGCGCCAGCGGCGAGTCGGAGTCATATCCAATCTGCGTCGGCAGATCGAAGGCGACCGACAGCCCCTTGGTTCCATTGGCCAGTAGAAATTTATATCGCCGGTTCGATTCCTCGGCATCGCCCATGCCTGCATATTGCCGCATCGTCCAAAGCCGTCCGCGATACATCGTCGGCTGAATCCCGCGCGTGTAGGGAAATACACCCGGATCGCCCAGTTCAGCAGCCGCATCGAAGCCCTCAAGGCTCTCTGCTCCATAGACAAGGTCGACAGGGATTCCAGAACTGGTTTTAGGCGACTCTGGCATGACAATGCAGTGTACTCGCTGCGTCGCGAAACTATCTTCGGTTGCTTCTGCGGTTCGCCTTGACGAAGCTGCTCACAAGAAAATATGTGAACACGACTGTCATGATCACACACACTAGAAAGCGCACATGAGCATCGTGATTGGCGGCCGTCTCATGCAGGTTACCGCGCAGCTTCCACGCCCACCCTGCGCCGAAGAAGGCGAAGAGCCCAAAGAACACACCCGCGAGCTCCAGCCCCAGAACGCCCGATAGCTTGACGAATGGCGTCCAGACCGCCTCTCCAAAGCGCTTGCCGCCGCGAACCAGCCCCTGCCCGGTCTGCCGCGCCTGAACCACTGTCTGAGCAGCCTTCTGTGCTGCCTGCTGCGTGGTCCGTTGTGCGGGGTGCGTGGCTGATGCTTGTGCTCGCTGTTCAGTCGTTGCGGCGCCTGAAGGCGTTGTGCTCCTCGGAGCCGGTTTTGCCGCCTGGGCAGAAGGATTTGGCGAAGTCGCTGCGTCGACGGCTGTCACCAGCGTCTTTGCAGCTGCACGAGCTCCTACCCCAAGGGCACGACCAAAGCGAACCGAATCCATACTAGAAAGTGTAGCGGTTCACCGTACTCCCCGGACAGCCCCGGCCACGAATCTTTAAATTGCGATCTCCAGCCGCCGCGCCACGCGAATTGCCGTTTCAAGCCGTGCCGCCAGAATCTCTCGCCCCTGCTCCCGCGCAGCCTTCAACACCTCCAGCGGGGCCGTCTTCGGCGTGCCGCTATGGAAAGCCGGCTCCGGTGCGTACTCGATCATCAGTTGAATCTTCTGTGCCGCGGCGTTCCCGCGCAGAAGCGCCGCAACCGTAAGCGCGCCGTCAATCCCCGCAGTAACTCCAGCAGCGCTGACGTGCCTGCCGTCGACGACCACGCGAGAGTCCACCGGAACCGCACCGAAGTAAGGAAGCAGATCAAACGACGCCCAATGCGTCGTCGAGCGCACGCCCCTGAGCAATCCCGCCGCGCCGCAGATCAAGGCTCCGGTGCACACCGAGAAGACATACTCCGCGCCGGCAGCCTGCGTCCTGATGAACGAGAGCACAGCCTCGTCGTCCATCAGCTCCTGTTGCCCATAGCCGCCGGGAACGACCAGCACGTCGAGCTGCGGTGCCTCCGCCATAGTCTCTTCCGGCGTCAGGATCAGCCCATTGATATCTCGAATAGGGTTTCTGTCCCTTCCAATCACGTGAAAGGTCGAGTCGGGAACCTGTGACAGCACCTCGAATGGCCCAGTGAAATCGATCTGGTCCATGCGGGGAAAGATCAGTGCGCCAATATGAAGGTGTCTGCTGCTTGCAATATCAGTCAAGGGCGGTCCTCTGTTCTTACCGTACGCCAATTCTTCGAGGAAAAATATTGGCTGCGATAGACGCCGTTCTGCTCTGTCGCATCTAACAGGGTATAAAGCGAGCACTGACGAAGGGAGCAAACACGATGAAGAGCTTTCTCTGGATGATCGGTGCCTTCTGTGCCGCGTCGGTGGGTTTCCTGATTTGGGGGCCCAAACGAATCAAGCCGGTCGAGGAGCTGGCCAGGCAACTCGATGTCGCGTGGGGCGACCATCATACGACGTTTTAGGCATCTCCGCGGATTCCCCTTCAATGTGATTGCGGCGCGTCTCACAGGGGCGTATTCTGTGTAAACGTACTCAAAGTACGCCGCAGTACCCGCAATGCCGTTCCCGCCGGTCGCGTCAGGCCGGGAATACCCGATGCGCGGTTGGTTGCATACAAAGGGCAGTCCGGAGGTGGCATTGAATCAGAAGGTCAAAAACCTTATCCAGAAACTAGGCGAAGCAATCCACGAGTCCGTATCGGAGTCGGAGGACATTGCCGGCGTCGTCAAAAATATTCGCGAACAGGGTTTCGATGTTCTCCTCATGCTCGAGGCCACCATCGGCCTCAATGAGGTTGAGGCCGAGACCGACGAATCGGGCGACCTGCTCGAGTCGCCTGCCGAAAACGGTGAAGGTCCGTTTACACCCAACGACCTGACCTTTTTGAAATCCCTGCGCATCAGCCTCACCGAAGAGAGTGCCCAGGAATAGCTGGCATCCCTCTTCAGCATCCCTCCTTAGCATCTCTGTCAGGCCCGGCATCCTCGCCGGGCTTTTTCTAGTTGCCGGTAAGAATTTCGCAAAAATCAACATACCGAATCCTTGTAGTGATAGACTCGCGTTTCCGTGGTTGCTTGTCCGCGGTTTTGTGCATCCGACTGTTGTAGTTCATAGTTCATCAGTACGAGGTCGTCAAAGTTATGAGAGATACGCTTGGTGTTCTACTTGCCGGAGGCGCCGGTGAAAGGCTGTTTCCACTGACCCGTGATCGTGCTAAACCGGCTGTTCCCTTTGCCGGGCAGTACCGCATCATCGATAGCACGCTGTCGAACTGCATCAACTCCGATCTGCGTCGCGTTTACATCCTCACCCAGTACAAGGCACTCTCGCTCAACCGTCACATCCGCGAAGGCTGGGGGCCTGTGGTGGCCAATGAGCTCGGCGAGTTCATTGAGATCCTCTCGCCCATGCAGCGCGTCAGCAAAAACTGGTATACCGGCACCGCCGACGCGGTCTACCAGAACATCTACTCCATCGGCTCCGAAGAGCCGAAATACGTCATCATCCTCTCCGGCGACCACATTTACAAGATGAACTACGGCCTCATGCTTAAGCAGCATCAGGACTCGGGAGCCGATGTCACCCTGGCCACGCTGCCCATCTCGCCCGACGAGGTCTCGGCCTTCGGCGTCGTCGAGATCGCCCGCAACGGCGACGTCACCGGCTTCGTCGAAAAGCCGAAGGAGACCAACATCCGCTCTCCCTTCACTCCCGACATGGTCGACGTCTCCATGGGCATCTACATCTTCAACACCGACGTTCTTATCCCCGAACTGCTTAAGGATGCCGAAAACCCCGAATCCAAGCACGACTTCGGCCACGATATCCTGCCCAAGCTGCTGGGACGCTTCAAGGTGCAGGCCTTCAACTTCGTCGACGAGAACAAGACCAAGGCTTTGTACTGGCGCGATGTAGGTACGCTTGAGGCCTACTACGAGGCCAACATGGACGTCGCCGGTGTCTCGCCTACCTTCAACCTCTACGACCAGTCCTGGCCCATGCGTACGCGGCCCTACCAGTACCCCCCAGCCAAGTTCGTCTTCGGCGAGCCGGGCCGTACAGGCATGGCCATCAACTCCATCGTCTGCTCCGGCTCCATCGTCTCGGGCGCCGTGGTGCGCAACAGCGTGCTCTCTCACGACGTTCGCGTCAACTCCTACGCCGATGTGGACTCTAGCATCGTCTTCTCCCACGTCAACATCGGCAGGCACTGTCGCATCCGCCACGCCATCCTCGACCGTGACGTGCATATTCCCGATGGCACCGTCATCGGGTATGACCCGACTGAAGACAAGAAAAACTACTTTGTCTCCGCCAGCGGTATCACCGTGGTCACAAGGGACTACTCGGTCTACGAGAACCCGGTCTCTTCCGACTTCCTCCAACAACGCGAAAACTGGTAATCCAACTCAAAGAACCTATCGAAATAAAGGTTCTAAGGACCAAACAAAACCGGCCGCATTCTTTGCGGCCGGTTTTATTTTGCAAACAAGCTTCTGGAATTAGTTCTTGCCGAAACGGTAGACGACACCCGCCGAGATGGCGAAGAACTCACGCGTCTCCGTGCCGAAGTGCTCCAGCATCAGATCCGGCGAGAGCCGGATTGCGAAGTTCTTGGAGCGGTTGATGTCGATGCTGCCGCCCAGTGCCGCGATCGGCTTGGTGCGATTGGTGTAGAGGCCGACATCCTGCGGAGGAACGCCGCCGGTGCCGCCGTCGAAGACGCCGTGCGATACGCCGAAGTATCCGTGCAGGTTGATTGCGGCAAACTGGTTCTTCGGCCCGCGCAGCTGTGCGCCGAGCATGCCCATGTTCATGTACACCAACGGCCGGTTGATGTAGTTCGGGTTCGGCGGAATCGGAGCGCTGGGGAAGACCGGCGTCGTTCCCGCTTCGCCGCGGTAGTCGGCGGCCAGGCCTACCCGCTTGGTCAGCCAGTAGGTTCCCAGAATCTCGCCGCCGCCCAGGTTCATGCGGGTGGGCAGGTTCTGTCCAGCCTGAAAGTTCATAAAGTTCAGACCGCCATAGATCTCATAACGGTTGGCGTAGGTAACCGGAGGAGCTGCGGCCAGCTTGCCTGTGGCCTGTGCCATCGCTGCCGTACCCGCAACAAACATGACTCCCAGCAGCATTCCACTTGCCGTGCGTATTCCGTTCTTCCACGTCGCGGCCATCTTCAATCCAGACATCAATCTCTGCATCTTTTTTCCCAACACCTTCTTCCGCATTAGCTTCATCTTCCAAGATATAACGTCCGGCGCACATCTGCCGCGATTCGCGGTATCGTATCTACAAAGAGGCCGGAATCGTGGTCTCTTATAGATTTGGTTTGTGCGACAATGATATGAGCTGCCTGGAGCGTTACGCGCCCGGCTGTAGGGAGAATTCATTATGGGCGATCTATTTCAACCTTGGCATCTGGCCATCCTTGCGATCATCGTGATCGTGCTGTTCGGCGGCAAAAAGCTGCCGGAGCTGGGCAAAGGGCTGGGCGAAGGACTTCGCGGCTTCAAAGAGGGCATGAAGGGCGTCACCGACGAGATGAACAAGCCCACCGAGACCCCTCACGCGGTCACGCCGAAGCCTGAAGAATCGACCAAGTAGGGCAATTTCTAGCCCGGATGACGCGATATCCGCATCTCCGGGTTTCTTCTCCGTAGTTCTGTCCTGACAGGCTCTCCTGATGAAGCTGAAATCGCCCTACCTCGTCAAACCGCACTCCACGGTTCGCGTTACCCGTCTTCCGGCCGGGGATACAGGTTCCTTCAAGACGGAGGAGTCTGCCGCACCGGTTCTGGTCAAGCACCGCAGCCAGCTCAACAGCCTGCAGGAAGTCCTCTACGCCAGCCAGCAGAAGGCCCTGTTGATCGTCCTGCAAGGCATGGATACGGCGGGCAAAGACGGCACCATCCGCCACATCTTCTCCGGTATCAACCCGCAGGGCTGCGATGTCACTGCCTTCAAGGTTCCCACCCCGCTCGAGGCACGGCACGACTTCCTGTGGCGCGCTCACAGTGCTGTCCCGCCCAAGGGCATGATCGGCATCTTCAATCGGTCGCACTACGAGGACGTACTATCGCCGCGGGTGCACAAGCTCATCTCCGGGAAGACTGTTCGCAAGCGCCTCGATGACATCAATGGGTTCGAGGAGATGCTCACCGACAACGGCGTCGTCATCCTCAAGTTCTTTCTGCACATCTCCCATCAGGAGCAGACTAGCCGCCTGAAGTCCCGTATCGACACGCCGGACAAGCACTGGAAGCTCTCCGAGGCAGACTTCCACGAGCGCAAATTTTGGGTGGGCTACGAAGAGGCTTACAACGACATCCTCTCCTCCACTAGCCGCAAACACGCGCCCTGGTTCGTCATCCCCTCCAACCACAAGTGGTATCGCAACGTCGCCATCTCCCAGATCCTCGTCGACGTTATGCAGGGACTGAAGCTCAAATATCCGCCCTCGACCTTTGATCCCAGCCACATCAAGCTATAAAAGCTTCGGCAGTCGCTGGTATCCCCCCTCCCATATTTTAAGTCCTAAAGTATTCCAAAGAAAAGACATAAGTCCGGACTTGAGTATGGACTCCGGTTAAGCAGGACATCTTGGTATAAGGCTGAGGTGTCTTCAGTTGTCTAAGTTAATTGTAGTAAGTGGTGTCAAGGGCTTACAGGGTAATCATGACGACGGCTGCGGCTGCGACCAGCATCCCGAGGCTCTGCCGCCGGGTTGGTCGTTCGCTTAGCATCCAGGCTGCGAGCAGAATGGTTGAGGCAGGGTAGAGGGAAGCCAGTACCGCCGCTACATCGAGCCGTCCGGCCCTTGTCGCTGCGATAAAGAGCAGGTTACCCGAGGTATCGAGCAGCGCTGTCGTTAGCGCCCAGCGAACTGCGGTGCGGTTCAGGCGGCCTTGGGCAAGTTCTGTGGTCCTGGAACTGGACGAGAGCCCCAGCAGCATCAGGGAGCAGGTACTAAGGCTCCCGATTCTCGCCGTGGCCATCGGCCAGACCACCCCGGCAACCCCGGCCATCTTCAAGGAAACAAAGTAGATGCCAAAGCCGATGCCCGCCGCTACGGCCAGCCAGATAGTCCCTGTGTCGGCCGATTGTGCCTCGGCGTTCGGTCCGGCGGCGATCAGCCAGATCGCTCCTCCGGCCACAAGAAATCCTACGATCCGTAGCAGCCCGGGCGATCCCTCGGAGGCGATTGAGACCGCAGCAGGGATTGCAGCGGCCAACAGACCGCTCAGGGCGGCTGAGGCTCCCATAGCGCCGCGCGAGAGCGCCACATAAAAACAGGCCAGGGAGATTCCGCCTGCGACACCAGCGGCAATGCCCCAGGCCAGAGGAGCGCCGTGTGGAAAGGCATCGCCGCGCCAGCGCGCGATGGCGACCAGCACAGCAAAGCTGGCGGCGTGACTTACAAGGATGACGCGGAGTGCGCCGCCCATGGTGCCACCGGCGTTCTTTGCGCCCATGCCGCCGGAGAAGTCTCCGCCACCCCATAAAATTGCTGCCGCCAAGGCCAGCAGGGCGTTCAGATGCAACAGGACGCGCCTACCTTCCGCGAACGATCGACGGTCGGGTGTCCTCCGCCGTCGGATAGTACCCTGCCTTGGCGATCACGGTCAGGTTCGGACGCATGACCTTGACCTCGAGCGTGCGGTACTTGCCGTCGATAAACGGCTCGTGCGTGTAGTAGCCGATGGTGTACTGCGTGCGTACCTCTTCGGCGATCTTGGCGAAACTGTCCTCGATGCCGCGCTGGCGGAACTCCGCCTCAAAGTTGCCGCCGGTCTGCTTGGCATAGGCCTGCAGGATGTTGTCGCGCATGGTGTAGGGCAGGTGGATGCGGTCGAGGAAGCCGACCACGGGCAGGGAAGAGTCGCCTACCAGCGTGCCGTACACGGCAATCTTGTTGGTCTGGAGGTACTTCACCACTTCCTTGAAGCTGGCCGTGCTGCCGTACTCCTTGCCGTCGCTGATGACGTAGATCACACGCCGCCGACCGGGACGGGTCTTGGCGAGATGGTTCGCCGCCTCGAGGATGGCGTCGTTGAGCGTATGGACTTCCTTGGGAACGTTCAGTGTATTGCTCAGACTGGTGCCGTGGGTCGAGTTGGTGTTGGGATCGATATAGCTCTGCGCGCCGCCGTTGATGTTGATGTTCTGCGAGAGCGGGCCGCTGGTGTAGGCCATTGCGCCTTCGCGCCCAGTCGACTTCGACCGCTCGATCACAGCGCTGAGACGGGCGCTCTGCGCGGAGGTAAAGTCTGTCTGCATCCTTGGCCCGTTGTTGTAGGTAAAGACCGCGACCTCGTCATAGGCCGCAAAGGCTCCCGGCAACGCCTCGAGTGCGTTGTTGACCTTGGTCATATCGTCGTAGCTCATGCTCTGGTCGATGACCAGCGCAACCGAAAGCGGGAAGGCGTCGGTGGTGAAGAGCGCCATCTGCTGACGCAGGCCATTCTCGTAGACGTGGACATCGCGCCAGGTCAGCCCCGGTACCAGACGGCCTTTGGAATCCTTAACAGTGAAGGGGACTTCGACGAAGTTTGTCTGGACGTGCAGGGTAAAGGCCGCAGGGCCCTGTCCTGCGGCGGGCTGCTCAGGCGGAGGTCCCTGCGCGGCCTTGTCCGCAGCGGTCTGCGGCAGGCTGGTGGGCGGCGCGTCTGAATCATCGTTGGAAGATGTTGAGAGGTCGGCAGGCGTGCCCTTGCCCGGCGCAACCGCGTCGAACGGCGACGGTTGCTGTGGCTTGGGGGCATCGGGAATCGCCTGCTGCTGCGCGACTGTCTGCGGTGCCTTGTCCTGTGCTGCCGTCTGCTGTGCCTGCTGTGCCAGCATCATGCATGCCACAGCCCCCGCCAATATGCTGTACTTCACCAAGAACGACCCCCATATCTTTCAGCCCGGACACTAACCCGGCCAACTACCAGACTACCAGCGCGCTCCTCGCGCCGCCATCCCCGTATCCAAACCTTTTGGTTGGACGCTCGACCTACCCCCGACGTTGTGCCTTTACCCCCGGAGGCGGCATTTTTCCGCTGACTCCATGGAATCTTCGTCGTCTAATAAGTTATGCGTCCTTTGGTCTTGCTTGCCGCTGCTCTGTCTATCGGTCTTTGCCTCCCCGTCCACGCGCAGGAGGCGCCTTCCCCGGACGGGCCTCCCCCGGCCAGCACTGCCGCCCCCCAACCCCGCGAAGATCAGGACGTCGAGACTCTGAAGGTCAACGTCAACCTTGTCAACGTTTATTTCTCCGTCCGTGATAAGGACGGCTTCATCACGAACCTGCATAAGGACGACTGCCAGATCGCTGAGGACAAGGTTCCCCAGACGATCAAGAACTTCACGCAGGAGAAGAAGCTGCCGCTCACGATCGGCATTCTGCTCGACACCAGCGGCAGCCAGCAGAATGTTCTTCCGCTGGAGCAGCAGTCGGGCGCTGAATTTCTCAAGGATGTGCTGACGCCCAAGGACGAGGCTTTCCTGATCTCGTTCGATATCAACGTCGATCTTCTCTCCGATTACACCAACGATCCGCGGGAGCTGAGGCGCGCCATCGATAAGGCCACCATCAACACGGGGGCTGGTACGGGTTCGGTGACTGGCAATGGCACACCGCGTGGCACGCTGCTGTACGATGCGGTCTATCTTGCGGCTCACGACAAGCTGCGGCAAGAGGCCGGACGCAAGGTGCTCGTTATGCTCACGGACGGCGGCGACCAGGGAAGCCAGGAGACGCTGAAGTCTTCGATTGAGGCGGCCCAGAAGTCGAACACAATCATCTACGTCATCCTTATTGCCGACCGTGGATTTTATGGTGGCGGCTTTGGAATCAACCTAGCGGATACCGGCGCCGCAGCGATGGACCGTCTGGCGAGAGAGACCGGCGGCCGCGTCATCAACGTCGGCAACAACGGCAAGAAGCTTGAAGATGCGTTTGACCAGATTCAGGATGAGCTGCGCACGCAGTATCTGGCCAGCTACACGCCGACAAATCTAAAGGTCGATGGCACGTTCCGCACGCTCAACATCACTTGTCAGAAGGGGCAGAAGGTACAGGCTCGCAAAGGCTACTACGCGCTTGCCGATTCGATGGGCAACGACGAGTAGATTAGTTCGCGCCGCGTTTCAGAAGCGAAGAACCCACGGATTGTCCGTGGGTTCTTTATTGCAGCCTCTGCGTAGTTTTGTTTTTATGCGAAGACCAGGCACTGGGGCGCAGCCAGCTCGAAGCTCTTGCCGGAGTTTGCCAGCTTGCCTGTCTTTGCGTCGCGTGCGAAGACGGAGATGTTGTTCGAGTCCTGGTTCGCCACCAGCAGCCAGCGCTCGTTGGGGCTGAGCGCGATGTGCCGCGGAGTCTTGCCACCGCACGAGGTCCGCTCGATCATCGTCAGCTTGCCATCTGTCGGAGAGACCGTAAACGACGCCATGAAGTCGTTATCGCGGTTCGCGACATAGGCAAAGTCGCCCTTGCGATTGATGACGATATCGCAGGCGCGCGTGGGACCGGTATATCCGGCAGGCAGAAGTTCAACTGTCTGAATCGCCTCGAGCGTGCCTGCCTCTGCGTTCCAGTGCAGGACGACAACGGTTGAGGTGAGCTCGGTGACGCAGTACACCCATTTGTTGTTAGGGTGGAAACGAAGCGCGCGAGGGCCAGCGCCGGGAGCAGACTTCCACGCGGCAGGCTCGTTCGGTGTCAGCTTCGCTGTCTTTGCATCGAGCTTGTAGATGTGAATTTCGTCGAGGCCGAGATCGTTGATCAGCAGAAAACGGTTGTCGGGAGATACGGTGACGCGATGGGCGTGAGCCTTCTCCTGCCGCTCGGCGTTTGGGCCGTGGCCTACGTAGTCGAAGAAGCTTACGGCTTCGCTCAGATGTCCGTCATCGCTTACATGGAAGCTGCCTGCACTGCTGCCCGTATAGTTGGCCACGAAGACACAGTGGCCGGTGTGATCGACGGCGACATGGCAGGGGCCAGTCCTCACCGTGGAGACGCCGTTGATCTTGGTGAGATGTCCGTTGTGCCGGTCGAGCGTAAATCCAGTGACGCCGCCGCCTTCCTTGCCGTCGAAGTGATCGACCTCGCTGACGGCGAACAATCTCTGGCCACCCGGCGCGAGTGCCATGAAGCTTGGAGTTTCGAGCTCTGCGGCGAGCCCGGTCTGCTTCAGCTCGCCTGTCGCCTCGTCAAACGAGTACGAGTAGATTCCCTTGCTCGTGCCTGTCGTCTGCGTTCCCACCAGCAATAGTTCGCTCTTGTTGCCGCCGTTTGCGCTTGCCAGTGAAGCACTTGCTGCCAATGTAGCTGCTGCCGAACTCTTCATAAACCTCCGCCTCGTCATTCCCTGCATTCACGTACTCCTTGATATTGTGCCACCCGGAAAGTCTATGCTTCCATCGCGCCTGAGTACACCGCCATGCCTGCTACGGCATCGACGCCCATTGCATCGAGAGCGTCGACTTCAGCGCGCTCCTTGATGCCACCGGCGACGATGAGCTGGCGGCCTGTTGTGGCGCGCAGTACGGCGGCGACGTCCATGGGGAAGCCCGTCATCGTTCCTTCGGTATCGACGTGCGTGTAGAGGAATGCAGCGCAGTAATCCTCGAGCCACGTCACTGCTTCTTCCGGCGTTAGATCGACGGAGTCCTTCCAGCCCTTCACGGCAACCTTGCCGCCTTTAGTGTCCACGCTGAATACGAGAGCATCTTCACCCAAAGCTTTCTTTAGCCCGGCGGCGAACTCTTTGTTGACTCCCGACGCGCCAAACAGGCTTGAACCGTAGATCACTCGCTTTGCGCCAGCATCGAGCAGTGCCTGACCATCTTCAGCGGTCTTCAAGCCGCCACCCACCTGGCAGGGCAGTCGCTTGCAGATCATCTCGATCAGCTCACGATTATTTCCTTGCCGCATCGCAGCGTCGAGGTCGATCAACTGCACTACGGGATACTTCGAGAAGCGCTCGATCCAGTACTCAAAGTCATCGAAGGCGAGCTTCAACTTTTCGCCCTGCACCAACTGGACAATACGACCGCCCATCAAATCAATCGAAGGTATCAACATGCGATTTTCATCCCCTTATTAAAATGTCATCCGAGCGCGAAGAGCGAGTCAAAGGACCTGTGGTTGCACTTACTGCTGTTTGTTCTAAATAGGTGTCATCACTGTTCAGCTTTTAGCAGGGCAGCCGCACAGAGACTCCGGCTTGTTGCAACTCTGCTTTCAACTCTCGTGAATCAGTAACTCCAAAATGAAAGATGCTGGCAGCTAAGGCAGCGTCGGCTTTGCCTCTGCCGAAGACCTCGGCAAAGTGGGCTGCCGAGCCTGCGCCACCTGAGGCAATCACCGGAATCTGCACTGCTTCGCTTACGCGCGCAGTCAGTTCGCAATCGAATCCATTACGCATGCCATCAGTGTCCATGCTGGTCAACAGAATCTCTCCCGCACCGCGTTGCTCAGCCTCGCGAGCCCAATCCACAACCTTTCGACCTGTGGGCTTTCGGCCACCACTCACATAAACTTCTGCGTCTTCTACTCCTGCCGTGCCGCGACGAGCATCGATGGCTACGATGACTGCCTGCGCTCCGAAGCTGCCGCCGATCTCGCCGATCAACTCCGGCCGGGCAATAGCAGAGGAGTTGATGCTCACCTTGTCGGCACCCGCATCGAAGACCGCCGCCGCATCTTCTGCACTGCGAATGCCGCCGCCGACAGTAAACGGAACAAATAGTGATGCAGCTGTTCGCTTCACAGTATCGAGCAGGGTCCCGCGTCCTTCATGCGTAGCTGTAATGTCGAGCAGCACAATCTCGTCTGCACCCGCCGCCGCATGGCGATGTGCCAACTCTGCCGGGTCTCCGGCGTCGATGATGTCTACAAACTGAATACCCTTCACCACGCGGCCGCCGCGTACATCGAGGCAGGCAATAATTCGTTTCGTCAGCATCTATCCCAACCTCACCGGCACAGCCGCCGGAACTACAACCTCAGTGCCTTCGCAGACGATGCGGGCCAGCGAATCCATGTTCTCAATCACGGCCCCATGTTCGACGAACCACTCCACAAGCAGCCCCTGTTTCGGTGCGGGCACGTGGAAGTCCATTGCGCCATCGGTCACAGTGCATACAGCTTGCCCTGTGCCTACCAACGATCCGGCGGGTACCAACTGCTGCACGAAGGTGTAAGAAGGCTCATTGGCTGCGATCTTCAACTCATAGATAAATGGCATGGCTATAGCTCCACGAAGTTCTTCAAAACCTGTAAGCCCACGCTGCTCGACTTTTCTGGATGAAACTGCACACCCATGACGTTGTCACGCTCTACCGCGCCTGTGAAAGGCCCGCCATAACTTGTAACTGCAGCGGTGCTATTTACTACAGGCGCACGCCAGGAGTGGGTGTAATAGACAAACCCTCTAACCTGCACGCCGCGCAGTAGCTTCGAGTCCTGCCGCACGTCCTCGAGTGAATTCCAGCCTACGTGCGGTGACTTCAACTCACTGCCTTCGAACGAAGCAGGGAAGCGCTCGCACATGCCGGCGAAATGTCCGAGACCGGCCACATCAGGCGCTTCGGTCGAGCCTTCAAACAGCCATTGCAGCCCAACGCAAACTCCAAGGAACCATGTGCCCTTTGCTACACTCTCGCGCACAGCTTCGGTCAGTCCGAGATCGGTCAGCAACTGCGTGGCCTGGAAATGTCCTACGCCCGGCAACACAACCTTCGATGCAGAACGCACCACTTTGGGATCTTGAGTCACCTGCGTTTCAGCGCCAAGATATGTCAGCGCCTTCACCACACTGGTAAGATTTCCCGCTTTGTAATCAATGACAGCGATCACAGCAGTCCCTTTGTTGAAGGCAGCATCTCGCGCATGCGCTCGTCGCGTGAGCAGGCTCCACGCAGTGCTCGTGCGAATGCTTTGAAGATTGCCTCGATCTTGTGATGGTTCGAGCGGCCGTACATTGTCTTGACGTGGACATTTGCCTTGGCGCCGCGTGCAAAGCCGTCGAAGAAGTCTGCCAGCAACTCGCTCTGGAAGTCGCCGACCAGCCGCACCTTCACCTTGTCGTCGACGACGTAAGCGACACGGCCGCTAAGGTCGACAGCGGCAACCGCGAGTGTCTCGTCCATCGCCATTACAAAGTATCCGGCGCGCATGATGCCCTTCTTATCGCCGAGAGCCTTATTGAAGGCTTCGCCCAATGCAATGCCGACGTCCTCGACAGTGTGGTGCTGGTCGACATCCAGATCGCCGGTGCACTTCAGCGTGAGATCGAAGCCGCCATGCCGCGTAAACAGTTCGAGCATGTGATCGAAGAAGCGTATTCCAGTCGAGACTTTATAGACGCCTTGCCCGTCGACGACGAGCTTCAGCGCAATCTGCGTCTCTGTCGTGTCGCGCTTCACCGTTCCTATTCGAACCTTGCTTAAACTCTTAGCCATTACTCAAACTCCCTTTCGCCTTCGCTGCTCTGCTGTACTGTTCGCACATCCGTGGGCTTCCATCCAATCTCTTCAAGCGACGACCGCAGCGCCGCCAATCCAAGCCGGACGTGCTCTTCGATTCCAATCGTGATGCGCACAAAGCCATTGCACCCCGGATCGGCGGAACGATCGCGCAGCAGGATGCCGTGGCTGCGCATCGCTGTAACCAGCTCCTTATGCTTCGGCCCGATCTTCATCAGTACGAAGTTCGCGTGGCTTGAAAAATAGGGAACTCCCAACTCATCGAGGCCGCGCATCATGCGATCGCGCCCAACGCGTACCTGCTCGACGTACCATGCAAGATAGTCCTCATCGGCTAGTGCCACAGTCAGGCAATCGAGCGCCACGCCATTCACGTTGTAAGGCGAGCTGACCTTGCGCACATACTTCATTAGCGCCGTGTTGCCTGCCAGCATTCCAATGCGAAGATTAGCCAGCCCATAAGCCTTCGAGAACGTCCGCGCTACAAGCAGGTTCGGCACAGCGCGTAGGTCGCCTATCGTCGTCTCGCCGTGGAAGTGGTAGTAAGCCTCATCGACCATCAGCACGGCTTGAGGGGCTGCCTTAGCGATTGCAAGCAGATGCTCCCGGCTTACGACAGCGCCTGTTGGATTATTTGGCGAAGAGACAATGATCAGCTTTGTCCGCTCGGTAATTGCGGCGAGAAATTTTTCAAAGGGGAACTGTAACGCCTCGTCCGCCTGCACCTTGCGCAGGTTGGGAGTCATCATCATTATGCTGACGTCGTACATAAAGAAGCCGGGCGTACAGATCAGGGCCTCGTCGCCCTCTTCGAGAAACGCGCAGCATACCAGGTGGATCGCTTCGTCCACGCCATTGGTCAGCAATACTTCGTCAGGGTTAAGTCCAAAGTGTTTTGCCGCGATCCTCTCTCCCGGCTCGCGTTCAGGATATTTGGTCAATCCTTCTGCTGTTATCTCGCGCAGCCGTTCCATCACCTTTGGCGATGGTGCAAAGGTGTTCTCGTTGAAGTCCAGTCGCAGTGCGTCACGTCCTGCCAGCGGAGGATGATACTCCGGCATCTCGAGCACAGCTCTGCGCGGTTTTACTTCCGTAGCAACCTTCATCGCATCCTCACTCGAACACTCTCTGCGTGACCAACCAGGCCTTCTGCTTCGGCCAGCGCAATAGCGTGGGGGCCAATCTTTCGTAGACCTTTGCGCGTGTACTCCTGCACGGTGATTACCTTGACGAAGTCCATGACGCTCAAGCCGCCGCGTACACGTCCGACGCGTCCTGTTGGCAGCACATGGTTGGGTCCCGAGACGTAATCGCCCATTGATTGCGGAGCGTAGGCGCCTACAAAGACACTTCCTGCATTGCGAACCCACTTCAGGTCTGCCGCTGCATCAACCGTCAGATGCTCAGGAGCAAGGCGGTTGGTCAGCTCTTGTGCCTCTGCAACAGTTGAAGTTACAAATATTGCTCCCTGGGCTGCCAGTGATTGTTTCGCAATCTTGTTCTTCGCAGCTTGCAGCTTTACTTCGCCGGCAACGTTCTTTGCCAGCGCTTCATTGCTTGTAATCAGGATAGGCAAAGCCTCTGGATCATGCTCTGCCTGTGCTACGAGGTCTGCTGCGATTCCAGAGGCATCTCCGGTCTCGCTGGTCACGACAATCTCGGTCGGGCCGGCGGGCATATCGATGCCGCACTCGTTCGAAACAATTGTCTTGGCGGCGGTTACAAATAAATTTCCCGGCCCCACAATCTTGTCGACGCGAGTAATCGCCTCGGTGCCGTAGGCCATCGCGGCGATCGCCTGTGCTCCGCCAACGCGATAAAACTCAGTTACTCCGGCAAGCCATGCCGCAGCCATCGTCTCCCGCGCAGGCTTAGGCGAACATACGACGATTCGCTCCACTCCTGCTACCTGTGCTGGAGTTACCGTCATCAGTAGCGTGGAAGGCAGAGGATACCGCCCACCCGGTACATAGCAACCCACGCTTCCCAGCGGCCGAACGATCTGCCCGGTCTTTACACCGTCAGAAGGGGCAATCGTCCATTCCGACGGTTTCTGCGCCTCGGCAAACGCAAGAATGTTGCCGCGCGCGACCATCATGGCAGCTTGCAGCTCCGGTGCAGTCTCATCCCAGGCCGCCTGCATCTCTTCAGATGAGACCCGCAGAGATTGTCTCTTCGTCAACCCATCAAACTTGGCGGCATATTTTCGCAGCGCAGCATCGCCGCCTTTGCGAACGTCTGCAAGAATCCGCCGCACTACCGGCTCTACCTTCGCTGTGTTCGAGGCTCCGCGTTGCTCCAGCGTCTCTATCAGAGCAGCCGCAGCAGCTTTGCTCCGTCCAAATGTTCGCACCAGCTTCATTCATGAACTCCGAGTACCAGCGTCCGGCCCTCGATGGAGAGCCGGACGAGAAAAGCCATCGTTACAGAACAACCTTGCTCAACGGATACTCCACGATTCCAGTAGCACCGGCAGCCTTAAGCTTGGGGATCACATCCCGAACCTCGGCCTCATCGAGAATCGTATTCAGCGCAATCCATCCCTCGTCGCTGAGCTGCGAGATCGTCGGAGAATTCAATGCGGGCAGCACACCGACCACTGCCTTCAACGAATCCTTGCGAGCGTTGAGCATCAGACCAACGCGGCCCTGGGCGGCAATCGCGGCGTTCAGCATAAGAGAGATATTGCCGATCTTCTCGCGCTTCCAGTCGTCCTTGTACGCATTCTTGTTGGCGATGAGCTGCGTCTCACTTTCCATCAGCGTCTCGATGATCCGCAGACGGTTCGCACGCAACGAGCTTCCCGTCTCGGTCACTTCGACGATGGCATCGGCCAGCGTGGGCGGCTTCACTTCAGTCGCGCCCCAGCTAAACTCCACCTTTACGGGAATGTTCTTGTTGGCGAAGTAGCGCTTGGTGAACTCGACCAGCTCGGTGGCGATGATCTTGCCTGCGAGATCTTCGGGTTTCTGGAAGGGAGAGTCCTCGGGAACTGCGAGCACCCACTTCACCTTCTGCCGGCTCTGCTTGCTGTAGGTGAGGCTGGTGACGTACTCCACATCGGTCTCGTTTTCGAGAACCCAGTCGTTGCCGGTCAGTCCGGCATCGAGCGCGCCGTGCTCGACGTATCGTGCCATCTCCTGCGCACGCACCAGCATGCACTCAATCTCGGCATCGTCGATGGAAGGGAAGTAGCTTCGTCCATTGGCGAAGATCCTCCAACCTGCCCGCTCAAACAACGCAATCGTCGCATCCTGCAGACTGCCCTTGGGAATTCCCAGCTTCAGCTTCTTCGCTCCAGACATTACGCCTTCTCCGTTTCAATATTTTTGGTGAAGCAGCTCACCGTGCCCTCGTGACAGACCAGACCATCGCCCTCGACCTCTACCTTGAAGAGCAGAGCATCGTTGTCGCAATCCGTTGCGGCGGAGATGACCTTCAGCCGGTTGCCGCTGGTCTCGCCCTTCATCCAAAGCTTGCTGCGCGTCCGGCTCCAGAAGGTCACAAAACCTGTCTCCAGCGTCTTCGCGTAGCTCACTTCGTTCAAGAAGCCGAGCATCAGCATCTCGCCCGTCTTCGCATCCTGCACGATGCCCGGGACCAGGCCGTCCATCTTCGCAAAATCGATCTTTACTGCTTCCATTGCCATCTCCTTGATCACTTTCTTCGGTCATCCAACATGCCATCGGGCAAGCGGGCAGCAAAAAGGCCCGCTCGCGATATGCGCGTTAGCGGGCCTTTCCAATCCTTAGTATGCGTTCGTTACTTCGCCACACCGGACACAGCCGCCAACACGCTTTGCGCATGATGATGGTGATGGCCGTGATGCTGCAGACGAACGCTCATTGCTTTTAAAGGTAGCTGCGATGATCTCGCTTGTCAATCATTTGCCTGCTTTTGCGGTTCTGTGGCCAAAATTTCATACGGTCGCATCATCTCGTTGTCCTCGTGCTCCAACAGATGACAGTGCCACACGTAGCGGCCCGTGTATCCCTTGAAGGGCACAATGATCCGTGTCAGTGTGCCGGCATCGGCGCGTACGGTGTCCTTCCATCCGGTTTCAATCCCGGATGCGGGTTCCACATCTCCGATAAACTCCAGCGACCTGCTATCGAAGAACGCATTGGTATCGATCCTCTGCCGATCGAGAATTTGGAATCGCACCAGATGGATGTGAATGGGATGCGTGTCCTCGGTGAGATTCACAAACTCCCAGATCTCCGTTGTATCGATCACCGGCTTCTCCGTAATCGGTGCATGCCACGGAGTATTGTTCAGCATCATGTCCATGGACTGATCGGCGAGATTCAGATGCTCATCGAGTGTCAGCAGGCGCGTCTTGACTGCGGCCTTCTCTTTGATTCGTTCGACCGCACGCAGCTTTGCAGGCAATACGCTTGTATCGGGAGCGCCTTGAGTAGTCACGCGGAACTGCATGACCGGAAGCGAGTCGCTCGCAAGCTGCATTCGCTTGCCCGCATATTTGCTGAAGTCCACAATCACATCGGCGCGTTCTGCCGGAGCAAGCTGCAACCGTTGCAACGCTACAGGGCTTTCGAGCAGTCCCTGATCGGAGCCGATCACGTGAAACTCGTGCTCATCCTCAAATGCCAGCCGATAAAACCGTGCATTCGATCCATTCAGAATTCGCAGCCGGTACTTGCGCGGTTCTACTTCGAGATACGGCATCGCCTTGCCGTTGACCAGAACGACGTTGCCGAATACCTCTGGCACCCACGGTTTGCCCGGTATCGGCGAGACCGGATACTCGAGTTGTCCATCTTTGCGCAGAAAGCGGTCGTAGATCACCAGAGGCACCTCATACTTACCGCTGGGCAGATTCAACGCGTCCTCCACTGCATCGCGAATCAGGAACATCCCCTGCAAACCTGCGTAGACATTCAGGCGATTAATTCCCATCGCATGGTCGTGATAGAACAACGCCGTCGCATCCTGCCGGTTGGGATAGAAATTGACCGCAGATTTTCCCGGCACAAACCAGTCTTCGGGATATCCGTCGCTCTCGGGTGGTGTTCTTCCTCCATGCAGATGAACGACGCTGCGTACCTCGGGAACATCTTTGCCTGCGCCGTGCAGCGTGTAGTCAATTGGTAAAAAGTGCTTCAGCGGAAGCTCATTCGCCCATTCCACAAGGAGCGGCTCTCCGCTGCGCGTCTCGAATACAGGCCCCGGCGAGCTGTCGTTGAATCCCCACACTCGCGTTGCAGGCAGATCGCGATGCACCTTCACATGCATCTCGCGCATGGCGATCCTGTAATAAGGAATCTGTTCGTCCTTGCGTTCCGGATTTGCCCGCGTTCCCGTGCTCTTCGCAACCGGAGGCAACGGAAGGGCGTCTACAAACGGAGTCAGCTCTCCCGGCCCCAGCACGGTGTCGCTCATCGCGGCTTCCATGTGAGCCATCGCAGAGCCGGTCTCAGTCAGCAGCAGGCCGGTTGCAAAGACTCCGGCCTGCTCCAGAAATCTCCTCCGGGTAATCGTCACTGCTTCACCACAACTCCCGTCGCGTCATCGAGGAGATAGCGCCGCGCATCAGGATGCGCAAAGTCGAACATCCCCGTCATCGGCCCTGCAATCGAGTCGAACGAGCCGCCGCCAACGCGCTCGCCACCCAGCCAGTTATCTTCGATAAAGCGAAGCACAGAGGTCTGGTCGGTCAGACTGTGGTCGACGTAATTCTGTTTTGCGTAGGGCGAGACGACGAGCAGCGGTAGCCGCGGCCCATAGCCGCAGCGTCCCTGTGCATGTGCTGTATGTGGTCCTGGCAACGCAGTCGAGCCATCGCCGCACTGTCCCGGCCCGGTCAGCGCATCGGCCCGCGTCGTCGACTGGTTTACGATCGGGCCCATCTGATGGTCATACCAACCATCGGAGTCGTCGTACGCCAGAATTACTACCGTACTCTTCCAGTCAGATTGCTGCTGAAGAAAGTTGATGACCTTTACATCGAATGCCTGCTCATCCAACGGATCGGAGTAACCCGCATGGCCATCCTGATAAGCCGGAGCCTTCAGAAAACTTACCGCTGGAAAATTCCCAGCCTTTACCGCATCGAAGAAGTCGTCCGTGTCGTATTGATGGTTCGCCGCATCGCCGTTGTGTCCGATCATCTGCACTGAGGTCGGTCTTACATGCTTGAGGTTCGCCGTCTCTTTGTAGTACTGAAAGGGCTCGTGATGCGGGCTGTAATCGAGGTCCGTCACCTTTACTACGTTGGAATAAGTGCTGCGGCGGCAACCCGTCGTTCCGTTGGGATTCTTCTTCGTGAGGTCGAAGCCGCCTTCGAACCATCCCCACGTTACATCTTTCTTCGAGAGCATGGTGCCGATGTTGTTGCCGCTGAAGTGCAGCAAGGAGCCTGACGGTGACGAGCAGATATCGCCAATGGGATCGCCATCACCGATCTCGGTGAACGTGCCGTCACCGCCCTCGATCACCGTATTGCCGGCGTTAATCTTGTCGGTCACACCGTTGGTCTGTCCCGAGATCAATTCAATTGCGCCCAGCGTCGAAGGCCCAAACGTCGTGCCGTACGAGTTGTCGTTCAGCGCGTAGCGTTGTGCGTAGTTCCACATCGCCGTTACAGTGTTGCCATCGAAATAGCCCATCACAAGGCCCTTGGTCTGGAACGCATACTCCTTGGCGCCTTCTACTTTTTCGCTGCCGAGTCGCACTCTCGACTTCGGCGATCCGAGGATACCTGTGTAGCGCGGAAAGGAATCGAGAAGCCCGGAGTGGAAGGCGCGCTGCTCGGCGGTGTAGTCATGGTTCTCATCGGCGGTGGCTGCCTGCGCGCGCGACAGCCGGAACGGCGCGGTCGCGTCCTTGCCGTTCACCTTGGTGTTGATGAAGTTTGGATTGTGTTCGAGTAGCGTCTTCGTCAGTCCGTTCACCGAGGGAGTTTCCGGCTTCGCATGAAACTCCGGTTCGCCGGCAGGATTCAATGCATGAGGATAAGTCCCGAAGTAGTGGTCGAACGAGATGTTCTCGCCAAAGATGACGACTACATGTTTGATAGGCGTCGCCGTAGTCTGTATATCGGTGCGGCGAGCCTGTGCAAAGCCATGACCCATCCATCCCAGGGCCAGTAGCGCAGCCCCAAACGAGCAAACAGTCAAAATCCTCAATTCATCCTCCGGCTTTTGACTAGTAGTCTTTCAGATAGCGCTAACTTTGTCTTCACGATTTGATCAATCATGGACCTCTATTATCTTCAGCTATACGCGTAGATATTTTTTTCGATCTCAGTTCATTGGCGGTTGTATTTTCCTTTGACCAATCGCCTCTGCTCATCTACTCTTGCATCGCACGCACACATCTCAGGAGGTCTCGTTCACAATGTTCAAACTCTTCCGCTCTCCCTTCACCATCGCATTGGCGCTCCTGTTATCTGCGCCGGTCATGGCCTCGGCAGCACCCTTCGCCGCGCCGCCAAAGGCCGCAGCATCGGCCAGCGCTGCAACCGGCGACAAGCTCGACATCAACACCGCCACTCCCGATCAGCTCAAAGCCTTCAACGGAATCGGTGATGCTTATGCGAAGCGCATCATCGATGGGCGTCCTTACACCGCTAAAAATCAGCTCGTCACTCGCGGCATCCTCCCTTCGGCTACCTATAACAAGATCAAGGACCAGATCATCGCCAGCAAGCCCAAGAAGTAGCCTCAGGCGATCGATCAGAATTGAAACCCATGTCTCGCTCCGGGACATGGGTTTTTATTACTCATCGCGAATGTCCATTCTGTCGCAGATGCCTTAATATTAAAAAGCTCTCCCTGAAGTGACGGCGAATGTCTTTTGAAATCCCTCAATCCGCCCGACAGGCCGCGCAGTTCGCCGTCCTGGCCTTGAGCCTCGGTCTACTCTCCGGTTGCCAGGGACTCATCAGCGCTCTGTCCAGCTCGCAGGTTCGCATCGTCGATGTCTCTCCGGACGCTCCTAACCTCGACATCTATCAGAGCCACGATGTGCTCGCCTACAGCCTCGGTTTCGGAACGATTACTTCCTATGTGCCTGTCACGCCCGGCACGTACACCATCGCCGCTAACTCCACTGGAACCGCGCAGGTCATCTCTTCAGCCAAAAATACCTTCCTGCCCTCGACGCAGTACACCGTTCTCATTGGAGATACTGCCGCGGGTCCGCAGTCGCTCACGCTCAAGGACCAGAGTCAGCCCGCACCCGCTGGTCAGATCGCGCTTCGCTTCATCGGCCAAGCTCCGCGCTCGGGCGCAGTCGATATCTATCTTTTGCCTTCGGGGCAAACCCTTGCCGATGTAAGGCCCATTGCGGCCAACGTCAGCTTAGGCAGCAACACGGGATACCTGAACGCCCCGGCGGGTACCTACACACTGGTTATGCTGCCTGCCGGGTCTCCTTCCATCGGCACCACACCGGCAGCTTATGCAGGCACCCAGGTCTCCTACGCCGACGGCTCTGCACGCACCATGATTCTTATCGATCAGCGGCAGATCAACGGCTATCATCTGCAGATCATCACGGCGGACGACTACGATCCGCCAAGCGCGAGCTAGTTAGATTCGCGGCTCATTTACCCGAAATCCTTCAACAGAAAAAGGCCGCAGAGTGATCTCCGCGGCCTTTTCCATTTCGGCTTATGTTTTAGTACCGGTACTGCTCCGCCTTATAAGGCCCATCCGGCGAGACGCCAAGATACTCCGCTTGCTTTGGCGAAAGCGTCGTCAGCTTCACGCCGATCTTTTCCAGATGCAGACGCGCTACTTCTTCGTCCAGCTTCTTCGGCAGAATGTAAACGCCCGGCTTGTAGGTGTCCTTGTTCTTCCAGAGATCGAGCGCAGCCAGCGTCTGGTTCGAGAAGCTGTTGCTCATCACGAAGCTCGGGTGACCCGTCGCGCAGCCGAGGTTCACCAGACGTCCCTCGGCCAGCACAAAGATGCTGTTGCCGCTGGGGAAGGTGTACTTGTCGACCTGAGGCTTGATGTTCAGTCTGTTCACGCCCTTGGCGCTGTTCAGCTGGTCCATCTGGATCTCGTTGTCGAAGTGGCCGATGTTGCAGACGATCGCCTGGTCCTTCATCTGCTGCATGTGCTCGAAGGTGATGATGTCGACGTTGCCGGTGCAGGTGACATAGATGTCGCCGCGGCCCAACGTCTCTTCGAGCGTCGTGACCTCATATCCTTCCATCGCTGCCTGCAGCGCGTTGATCGGATCGATCTCGGTGACGATCACGCGCGCACCCAGACCGCGCAACGAAGCCGCAGAGCCCTTGCCGACATCGCCGTAACCGCAGATCACAGCCGTCTTACCCGCAACCATCACGTCGGTTGCGCGCTTGATGCCGTCAACCAGCGACTCGCGGCAGCCATAGAGGTTGTCGAACTTGCTCTTGGTGACAGAGTCGTTCACGTTGATGGCAGGCACCAGCAGCTTGCCCTGCTCCATCATCTTGTACAGACGGTGAACACCGGTCGTTGTCTCCTCGGCAACACCGCGCCACTCCTTCGCCAGCTTCTGGAAGTAGGTGGCGTCCTCGCTATGAATCTTCTTCAGCAGGTCCTTGATGACGCCCTCTTCCTGATTTCCGGAGGGAGTGTTGACCCAGCCATCGCCCTTCTCCAACTCCACGCCCTTGTGGATCAGCAGGGTCACGTCGCCGCCGTCGTCGATGACGATCTGTGGTCCAAGACCGCCTTTGTGCCGCAGTGCCTGGTCGGTACACCACCAGTACTCCTCGAGGCTCTCGCCCTTCCACGCAAATACCGGAACGCCCGCTGCAGCAATTGCCGCCGCCGCGTGGTCCTGCGTCGAGAAGATGTTGCAGCTCGCCCAGCGAACGTCTGCACCGAGAGCAACCATCGTCTCAATCAGTACGGCCGTCTGGATGGTCATGTGCAGCGATCCGGTCACGCGAACGCCTGCCAGCGGCTTGCCTGCGGCGTACTTGTTGCGAATCGACATCAGGCCGGGCATCTCCTGCTCGGCGATATCGATCTCCTTGCGCCCAAACTCTGCCAGCGAAAGATCCGCTACCTTATACTCGGAAGCCACCCCTGCTCTATCCACAACTGCTGTCGCCATCGCTGCTCCTTAAGACTCTCCAGATGTTCTTGCAAGTCCTCTCAGGATATCATTCTGAGCAATCAACAAGCGGTCTCGGAGTGGAACTTCACTGTCAGTAAGCACCTTCTGCCTGTAGCAATTTCTTCTTCCTCTCGACACCCCAGCGATATCCCGACAGACTGCCATCGCTGTGTATCGCCCGATGACAGGGCACAACAACGGCCACTGGATTCGACCCAATCGCTGTTCCTACTGCACGAGCGGCAGTTGGCCTGCCCAGCTCTTTTGCGATGCTTCCATAGCTGCGCGTCTCTCCTCGCGGAATTTGCTGCAATGCCTTCCAGACGCGCTGCTGAAATGCCGTTGCTCTTACATCCAGTGGAAAGGAAGCCGCCAACGGATGCTCGCCCAACTGGCTCGTCACAAATGCAACCGCGTCCGCCAGCCATCCGGTGTTGCCCTTTGCCTGCACCAGTTGCGCCTTGTTGAACTGCTCGCGCAGATTGGCCACAAGCTCGGCATCGTCCTTGCCAAACGCAATCGAGCAGACGCCTACGTCGGTTGCCGCTACGAGCATTCGCCCCAGCGGGCTAGCCGCTGTGCAGTAGCGAATCAACAACCCAGCCCCACCTGCGCGCATCGTTCGCGGAGTCATTCCCAATGAAGCTTCGCTCTTTTCATAGAGCCTGCTGCTCGATCCGAATCCAGCCTCGTAGATCGCGTCCGTAATCCGCGTCTTCGGCTCGCGCATCTTGTTTTTGAACTTCGCCAGTCGCTGCTCCTTGGCGTACTGCCCCGGAGTGACACCCAATACGCGCTTGAACCCGCGCAGAATCGTCAGCCGCCCCACGCCGGTAGCTTTGGCAACATCGGCGAGTTTGGTGCGCTCGTCTGCGTGCTCCTTCAGGTACTCCGTGACGGCAGTGATTGCTCCAGCCTGAGGATCGTCCTTCGGCCTGGTCCGCTCCGGTTCGCAGCGCATGCAGGGCCTATACCCTGCAGCCTCGGCAGCAGCCGTGGTAGGGAAGAACGTTACCTGCTTCCGCGTAGGCCTGCGGCTCGGGCAACTGGGCTTGCAGTAGATCTTCGTCGACTTCACCGCATAGAAAAATTGTCCATCCGCGCTGGCATCCCGCTCCAGCACCTGTTGCCACTGCTTGCCTGCAAACACACTCGGAACTGCACTCGCTCTGGAAGTTCTATCAGCCATCGTCATTTCAGTATCTTCCTCTACTGATGCACTGCGCTACACTCCGATTCGTTCATGCAAACTTAGGTCGTGCCAAAAAAAGAAGAGGCAGGCCCGAAGGCCCGCCTCTTCTTCAATCTTGCAGAAAGACTTACTTGGCAGCCAGCTGACCGGCCTGCTCCTTGAGAGCGGCAGCCTTGTCGGTTGCCTCCCAGGCGAAGCCCTCGCCTTTGCGTCCGAAGTGACCATAGGCTGCGGTCGCCTTGAAGATTGGCCGACGCAGGTTCAGGCTCTCGATGATCCCCTTCGGGGTCAGGGAGAAGTTCTTCCGCACCAGTGCTTCGAGCTTGGACTCATCGATCTTGCTTGTGCCGAAGGTCTCGACCAGCACGCTCACCGGCTCAGCCACGCCGATGGCATAGGCAAGCTGCACCTCGCAACGGTCGGCCAGGCCAGCAGCGACGATGTTCTTCGCCACATAGCGAGCCATGTAGGCAGCCGAACGGTCCACCTTGGTCGCGTCCTTGCCGCTGAAGGCTCCGCCGCCATGACGGCCCATGCCGCCGTAGGTGTCGACGATGATCTTGCGGCCGGTCAATCCGGTGTCGCCCATCGGTCCGCCGACGACAAAGCGGCCGGTCGGATTGATGTGGTACTTCGTGTCCTGATCCAGCAGTTCAGCAGGGATGACAGCCTGAATGACATGCTTCAAAATGTCTGCGCGAAGCTCGTCGTTGCCGATATTGTCTGCATGCTGCGTCGAAATGACGACTGCATCTACGCGCACCGGCTTGTTGTTGGCGTCGTACTCTACGGTCACCTGGCTCTTGCCGTCGGGACGCAGATAAGCCATCAGGCCCGACTTGCGGACCTCGCTCAGCTTCTGCACCAGCCGGTGGGCCAAGGAGATCGGGGTCGGCATCAGTTCGGGGGTCTCGTTGGTCGCATAGCCGAACATCATGCCCTGGTCGCCGGCTCCGCCTGTGTCGACGCCCATGGCGATATCGCCGGACTGCTTGTTGATCGTCGAGATCACCGAGCAGGTATTGGAATCAAAGCCATAGAGGGCATTGTCGTATCCAATCGCCGCTACGGTTCCACGAACGATGCTCTGAAAGTCAACATAGGCCTTGGTCGTGATCTCACCGGCGACCACTACCAGGCCAGTGCAGGTCAGCGTCTCGCAAGCCACGCGGCTGTACGGATCCTGCTCGAGGCAGGCATCCAGAATCGCATCAGAGATCTGGTCAGCAATCTTGTCAGGATGACCTTCGGTTACAGACTCACTCGTAAACAAAAACTTATCGCGTGTCGCCAAAACAACTCCTTTTAGGTGCCCGAACAGACACTTAGCCTGATCAGTTTGCAACCCTTCCATTTTACCTGCCGCCCGGTCCCCTCGACAAAGAAGCGCACTTATCCGTGCCTATTTTCTGTTCAATGGCGATATTTTGCATCGAATGGGAGGGTCTTGTGCTGTTGCTCAGGCAATCATCTAAGGCAATCGTCCATGCAGGACAAACTTCCATACGCACCATGCCACAACCAGCAACGCGGCGATCATCATCGCTACGCCCATCCATTGCAGGTTGGTTCCGGTCTCACTGGCGCCTCTGTTTCTGCGCACATTCTCGGCAAACTCAGACCAGTCCTCGACCTCGGTATCTTGAGCGCCGCTCTCGCGCAGGCTTGCCTCAAATCGGTCGAGCCACGATGCTTCCTCGAGCCCCAGCGCGGCAAGATAGCTGCGCACGATGCCCTTGCGAAAGACTCCGCCGGGCAACTCGCTGTACTCTCCAGCTTCGAGCGCACGCAGATGCCGCGGCGAGACCTTCGTCTCCTCGCAGATCGCTTCAATCGAAATCTTGCGCTGCTCACGCGCCCATCGCAGCTCGTCGCAGAATCTTTCCATTCGCTCCGCTCAGCCGTTAGCCTTACTGGAACCCCAGATTTCTGCTGGATTTATTCCAGTTTCTCGAAGCATAGACCTGCATCCTTATCAAGTCAAAGCACTTCCGTAAACTGGTCACTATATAATTAGCCCCTACAGAGGCCCTTTTTACTATGTCCCAGCCCCTCCCCACCCGAGCTGCATCGATGTCTCGTATCCCTAGTCTCGATGGCTTGCGGGCCCTGTCGATCTTTCTTGTCATGGCGCTCCACACCATGCAGAGGATGCCGTACCACCTTTCTCCTCTCTGGTATGCCATCTTCAACGGCGATACCGGTGTGTACATCTTCTTTGTCATCAGCGGCTATCTCATCACCAGCCTTCTTCTGCACGAGCAGCAGAAGAAAGGCACCATCAGCATGCGCAGCTTCTACTTTCGCCGTGCCATGCGTATCCTGCCGCCGATCTACTTTTATGTCGCGTTCATTCTGCTGATGGCCTGGCTCGGTCGCGTGGCTGTCACGAAGATCGACATCTTCAGCGCGCTCTTCTTCTTTCGGAACTATGCAACCACTAGTTCCATGTGGTCACTCGAGCACTTCTGGACGCTCAGCGTCGAGGAGCAGTTTTACCTCATATGGCCCTTTGTCCTCTACTTCTGTCTGCGGCATCGCCCCGGTATTACGGGCCGTATGATCGCCGCTAAAGTAGCTATCGCTGTCATTCTCGTCTCGCCCATCATCCGGGTTGCCGCCTATCTTTCGCCGGTGCCCTACCTCCATCATCCCGGCATGTTTCACATGCGTGCCGACTCGCTGATGTTTGGCTGTGTCGTCGCCTTGCTGCAAGGCACACCGGCCTTCGAGCGAGTCTATGCTTTCGCTACGAAGATATGGTGGATTCCACCGGTGGTTATCTTTTTGTGCGATTGCCTCGCCGTTCGCTTTCAGAACTACTGGCAATTTCCCATTGGCTTTACCATTACCGGGATCGCTATCGCTTTCTTTCTGCTCTGGTGCGTTCGCAATCCATCCTCTGTCGTCGGACGCATCCTCAACGCCCGGTTTGTCGTGCATATCGGCGTCTTGTCGTACAGCATCTACATCTGGCAGACGTTATTCCTGCACCATGGCAATGGGGCCATCCTCGGCTCATCGTTGAAGCTCATCAGCACCTTTCCAGGAAACTGGCTTGCGGTGTTGCTTGTGGCAGAGTTCTCCTACTACGTGATCGAACAGCCCTCGCTTCGTCTCCGTACCCGTCTCATGCACTATTTTTCTTCAGCCGAGCCAAAGCCGGCGCAGGCGATAGAACGCTAGTGCAGAATTGGTTGGAGAGCCGGCGATTGTCTGTTGTTCGATTGAGTGGTCGCTAGCTACATCGCAGCGGGAATACGGTTTTTCAGCTTCAGGATGGGGTTCTCGAAGAAGCGCTTCGACAGGTACGCCAGCAGGATGGCGATTCCATTGCAAATCAGGAAACGTGTCCATAGTGCTCCCGCGTCTGTACGAAATCCCTGGCCTGCGTAGCGATCGTAGATCTCGAGGCAAAGCATATGGATCAGGTAGAGACCATAGCTGATGTCGCCGAAGAAGATGAAGATCTTCAGCCAGCTTTGCAGCGGCCTTTGCCGATAGGCGTACAGCATAATGATCACCCATCCCGCACCCATCAGCTCAATCATGGAATATCCGAAGCTGCCGCCAATGACGTCCTCTTTTACGAGATGGTGAGTTGCGGCAAGCAATGCCAGACCGGCTGCGCTAATCGCGACCGTCGCAACTCCGAATCGAAGAAATGTCCGCAGCTTCATCTTCGTCATCCGCAGCAGAATGGCGATAACTGCTCCCATGGCGAGATTGTCTGCGATCATCCAGGTTTTGCTGAAGACTTCGCCGGTCTTCAGAACGTGGTCGAGCGCTGCGGCACGCAGCAGAGGACAGACGACGATCATCGCCAGGCAGAGGCCAAGAAGCCCCTTCATCTTCAGGCGTCGGTAAAGCCACGGCCACACAAGGTAGAACTGCTCTTCCACCGCCAGCGACCACAAAGGCCCATAAGACATATAGGCACCATGAAGAAAGATTCCCGGCATATTCGCTAGAAAGAAGCCGCATAGAAGAAGATAGAGCGGACTTGCCAGGTGCAGAAGGCCGAGCGTCAGCAGGATGAGGAAATAGATCGGAAGAATACGCAGCGCACGCCGAGCATAAAAGCGGGCGTAGTAGTTTTTCTTTGCCTCTGAATCCATCAGATTTCCCGTGATAAGAAAGCCTGAGAGAGCAAAGAAGAGATTGACGCCGGCCCACCCGCCGCTCGTTACCTGAAAGAGGGCCTTCGCAAAGCTGTTATGCCATGGAAATTGGGATGCACTGTAGTAGAAGCCATGGAAGACGATCACCATCAGAATCGCGACACCGCGCAGGACGTCGATTCCCGGCATGTGAGGCTTCAGGACACTTGCCGAAAGTTCAGGATTGCGCTTTCTCTCTGTCAACGTCTGCGCAACTGATCCCATATGATTCGCCACAATTCTCCAACTTTAGAATAAATGGTTGATCGTTGATTCAAGGTCTATCTTCTTTTCTGTTTTCATAAATTATTGTTTCCAGACCTCGATAGAACCTTTTGGCGAACAAATATTTCTACGCTGGTATCATCGCTATAGTCTCTCCGTACGGTTATGGGAGAGGTTGAACTGCCGACATGTGGACTCGCGGCACGATCTCTCCGGCTGACTTCGGTCATTGCCGGTCATCTGTATAGAAAGAGGAAGAGTGCGCCTTCCATTTCCAGAGAAGATACCCCTTCAGTACGCGGTCGCCTTTGCCGCGCTGATAGCTGTTATTCAATTGATTCAGGGGACTGACCCTGCGTTTTCTCTGTGCTTTTTTCTTTTTGTCGTCATAACAGCAGTTACGTTCAATCTGGCTGGCGGGTTGACCCGTCCCTCGGGAGGATATGTCTTCTTCTACTCCGTCCTCGCCGTAATCGCCGGTGTTTGCTGGAAGGTTGTTATGGGGGAACCGGCTGATTCCAATCTGACTCAGCCTCTTTTGACCATGGAAGCAATTTTGGGCGGCATGGTCTCGATGTGTCTCGCGGTATTGGTAAGCCGCCGGTTCAGAAGAAAGATTCCAATCCTGCCTGCCCTGACGAATGAGCGGTTATTGCAGGCCTCGATCGGAAGTTTAATTACCGGTCTTATCATAGAGGCGATCATTCTTTTCGTACCTCACGAAAGTGGGTCAGCCCTTGGTGCATTGACCCAGCTCAACGGTTTTCTGCCGCTGGCTATGATTCTTGGAGTCATCTACGAGATTCGCAGGAGCGGTGGAACTCGCAGCATTAATATCCCAGTTCTTATCTCCGGCTTCACCATCTTCTTTATCGGGGTCATTGGCTTCTCCAAGCAGGGGATGTTTACTCCTCTGTTGTGCTGGGCTGTAGCTGCCGCCTCTCAGCGCTATCGGCTTGCTCCTTACAAGCTCCTCCTTTTTATGGGATTCGTGGTATTTACCGGATATTATCTTGCCCCTTATTCCCAATATGGAAGAAATTCCAAGGTCTACGCTACTACCGCCGCCGACCCGGAATCCGGCCCTCCGCTCTCTCCAATGGGCGCTTTTTTACAAAATATAGATACATCCTTCTCCTTACTTACCCAGTTGGAACATGTTCGCCAACTGGATAAGCAGGTGGAAGTGCCAATGCGAGTTGAGGGGATGCCGGCTTATTACAATACTGAGCAGGGCATGTTTGACCGTCTTCAAATGATTGCCGTCGACGATGCCATCATTAATGTGACGGAACAACGAGGCGCCTTTGGCCCTGCGCCGATCTTCTGGTCCTTCGAAAACCTGGTCCCTCACTTTCTCTGGCCGGGAAAACCGGAACTCAAGCTGGGAAACATGTACGCCCACGAAATTGGCATGCTGGACCCGGATGATACAACGACCGGTATCTCCTTCAGCCCTATCGGAGAAGGTTTTCATCTCCTGCGCTGGACAAGCATCTTTCTCATTCTGCCCCTCTTGTGGATTGCGCTCTTTATCTTGTTCGATTCACTTTGCGGCGATATTCGAACCTCTCCGTGGGGGTTGCTGGCTCTTGTCATCTTTGGCCATTTAGCTCCGGAAGGCGGCATGAACGGTGTGATCTATATGCTATGGTTCGGTGCCATCAATGTAAGTCTGGCTGCGCTGGCGGCTGTCTATGTCATGCCGCTTCTCGGATATATCGCGACGGGTTCTCGGGAGACCAGATCCCGTCGTAACGTCGCAGTGCGCAGCATTGCGCGCCGCCCTCCTGTGATTCAGTCTTCTGAGAACGCCAGTCTGTAAAGCTCTGTTGGTATCGCTTCCCATACACTGGTACTGGTATGAATAAACTGGTTGTCGGTAATCTCGTCCATCGCCCGCTGCGCTCTATTATCAGTGCCTTCGCTGTAGCCATCGAAGTCATCATGATTCTCTCCATCGCTGCCATCATGCTCGGTCAGCTCAATGGTCAGCGCGTTAATCAGAGCGGTATTGGCATGGACATGATCGTGCACCCCGGAGCTGCCACAAACCTTATCGGCATGTCCGGTGCCGCTGCATCGATTCAGGTTGCCGATGTTCTGCGCGGTCTGCCGCATGTCGAGGTCGCTGCGCCAGTCAATATCCAGCTCGTTGCTGGTAAGACACTCGAAAATATCTATGGCATCGACTACGCCAGCTACAACGCTCTTCGTCCGTTCGTCTTCGTAACTGGAGGGCCTTTTCAACATCCGGACGACGCCATCATTGATGACCTCGAGGCGGCGAGGGGAAAGGGTTTCAAGGTCGGTGATACCATCGAAATCCTTCACCACCCCTTCCATATCTGCGGCATCGTCGAGCACGGCAAAGGCGGACGCAAGTTCATCCCCATTACAACGATGAACGAAATTGGCGGAACTCCCGGCAAGGCGAGCATGTTCTATCTTCGAACTGAGAATCATCCCCAGTTTCAGGACGCCGTTCGCAAAGAGATATTTGCCACTCCCGGTATGCAGCAGTACAACATCGAAACCCTCGATGAACTGCTCGCGAACCTCTCCCCCGAGAAGTTGCCCGGCTTCAACATCGGCCTCCGTGTCGTCATCGGCATCGCTGTGCTCATCGGCTTCCTCGTCATCTTTCAGTCCATGTACACCGCCGTCATGGAACGCACTCGAGAGATCGGCATCCTCAAATCGCTCGGCGCGTCGCGTTTTTACATCATCACGGTAGTGCTGCGAGAGACCGGGTTGCTGGCCATCTCGGGCATCGCCCTCGGGGTTGGCCTCACCTATCTCATGCGAACCATCTTTCACTACAAATTTCCGACGCTGGCCTTTGCCGTTACACCGGAGTGGGTTCTGGCTGCCGTCATCATCGCCTTCAGCGGCGCTATCCTGGGAGCCTTTTATCCAGCGATCAAGGCCTCGCGCAAAGATCCTATCGATGCCCTCTCGTACGAGTAATGCTTCATTGCTCTCCATCTTGAATTTTTGTTCTGCGCAGTCTCAAAAAAAGGACAAGGGGATAGTTGCTTGATCAATAGAGCGTACAAGTTCATTCTGCCGCTTCTCGGGCTCTGGCTCGCCGCCTGGATCGTCTTCTCCTGGGCGGCCATTCAGGATGATGCTCTCATCCACCTGCGCTATGCGGACAATCTCTTTCGTACGCATTTGATCACCTACGACGGCATTCATCCCAGCTATGGAGCCTCCAGCCTCCTCTACGTTCATGTCGTTGCCTTCCTCTCCGGCTTTATCTCATCGCCCAATCTTCCTCGTGGCGTCTCCAGCTTCATGCACATCTCGCTCTTTCTGATCACGAGCGTCATCCTTGTTCGCTTTATCCCGCGAGAGTCTCTCCGCACGCGCCTCCTTGGCCTCGTCCTGCTCTTTATTCTGGTGGCGCCATCTGCGGTCCGCTGGCTCGACGACGGCATGGAGACCGGCTTTGCGCTCTGCTTCGTCGCGCTTCTCTGCATCCTCACCTTCCAGCAGTCTCGTCGCAGCACCACAACGCCTCTTCAATATGTTGTGTTCGCGGTATTGGCCTTCTTCACCGTCCTCTTGCGCACAGAGCTGGCTCTGCTCTGCGGTGTCATCTTCGCAATGCTTGCCTGGCGGCAGATCTTCGATGGCGGCAAACGTTCCTCGCAATGGGTTGGTGCCGTTCTTCGATCGAGCCACGTTCTGGTAGGCTGCCTCTTCGCCCTTCTGTTCATCGTTGTGACCATGCACTCGCTGTTGCCGGATACCGCGCTCGCCAAGTCCGGGACAGCTTCGTGGGCGGCCTTTCACAATGCAGCGACCGTTATCGTAGGCGCACTTACCTTCGGCCTTGGCCTCTTGGTCTTGTGGCTGCTTACGGTTTTCTTTCTGTTTCGCGCTGGACGCTTCTCTATGCCGACGCTCTTCGCGAACCTGGTCTTTCCCACGGTCCTTATTCTGGCGGCAACTCGCGGACAAGAGATTCAGGGAGCACGTTATCTTGTGTGGACTTACTTTTTTTCCGTCCTCTGGAATCTTCTCGAGCTTGGCTCGATCAATCATGATCGCTCCAATGTGAAGCGCCAATCTTATCCGCTCGTCTATGCCTTTATCCTGCTTCTTCTCATTGCGCTCCCGTTCGAGTGCAAGATTATGGGCCAGGTCCTCAACACGCGCGCCCATACGATGAAGATCTTCACAGGCCAACACCTCGACGTGCTTGAGGGCAAGCAGGGAATCGCCTCGGACGTCGGCTACATCGGTTACTTCTCGAAGGCCAACATCTGCGACATTGCCGGCCTGGTCGATGGAAGAGACTTCGCCCGCCTCACCGCAAGCCAACGTCTTGCCGACTGCGCCGCCAGCCACCCCGACTTCGTCTTCGGCAACCTCGGCCAGGTCAAGTTGATCACCAACGCCGCACAAGGGTACGACTGGCAGGTCTGCGCGCACTATGACTTCGGCAATGTCCGCACTCCCGATAGACACTACCTTGTATTGCCTGGAGCAACAGCGGCTCAGACCTGCCAGGCGGTCGCTGGTGCCACCCCATACCCCTTGACCGCTCTCTACACGCAGCAACACGAATAGTCATCAAGCGAAGCGGAGCGGCTCCGAAGCTCAGAGGCGGCCCATTGACCGGGCCGCCCCCTGTCGCATTTTCATTGACTCTTTCCCGGCTTTTAGCTAATCTTGAATCTCGTGCAGTCTCGCATCCGTGCGTCTATGAAGGCCTGTCCTCATAGATAAGGCGGATGAAAGAGATACCGTGGTGGACTCACTTGGGGCAGTCAGCGCAGCAAGGCCGCTCCCGAAGCACCCACTTCCCAGGCTGATCTTTCAAGGCTTTGCGCGACGCCCCATGCGAATGGCCTCTTTTGCGTTCGAGGATGCTCTCGGATGTCCGGTCTTTCGTGCTGTCATCGGTAAAGTCTGAGAAACAAAGAAGTTGTACGGAATTAAGCATTAGAAGCTGTAACACACATTCGATCGACCATTCTTCAGAAGCACGCCGAACAATGAAGACGGCAGAACCAAGGAGTAACAGAGCAATGTCCACCATCATCCCCAGCGGCAAAGACATCAAGCGCAAGTGGTTTGTCATCGATGCCAGCGGTAAGACGCTAGGCCGCCTTGCCACCCATGCCGCCAGCCTTCTCGCAGGCAAGCTCAACCCGCTGTACACCCCCTATATCGATATGGGCGATCACGTCATCATCATCAATGCCGAAAAGATCGTCCTCACGGGTCTCAAGTCGGACACCAAGCTCTATCGCCGTTACACCGGATTCCCCGGCGGTCTGCGTGAAGAGTCCTTCGTCAAGCTGCTCGCCCGCCGTCCTGAGGCGATCGTCGAGCAGGCCGTCAAGGGCATGCTTCCCAAGTCCAAGCTGGGCCGCCAGATGGCCACCAAGCTCAAGGTCTACAAGGGCAGCCAGCATCCGCACCTCGCCCAGCAGCCCGAGCCGCTGGAAGTCGTCGCCTAAGTTTGTTTTCAAGGGATTAGCAGCAGGCTTTAGCCTGCTGAACAAAATGGGGCAATGTGGGGCTTTAGCCCCGGGCCCTTCAAGAGTTCAAGGAGCACCATGGCAGATCTGATCCAATACTACGGAACCGGCCGTCGCAAGTCTTCGATTGCGCGCGTCTTCCTGCGTCCCGGCAGCGGCAACTTCACCGTCAACAAGAAGGATGTCGATGTCTATTTCGTCACCGCCCAGCAGCGCGCTGCCGCTCGCCGCTCGCTCGGCATCGCCGATATCGGCGAAACCTTCGACGTTATCACCACGGTTCGCGGTGGCGGCGTCATGGGACAGGCCGACGCCGTCAAGCTCGGTATCGCCCGTGCGCTCATGGAGTTCAACCCTGAGCTGCGTAAGGCGCTCAAGGCAGAAGGCCTCGTTACCCGCGACTCGCGTGGTAAGGAGCGTAAGAAGTACGGCCAGAAGGGCGCTCGCGCTCGCTTCCAGTTCTCGAAGCGATAAAAAGAGCCTTTCAGCAAGGTCTTTTGCAGTTGCTTTTGTTCTTGCAGTGTTAAGGGCACGGCTTCAGCCGTGCCGCTACTTCTCACCTCGGCGGTCGCGGCTTTAGCCGCCGAGGTACAGTTTTCGATTCGGCCTCGATGTTCTTCCGGTCCGGATCAAAAGAAGCATCCGGCGAAAAGGTATCGCCGTTAGCACCACCCTTCCAGCGCATCGGAAGGCAAGGAGTTAAATCTCCCGCGCTCTTGCATGAAAAGCGGGATCAATCCAGGCACCGGAAACAATTCGGTCCGGCTGTCTTAACCAAGGAGCCTCTATGGCAAGTATCACAATGAAGGAACTGCTCGAAGCTGGCGTCCACTTCGGGCATCAGACCAAGCGCTGGAACCCCAAGATGAAGGAATATATCTTCGGCGAGCGCAACGGAATTTACATCATCGACCTGCAGAAGACGCTGAAGATGTTCAAAGACGCGTCGAAGTTCGTCACCGATCTCACCGCCACCGGCAAGCTCGTTCTCTTCGTCGGCACCAAGCGCCAGGCGCAGGACGCCATCGCCGAAGAGGCCACCCGCGCGGGAATGCCCTACATCAACAGCCGCTGGCTGGGCGGTCTGCTCACCAACTGGGTCACCGTGCAGAAGTCGGTCAAGCGCTTGCAGGAGCTCGACGAGATGTCGACCGATGGCCGCTACGAGCTGCTCACCAAGAAGGAAGTCATCAAGCTCGAGCGCGAGCGCAAGCACCTCTCGACCAACCTTGCCGGTATCAAGAACATGAAGCGGCTCCCCGACGCGATCTTCGTCGTTGACTCCAACAACGAAGCCATCGCCGTCGCCGAAGCCCGCAAACTGGGCATCCCGGTCGTCGCCGTCGTCGACACGAACTGCGACCCCACGGTTGTCGATTACGTGATCCCTGGCAACGATGACGCCCTCCGTGCCATCCGCCTCTTCACCACCAAGATCGCTGACTCGGCCTACGAAGGCGTTCAGATGGTCTCCGAGCGTGCCTTCGCCACCGAAGTCGCCGACGTTCAGCAGACTGAAGTCGCCCCCGAGCACATCGGTGAAGACGGCGAAGTGGTTGAGGTGCAGGCCGCCGAGACTCCAGCAGAGGACGACGATAATGTCGACCTCGAGGCCGTCCTCGGTGGTGGCATCCGCAAGGCGCCATCTACCGCGACCATCGACGAGCCCGAGTCCATCGCTGCCGAGACCGGAGCCTAAGCAACCCCTGCGTTACGAGCGCGCATTATCCAGCCCGTAACAGTGTTTTATTACCTTGATTGGGGGCGCGGGCCGAAGCCTGCGCCCCTTTTCGCAGAAACCGTACCTAAGGAAACTCGAATGTCCACGGAAACCCCAGTAAAGATCGACGCAAAACTCGTCAAAGAACTCCGCGAAAAGTCCGGCGCCCCCATGGGCGACTGCCTCAAGGCCCTCCAGGAAGCTAAGGGCGAGATCGAAGATGCCTTCGTCGTCCTGCGTAAGCGCGGCATGGCCTCGGCTGCCAAGAAGGCCTCCCGCTCCACCAACGAGGGTGCAGTCGGAACCTACATCCACGCCGGCGGCAAGATCGGCGTTCTGCTTGAGCTCAACTGCGAGTCCGACTTCGTCGCCCGCACCCCTGACTTCCAGGAGCTGCTCCGCGACATCGCCATGCACATCGCCGCCACCGACCCGCGCTACGTTCGCCGCGAAGATGTCACCGAAGAAGACATCGCCCGCGAGAAGGATGTCTACCGCGCCCAGGCCGCCGCAACCGGCAAGCCCGCGAACATCATCGAGAAGATGCTCGAAGGCAAGATGAGCAAGTTCTACGAGGAAGTCTGCCTTCTCGACCAGCCCTTCATCAAGGAGCAGACTCAGACCATCTCGCAGATCATTGCCAGCAAGGTAGCCAAGCTCGGAGAGAACATCAGCGTCCGCCGCTTCGCCCGCTTCAAGGTAGGCGATCCCAACTGGACGGTAGCCACCACCGCTCAGATCGCAGCCACCGAAGAGGCATAACCCTCAGCTTCAAGCAGCAAAGAAAGCCCGGACACCAGTCCGGGCTTTCTCATGCCACGACCCCTTGTACAGACTCACGTCATCTCGGCCGAAGGCGGCGCTTTTGCCGCCGCAGTGGAGAGACCCCTGTATTTTTAGCTACGACTCTTCCCGCAAAATCCTTTTCATCTATCCCAACATCTCATCTTCTACGGGAGAAACCACATGCACATCGTCCTCTACGGAGCCACCGGCCATTCCGGCAGCCGCATCCTCACCGAACTCCTCAGCCGCGGCCACCAGGTCACCGCGATCACTCGCAACCCCGCCAAGCTCGCTCCCAAGCCCAACCTCACCATCAAGCAGGGAGACGTAGACTCCGCCGCCGCCATCGCCGCCAACATCAAGGGAGCCGATGCCGTCGTCAGCGCCTACGCTCCACCCGCCGACGACACCGACCAGATCCTTCCCGTGACGCAAAACTTCATCGAAGCCATCAAGCAGGTAGGCGCGTCGGGCAAAGCTCCCCGCTTCATATACGTCGGCGGAGCGGCCAGCCTCGAAATCGCTCCCGGAGTCACTCTGCTCGCGAGCGGCCATCTCCCCGCCCAGTGGCAGGCCATCGCCAAATCTCACAGCGACGCGCTCGCCCTCATCAAAAAGTCCGATATCAATTGGACCAGCTTCAGCCCAGCCGCCTTCTTCGAGCCCGGCCAGCGCACCGGCAAGTTCCGTCTCGGCAAAGACCAGCTCATCAGCGATGCCCAGGGCAACAGCAAAATCTCCATGGAAGACTACGCCATCGCCCTCGTCGACGAGCTCGAAAAGCCGCAGCACGAGCGCCAGCGTTTCACCATCGGGTATTAGCTACCAATGGGTCGATGCCCCAAGCCGCTGCCATGCGATACTTGAATCTGACATGTATAAGCGAGTCCTCCTCAAGCTCTCCGGAGAAGCCCTTGCCGCGGGCAGCGGCTTCGGCATCGACGCCATCTTTATTCACAAAATAGCCGAAGAGATCGCAGCCGCTCACGCGCTTGGCTGTCAGATCGGCATCGTCGTCGGCGGAGGCAACTTCTTCCGTGGCGTAGCCCAGCAGGCCATCGACATGGATCGCGTCGCCGCCGACCACATGGGCATGCTCTCGACCGTCATTAACTCCATCGCGCTGCAAGACGCCATCGAAAAGCGTGGCCTCACCTGCCGCGTCATGTCCGCCATCGAGATGCACCAGGTCGCCGAGCCCTACATCCGCCGCCGCGCCATGCGCCACCTCGAAAAAGGCCGCATCGTCATCTTCGCCGCCGGCACCGGCAACCCCTTCTTCTCGACGGACACGGCAGCAAGCCTCCGCGCCATGGAGATCAAGGCCGACATCCTGCTTAAGGCCACCTCGGTCGATGGCATCTACACCGCCGATCCCAAATCGAACCCCGACGCCACCAAGTTCGACCAGATTACCTACAACGACATCCTCCGCCTCAACCTCCGCGTCATGGACACCACCGCTGTCTCCCTGTGCAAGGACAACAATATGCCCATGATGGTGTTCAGCATGAAGGAGCAGGGAAATATCGTCCGTGTCGTCGGCGGCGAAAAGCTCGGCTCGCTCGTTACTGCTTGAAAACACCGTTTCCGAAGCTCCCGGCATCGACCGCAGAAAGCTGCGTCATTTTCCTGTCGTCTTGACCTCTGCCTGGCGCATCATCCAAGCATCTACGTTAAAGACCAGTTACTGACAGGAAACCTGCACTTTGCCAACCACCGCCACCGTCGCTGCTCCTGCCACCACCCGCAAGCCACCGTTGCCCGCCCTGACCGGCATCCGCACCCTGCTGGCACTCAGCATCGTTCTCTTCCACTTCACGCCCTCGCATCTCGGGCCGCTCTACCCCTTCGTCGATAACGGTTACATCTTCGTCGGCGTCTTCTTCCTGATCTCGGGCTATATCCTCACTTACAACTACGCCGACCGCGGCGCCAGCTTCAACAAGCGCAACTTCTGGGTAGCTCGCTTCGCCCGGCTCTACCCCATCTACCTGCTTGCCCTCATCGTCTCCGTCAAGATGCTCGAAGACGAGTGGGCCGTCCGCAGCCACGCCGAGTTCTGGAAGGGAATCGTCCTTACGCCCTTTCTGCTTCAGGGCTGGAGCCCCAACCTCGCCACCTTCTGGAACACCGTTGCCTGGACGCTCTCCTGCGAGGTCATGCTCTACGCAGCCTTCCCCTGGTTGATCCGTATTCCCTGGCCTAAGACCGCAGGCCGTCTCATCGCGCTCCTGATGGCGATCTGGGCGATCGGAATGGTGCCGCACAGCCTCTATCTGCTGCTCAACCCCGATCACCTCAGCGGTCCGGTCACGCGCTACACCTCGACCTACCTCGTCCGCTTCCTCAAGTACACCCCACTCCCTTACACCTGCACCTTTCTGGTGGGTGTGGTCCTGGGCAAGCTTCAGCATGTACTTTCGATCACCGCGCGCCAGCGCTATGCCATCGCCGCCGCCAGCGTAGCAGCTCTTATGGTCGTCTTCTACGGTCTGGTTGAGCACCTGCCCTACCTGCTGATGCACGGCGGCTTGCTCATCCCGCTCTTTGCCGCTCTTGTCCTTGGTCTCAGCGGAGTCAACCCAGTGGCCGCCGTCTTTGCCTGTCGCCCCTTGCTGATCGTCGGCGAGAGCAGCTATTGCCTTTACCTGCTGCACTTCAATGTACTGATGCTCGTGCGCAAGTACCACCTGTCGCAGCACCTACACCTGGCTGCTCTCGATCCGTGGTTCTCCTATATCTTCGTCGTCCTCTTCTCGCTGGCGGCCTTCCGTTTCGTCGAGAACCCAGCCCGCAGACTGATTCTTACCCACCTCTCCACCCGACCGCGTGTTGCCCAAACCGCCTCTTCCTAAAGCATCGTCTTACGGCTGCTAGGTCATGTGGCGTCAAAGCGTACCGGCGTGTCAAATAGAAGATAAGAAAGAAATTGTCATCCTGAGCGTAGCGTAGTGTAGCCTCACCGCGTAAGGCGGAGTCGAAGGGACCTGCGGTTTGCTCGCGGTGCCGCTATCTCTCGCCGCTCAGCCCAGTTCGCCTCGTTTCTCAAAACCTCTGAGCGAAAAGCCTGTCAAGCGATAAATCGCACAACCCGCAATGAATCAATGACATAAGATTGCAAACGAGTTTCCTTCCAGTTGTTATAGTTAATATCAGCAAACAAAAATAGCAAGGCCCGGCCATTGCGCCGGGCCTTTGCAATTGAGGCAGACGCACCTCGAAGTCCGCGAGAAGGTCATCAGATAAGCCATTTACTTTGAAGACTTTGGTACTTAAGTATGGGGGGAGGGATACCTTACAGCGTCATTAGGGTTTCCGCCACTCCTGCGGAAAGAACGGCCATTGCGGCCAGCAAAAAGCCCCGCACTCGCGGGGCTTTTTTGCAATACAACTGCGTGTTCTTTAGGGGTTGATGATCTGGTTGGGATGGCCGTATGTTCCATTCGCCACAGCCACCGCACAGGTCGGGAGACCGGAGGTGGGGAAGGGCGTGTTCTGGACTGCGGTCAGGCCGCCGTTATGCGAGTTGAGCGCTTCGCCCGAGACTGTTCCATCCAGGTAGTTGGAGACGTACAGGTACTTGCCCAGTGCCGGCTCGATGGCGATGCAGGTGGGGGTGGTTCCAACTGCCGTCGAGGACGAACCTACTGAGGCCACCGGGGCTCCGGTGGCGATGTCGATCGCATAGGCGCTCACGGTGTTGTCGTTGTAGTTGGAGACATAGAGGTACTTGCCGCGTGGGTCGACCGTTACGGCGACCGGGAAGGTGCCCGTAGTGAACGGTCCATTGGTCATCGTGGAAAGCTGTCCGGCGGTACCGGTCAGGTAGCCGTAGAGCTGGTTGGTGGCCTTGTCGGTGACATAGACGAAGCGGGCCGAGGGGTCCTCGGCAATCGCGCTGGGGGTCGTACCGGCAGGATAGCCGTTCCCGATGGTAACGCCGTTCAGAACGACGGTGCCGCCGGTGGTCGGAGTCAGAGCGCCAGTGGAGGTGTTCTCAGAGTAGCCAAGAACGACGCCCAGCGGGCTGGCGGTGGAGGCATTCTCCTGATCCAGTACGTAGATGTAGCTGTTGGTCTGGCTGGCTACGATACCGACCGGAAGGTTGCCGACGTTCTGCGTCGTCGCTGTACCGAGGCTGCCGTCCGAGTTGATGGGGAAGATGGTTACGCTGCCCGGCCCAGGCGACGCAGGCGTGTAGAGCTGCGTGTTGTTGGGGCCGTTCTGGTAGGTGTTGGCTACAAACAGGTACTTGCCGCCCGCATCGATGGCCGCTGCCGTGGGCAGGCTGCCAGTCGTGTTGTAGGTGTTCTTCAGGTACAGCTTGCCGTCGGTTCCAATCGCGAACTCCATGACAGTCGAGTCGTCATGGTTGACTACGTAAATGAACTGGCCGTTTGCGCTGGCAGGGCCGGCAACCAGGGTTATCGGCTTCTTGCCCGCCGGAATCGGGGAGTCAGCCAGCGGTGTCAGGGCACCGGACTGGTAATCGACGGCAAAAGCGCTGACGCCGCCGTCGGTCGAAGACGACGCCGAGAGGGGGGCTGAGGTGGTCACATAGACGTAGGCCAATGTGTAGTCGCGGCTGCACGCCGTTACGCCAAGACCAACTGCAAGAGACAAAATCGAGGCCAGTGCACCACGGCCTATGTTATTCAACTTCATGCTTACCTGGCTCCGGGGCAAATCGTTTCCGCCCGCTTCTGCTGATTCAAAAACAATTCAGGGCTCGTACAGACACCCTGTCCTGTGTCTTTAGCTGCAATACTGCCAGCTAGTTAACATTTCCGCTGACTGCGAGACAGGTCGAAAGCCCTGTCGCGGTGAACTTCGAGCCTCGTCTCAGGTTCGAGAGTTCGCCGGTGCTCTTGTCGAGATTGAACCCGGTAACCGTGCCGTCGACGTTGTTCGATGTGTACAGGTACTGGTTCGAAGGATCTTCGACCATGCACACCGGGCCAGCGCCAACCTGGTAGGGATTGTTGCCGGTATCAGGAATCTCCTGCAGCTTGCCGGTCGTTCCGTCGATGGTGTACGCCGAGATCGTGCTGTAGGCCGGCGCGTTCGAGTTGCTTGACGACTGGTTGGCAACATAGAGGTACTTGTTGGTGCTGTCGACCAGCGTGTAAACGGGATTTGCCGTCTGGGGCAGGTTTGCCACCTTGCCGCCGGTCAGCGTGTTCAGAGCGCAACCAGTGCCGACCGTGTAAGGCAGGATGTAGCCGCCGGGGCTGTCGGAGGTAGCAGCCGCGTCCGTCAGGTAGACATAGGTGGAGCCGGCATTGATCGAGGTCAGCTTGCCTGCGCCGGTTTGAATGGTGGTGTTGGTGGGCAGGGTCAGCTGGCCAGCCGTGCCGATGCTGTACGGGAAGACCGTCTGGTCGCCCGAGTCCACCGTGAACAAGCATCCGCCGCCCGCAACCTTCATCATGATGGGGGTGTTGCCGACCGGGAAGTAGGTGAGCTGAGTGCCGTCCGCGTTCTTGACCTGCTTGTTCGGTACCAGCGTCAGACGGCCAGTATCGTTGGCGACCGAGAATACGGTGATGTCGCCGAAGCAGCCCGAAGCCGGTGCGCCCGTGCTGCAATCCGCAGTGGGTGCGACCTGGTCGAGAACATAAAGGTAGGAGCCGGTGCTGTCCATCTGCGCCCACACAGGAGTCGAGCCCTGGCTGGCGAAGCACTGCTGGAAGGTCAACACGCCGTCGCCGCCGACGCTGAACTCAGCGATGCCGCTGCCGTTGGTGCCGCACTGTTGCGTTCCTGAGTTATTGCCCGACGTCGCGGTAACGCCCTCGTTGACGACATAGAGATATCGTCCACCGGGCCTTACGACGAGAGAGACGGGATTGGAGCCGCCCGAGGTGAAGGGCTCATGCGGAACATCCGTCAGGTTGCCCGTGTAGTCGTCGATCTTGAAACCGGCGATCTGGTTATACTGCGTGCCAAGAACCCACATGAAACCGACGGTGCCGCCACCGCACGCCGTCATGCCCAAACCCATCGCTACGGACACTACCAAGGCCATTGAAACCCGGCCAATCCTGCTCAACTTCATGCGCTTCCTTAACCTCGCCAGTAATCTTGTTCGATCACCTTCTGCCGCGAGCAACTCTGTAGGGATACGATTCCTTCGCCAATTGTAGAAGCTGTTGCGACTTTATGCCACTTCCCGCAACGCATTCCTTGCCGAAGTTTCTGGCCGCCAGCCACCGGTTAGACCACTAGACCCGTTTTGCGGCGTAAAAAGGCCCGGACCGAAGTCCGGGCCTGTGTCGGGGCTGATGGGATTTACCAGACGCGGCAGCTATTCACCGGCATCATCGGTTGGCCGACCTTGCAGCCAAACGCCTTGCCGAACTCGTCGAAGTTCTGCACACTTCCGTTGACGCGCCACTGGCCGCTCGAGTGCGGATCGGTCTTGGCGCGCAGACGAGCGGCCTGTTCGCGGGTGTTTTCGCACCAGACCTGTCCCCAGGAGATGAAGTAACGTTGCGCCGGAGTGTAGCCGTCGATCTTGTCATTCACCGACTTGCCGGTCGACTTGTTCTCTTCAGCCAGAGTGCTCATCAGAGCGGCGTAGGCGATGCGGAGACCGCCGTTGTCAGCGGTGTTCTCGCCCAGGGTCAGGCGTCCGTTCAGCTTCTGGCCAGGAGCGACCTCGAAGTTGTCGTACTCCTTCACCTCGCAATCGGTGCGCTCGTCGAACTTCTTCTTGTCCTCGGGCGTCCACCAGCTACGCACGTTGCCCTGTGCATCGTACTGGCTGCCCTGATCGTCAAAGCCATGCGTCATCTCGTGGCCGATGACGATGCCGATGCCTCCAAAGTTTACCGCCGGATCAATCTTGAAGTCGTAGAACGGCGGCTGCAGGATTCCGGCAGGGAAGTTGATGTCGTTCATCGCCGGGTTGTAATAGGCGTTGACCGTTGGTGGCGTCATGTCCCACTCCTTCTCGTCGACGGGCTTGCCGATCTTGTTCAGGTCGTGGCGATCGGCAAAGGCGCTGGCACGCTCGGCGTTGCCGACGGGATCGTCACGCTTGACGGTCAGTGATGAATAGTCGCGCCACTTGTCGGGATAGCCGATCTTCTGACGGAATGCCTCAAGTTTTTTCTGCGCCTGCGCCTTGGTGGCATCGCTCATCCAGTCAAGATGCTGGATGTCCTGTCCGAGCGATGCCTCAAGCGCATGGACCAACTTGTCCATATTGTCCTTGGCTGCTGGAGGAAAGTTTCTAGCTACCCAGTCCTGCCCAACGGCCTCGCCCATGGCGCGATCAGTGGCAGCGGTGCAGCGCTTCCAGCGCGGCGTGATCTCTTTCTGACCGGTCAGAGTTGCTCCGTAAAAGTTGAAGTTCTCTTCAACAAAAGGCGCGCTGAGGTTGGCCGCTAAGCGATGGACTGTATGCCAGCGCATGTAGCTCTTCAGGGCGTCGATGCTGGTGTTGTCGATCTGCTGCTGCATTGCCTTGAAGAAGCCGGGCGAGACGATGTTGGCGGTCTCAAGGCTGCCCTCTTTTTTAGCGTCGAGGTAGACCTTCCAGTTAAAGTCGGGAGTCATGGTCTGCAACTCGGCAATGGTCATGACGTGATAGACATTGGCAGGATTGCGACGTTCGACGCGGGCCATCGAGCCCTGCGCCAGCGCGGTCTCAACCGTCATCACGTTCTGCGCCTCGGTAGCGGCCTGGGCGGGAGTGTCGCCAAGCAGAACGAACATCTTCGTCACATGCGCGACGTATTGCTCGCGTAGAGTCTTGGAGCGCTCGTCCTGATTGAGATAGTAGTCACGATCGGGCAGGCCAAGACCACCCTGATCCAGCGCGCCAATCTGCCGGGTCGAGTCTTTCTGGTCCTGCTCGGAGCCGAAGTTGAAGAAGAAGCCAATCGCGTACTTGTCCTCCATCGTGCCCAGCAGCGTGGCCAGCGTTTTTTTGTCGTTCCAGTTGGCGATGGTCTTGAGCGCCGGTTCTATCGGCTTGGCGCCAAGCTGATTGGCGAGATCCACGTTCATGCAGGCTGCAAAGAAGTCGCCATACTTCTTTTGCAGCGGAGTCTTCGGAGCATCGGCTGCTGATTTCAGGTCCTGATAGAGGAGATAGTTGTTGCGCTCGGCCAGCTCGTTGAAGCGGCCCCACCGCGTCTGGTCGGCAGGAATGGGATTCTCCTTCTTCCAGTTGCCGCAAGCGTATTGATAGAAGTCGGTGCAGGGATCGGCGGTCTTGTCGATTCCCGACAGATCGAAGCTGATAGGCTTCTTCGGAACGGATGTGGGCGCCAGCCCTGTATCTGCTTTATTTGCCGGGGTCGAAGACTGGCCGAGACATAGGCCACTGCTTAACACCAGGAATGCAGCGAAAGATTTATAGGTCATGGGTCTCCTCAAAATGCCGAAGAAGCAATATTGGTAGATTCAGCATAAACCGCGCTTTCGGCAGCACAAAGCGCGGTGGATCAACAGTAGGGATACACCGATCCGAATTAACCGAACAGGCAAAGAAAAGTCCAGGCCGTAGCCTGGACCTCTGGATCTACTCTGGATCTACTAAAGGTGTCTAGAAGATCTTCAGATGAATGGTCAGATACTTCTTCGGGTTCGACCGGATCGTCGTTACCAGATCGGTGCTCGCGGTCAACAACTTGTTGAGGTTGGTGTAAGCCTGGTCGTCGGTCGTCAGCTTGCCGAGCGTTCCCTTGCCGTCGTTGATGCCGCTCACCAGAGTATTGACCTGCGCCAGCGTGTTGCTTAGGTCACGCCGGAACTTTGGATCTTTCAGCATCAGCCCAAGACCGCCCTTGCCCGCGTCCGCATCCGCCATGATCGAGTTGGCATGAACGAGCGTCGAGTTCAGGTTCTTATAAAGCGAGTCATCCTTTAGCAACATTCCCGCCGAGCCCTTACCGCTGTTGAGGTCGTTGGCAATATTTTCGAGCTTTCCGGCGGCATCGTTCAGCCGGTTATACATGGTGTCGTCGGTCATCAGCTTGCCGATGGAGCCGCGGCCGTTGTTCAGGTTCTTCTCGAGCGTCAGCAGCTCGTTCACCGTTTCATTGGCTTTGTTGTACAGCTCGGGATTATTGATCAACTGGCCGACAGAGCCTTTGCCCGACTGAAGGTTATCGACGATCACATTCATCTTCGCCAGAATTACGTTCAGGCTCTCGATGGTTCCCTGGCTGGCTTTGACGACATCGGTGAGGCTCGGGGTCTCCGACGTCTTCAACTCATCGCCGTCTTTCAACGGAGGACCGACGGCAAACTGGCTGTTGATATCGACAACCGTATCGCCCAGGACGCCCACCGTAGTCAGGGATGCTTTGGAATCCTTTTTAAGACTCGATGTAAACTTCTCATCGATCTTCAGGATGACCCTGACCGGAGTCAGCTTGCGATTAGGATCATTGACGACCGTAACGCTCTTTACCGTGCCGATGGTGACACCTTCGAGATTGACGGCGGCGCCTTCCTTCAGGCCGGCTGAGTTTTCAAAATAAACGGGGATTGTCAGCTTATGCGAAAAGACTCCTAAGCCCGAGGCGCTCGTCATCAGGAACAGCAGTGTCACTAATACGATCGACGCAACCAGTACAATCACGCCCACTTTCAACTGTGACCATCTGACCTCCTGCTGGCTGGGCATAACTCTCCTTCAAATCTCTTTCAACGAAATGCGACACAGGCAGCAGGGTACCCGGTAAGTGAGAGAATACATCAGCCGGTCTGCTGTTCGGCACATCTTCTTCCATTGCTCAATTGCGTAAAGTGCTTGCTTTCAATGGATGCACGAATTGTGTCAATGGTTTCAACTCTCTGCAATGACAACGGCCATGGCAACATTGCGGTTATGGGTGAGGCTCAAGTGTAACTGCTGCACTCCCATTGCCTGGGCGCGGTCTGCGGCGCGGCCGGTCAGGTGCAGCGTAGGCCGCTCGCCGGGACTGCGGCGCACCTCGATCTCCTGCCATCCGATGCCGCGTGCAATGCCGGTTCCAAGCGCTTTGGCTGCTGCCTCCTTGGCTGCAAACCGGGCGGCAAAGCTCTCGGTGGCGTGCTTCTTCTGCTGACAGTAGAAGATCTCGCCCGCGGTAAAGACCTTATGCATAAAGCGCTCTCCAAAACGGGTCAGGCTTTGCTGCACCCGATCGATCTCGATTAAATCTGTTCCAACTCCAAGCACCATCCCGATATCTCCTGTGGCCCGTCCAACCTCACGACTGGTTCTGCCTTCCAATCAAGGTAACTGTAGTAACTGTGCGCGTCCTTTTCGAGCCCGCTCGATACTCTCTGCCGTCACATGACTACGGTGCGGTGTAACCTATCACGCTTCCCGCGATCTATTCCGATGAACAGCCTAACGGCAGAAATTTCTCGCCCGGTGGCTACAGGATACGATGCAACTTCTTGATATACAGAGCTTCAGCTACGAAGAGCGGCAAGGCCTGCTCCCCCATTTGACGGCGGCGCTGGCTGACTGCGGAGGCTGGGTCCTTTGTCGCAAGACGCTCTCACCCAGCATGATCGAGATTCGACTCGAGATCCAGCTTCGCTCCATCGTCGATCTCTACGCCTCCATCGTATCGTCTGGTCTGGAACTGACCCGCGCTGGCCATCTCGCACTGACCGATCTTTGTACCTGTCGCAGAAATATCGCTACTTCCGCAGAGCTGGGACAGGTGGTCACCATTCGTCTCGAAATCAGCTTCCTTGAAGATGTGACGCTGCATTCACTGCTTATGATCGGTTCCACGCCAGCTTGAGGGGCTCATCTCGATCAATGGAGATAGCGACGATACTTATTTAAATAGATAAGGCTTATGAATCTTTATCGCCCCAGCCAGACCACTGTCCGTTTATGAAACAGGCTGTCGGAATCTCCGATGACGAGCACTCCCGGCTGGCGTTGGCCGTGGGTCAGGATGAGGACCAGCCCTGTGGCATCGCCTGCCACTTTGAACACCGGCTGGCTCTCCACAGAGTCTCCGGCTGCAACCCGCGCAGTCAGGCGCACGCCTGAGACTGCGGTCGACTCTTCCCATCGCCGTCCCTGCTTGTCGATCAGATAAGCCTGAATCAGCTTTTCACTCTGCATCTTCTGCTTGCCGTGGTTGGAGATGCGAACAGAGACGCGAATCAACCGGCTGCCATCCTGAATCAAGTAGCCCGGCAGCTCCTGCACGCCGGTCACTGCAAAGCACATCTCGTCGAAGCACTGGTCCTGCCCGATGGCCACGACCTTCTGTGGCTGGGTCAGCGAGGTTGTCACCAGAATAACCATGTAGACTGCCCAGACAGCGACGACCCACAGCGAGTGCCGCACCGCTTTGGCGCGCTCGTGCCGCAGCAGCGAGATCGTAACTCCGATCACGCCGATTGCTGTCCAGCCCACCAGCACAAGCAGCAGCAACTCTCGAAAATTCATGCCAACCCCTCACTCGCGATAAACTTCATAGTAACTACATGGCACCCATCATTCTCGCGCAGGACCTCAGCAAAACCTATCGCTCCGGAAAACTCGCCGTTACGGCACTTCGCAAAGTCAGCTTTGCCATCGATCCGGGCGAATTTGTAGCTATCGTAGGTCCCTCGGGCTCCGGTAAATCGACGCTCTTTTACATCCTCGGCGGCCTTACCCACGCGACCAGCGGCTCGGTCTGCATCGACGGCGTGGATTTCGCCACACTCGACGACGCCGAGCGCACCAAGATGCGCCGCGCCAAGATCGGCTTCGTCTTCCAGCGCTTCAACCTGCTGCCGACGCTGTCGGCCATGGGCAATATCGAGATCGCCCACGACATCGCCAATCTCGGCTCGCCGAAGAAAGAGATCGACAGGCCGCTTCTCGATCAGTTGACCCACATGCTCAGCATCGATGGCCGTCTCGATCATCGTCCCAACGAGCTCTCCGGCGGCGAGCAGCAGCGTGTGGCGATTGCGCGTGCACTGATTACCCGGCCTGCCATCGTGCTTGCCGACGAGCCTACCGGCAACCTCGATACTAAAAACTCCGACGCTGTGCTGGGGATGCTGCGCAAGTCGAGCCGCGATCTCAAGCAGACTGTCCTGATGATTACGCATAATCTCGAGGCCGCGCAGATCGCCGACCGCATCCTGCACATGCGCGACGGTGAGATCACGCAGATTGAGAAGGGCAGAGGCTAAGCCTTTTGTACTCTTTCAGCGCGGATAAAGTCTGTCATCCTAGCGTGTAGTCGAAGGTGTTTGACCGATGCCCTGGTACGAACTCGAATCCGCCGCCGATCATCGCCTGGACGAATTGGCCAAGCAATATAACCTGCATCCTCTGCACATTGAGGACTGCCGTAGCGAAAACGAGAGCGTCAAGGTCGACACCGCTCCCCACTACACCTTTGCTGTCTTCAAGCCTGTCCATCTCGAAGGCGACCCGGAGATGCCGACCTTCGCGACTATCGACCTGTTTGCGGGCAAAGACTTTCTCATCACCATCGCCGATCCCAAATGCTCCTCCACTGCCGAGGCGTTGTCCCGCGCGCGGCGTGACGGCTCCGACGACAACCCGGGCAGACTGCTCTATCTCATCCTCGACACCATCGTCGATCTGTACTTTCCTGCTATCGACCACTTCGACGATCGCATCGACGATCTCGAAGACATCGTCGTCGATTCGCCCTCGCCCGAGGTGCTGCAGAATATCTTCGCCATTAAGCGCGAGCTGATCGAGCTGCGCCGTGTGCTGGTCAATACTCGCGATGCTACGCTGCACCTTCAGCGCGATTCAGGCTCGATCATCGACGCCGAGCACCAGTCCTATGTGCGCGACATCTACGATCATCTGGCGCGCCTGCTCGATTCCGTCGAGACGCAGCGAGACCTGCTCAACAACACGCTCGACATCTACCTGTCGAGCGTCGCCAACCGCACCAACGAGGTGATGAAGGTACTCACCGTACTGGGCACCTTCGCGCTGCCCGTTCTCGCCATCTCGGGCATCTACGGCATGAACCTCAAGGGCTTGCCCTTTGAAGACTCCGCTCACGGAGCGTTTTATGTCGGCGGCATTACTGTATTGTGTACAACCGTGCTGCTGGTCGTATTGCGCAAGCTGAAGTGGTTCTAAGCTGCACATCACAAAAACACAAACAGCGGGATAACTGGCTTGCAGAAAGAGCAAAGGCCCCAGCGAACCGGGGCCTTTGGGAGATGTTGCCGTCGCTTAAACAACCGGTACGAATTCAATGCCGTCTTCGCAGATGCGTACCTCGCCTGTGCCGATCTCATACACCCATGCGGAGATGGTCAGCTCCTTGCGCGCAATGGCCGCGGCGACCGAAGGATGTGTTCGCAGATGCTGAATCTGCAGCAGAACATTCTGCTCGGTGACGCGCCGCATCAAGATGCCCGGTTCCTCATTTTTGGCTCCCAGCGCTTCTGCGATGCTCCTCGCCGCTGTTGCGTTCTTCAGCCAGTTTTCGACCGCGGGCATCGTCGTTACGCTGTCGGGGTTGAGCAGGCCCTTCATGGCCCCGCAATCGGCATGGCCGCAGACCACCACGTGCTTCACCTTCAACAGGCTGACCGCGTATTCGACGACCGCGCTGACGCCGCCCATCATCTCGCCATAGGCGGGAATCAGATTGCCGATGTTGCGCAGCACAAACATCTCGCCGGGCGTGGACTGCGTAATCATCTCAGGATCAATCCGCGAGTCGGCGCACGCTATGAAGAGCGTGTGCGGCTCCTGCGGCTGGGCCACGGCGCGGCGGAACATCTCCGCCTGTTCGGGGTATACCGTGGTTTGAAACCGGCGAATCCCCGCCTTCAATTGCTCAAGCACATCCTGCATCGGTTCTCCTCTTTAGGTTAAGCTTCACGCCATTTGATGTTGCAGCCGAGGCTGGTCCGCTGATTGGTGTCGGGACGCTTGCCGGCGATCACGTCGTTCAGTGCCTGGCGCAGATCCTTGCCCGTAACCGGAATATCGTTGCCGAAGTCTCCCCGGCGCGGACGGCTCTCGTCCAACTGTCCACGATAGACGAGCTTCATCTCCGCGTCGAAGAGGAAGAAGTCCGGGGTGCAAGCCGCGTCGTATGAGCGTGCTACCTCCTGCGACTCGTCGAAGAGGTAAGGGAAGCGGAAGCCCAACCGCTGCGCCTGTGCCTTCATCTCGTCCGGCCCGTCCTGCGGATAGGCGACCACATCGTTCGACGAGATGGCCACGATGCCGATCTTTCCTTCATAGTCGACCCCGATACGGGCCAGTTCTGCTTCAACATGCTTCACATAGGGGCAGTGCACGCAGATAAACATCACCAGGAGGCCGTTTTTGGCGGCATCGTCTCGCCCTACGGCCTTTCCTGTCACCACATCTTCCAGCTCAAATGCCGGGGCCACCGTTCCCAGCTCAACCATCGCCGACTGCGTTCTGGACATCGAAATCCTCCCAAACTCTCCTGTCTATCATATCTACCTCGATCTCCCTGCCGGTCTGTCCTTGCTCGCCGCCCCTTTAAAACGAGCGCCGAACCTGTTCGCAGCTTATTGGCCACACTACAGCGGACTCTGGACGGATATTTCTGCCCGGGTTTTCCCTCTTTTCCACGCCTGTCCACAGCCAATGCACCACTACTGCCCCTTGTCCTTCCGATCGCACGCGCATACCTTCAAAAAGTGCCTATTAACCATCTCGTAATATCCGCATCCGACGCGCTTCTGCGGCAACTTCCACAGCCAAATCCCTGATTTCTGCACCCTCTTTTTGTGAATGACCCGTAAACAGGGGTATTTGCACAGGTAACACAATAGGTAGTGTTTTATACTTGACACACCCTATAGGCGGCGGTACTTTTGCCACTGCGCCGCTCCAGAACATTCGGTTCGGGTTCCAGTTTTCGCTCTGCTTCGACGCCGCCGGAGCCAGTTGCCCCGGATTCATATTCAGTGCCGACAGGGCCTTATTTACCCGCTCGTGAGGAGTACGTGCCGCGAGCCAGAAGCTTAGTTTCATCATCAAATTAGAAGGAGCAATATCCCCATGGCCACTATCCCCACCCAGCCCGCCAAGACCTCCAAGAACACCGTCCCTGCTCCGTCTCAGGCGTCTGCCAAGTCAAACTCCAAGGCCCCGGGATTGTCCTTCAGCCGCCACTTCACCAAGCCCGGCCTCTCTCCTTTTGACGAGATCACATGGGAGTTTCGTGACGCCATCATTCAGGACTTCAAGGGCAAGATCATCTTCGAGCAGAAGAACGTCGAGGTTCCCGCCGACTGGTCGATGACTGCCACCAACATCGTGGCATCGAAGTACCTCCACGGCCTCAACGGCACCGACGAGCGTGAGTCCGGCGTCCGCGCCCTCATCACCCGCGTCGCCGAGTCTATCCGCGACTGGGGCATCCGCGACGGCTACTTCGCCACCGCCGAGGACGCCGACACCTTCTTCGCCGAGCTTGCCCATTTGCTGCTCAACCAGAAAGTGGCCTTCAACTCGCCCGTCTGGTTCAACGTAGGCTGCGACCGGCTGGAGCCGAACTCCGACGCGCAGAACTGGCACTGGAACCAAGCCACCGGCAAGGTAGAGTTCTCTGTCACCGGATACACCCGCCCGCAGTGCTCCGCCTGCTTCATCAACTCGGTGAATGACTCGCTCGATAGCATCCTCACGCTGGCCAAGACCGAGGGCATGCTCTTCAAGTGGGGCTCGGGCGCAGGCTCCAATCTCAGCAGCATCCGCGGCAGCATGGAGACGCTGTCGGGCGGCGGAACCGCGAGCGGCCCGCTTAGCTTCATGCGCGGCTTCGACGCCTTCGCCGGTGTCATCAAGTCCGGTGGCAAGACCCGCCGCGCCGCCAAGATGGTCATCCTCAACGTCGACCATCCCGACATCAACGACTTCATCCAGTGCAAGGTCTCTGAAGAGAAGAAGGCCTGGACGCTGGTGCAGGCTGGCTACGACGGCAGCGGCCCCGACTCCGAGGCGTACAGCAGCATCTTCTTCCAGAACGCCAACAACTCTGTCCGCGTCAACGACGAGTTCATGCAGGCAGTCGAAGCCGACGGCACCTTCAGCACCAAGACCGTCAAAGAGCGCAAGCCGGTCAAGGAGTACCGCGCCCGCGACATCATGCACTCCATCGCCGAAGCCACCTGGCAGTGCGGCGACCCCGGCATGCAGTACGACACGACCATCAACCGCTGGCACACCAGCAAGAACACCGCTCGCATCAACGCCAGCAATCCTTGCAGCGAGTACATGTTCCTCGACGACTCCGCCTGCAACCTCGCCAGCTTCAACCTGCTGAAGTTCCTCACCCCCGGCGGCCAGTTCGATATCCCCGCCTACCGCCACGCCATCGGCATCCTCACCACCGCGATGGAGATCATAGTCGACGCCGCTGGCTACCCCACCGAGCAGATCTCGAAGAACTCACACGACTATCGCCCGCTCGGCCTCGGATATGCCAACCTCGGCGCGCTGCTGATGGCCTTCGGCCTCCCCTACGACTCCGACGCCGGCCGCGACTTCGCCGCCGTGCTCACCGCGATCCTCTGCGGCGATGCCTACTGGCAGTCATCGCGTATCGCCGAGACCTGCCCCGCCCTCGGTGCAGCCACTCCGCTCACGCAGCAGGCAGAGATCGCCGGAGGAGCCTGCCCCGGCTTCTACGTCAACCGCGAGCCCTTCCTCGACGTCATCCGCATGCACCGCGCCGAGGTCAACAACATCGGCAAGTCGAAGAACTCCGCCGAGCCCTTCAGCGTCCCTCAGCTCGACCAGCTCATCGACGCCAGCCGCCACGCCTGGGACGGCGCGCTCGCTCACGGCGAAAAGCACGGCTACCGCAACTCGCAGGTCACCGTCCTCGCCCCCACCGGCACCATCGGCTTCATGATGGACTGCGACACCACCGGCATCGAGCCCGACCTCGCCCTCGTCAAATACAAGAAGCTCGTCGGCGGCGGCATGATCAAGATCGTCAACAACACCGTGCCCTCGGCGCTCATCAAGCTCGGCTACAACGAGGCCGAAGTGAACGCCATCGTCAGCTACATCGACGCTACCGGCACCATCGAAGGCGCTCCCGCCATCAAGCCCGAGCACCTCGCCTGCTTCGACTGCTCCTTCAAGCCATCGAAGGGCACGCGCAGCATCCATTACATGGGCCACATCAAGATGATGGCCGCCACCCAGCCCTTCCTCTCGGGAGCCATCTCGAAGACCGTCAACCTCCCGCAGGACGCGTCCGTCGATGACATCGCCGAAGCCTACCTCGAAGCCTGGCGTCAGGGCCTCAAGGCCGTAGCCATCTACCGCGACAACTCCAAGGGCTCGCAGCCGCTCAACGTCTCCGCCAGCGACGGCAAGGCACAGAAGCAAACAGCGATCGCCCCTGCCGCCGCAGGTACCGTCGAGATCGAAGAGGCCGTCGTCGCCGCCAAGGCCGCCGCGCAGGCACGCATCACTGCCCTCGAGACCCAGCTCAAGACCATCACCGAAGCCTCGCTGCAAAACTCCGACTCCATCGACGCGCAGTCGCCGCCGCGCGCCGTCCGTCATCGCCTGCCCGCCGAGCGCGCCTCGGTCACGCACAAGTTCGGCCTCTCCGGACACGAGGGCTACATCACCGTCGGCCTCTACCCCAACGGCCAGCCCGGCGAAATCTTCATCCGCATGGCCAAAGAGGGAAGCACCGTCTCCGGCCTGATGGACAGCTTCGCCACCGCCATCTCGCTCGCTCTCCAGCACGGCGTCCCGCTCAAGGTGCTCTGCGAGAAGTTCGCCCACACCCGCTTCGAGCCCAGCGGCTGGACCGGCAACCCCGAGATCGGCTACGCCAAGTCCATCATGGACTACCTCTTCCGCTGGATGCAGATCCGCTTCCTCTCGGGCCACCAGTTCGACCTCTTCGCCGGCCTCGCCCCGCACGCCGACGCCAGCGTCCCCGTCGAAGGAACCGTCAACAGCCCCGGCAACGTCATCCAGTCGCTCGCGGCTTCAAGTGACAGAGGTGTCATCCTGAGCGCAGGCGCAGCCGGAGTCGAAGGACCTGCGGTCGGCAGCGGCAGCGACGACTTCTACACCACCACGCCACCTCAGCAGGGAATCGCCCCCGACGCTTATTCAAACTCCGTCATCCAGAGCGGAGGCGCAGCCGGAGTCGAAGGTTCGGCGTCTGCCTTCCCCAACACAGAAGACCGCGGCATCTACCACGCAGCCGACGCCATGAAGTCGATGTACGACATGGGCGACGCACCCTCCTGCGCCACCTGCGGAGCCATCATGACCAGAAGCGGCTCCTGCTACCGCTGCATGAGCTGCGGCAGCACCAGCGGCTGCAGCTAAGGTTTTGATCGATGAGAGCGGGAGCCTGCTATTTTGTACGATTGCTCCTGCTCCACCCTTCAATATGGCCGAATCGGCGGAAAAGGAAGCAATGTACGACTCGCAAGTTCAGAGGCCAGTAAGATCCGTTTATACGAAGAGTTCCCTTCCTATCCGTGAGCGCGAAGTACTACGTGTTTCTGGGGTTCTTGCTGAGGACGACTTCCAACATGCTGCGTATGCGGCTCGTGCCCAAGTTCTTCGGTGGGCTGAGAACAGGGCTCCAAGTAGGTTCTCCAGCGAAGCGTGGGCTCAGCAATCCTTTGAGCATCTATCTAGCGGCCGGAGCCGAGTAGCTGTTCGTTTATCTGTCAACGGGGCCGACTATTGGTCAATACGCGTGGAGGACCCAGATAAGTCTGTGGCAGGTCGAATATGGACAACAGAAGTTACGATTTCAGTTGCTGAAAGTGGTCCTGCTGTTTTTACTACACGCCTTCTCGTTGGTTCTTCTGAACAAACCCTCGATATCGAACCTCACGTCCCGGGAGTAGTTCGTCAAGTTATCAGTTCCCCAGGCCTACACTCCGGCTCATTCAAGATCACTGATAAGGCACACACGATTCGATCAGAAAAAGGTGCGGCTCTTTTAACGGAGGCACTCGTAAGTGGGGCAAGAAAGCTACCAATTATTGTTCTGTCGGTGCCTTCGAGTACTGCTGATCCCGAACTCCCTTTACTAAATACGAAATTGTTGGCAGAAGCATGTGCTGGCTTAGCAATCGTCATCATCCTGCCAGCAAATTTTACTTGGGCTTTAACTGAGAGATTCGGTAAGCGTCTATCCGTATATGAGGGGGCTGTGAGAATTTATCTTCCGGGTTTTACGGAAGATGCAAATCCTTTTGGAGGACATGAACTAATTCTCCCCAATCAAATATCAAACCCCGATGCAGCAAGCAAAGCATTGACGCGATTACGTTGGATTGCAGCAAATGCGAGTGTGCGCAGACTTGTACTCGGAAAAGATATTGTTCCTTTTGCTTCGTTGCGCCTGAGGACTCTCGAGAAAAAACAATTAGAACTTAGAGAATCTGGTGCAACAGAGAGAGAACAACTGGATGCTACAAGAGAAGCACTGAAGACGCTAGAACTGCAAGTGCAAGAAGCGGAAAGATTTCAGCAACAATTCTCTGATCTTCATGATGCTGCTGAGGAGCGGGCTGAAATTGCGGAGACTCAGCTAAACGCAGCTGGATTTAGAATTCAGCAACTTTTGGAACAAATTAAAGATTTAGGGAGAGCACCCGATGCGAATATCGAGATCCCCACTAAGTGGGATTCCTTTGAAGATTGGTGCGATACAAATCTTGCAGGTCGCGTGACTTTAAGCCCGCAGGCGAGACGAGGAGTTAGAAATCCTGAATTTGAAGACACTGCTCTTGCTGCAAGGTGTCTTTTGTGGCTAGCAAACGAGTTTCGCTCAGAAAAATTACACGAGAGTGAAGGATCACTTCGCGATAGGACTATTGAGCAAGGAGTTATAAATGCGCATTGTGGTAGTGATTCGTTCGAGATAGATTGGCAAGGTAAATTATGCGATGTAAATTGGCATATCAAGAATGGCGGTAATACGCGCGATCCGGCAAGATGTCTCCGCATTTATTACTTTTGGGATGAGCAGTCGCAGCAGGCTGTTATAGGATCAATGCCTGCGCACAGACGAACAGACGCAAGTTGAGTTTGAATATAAATCCTCCCCAAAAACGCGAACCGCCTTGCTTAAGGGCACGGCTTCAGCCGTGCCACCACCCTCCCCGAGTCAAGGGGCTTTAGCCCCTGAGGTACGCGCAGTTACAATCGCCGAATGGCGATCCCCGCCCGCACATCCCGCCCCGGCACCTTCTTCGTCACCAGCGGAACCTACAACCGCCGACGCCTCTTTCAAGTCGAACGCAACGCCGAACTCCTCATCGAAACCCTCCAGCACTACCGCACCGAAGGACACTACAAACTCCACGCCTTCGTCGTCATGCCCGACCACATCCACCTTCTTCTCACTCCACAAGAGACTCTCGAACGAGCCGTCGGACTCATCAAGGGAGGCTTCTCCCATCGCCTCGCCTCCAAGCTCCCCGTCTGGCAACGAGGCTTCACCGACCACCGCATCCGCGACGCAGCAGACTACAGCATCCGCTACCGCTACATTCATCAAAATCCTGTCACCGCTCGCCTTTGCGAAATTCCCGAATCCTATATCTTTTCCTCCGCCCATCCGGCGCTGCAACTCGATCCGTACTTCGCTGACGAAGAATCGTACCTCAGGGGCTAAAGCCCCACGAATCCTGACGCACCTATGGCACGGCTAAAGCCGTGCCCTTAAGCAAGACAAGAAACAGACAACGCCGAAGGTCAAACAACGCCGATACCACCGGCTGCGCCGCGTGCTAATCTTTCCCGCATGAGGTGTCGCTATGTCAGATCAAAACAAGGCCCTCGCAAGACGCTGGTTTGAAGAAGTCTGGAATCAAGGCAGCGAAGCAACCATCGACGAACTCTTCCACCCGCAGGGCAAAGTCTACGGCTTTCCCGACCCGGATTCCGTCCTCGTCGGCCCGGAAGGCTTCAAAGCTGTCCACCGACAGTTCCTCAACGCCTTCACGAACCTCCACATCAACATCGACGAGCTCCTCGCCGAGGGAGACCGCGTCGCCATCCGCTGGACCTGCACCGCCCTCCACAACGGCGACGGTCTCGGCTTTCCCGCCACCGGCAAAAAGACCAGCCTCCTCGGCTCCTCCTTCATCACCTGTCACAACGGCCAACTGACCGAGGGCCGAAACTTCATGGACCTCACCAAAATGACCCTCGACCTCCAGAACAAGTAGTCGAGCTTGACAAACCCCGCTCTCCCAAACCCCCTTCGCGAGAAGGAATAGTCGATAACGGTCTGGACCAGGTCCAGACTAGGTTTGGACTTATGTCCTTTCTTTCGAAGACTTTGGATACTTTAGTCCGGGGGGAGGGGTACCCCGGTTTTTCAGCCAAAAAGTCCGAGTTTAGGGCTGCAAATCGAAGTGACCCTGAACTCGAAATCTCATCATCACACCGCTGGATTTTTCCGGCTGTCCGCCGCCAACATAAAGCTCGTATTCGCCCTGCTGCACGCTTCTCGTGCCGTCCTCGGCGACAAGACTCAACTCGCGCGGCGTCAACGTCATCTGCACCGTCTTGCTCTCTCCGCGGCAAAGCTGCACCTTCTGAAATCCAACCAACTCGCGCAGCGGCGCTCCTTCCGTATGTTTCGGAATCAGATAAGCTTCAACCGTCTCCGCGCCGTCGCGATCACCCTCATTCTTCACCTCGACCTGCACATTCAGCGGTTGTCCCGCTCGCACCGTCGAAGCCGAAAGCTTGCCCGCCGAATATCCAAAACGCGTGTAACTCAATCCATATCCAAAACCGTAAAGCGGTTCGCCGCTGAAGTGGCGATAAGTTCGACCGCTCATGCTGTAGTCATCAAACTGTGGAAGCTGCGCCGTGCTCGCATAGAACGTAATCGGCAATCGTCCCGATGGATTGTTCTCTCCAAAGAGCGTCTCCGCAATTGCCGTTCCGCCAGCTTCGCCTGGATACCAAGCTTCAAGAATGGCCGCCGCCTTCTTGGCCGAGTCGCCAAGCGCGATCGCACTTCCATTCATGAGCACGATGACAATCGGCTTGCCTGTGGCTGCGATTGCAGAGACCAGTTGCTGCTGCGCGTCCGGTAGCTCAATCGATGTGCGATCTCCTCCGCGAAACCCTGTCACAGCAATCGGCATCTCCTCGCCCTCGAGTTCAGGACTCAATCCCAGAAACAGCAAAACCGCATCCGATTGATCCGCCGCCGCGACCGCTTGTTGACGCAGCACATCTATCGGCGGCTTCCAGTTCAAAGTAAGTCCAGCTCCAAAGTGAGGCGCCTGATGTGTGTACTCAATGCGCAGCCGATGCGGATTTGTATCGGCAAACACCAGTTGGAAAGGCGTCGTCGGAGCACGCCTGCCATGCGTTGCCGCATGGCTGAAGTCGTAGACCTGCTTGCCGTCGAGCCATACCTTGATCGTCTCCGCATCCTCGCAAGTGCTGCAGTGCGCGAAGGCAAATCCCATGTCGAGCGTGCCGGGCGCAGGCGCGGTTATCATGCCCGTCCAGCGAACGGCAAACGCTTTGGCTGAGACGCCTGGCGCCGGTGAAGCGCCATTCCAGTCGAAGTCGATCCTGCGGTCGATGCGGGTCATTACTGGAGCACCCTTGAAATCTGTGCCCGAGAAATACTCCCCACGCAAACCGTGAGGCAACAAGGTTTCAGGTACAGGCAACGAAGCACCATCGACGTACGGCGATCCCTGCGCGTATCGCACGTGTCCAGGCATTTGCTTTTGCAATGCTTCGAGCGGAGTCACCGGATGAGAGGCCACGCCGTTATAGTTTCCTTCGAGCGCTGGCAGTGTGTCGGCATTTGGCCCGATCACAGCAATACTTTTCAAGCCAGAATGCAGTGGCAACGCCTCATGTTCATCTTTCAGGAGCACCATCGAAGCACGAGCAGCTTCGAGCGAGAGCTGTCCGTGTTGCGGAGAATCATTCTGCGAAAACGGAATCTGATTGAAGGGAACCGCCGCGACTGGATCAAACATGCCGAGTCGAAATCGTGCCGTAAACAGGCGGCGCACGGCGGCGTTAATGTCTGACTCTGCAATGAGGTGATGCTGCACAGCACCAACTAAGGCGGCATACTCCTTGCCGCAACTAAGGTCGGTACCTGCCTTTACGGAGACAGCAGCTGCGTGTTCCAGATCAGGAGCATACTTGTGGCCAATGCTGACGTCGGAGATCGCAGCGCAATCGGAGACGACAAAGCCAGAAAATCCCCAGTCGTGCTTCAGCTTCTGTTGCAACAGCATGGTGTTGGCACATGCGGGTGCGCCATCGACCGCGTTATAGGCGCACATCACGCTGTCCGCGTGTGCTTGAGTCACCAGCTCGCGAAACGCGGGAAGGTAGGTGTCTTCAAGGTCGTGAGGAGAGATCACGGCATCGAAGCTGTGTCGTTCCGACTCGGGTCCGCTATGCACGGCAAAGTGTTTTGCCGTGGCTACAGTCTTCAGATATTTAGGATTGTCGCCCTGAAGTCCGCGAACAAAGGCGCTACCGATCTGTCCGGTCAGAAACGGATCTTCGCCATACGTCTCCTGGCCACGTCCCCAGCGAGGATCACGATCGATGTTGATGTTAGGCGACCAGATGGTGAGGCCGTAAAAGATCGAGTGATTTCCCTCGCGCTGCGCTTCGTTGTACTTTGCACGTGCCTCGGTCGAGACGACGTCGCCGATTCGCTCGATCAAGCTTGTGTCCCAGGTTGCAGCCAGCCCGATTGCCTGCGGAAATACGGTTGCATAGCCGGAACGCGCCATGCCGTGCAGACCTTCATTCCACCAGTCGTACGAAGGTACATGCAGGCGAGGAATGGCCGGTGCTTCGTTCTGCATCTGTGAGACTTTTTCTTCGAGCGTCATTCGCCCAACCAGATCATCGACACGCTGTTGCAGAGGAGCGTTTGGATCAAGATAGAGAGGAGTCTTGTCCTGGCTGTGCGAAGACGGTGTAGCAGCAAACAGGCAAGCAGGAGAGACGACTAATAATAGAAAGACGGCGACGACGAAGGCCATGCAGAAGAGTTCCTTGTAGGTAGAGAGCCCGCATGCGGCGGGCCCGGTTAAAGATGAGTCTGCTAAACGTTGCCGTCTGTTTGTTTCTTCACGCTCCGCCTATCGAAGCTGCTACGCATGGCAAAAAACGCTGGCGTTGGCCGATACTCCGGATCGAAGGGAAGAGAACGCTGGGGCCGATTCGGCTGCTTGCGATGGTGTGTCGGGCCGTCGTTCAGCCACGTTCTACGATCGCTGATGCCCCACGTCAACACCAGCTTTACCGCGGCATTGTTCAGTGCGACGCCGAGAAAATCTTTATAAGTCTGCGCGACTAAGCGGTCCCGTTCCGCGACTTCATTCGACGCAATATCGTCCTCATTGACATCAAGCTCGGTCAGATAGACTTCGAGCTTCATTGCGCGGATGGCCTCAATGTAATCTGCCAATCCCTTGCCGATTGTTGAAGGCGAAGCTGCCTTAATATGCGACTGAATCCCAACCGCATCGAGCGGAACTCTGCGCGACTGCATCCCACGCAATAGTTCGAGGATCGCGCGCCGACGTTCTTCGTCCTCTACGTTGTCGTACTCGACGCCGTAGTCGTTATAGGTTAGCTTCGCTTTTGGGTCTGCTTCGCGCGCCGTGTTATACGCAAGGTCGATGTAGTCTGCGCCGACACGCTCGTACCAGAAAGACTTTCTCAGCCCACCGGGGATTGCATCCTTCGGCAGGATGGCTTCATTCACGACATCCCACGAGTGAACTCGTACTCGATATCGTCCCATCACGGTATTAATGTGTCCGACGAGCAGGCCGCGCACATCCAGAGTTGCCGGTGCAGCGATGAGCCAATCGGGAACGCTATTGTGCCAGACCAGCGTGTGTCCGCGAACCAGCATTTGATGCTTCTCTGCAAAGGCGAAGAGTGCATCGGCCTGCGAGAAGTCGAACGCGTACTGCGTGGGACGAAGTGCACACCACTTCAACTCGCTCTCAGGCACAAGGATGCCGCACTGATCAACAATCAACTCTGCCAGCGCTGGATCATTCTCGAGCAGGTGAACAACAACTGCGGCTCCCGAAATGAGTTGATGCTGCGCCGCGTGAGCTTTCAACGATTCTACGCCTGCAACCGCTTTCGCCTCCTTCGGAAGCATCGCCGGTATCAGCCCAAAGTCTGGTGGCGGAAAGGTCTGCTGCCGCGGCGCACTATTTAGCGTCATATCGTCAGGATGCTGCGCAACCTGCGCGAGTAATGTGCTGTTGATTGTCGTTCGAGCAAGTGCGAGTGAAGCTGCGGTCTTTAATCCTCCAGCCAACATCTCTCTTCGTGTTGCCATTATTGATCCTCTATGCCATCGCCAGCGAAGTCGAAGAAAGTGAAGGCATGTGGTGCAAAGAGATCTTCTTTACACCACATGCCGATGCTTGTGCTCAAGCGATTAGAACGATAGCTTCAGCGACATCTGAGCGATGCGCGGATCGCTGGCCGATGTGACGCGGCCAAAGGCTCCGTTGGTCACCGAGGCATTCGGGTCGCCGAAGTTGGTATGGTTCAGCACGTTGAAGTACTCCGCGCGGAACTGTAACTGTGTGGCCTCGTGCACGGGGAAGTAGCGCACAACGCTGACGTCCCAATCGGTGTACTGCGGTCCGACGAAGCTACCCTTCACGATGTTTCCGTATGACAATGGCAGGTTTACCTTATAGCTCGGATTGGTCGAGAAGTTAGCAGTATTCAGATATGACTTGCATGCAGTGCTGACTCCTCCGCAGGCGTTTCCGCCATAAGGATTCTGACCGTTCCACACGCCGCGCTCGCGATTCAGGTTGGTTCCGCTGTTGCCTGCGCCGGTGATCGTGAGTGGATCGCCGCTGCGGAAGGCGAGGATGCCATTGGTCTGCCAGCCGTTGGCAGCGTATCGAACTACGGGATTACCTTTGCTGAGTTTTGGCAAGATCCAAACGTACGAGAGAGATACCACGTTGCGATGGTCGTAGTCCGAAGGGCCATAGTCCAGACGCTTGAAGTTAGGCTCGTAGACCGGAAGCGAGTATCCCGATCCTGGCACGACCGCGGTGGCCGATGCGCCGAACGGGAAGTTATCAATTGCCTTCGACCATGTGTAGTTCAGAAAGAGTGTCAGTCCTGTGCTCACTCGGTTTTGCAAGGAGGCCTGCATCGAGTGATAAATTGCGTTTCCGCCCGTATCCACCAGCGCGATGGGCTGCGTGTAGTTCTGCAACAGGTTGGGCGAATAGTAGACGCGCTTGCCTACGTTCGGCCCCTGGTTATAAGTCGGATTGATGTCCGACGGCACGTACTGGTGATTGCTGCGCGATCCGACATAGGCGATGCGACTGGAGAGCTTGTCAGTCAGTTGTTGCTCAACCGCGAGGTTCCAGGAATAGGTCACGGGCAGACGGAACGTCGTTGGATCGAACGTGCTGTAGCTGGACGACTGATAGTTCGCCGTTGTGAAGAAGCTTGCGGGCGGAGGTTGCGGCGCAGGGAACGGATTGCCGCCCGCTACGCTCGCGTAGGGGTCTGAGAAATTGGCCAGTGCCGTCGGCAGAAACTGCACGTTGACGGAGGCGACAAACGGAACGGAGTTGGCAAAGATGTTATCGAAGACTCCCGGCAGGCGCGTGTCATAAAACTGCCCGGCACCGCCGCGAATGCTGGTCTTTCCATCGCCGAAGACATCCAGCGCGAATCCAACACGAGGCATGAAGTGAGAGTAGATGGGGTGGACCATGTTCTCGACGAATCCTGCATCGCCGGGAAAGAGCAGACCGGCAAGCGCATTGGGATGCGTCGTCGAAACAGTACCGGCAGCGCGCGCGGCTGGGCTAAACATTCCCTCGCGCTCATGGCTCTCGTGCTGCGGGGCGAAAGGCTCATAGCGAATTCCATAGTTCAATGTGAGCCGCCGGTTCACCTTCCAACTATCCTGTGCGTAGTAACCGGTCACATGATAGCGGTTGTTGAAGTATTGTCCCGAGGCTTGCTGAAAGTTCGTCAGACCTCCCAGCAGATAGTCGGCCAAAGGATTTGAGATGGAGGCGTTGCTGTTGAACTGGAAGATGCCGGGCTGTTGATACTGATTGTCGACATCGACCTTGGCTAACTCGCCGTGAAATCCGAAGCTCAGTGTGTGATTTCCCAATACCCAGTGGAGATCGTCGGCCAGTGTGTAGTTGTTGCGGCGGAAGCTCGCCGCCGGGTTGTCGCCAATCGTAAAGAAGTTGGTCACCTGGATCTGATTAATCTGTTTGAAGGCGGGCTGCCAGACATTCACGCCCAGGTCATTCACATTTGGTGCTCCCGCCAGCGGTCCGCGCGAAGCGTCTTCGATCTGGTAACTCAGGCTGAAGTTGTTCAACAGGTGATCGTTGAAGGTGTGCGTCTCTGAGATCAGCGCATTGTGATAGCGAATCGCAGCCTGATCGGAGTAGCTCAGAAGGTCTGTCGTATCGAGCACACCGGCATTGTCGAAGCTGTCGTAGAAGTAGCGCAGGGTGAGATGGTCATTGGCTCCCAGCGCCTGATCGACGCGGCCCGTGTATTCGATGTAATTCTGTATGCTCGGACGGAAAAACTGGTACGTTCCATCGGTTCCGTTGATCGTCGGCAGATACTTCAGCAGAGCCAGTGACGACTGGTTGTAGTCGTTCGGATTGACCTGGCAGGTAAATGTGTTGCCTGTCGGAGTGCATGGGTAGGGAAGCAGCGTCTTGGGATTCAGGATCGGGCTCGACACCCCGGCAAAGGTTCCCGCAAGCTGGGCTGGAGTCGGAAGAAATGCCGTTCCGCCTACGCCATTGGTGCGGAGCCGCGTCGATTGCACGCCAAAGAAGAAGAAGGTCTTGTCCGCACCGTTGTAGAGGTGTGGAATGACGACCGGGCCCCCGATGGTGCCTCCAAACTGATTGCGTTTGAGTGGATCGACCGTCTTCTTGGTACCGACGTAGCTGAAGTAGTTTGCTGCGTTGAAGACCCGGTTTCGCAGGTATTCAAAGGCATCGCCGTGAAATTTATTCGAGCCGCTGCGGGTGATGATGTTTACCACGCCACCGGCGTTCTGGCCATACTCGGCGTTGTAGTTGCTGGTCTGCACGCTGAACTCCTGCAGCGCATCGGGCATAGGGAAGGGAGCGTTGACGTTGGTGTACTCGTCGACGTTATTACCGCCATCCAGCATGTAGTTCACCTGGTTGGCACGGGTTCCATTGATGGTCACCGCAGCCACTACCGGAAAGGTCTTGGTCTGACCCTGGTCGATGTTGGCCGACGGTGCAACGACGACACCCGGAACCAGCGTCGTCAGCGCGGCGGCATTACGGCCATTCAGGGGAAGGTCGTTCACCCGCTTTTCGTCGATGACCTGGGATAGCGTGCCGGTGGTGGTGTCTACCTGTGGCGGAGCGGAATCGACGTTAATGACCTGAGTATTGCTGCCCACCGTCATCGTCGCATTGACCGTCACCGATTGGTCGGCCTGAAGGACAACACTTTTCTGCAGAAACCCGGCAAAGCCGGCCGAAGTAACACCGATGCTGTACTCGGCTGGTGCCAGCGACGGAAAGACATAATCGCCTGTACCGTTGGAGGTTACCGTGGTCTTGTCTCCCGTGCTGAGCCGCGTGGCTACTACTGTGGCATTCGGAATCGCCGCACCCGAAGAGTCCGTTACCGTTCCCGAGATGCGAGCGAGTCCCTGTCCGAAGAGGGAGTGAGGCGTCACAAGGCTGAGAACGCAAAAGACGGTGAACCACTGGATTGTGCGTAAAAGATGTTTCATCAAAGGTCTCCTCAAAATTGCCTCGGTAGGGAGAGATCTTCAGGCGCAGGTCAGGAATCAGCTTCGGCAGGCTTCAATCTGCCCGGCAAAATGACCTATCGCGCCAATCTCTCCCGATTTAGCTCTCCGTTATCTCCGCTTTCATCGCTCGAAAAGGAGGGTGGCTAATTCGAAGCCGATTTCTATCGAGCGCAAGCGACATAAAGATAGACAGATACGGTTCCTGACTGTCAGGAATTAAATAAGTGACTTATTTTCAGCTACTTGATTTTGCAGCTTTTAGATTTGGTCGAACCACTTCGCCACTACTCGGCCGAGACTGCAAGCACTTTGGGAGGGCCGGCTACGGCATCGGTCACTGTCGTTCCCAGCACAATCTGCAGGTTGGTATGCGAGTTCTTCGGTATCTGCTTTGCGATCGTTTGCATCAACTGAGGGTCGGAGAGAAATTCCCCAGCGGTCTCCGTCCCATAGGTATAAAGACCGCCGACGACGATTACGACATGCCCCGTCTCTGAGTTCCATATGCGGGAGATAAGCGCATAGTCCATCAGCACTGGGCCGCCTGCAGCTCCTTGATCGTCGGTCGACTTGTCCGTTGCCCAGCTCCAGGTTCGAAGCGATGGATTCTTGGCGTCTTTAATGTAGATAAGGTGCTTCTCCGCATCGAGCGCCAGGCTGTAGCGCAGTTGTTGCGTCAGCCTCAGGCTCCACTCGTTATTGAAGGCGCCGATGAGTACCACCGGCCCTTCTCGCAGGTCTGTGAAGGAGCTGGCCTCTTCCCGTCGGATCATGACTCTCTTGCCCTGCAACTGCAGGACGCCCAGAACTCGCGCCGTCGTCACCGCATCGGCAAAAGGAACGGTTGTCGACGAGGTCTTATGAATGATGGGGAGCGAAGAGGCTGTCTCTCCCGGAGTCGATGAGGGTGGTCCGTTGGGAACATCACCCACCGCCAAAAGAACTGCTCCCGGTGTCTCCACTACCGGTTTCCAAAATAGGGCCTGGGCGCTTTGTGGGCGAAACCACAGATACCCGAAGACCGCCACCAGCAAAACCACAGCCACGGTAGAAACGGTGTACCAGTTCTTCCAGCTTCGTTCTGTTGCGGCGCTGACGACCAGAGGTTCTTTCAATTCCAGTTCGGCGGCGGTAATGGTTGCCAGTCCGCCGACTCCATCCATCCCGGCGTCAGTCTCAGCTACGGCCCCTGCCGGTTCCGGAAGTTTGAACTGAGGGATATACGATCCCGGCACAAGACTCATGCGCAACTCGGAGCGATGCTTCTCCTCGCCGTAGTAGATTGCCAGCCGCTTGCGAAGCTCGCTGGCAGCCGTTCGCACGATATGGTCTTCGTTGGTGTCGTACGAAGGAGGCCGCCCAAAGACCTCCACCCCGATGGTCCGCTCCTTAATCTGGTCGGCGTCTCCACTCAGGGTCTTCTCTACGACATATCTCAGGAATTGAATGGAGCGTTTGCTGGATCGAAAGGCAGGGTCCTGAACGATCGACTCGAGTTGCTCACGAATTGCTTCTGGGTTCAATTTTTCGCCTGGACTTTCGGCAACCGCACTTCTGGGCATAAGCTGATGGTAAGAATTTTACTAGCACCCGCTCACCCCCTAACCGCAAAGATAAACAGGAGCTGTTCTGTGAACAAAGACCAATCTCTCTCCGTTGCAGCCGCGGGTACGTTTACCATCGGCGGCGATCTTACTGTCAATCGGCTCGGATACGGAGCCATGCGTATCACGGGCGCTGGAATATGGGGCCCGCCTGTCGATAAGGCTGCGTGCCTTGCCACTCTGCGCCGAACGACCGAGCTTGGCATCAATGTGATCGACACGGCCGATTCCTACGGCCCGGGAACCTCCGAAGAGCTGATCGCCGAAGCGCTCTATCCCTACCCCAAAGGTCTCGTGATTGCCACCAAGGGCGGCTGGCAGCGTCCCGGCCCTAATCAGTGGACACACAATGCAAGCCCCAAACATCTGACGGAAGCGCTTGAGGGCAGCCTGAAGCGCCTGCGGCTGGAGCGCATCGATATTCACCAGCTCCACGCTCCCGATAACGCGGTTTCCTTCGAGGCTTCGGTGGAGACGCTGGCAAAGCTGCGCGAGCAAGGAAAGATTCGCCACGTCGGCCTCTCGAACGTTACCCGCGAACACATCGAACGTGCGCGTAAGATCGTTCCGATTGTCTCGGTGCAGAACCGCTTCAGCTTTGCTGACCGCGAGTACGACTATGTCGTCGACTATTGCGAACAGCATGGCATCGCATTCTTTCCCTGGGCTCCGCTCGGCCACGCAAAGGAAGCGCATGAGGTCATAAAAGAAGTGGCAGGCGAACTCGACGCGACTCCGCTACAGGTCGCGCTGGCGTGGCTGCTCAAACGCTCGCCGGTCACTCTGCCGATTCCGGGAACGTCTTCGGTCAAGCATCTGGAAGAGAATGTCGCTGCCGCTGATCTTAAGCTGCCGCAGGCGCTCTATGACAAACTGTCGGCTGTCAGTCATCGGCCCATGAGTCTGCGCGGTTAGGACGATCAACGGTTTACGCAGAAAGGGCATCGCGACGCGATGCCCTTTCTGCAACGGATACAGCTCGTTGTTACCAGACGCGGCAACTGTTGACCGGAACCATGGGCGTACCCTTCTTGCAGCCGAAGGCTTCGGCGAAGCCGGGTTGGTTGACGATAGCTCCATTGGCACGGAAGTGATCGGGCGAGTGCGGATCGCTGAGCACCTGGGCGCGAACGCTCTCGGGGCGCGAGTTCTCACACCAGTTCTGCGCGAAGGCGATGTAGAAGCGTTGAGGTGAGGTGTATCCGTCTTTCTTCGCTTCGAGGTCGATGCCTTCCTTCTTGGCGCGTTCGAGGTAGGCCATGTACGCCAGCACCAGACCGCCATTGTCTGCGGTGTTTTCGCCGAGCGTGAGCTTGCCGTTGATCTTCACATCATCGACCGCGGTGAAGCCGCCGTATTCATTGACGAGGCAGTCGGTGCGCGTCTCGAAGTTCTTCGCATCTTCAGCAGTCCACCAGTCGGTGAGGTTACCCTTGCCGTCGAACTTGCGTCCCTGATCGTCGAAGCCGTGGGTAAGCTCGTGGCCAATGACGGCACCGATGTGGCCGTAGTTGACGGCATCGTCCTCCTTCGGATCGTAGAAGGCGGGCTGCAGAATGCCTGCGGGAAAGTTGATGTTGTTCATGCTGGGATCGTAGTAGGCGTTCACCGTGGGCGGCGTCATCTGCCACTCGTTGAGATCGACGGGCTGGCCGATCTTGTTGAGCTGGCGGTCGTTTTCAAATGCGATTGCGCGCTGCGAGTTGCCAAGAGCATCGTCGGGTTTGACTTCGAGCTTGCTGTAGTCGCGCCACTTCTCCGGATAGCCGATCTTATTGGCTACAAGTTGCAGCTTCTGCTTGGCGCGAGTCTTGGTCGCAGGAGACATCCATGTGAGCTGGTCGATGTCCTTATCCATGGCGGCCTCGATGTCGTGAACCATCTGAAGGGTGCGGGCTTTGCTGTCGCCGGCAAAGTAGTGCTGGACGTAGACCTTGCCCAGCGCCTCGCCGAGTGCGCCGTCGACTGAGTTCGAGCAGCGTTTCCAGCGAGGAGCCTGCTCGGGCTGACCTCGCAGCTTGCGTCCGTAGAAGTCGAAGTTCTCCTGATCGAACTGGTTGGGGAGGCGTCCAGCAAACGCGGTCAGCAGGTGATAGCGCATGTAGGCCTTGAGCGTCTCAAGGTCAGTGGACCGAATCTCCTGCATAAGAACAGGGAAGAACTGCGGCGTAGCATTGTTGATCTCGCTGACGTGCGGAGAGTGAATGGCATCTTCAAACGAGCCGAAGTTGACGCCGGGAAGATTGGCCTCGAAGGTTGCAATCGGCTGAAGGTGATAGGTCTTCTCCGGATCGCGCATATCGGTGACGCTCAGGGACCCTTTGGCCAGCGCAGTCTCAAACGCCATGATGGACGCAGCATCTTTCTGCGCCTGCTCCGGCGTACTGCCTGCCAAAGTCAGCATCTTTGCGACGTGGGCAACGTACTGCTGACGAATGGTCTCGTCCTTCGCGCCAGTGCGGAGATAGTAGTCCTTTTCAGGCAGGCCGAGGCCGTCCTGCTGAATAAATGCGATTTGCTTGGTGGCGTCCTTGAGGTCCTGCTGCTCGCCATAGCCGAAGAATGCATCTACGCCGATGCGCTGCAACTTGCCGATCAGCGCAGGAAGTTCTCGCTTGCTGGTGATGGCATCGATCTCGTTCAGCAGAGGCTCGATCGGCTCAAGCTTCTTGGCGTCGATTGCATCGGTATCCATGCAGGCTTTGTAGTAGTCGCCGATCTTCTGCTCTTCGGGCGAGCGCGATGCTCCACCCTCCGCAGTCTTGGTGAGGATCTCGTTCAGCCGCTGCGTGTTGACATTGAAGAGAGCGTAGAAGTTATCGACGCCATCCTGATCGGGTGGAATGGGATGGTCGGCCGCGAACTTGCCGCAAGCGAACTTGTAGAAGTCGTCGCAGGGGTTGACCGAGGTATCGATGGAAGAGGTATCAAAGGCAGGGATGGGCAAATAGACCTTGGTCGGCTGGCTGCTTGCCGGGGCTGGCGTTGGTGTCTGTGCCGTAGCCCATGAACCTGCCGCGACGATGGCGGCAGTTGCTACAAAGGCTGTCTTGCGTACAAATCCTATCTTCCATCCTTGCAACATGCAGTTTTTCCTCCAGGCCTCAATGCCTCAACGTTGTTCAGTCTTTGTATCATCAGCACGTGCGAAACCACCATAAATTCGGCTGCGGAAGGCAGACCTTGGCGGCTCGGATGCGTCTGTGAAAGAGTAGACCTACGCGCGCTGTATGAAGATGGATACGCGGACTCTGCCATGCCGGTTCCCGTCAGGACTTACGCGACTTTACGGCTCAGCCAGCTTTTATGGCTGGCTCTTCTGGTCTTGCTGACCGCGCCGCCGCTGTTTGCCGGCGGCAGCGGGCCTGCAGTTCGTATCCCCTTGGATTCACTCGGCTTCGAGCCGCAATCGCCGCAGTTTTTGGCTGCGGGCAGCTCTATGCTGACCGTGAACTATGTGGACAGCAATCACCTGCTGTTTACCTTTGGCGTTCACCGGTTGATGGAGCGCATCCCCAACGATCCTCCAGACGACGAAGACCGCACGGTCGAGGCAGTGCTGGTGGAGTTGCCCTCGGGCCACGTGCTGGCGCGGACGGATTGGCGTCTTCACGATAACGGCCAGTATCTGTGGAGCCTGGGACATGGGCGGTTTCTGCTGCGTACTCACGATACGTTGACGACGTTTGCGCCGATGGCGAACCTGACCTCGGGACAGCCCTTTCGGCAGCGGGACTTTCTGACGACAGATCGACGGATTGGCGTGGTGCTGCTCTCGCCGGAGTCCGACCTAATGATCGTTGAGTCAGTAGAACGGACGCCGCCAGCACCTGCCGCTCCGGCATCGCTGTTCGGACCCGATCCGAAACCGGCTCCCGAGCCTCTGGGAAAGCCCGGGGATCCTGATCCGGTGGCGTTGAATTTCTATCGCTTGGCGTTGCCGGATACGGGCGACGTGGTGGAAGCCACACTGGCAGGTATAGCCCATGCTGCTCACTTTGGCGGCGTTGCTGCGATGGGGGCCGGACATATCGCTATAGTCGACGAGGGACGGCAGGAGTGGGGCTTCGATTTTCACCCTTTCAACGGCAAAGTCAAGGAGCTGGCGCCGTTTGCTTCGACTTGCAATCCGATGCCGCGGTTCGTCAGCAGCAGCGAGTTTGTCGCGTTCGGCTGCCATACCGGCGATTTGCCGCAGGTAATTGGCGGGTTCAATCTGCGCGGCGAAGAGATGTGGGAGCAGAACCTCTTTGGCGACTATGTGGCGACGTTTATGACCTTCGCTCCGACGAGCGGGCGGTTTGCCCTGGGGCGCGTGATGGGCGAAGCGGCCAGCGATAACCTGGATCAGGGAGCGGGACTCACCGGACAGAGCGTCGTCGTCTACCAGATGGATAGCGGCAAGCAGATTCTGCATGTCGATTGCTCTCCGGTAGTGCGCGCCGGGCAAAACTTTGCTCTGTCGCCAGATGGCATGAGCCTGGCGGCCATACGAGAGAATTCGGTTGAGATCTTTCCCCTGCCCCCGCTTAGCAAGAAAGATCAGTCTGACCTGAAAGAGGCGCGGGCGATGATTCCGCAGGGAAGTGAGCTGCCGATCGAATTTGCCGGGCCAACGCCTGCGCCTGCTCCAGCGAGTCCGGCTTCGGCTGAAACTGCTTCGGCAGTCAAAGCGACCTCGCCTGCGACACAAAGTGCGGCGACTGCTCCGGTGGCTCCTCCGTCGTTGTCTCCACCTCCACCAACTCAACCGGCGGCAGCGGTCACAACTACGGCTGTCGGGGATGCCGCTCCAGAGCAACACCGCAAACGGCCAACACTGTATACGTTGCCAGGAGAGACCCCGCCGGGCAACGATGGAGACGGGCCAAAGTAGAAAGGGCTGGCACCGGTCGATCCCGGAAGCCAGCCCCTCTGACGATCTCTTGTAGATAGAAAGGTTTATGCAGCCTTGTTGGTCGCCACGGCCTTGACGCGGGCGTTGAGGCGGCTCTTGTAGCGGTTGGCGGTGTTCTTGTGCAGAACGCCCTTCTGGACGCTCTTGTCGAGCACCGACACGGTCGAGCGGTAGACTTCACCGAGCGTCTTGGCGTCGCCGGCGGCGATGGCCTCACGCAGGGTGCGCAGGGTGCCGCGCAGCTTGCTCTTGTTGGCGCGGTTGACCGCGGTCTTGGTTTCGGTCTGACGTGCGCGCTTCAACGAGGAAACATGATTTGCCATTACTGAACTCTTTTCTCTAACCCGTCATCTGTCGGGAGATTTTTAGGATGCAGGCCGGAGGCTGGCTATAGACACAGCCCGACCCATCCCCTGCAATCTCTAAGTTTACGGAACTTGGGCAGGATGGTCAAGAATTGTCTGGTGGGGCAGCAAATCGACGGGAACCCTACTTTTCCTGTTTTCTATCGACTCGCTCTGGTGCAATGGAACACCCTAAAAAGTAAGACGTTGAGTTGAATAGATGGTTCCTGATGTTAGTCAATTCATCATTTGCCACTTGACGCGATCCGCGTCGCGTTCTAGTCTGTGCCCATCTTCGGCACACGATTGGCAACTTCAGCCATCCCGGTCGTAGCACCCAGAGAATTCACCTTCCGTGTTGCGTGCCTTTTTCGCTCCCACAACCAATCCAAAACCAAAGCATCCAATAACCAAGCATTCCCTGACGGAGGTCAGCGCCCTCATTGATGAAAAAATCCCTGGAAATCACTCCCGGCATTGAGCCCCTGTACGGGACCCACGACGAAAACCTCAAGCTGCTCGAAGATGGTCTTCATGTCACGATTGACCTTCGTTCCGACGCTATCCAGGTGACCGGAGACGCCGCCAGTATCGACCGGGTCGAACGTGTTTTCACGGATTTTGATTCTCTCCGTAAATCAGGTGTCAATCTCTCCAACGGCGAGCTCAACGGTATGTTAAGGCTCGTGGTGGCCGATCCTTCAATTACGCTGCGCTCGCTGGTCGACTCCGGCAAGCAGCGCTCCGCCGGGGTAAAGCGCATGGTGCAGCCGCGCTCGCCCAATCAACGAAAGTACATCGAGGCCATCGAGCAAAGCGACATGGTCTTCGGACTGGGACCTGCCGGTACGGGCAAAACTTATCTGGCAGTTGCGATGGCCGCTTCGGCGCTGATGTCGAAGAAAGTCAGCCGCATCATTCTTGTTCGTCCTGCGGTCGAAGCTGGCGAGCGATTGGGCTTTCTGCCCGGATCGTTGCAGGAGAAGGTCGACCCTTACCTGCGCCCGCTCTACGACGCGCTCTACGATCTGCTCGATCCCATGAAGGTCGACAAGATGCTGGAGACCAATGTCATCGAGGTGGCTCCGCTGGCGTTTATGCGCGGCCGCACTCTCAATGACGCTTTCATCATCATGGATGAGGCACAGAACACGACCATGGAACAGATGAAGATGTTCCTCACGCGCATGGGCAACAACTCGAAGGCCGTCATTACCGGCGACCTGACGCAGACTGACCTGCCCAATCCAAAGAAATCGGGACTGCTTGAAGCGCTGAATGTTCTAGACGGCGTGGAAGGCATCCGCTTCTGCCACTTTGAGGATGTAGACGTCGTGCGCCACCAGCTCGTGCAGCGCATTGTTCGTGCTTACGACAGCTATGGACGCGCGCAACAGCAACTTCCGCTGCCCATTGGCGATGGCGTTTTGCCTGATGCCAACCTCACCGCCATTGAACCTGCGCAGCCTGTTGCCAAGCCACAGTGAGGAAACCATCGTGAGTGGGATTTATATCGGCATGCGAAGATAATTGTGCACGCATGCCGATCCAATATCTGCGCAGTTTGACGGGAAAAGAACGTAGCCAGCGCGCTAACCGCCATCTCGCCCTCGTTCTGGCTTTTGTCGCCGGAGCCACGGATGCGGGAGGCTATCTCGCCGTCAGGCATTACAGCTCGCACATGTCGGGAGTCGTTTCGTCGATGGCAGGCAACCTTGCCATGGGCGATGTGGGGTTGTGGCTGTCCGGCTTTAGCGCTCTATTGGCATTTTTGATCGGCGCTGCCTGCACTGCCATCCTCGTCAACTGGGGGCGGCGGCGAAATCTGCGCAGCGAATATACACTCCCCCTGCTCGTAGAGGCCGCTCTCCTGATCTCTTTCTGTTGCATCGGAAGGTCTCTGGAACATCCGAAATGGGTATTGGTGTCGATGATTACGCTTCTGCTCTGTTTCACTATGGGGCTACAAAATGCAATCATCACTAAGATTTCGCATGCAGAGATTCGCACAACGCACATGACCGGTATCGTGACTGATATCGGCATCGAATTGGGAAAGCTCTTTTACTGGAACGGCTTCAAAGGTAATCCGCAAACACCAAAGGTACTGGCTGACCGGCAGAAGCTGCGGCTGTTACTGTCGTTGATTGGGCTGTTCTTTTTTGGTGGCCTGTCGGGAGCGCTGAGCTTTCGGCATGTGGGATTTCTGTTCTTTCTGCCCTTGGCTTTTTCGCTGCTCATCCTAGTTGGGGTTCCCACAGTGGACGATCTTCGCAAAGCCCACTGAGCATTTTTGCAATTGAGCGCTGACAGATGCGATACCATCAACAGCAGAGACTATCGCCAGCCTTGCTGGTTCCTTTTTCTGCGATGATCGACATCGAACCCCCAAGTAGACTCTCCATCTCCGCTGCCGCGCCCTCGAAGCGGAAGTCCGGCTCGAAGCAATTCCTGCGCCTCGTTTTTTTGAGCTGTGTGATTCTGCTGTTTGCAAGTGCTGGACTGACGCAGTCAGCCTCTTCTGTCTCTCCCCAATGGAAGCTCACATGGAGCGACGAGTTCAACGGCTCGAAGGGCTCGGCTCCCGATCCGGCGAAGTGGTCGTTCGACATCGGCGGAAAAAACCCAAATAACGAACTGGAGAGTTACACTAGCCGTCCGGCAAATGTGCAGCAGAAGAACGGCGACCTCATCATTACTGCGCGAAAAGAGAACTATACCGGGGATGACGGCGTTGCGCGTCAATACACTTCGGCCCGTATTCGGACGAAGGGCCTGTTCTCGCAGGCATATGGGCGCTTTGAGGCTCGCATTAAGCTGCCGCTGGGCAAAGGCATCTGGCCTGCCTTCTGGATGCTGGGCGATGACATCGATTCGGTCGGTTGGCCGAAGTGTGGCGAGATCGACATCTTCGAGAACATCGGCGAGCCTTCCATCAGCTACAGCACGCTGCATGGGCCGGGCTACAGTGGCTCACACGGCATCTCGAAAAAATACTTTCTGCCTGCGGGAGAGGCCGTCAATACCGGCTTCCATCTTTACGCGGTAGAGTGGGCACCGAACGATATCAAGTTCTTCCTCGATGACAAGCTCGTCGCCGAGCGTACGCCGGCCGATCTGCCGCCGGGAACGAAGTGGGTCTACGACCATCCATTCTTCATTATTTTGAACGTCGCTGTGGGTGGCGCGTGGCCGGGAAATCCCGACGCGACGACGAAGTTTCCGCAGAAGATGCTAGTCGACTACGTTCGCGTCTACACACGTTCCGGGGAGAGTCAGGCGCGATGATCAACATCGACCATCCCGAGGCCTCTGAGCTTTCAAAATCGGGCTTGACGCGCTTTCTCAACCGCGCTCGCGAGGCAGTTGGCCTGCGTGGCGACGTCGATGTTCTGCTGGCCGACGATGCGACGCTGCGCAGTCTGAACAAGACCTTTCGCCATAAGAACAAGGCCACCGATGTGCTGAGCTTTCCCGCGGCCGAAAATCCCTATGGCCATGCAGGCGATCTGGCGATCTCACTCGATACCGCTGCTCGTCAGGCTGCGGCCTTTGGCCATACATTGTGCGACGAGGTCCGTATTCTGCTGCTGCATGGGCTACTGCATCTCTCGGGGTTAGACCATGAGACAGACAACGGTGAGATGGCCTCACGCGAAGCCGAGCTTCGACGTAAGCTGCGGTTGCCCGTCACGTTGATTGGGCGCGTGTCTTCGGCAAAATCTGGCACAAAACGCAGGAGGAGAGCATGACTCCTCTTTACTTCCTCATCTTTGCCGTGCTGCTGGTCATCCTGACGCTCGCCGCGTATGTTGACCGCGTCTACTCGGAGATGGGCAAGTTCCTTGCCCGGGAGTATCAGGACAACATCGACATATGGGAGCAGTTCGTCGAGCCGAAGCTGGGGCTGGGACGCGAGTCGGTCGCGCTGTCGGCTTCGGTCCTGCGCCAGCTCAGTGTGGCTGCGATTGCGCTGCTGATGGGGCTGCGGCTCTATACCACTACGCCTCTGCGGCCAACGCTTGCGCGCAGCCCCAGCGGCTCTGAGATTGCTCTCGCGGTCTTCGAGATCATCCTGCTTATCCTTATCTTCGACCGTCTCGTGCCGCAGATCCTCTTTACCCGCACGCGCGGCGTGTGGATCGCGCGTATCCGATATCTGCTGCAGGCGCTTTTTTATCTCATTTTGCCGGTCACACTTCTGTTGGGACTGCTGCTCTCGATTGCGGCGCTCGCCGAGCCGGAGGACGCTCAGGAAGAGGAGCATCCATCGGAGGCGATGGAGGCGCTGCTCGAAGCTGGTGAGGAAGAGGGCATCCTCGAAGAGTCCGACCGCGATCTGGTGCGCTCCGTAGTCGAGTTCGGAGACAAGGTGGTGCATGAGGTCATGACACCGCGGCCTGAGGTCTTTGCCGTCCCTGGCAGCATGAGCCTCCAACGCTTTACTGAAGAGATTGCGAAGCACGTCTTCTCTCGCGTTCCGGTTTACTCCAACTCGCTCGATAACATCACAGGCATCATCTTCGCGCACGACCTGCTGCAGATTGCCGACAGCGAGGCGAGCGCACGCAGCGTAGCCCAGTTACAGCGTCCGGCGGCCTTTGTGCCGGAGACGAAGAGGGTTGCCGAGCTGCTGCGCGAGATGCAGCGTGAGAAGCAGCATATGAGCATCGTCATCGACGAGTACGGCGGGGTCGCAGGGCTGGTCACGATCGAAGACCTGATCGAAGCTATCGTGGGTGACATCGCCGACGAGCACGATACCGCCGAGGACGACGATACTCCAGTCCGCGAAGAGGGGGGCTCCTATATTGTCTCGGGCAGCTTCGAGATCTCGCGGCTGCGCGACCTCTTTGCCGAAGATCTGAGTGAATCGACGCGGCCTGCCGAAGATATTGAATCCGCAGACGCGGAGGACAAGGGAGAGGCCCCCGAGCTGCACTTGCCGGAGCACTATGAATCCACAACGGTGGGTGGCCTGGTCTCGGAGATGGCAGGCCACATTCCACTGCCGGGCGAGGTGGTCGAAGAAGACGGCCTGCGGCTGGAGGTTCTTGCCAGTACTGACCGCCGCATCGACCGCATCCGCGTCAGCCTGACGCATCCGCCAGCGACGGCTTAAAGCCTAAGCCAGCAAAAAAGCGGAGGCAGGGAATAATCTCTGCCTCCGCTTTTCAGTAGGGAATTAGTCGATTGAGATCTTACGCAGCAGTTTGAAGTCGGAGAGCATCTTTCCGGTTCCAAGCACAACCGAAGCCAGCGGATCGTCTGCAATCGAGACAGGCAGGCCCGTCTCTTCGCGGATGCGCTTGTCGAGATTCTTAATCAGCGCGCCGCCGCCGGTCAGCACGATACCGCGGTCGGAGATATCGGCAGAGAGCTCAGGAGGGGTCCGTTCCAACGCCACGCGAATGGCGTTGATAATAGTCGAGATCGACTCGCTGAGTGCCTCGCGAATCTCGGAGTCCTCAATCGTGATCGTCTTGGGCACGCCTTCGATGAGGTTGCGCCCCTTGACCTCCATCTCAATCGGCTTGTCCAGCGGAAACGCCGAGCCCAGCGAGATCTTGATCTGCTCGGCGGTACGTTCACCGATCAGCAGGTTGTACTTGCGCTTGAGGTAGGTCATGACCGCTTCGTCCATCTGGTTGCCGGCCATGCGTACCGAGCGCGAGTAGACGATGCCCGCCAGCGAGATCACTGCGATGTCCGTCGTCCCGCCGCCGATGTCGACGACCATGTTTCCGCCCGGCTCCGTAATGGGAAGACCAGCGCCGATCGCGGCGACCATGGCCTGTTCCACCAGATGAACCTCGCTGGCCTTGGCGCGATAGGCCGAGTCCATAACGGCGCGCTTTTCCACCTGCGTAATCTCGCTGGGGACGCCGATGACGATGCGCGGATGCACCATCATCTTGCGGTTGTGCGCCTTCTGGATAAAGTAGTTCAGCATCTTTTCCGTATGGCGGAAGTCGGCGATCACGCCGTCTTTCATCGGCTTGATCGCGACGATGTTGCCGGGTGTGCGGCCCAGCATCTCCTTGGCTTCCTTACCAACGGCCTCGACTTCATTGGTGATTTTGTTGACCGCGATGATCGATGGCTCGTTGACGATAATGCCCTTGCCGTGGGCAAAAACCAGCGTATTTGCGGTGCCGAGGTCGATGGCCAGGTCGCTCGAAAAGAGGCTGAAGAGAGACCGCATATTGTGTATGCGCGAATATCGCATCTGAAAGCTGTTTGAAGACATAGATTTTCGGAGTTCGTTTCCTGAAAAGAGACTATCAGTAGTGTAATCCACCGTGTTAGAGCAATCGGCGGAAGTGTAGACGGGCTTTAGGTGGTTGAGGCCTGCTTGTTCCGATTTGGTTTTTTCGCCAGTCCCATTTTGATCTCGATCCAGCGGCGAATGCTGTCGGTGCGGAACTCGGTTGCCGCCGCCACCAGGTTGGCATAGATCAGCGTGACTGCGAGGACAGCCAGCCCCTTCAGGATATGCGGTCCATCGGGCACCCAACGCTGGTTGCCCAAAAATACGGCTGTCAGGAACAGGACAAAGGGGACGTGCACGACATAGAGCGTGTAAGAGGACCGGGCCAGGGCACGGGAGACTCTGGCGAACAACGTGTCCGGGTGAGCACGCCCTGTCGCCGAGAGCAGGACCCAGAGAAAGACGAATGTGGCGACACCAAACAGGTAGTCCGATAGCAGGTTCGGGATGCCATGTGCCTTGGCGAAGAGAAACGCCAAGGGAGAGTAAAGGACTGCCGTAATGATGCGGGTACGCATGCTGAGACGAGGCGCACGAAGCAGTGCAAGTACGGTTCCGGCCAGCCACACAGGAAAGAGCAGAAGAATGCCGTGGCGTACGAACCAGGCAATTGCCAGAAATAGCACTCCCGAGAGAATCCGCTGCGGTAGCGCGGTCTGCCGCCGCAACGTGATCAGTCCCAGGGGAAAGAGCAGGTAATACCAGAACTCGTTGGCCAGAGACCATAGCGGGCCGTTCGATCCGAACACAGGAACCAGCAGGGACTGGAGAAAGAACAGGTTGCCGAAGAAGGCACGTGTCGTCAGCGAGCGGTGAATGTCGCCCGTAAGGTGATTGGCAACCAGTCCCTGATAAAGATCGGGTGCCATGTGCAGATGAATGCCAAGGTTGTCCCAGAGTGTGCATAGCAGCAGACCGGGGATCAGAACGACCCACAGACGTACAAGGCGATGGGTCAGATATCCGCGCCAGCTCCACTGGTTTCGCTCGAACATGCGGAAGACACTGCCGCTGATCAGATACCCGCTCAGCACGAAAAAGATGACGACTGCCTGATGCCCTGCAGCGCTCAGCGCATACGGCAAAAGCAGCAGTGTCTTGTGTGCGGTCAACTGCGGATAATCGCGGAACAGGAGGTTGCGCCAATGCTCCAGCAGGACAAGCAACGCAGCGATTCCGCGGAGCAGATCGAGAAGGACAGAGGCAGTCGTGTCCTTGAACGCGAGTTTTTCGGTAGTGGCAATCATGCGGGGAGTTAAGGATGCCTCTATCCAGTGTACGGGAATCGGTAGATAGGTGGTGCGACACCGGGCTTTAGTGCATCCAACACAGTGAAAAGTTAGTTAAAGGTTGTTCATCGAACGAAGATATATTGAGAGGCAATATGATCGTCGGCGTTCCCAAAGAGGTCAAGGATCACGAGAGCCGTGTGGGTGTCACGCCTGCCGGCGTGAAGGCGCTGGTCGAGGCTGGCCACGAAGTGCTGGTTGAGCATGACGCCGGTGCGCTCTCCGCGATGCCCGATGACGAGTACCAGTCTGCAGGGGCGGAGATCGTCGGCTCTGCACACGACGTGTGGCGACTCGCCGAGATGATCGTCAAGGTCAAGGAGCCTGTCGAAAAGGAGTATCGCCACTTCCGCGAGGGGCTTGTCTTATTCACTTACCTTCACCTCGCGCCAGTTCCCGTTCTTACCGAAGCGCTGCTGAACAGCGAAGTCATCGGTATTGCTTATGAAACTGTGCGCGACCGCACCGGAGGTCTCCCCCTGCTTACGCCTATGAGCGAGGTGGCCGGGCGCATGAGCATACAGGTCGGGGCAGCCTATCTTGAAAAGGAGCATGGCGGTCGGGGTGTTCTGCTGGGCGGAGTCCCCGGTGTCGCTCCCGGCAACGTCTGCATCATCGGCGGCGGCATCGTCGGAACTAACGCGGCCAAGATTGCGCTCGGCATGGGCGCAAAGGTTACGCTGATCGACCTGAACCTGAATCGCCTGCGCGAACTGGACGATATATTCAACGGCCGTGTCTTTACCGTGGCTTCCAACAGTTACAACATCGAGCGCGCCGTCTGTGAGGCCGACCTGGTCATCGGAGGTGTTCTCATTCCGGGCGCGGCAGCGCCCAAGATCGTCACCCGGACGATGGTTGAGCGAATGAAGAAGGGCGCGGTGATCGTCGATGTGGCCATCGACCAGGGCGGTTGCATCGCGACCGCGCACCCCACCACACACAGCGATCCGTCTTACGAGGTCAATGGTGTCGTCCACTATTGCGTCACCAATATGCCGGCGGCGGTGCCGAATACCTCAACCCTTGCGCTTACCAATGCGACCTTTCCCTACGTATTAAAGCTGGCTCGCCTGGGAGCCAGGGCCGCTATCGGCGAAGATAAGGGAATTGCGGAGGGGGTCAACACCTACAACGGTGTGCTTACCTACGCTGCGGTCGCGACTGCCCAGGGACGTGACTGGCAGCCCGTCATTAACCTGGTGAACTGAAGCATACGCAGAAAGCGGGAGCGTTCGCTGCCTATAATCAGGGGAGCGAGGAGCACGGCCATGCCCACCAACCCAAACCGGCGAAAGCTTCTGATCATCGCCCTCGGCGTGTGCTTTCTTGTGCTGTTGATAGTGCTCATCACGCTCAACGCATTTAATTCGCCGCGGCTTCCACATCCCGTCAATCTCGAGCAGATCTTCCTGTTCACCGGACTGTCGATTGTGGTGTTCCTGCTCTTCGTCATCATTCTTGTATTGCTGGTCCGCAACATGCTCAAGCTCTACGCGGACCAGCGCAGCCGCGTCATGGGATCGCGCCTGCGCACGCGAATGCTCTGGGGTGCGGTGCTGGTGAGCTTTTTGCCCATCGTCTTCATGTTCGCGTTCAGCTATCTGCTGATGAACCGTGCCGTCGACCGCTGGTTCTCGCAGCCGGTGACGCAGATGCGCGACGATAGTAACCACATGGCACTCGCGCTCGCCCAATACTCCACGGCGAACGCGCGCGTCGAGGCTGATTCCATCGCATCGAGCATCCTCGCCGCAGGTGCTGCTCCCGAACAAAAGCCGGTCATCCAGCCTGCCCGCCGGCAGGTGCGCAGGCCGCGCCGGGGCCGGGGAGCCTCACGGCTTGCTCCACATCAGGAGGCAGACTCCACAACGAAGCCAACGTCGCGGCAAGATCATGAGGCGATCGACACCATTCTGCGTCAGCATGAGATCACGTTGCAGAACGGATTCGCCATCGTCTATCACGATGGGCGCGCTATCGCCAGCTTCCAGATGCCTCAGCGAGACGGGGCGACCGCCGAGGTAAAGCCATGGCTGCCGGAGTCGCCCGCAGATGAAGCCGGGGCTGCATCGGGCGCGCATGCACCGCGCACCACCCCCACCGACGCTGCGATTCTCGCCGCCGCGCAGCGCAGCGATGCTCCTATCTTTTCGCTCGGCCAGACCGATTACGCGCTCGCCGCTACAACCATTCAGCGCGGCAACATCGTCGTCGTCGGCCTGCCCATGCCCTTTGGTATGGCCACGACCATGGCCCACCTGCGCAAAGAGGCAGCAGCCTACTGGGTGCTCTTTCGCGAGCGCCGCCAGATCAGAAATCTTTACATGAGCCTTCTGCTCATGATGACGATCCTCGCGCTCTTCGCCTCCAGTTGGCTGGCGCTCCACATCGCTAAACAGGTCACGCGGCCCGTTGAAGCCCTGGGCGATGCGATGGAGGCCATCGCCGCCGGAGACTACGCCCATCGCGTGGACGAAGGCGCCACCGAAGAGTTGGGCGAGCTCGTTCGCAGCTTCAACCACATGGCCGCCGATCTTGAAGGCAGCCGCCGCGCTGTTGAGCACTCCACCGTTCAGCTCAGTGCAGCCAACGCCGCGCTCGAAGCCCGCCGCAGCGAGCTTGAGACGATGCTCGAAACCATCCCCAACGGGGTCGCCACGCTCGATGCCGACCGCCGCATCGTCCTCACCAACCGCGCCCTCAGCGAGATGATGGACCCCGGCGGTCAACGCCCCTTCCTTGGCCGCGTCATCGAAGAGGTCTTCCCGCCTGAGGTCGCTGACGTCATCGATCACCTCATCAAGCGCAGCCACCGCATGGGGTCTGCCTCTAGTGAGATCGAGGTCGCGCGCCTCAACGACAGGTTCGGCGGCAGCCTCAACCTGCTCGCCACCGTCGCTCTGCTTGAGACTCCGGGTAAGCACGATCGCATGAGCCGCGAACATCGCGGCTACGTCCTCGTCCTTGAAAACGCGACCGAACTCCTTCGCGCTCAGAAGCAATCTGCGTGGAAGGAGGTAGCTCGCCGCGTCGCGCATGAGATTAAAAATCCGCTCACCCCCATCAGCCTCAGCGCCGAGCAGATTCACCGCCACATCGACCGCGTCTCTACCACGCTCGCTGACCACAACATCGAGTCGCCGTCGCCCGCCGTCATCCGCCGTTGCAGCGAAGTCATTAGCTCGTCGGTTGAGAGCATGCGGTCGCTCGTTGATCAGTTTGCCGCGCTGGCTGAGTTTCCCACGGCACGACCTCGTCCTGCCGATCTCAACACCATCGTCGAAAACGCGCTGGCGCTGTTTGCCGGGCGCATGCAGAACATCGCGATCATCAAAAAAATGCCCTCCGGCCTGCCACTGGTGATGGCCGATCCTGAGGCACTTAAGCGCGCCCTTGGCAACCTCATCGACAATGCTGCAGAGGCCATGCAGCAGAGCCTTCTCCGCGAACTTCGCATCAGTACTGCGCAACTCGAGAACGGAATGGTGGAGCTCTCCATCGCTGACACCGGCACTGGCCTCACCGACGAGATGCGCGAGCGCCTTTTCCTTCCCTACTTCTCTACCAAGCAGCGCGGCACCGGCCTCGGCCTCGCTATCGCCGCCAAAATTATTCAGGAGCACCAGGGAACGATTCGCGCCGAAAAGAACTTTCCCGCCGGTGCCAAATTCACCATCGAACTAAGAGCGGCAGTCAGCACCGACAGCGAGCTCGAACTCCCAAGCACCATCACCAACGGCCATGGAGGCCCTGCTTGAACCACGTTCTTATCGTTGATGATGAAGCTGAGATCCGCGAATCGCTCGAGAGCATCCTGCGCGAAGAGGGCTACCTCGTCACCACCAGCGCCACCGCGACTGAGGCGCTCGAGCTGCTGCGCGACGCTGCCTACGATGTCGTTCTGCTCGACATCTGGCTGCCCGACCGCGACGGCCTCGAAACCCTAGCCGAGATCCGCACGCTCGATCGCGCCAATGTTCCCGAGGTCGTCATCATCAGCGGCCACGGAACGATTGAGGCTGCCGTGCGCGCGACCAAGCTTGGAGCCTACGACTTCCTCGAAAAGCCGCTCTCGCTCGACCGCACGCTCATCGTTCTGAAGAATGCGATGAAGGCCCGCCAGATGCGCGAAGACAACGAGGAGTTTTCGCGTCAGCTCGCGGTGAAGGGAACTGTCACCGGCCAGAGCGTGCCTATGAAGGCGTTGCGTCAGCAGATCAAGTTAATGGCTCCCACGAACGGCCGCGTCCTCATCTTCGGCGAATCCGGCACCGGCAAGGAACTCATCGGCCGGGCCATGCACGCCGAAAGCCTGCGCAAAGACCGTCCTTTCGTTGAGCTTAACTGCGCCGCCATCCCCGAGGACTACATCGAAAGCGAACTCTTCGGCTACCGTCACGGAGCCGTTCCTGCCGGAACCAGCGGCCCGCAGGAAAAGAAGGGCACCTTTGAACGCGCCGATGGCGGAACCCTCTTTCTCGATGAAGTAGGTGACATGAGCCTCAAGACGCAGGCCAAGGTGCTTCGCGCGCTGGACGAGCAGCGCTTCCTCCCCGTCGGAGCCTCGCACCCGATCCACGTCGACGTCCGTGTCATAGCCGCGACCAATAAGGACCTCGAGGAGGAGATCGCCCGTGGCAACTTTCGCGAAGATCTCTTCTATCGCCTCAACGTCATCCCATTCTTCGTTCCGCCACTTCGCGACCGCAAGGAAGACATTCCATTGCTTGCCAAAGAATTTCTACAGGAGTTCGGCCAGCAGTATGGTCGGCCTCACGTCGAGATGACCGAAGATGCCCTCACCGCACTTCGCCAATACCACTGGCCCGGCAACGTTCGCGAGCTGCGCAATCTCGTTGAGCGCGTCCTCATCCTCAACCCCAAGACGCAGCGCATCGAGCGGAAACATCTGCCCATGCTCGTCTACCGCGGCCCCGGCAAGATCACCGAATCAGGCCGCCTCAACCGTGGCGAAGAGTTCGCCTCGCTGCTCGAAGCACGCGAAGCCTACGAGCGCGATTACATTTTGAAGAAGCTCGACGAAAACCACGGCAACGTAAGCCGTACCGCCGAATCCCTCGGCCTCGAACGCAGCCATCTCTACCGCAAGATGAAGACCCTCGGCGTCAGTGTCAAGGAATAACACAGCAGGATTACTTCTCTTCGCCCATCTGTTTCTCGGCGATCTCCTCTAACTGCCGCCGCCAATCCAAATCTTCGACAAAGCCGCGCGAGCTGCGCCACTCCTCCTGCACCTTCACAAAGAGTTCTAAGAACACCCGCGTACCCAGCAGGCCTTCGATATCCTTGCGAGCCGTTGTGCCAATCCGTTTGAGCATCTCTCCCTGCTTGCCAATCAGGATTGCCTTCTGCCCCGTCCGCTCGCAGTAAATCGCAGCCGCGATCTTGGTCACCGGCAACTTTCCATCCTTCATCTTCTTCAGCGAGGCAGGTTCTTCGTACCGCTCAATCACTACAGCGGTCGCATAGGGAACCTCTTCTCCCGTCAGCATCAGAATCTTCTCGCGAATCAGCTCTGCCACAAGAAACCGCTCCGGCTGGTCGGTTAACTGATGCTTCGGAAAATACCGTTGCCCCTCCTTCAACTGCCCGACGATCTTCTCCAGCAGTAGCTCCAGCCCTTCCTTCTTTCGTGCTGAGATCGGCACGACCTCGGCAAAATCGTGCAGCGAACTCCAGTGCGCAATCAGCGGCAGCAGTTCTTCCTTACGCACGGCGTCGATCTTATTTAGCACCAAAATCACCGGGCACTCCAGCTTCTTTACCAGAGACAGCGCAAAGTCATCCTCGGCGGCGCTCATCGCCATGCGCCCGGTAGTCTTTTCCGATCCGGTCTTCGCCAGTCGATGGGTCACATCCACAATAAACAGCACGGCGTCACGCGACTCCAGCGCATCATGCACCTCTTGCATCATGCGTTTGTCGAGCTGAGTCTCTGGCTTATGCACCCCCGGCGTATCCACCAGCACCACCTGCGCTGCTGGATGTCCCGGCTCTCCCTTGCCCTTCTTTTTCAGTGGGACCTCAAGCACGCCATGAATCCGCGTCCGCGTCGTCTGCGGCTTGTGCGTCACAATCGCGAGCTTCTGCCCCAGCAGGGCATTCAGCAAGGTGGACTTACCGGCATTAGGCCGGCCAATGATGGAGACAAAACCAGAACGAAAGGGCATCACTCAATTATGCGCTGTCGCGGCTGCGTCGAGACGCCGGGCTTGCATAGTTGGCTGGTGTGGCGCGATAACCTCGTCCATTTCACGCCGCTCGTCTTCCAGCCGAAGTAGAGCGGGAGATATCTGCATCTCTGGCGCGTTCTCGCCGGGGATGCGGACTTGCGCTACTGTTTCGAATGATTTTCACCTGTTATCCTTACCCTTCGAAATGCAACGCCTATCCGAGGCAATCCATGCGCTCTGTTCTTGTCCTAGTCGCCGCCTTCCTGATTGCTTCACCGTCGTTCGCGCAGCGCATTGAAGTCACCATCCCGGCCAACGCACCTCTCACCGGCCATCTCATCCTGGTGATAGCGAAGAAGAACAGCCCCGAGCCTCGAATGCAGCTCGAAGAGACCTACGTCTCCGCACAGGCGTTCGGTGTGGACGTGGCCGACCTTGCCCCCAACCACCCCATCGTCGTAGACGATAAGACCATTGGCTATCCGCGCAGATCGCTCGCCGACCTCGAACCCGGCGACTACAATGTACAGGCCGTCTTCAACGTTTACGAGCAGTTCCACCTTGCCTCGGGCAAGACCCTCTGGCTGCCGCCGGACAAGGGCGAGGGGCAGCACTGGAACCGTAAGCCCGGCAACCCGTACAACACGCCGGTCAAGCTCCACATCGACCCAGAGTCGAAGCAGACGCTCAAGCTCACCCTCGATAAAGTGATTGCTCCCATTGAGGGCACCGACCGTGACCCCGCCTTCATCGCTGCCCACGATCCTGCCGCAAAGTGGCTCAAGTACATCCATTTCCGCAGCGAAAAGCTGAGCCGGTTCTGGGGGCGGGACATGTACCTTGGCGTATGGGTACTCCTTCCCGATGGCTTCGACTCTCACCCCGACGCCCACTACCCTCTGGTCGTCTATCAGGACCACTACCACCCCGGCTTCGCTGCTCCTGTCCCGTTCATCACCACACCTCCGCCATCTGGCGAAGCTCACCTGGCGCATCTCGCCGCCGGCTACAAGTTTTTTCAGGATTGGACCTCGGGACGTCTTCCTCGTGTCATCCTCATCTATGTTCAGAGCGCCAATCCTTACTACGACGACTCCTATGACGTAGACTCGGCTAACGTTGGCCCCTATGGCTCGGCCATTAACGAAGAGCTGATTCCCGCTATCGAGCAAAAATACCGCGGCATCGGACAGGGCTGGGCGCGCGCCACCTTCGGCGGAAGCACCGGCGGATGGGAGTCACTCGCTACCCAGGTCTTCTATCCGGACATGTACAACGGCACCTACACCGCCTGCCCCGACCCGATAGACTTCCACGCCTACCAGAACGTCGATCTCTACACTGACACCAACGCCTTCGTCCGTCGCGGCGACTTCGGTGAAGTTCCCATCGCCGCCGACCGCAAGCCTGACGGCTCCGTCATCGCCGACACCGGAGGCAGTTACCGCTACGAGTACGTCCTCGGCACTCACGGCCGCTCCACCGACCAGTGGGGTATCTGGCAGGCCGTCTTCTCTCCCGCAGGCCCCGACGGCTACCCCAAAGAGGTCATCGACCCCCTCACCGGCGACATCGACAAGTCCACTGTGGCCTACTGGCACGATCACTATGACCTCACCGCCATCATGCAGCGCGACTGGCCAACGCTCGGTCCGAAGCTCGAGGGCAAACTGCATCTGACAGTCGGCGATGGCGACACCTATTTCCTCAACAACGCCGTCCACCTTCTCCAGTCCGCGCTCAGCGACACCCGCAACCCCCACTCCGATGCGACCTTCCAATACGGCCCCGGCATGCCCCACTGCTATAGCGGAGGTCCGTCCGAGTACACCATGGAGCAGAACCGCGACAACTGGGCGCAGCGTGTCATCCCGCAGATGGTCGAGCACATGTTAAAGACTGCACCGTCCGGAGCTGACACCAAAAGCTGGCGCTACTAACACCCCGGCCTTGCGTTCTTGTCTTCCTCGTATTTTTTTAGTGCGCTTGCTGTTGCCTCTGGGTACGCCAAGGCTTCAGCCTTGGCCCTCTCAAAGACTTCGACAATTGGGGCTTTAGCCCCTGGGGTATGCTCCTCACATCGCATGATCAATCTGTTCCAAAGCAGCAGCTCTTACCCAAAGGAGTTACCCCGTATCTCCCCACGATCTCTGTCATCTCGCACATAATAGTTGCAGCGCATGGAATCTTTCTTTACACGTTTCAAGAACGTTCTCGTCCTGGTGGCGGTGCTGCTCGCGCAGACCATCGGCCTCGCTATCCAGGTGCGCCGCCCCGTCGAATCGGGCGCGCCCGACAGCCACGACGTCACACTCATGCGCTACTGGGTCGTGGCCGGCGTCACCCCCTTCGAGCGATTCTTCCACTTCATCGGCTTCGACACCCGCACCGCCTGGTCGAATTACGTGAACCTGCGCAATGTTCGCCAACAGAACCAGGACCTTCAGAAGCAGATCGCCCGTCTTCGCCTCGAACAGGCCGCCTTCGCCGAAGACGCCATTCAGGGCCATCGCCTGCAGGCGCTGCTCGCCTTCCAACAGCACTACATTGCCTCGACGGTTGCTGCCCAGGTCATCGGTACCAGCGGAACCGACCTCTCCCACATCCTCTATATCGACAAGGGAGCGGACTTCCACCTTCGCCCCGACATGGCCGTCATCACCCCTGACGGCATCGTCGGGAAAATCCGGGATGTATTTCCCCATACCGCCCAGGTGCTGCTCATCAGCGACCCCACCTCCGGCGCGGGAGTCCTGCTCAGCAGCACACGCATCCTCGCCATCCTTCATGGCACCCCCAATGGCCAGGTTCAGATCAACAATCTCACCGCCGACTCGCGCATCAAGCCCGGCGAGACGGTCTTGACCTCGGGCGGCGACCAGATCTTTCCCCGCGGCCTTCCCGTCGGCACCATCCAGTCCATCGCGCCCGACCCAGACCACCAGCCCTACACGGCCATCACCATCAAACCCGCGGCGAACCTCTCCCAACTCGAAGAAGTGCTCGTGATTACCGGGACACAGTCCACGCTGCCCGCCGCGGCTCAAAAAGACCTGGCCATTGGAGCCTCCACCGCTGAGGCCCAAGCCGCTGCTGCCGCTGCCATCAAAGCCAAGGCTGCCGCCGATGCCGAGGCTGCCGCTGAAGCCTCCGCCCGCTCCGCCGCAGAGGTCATGGCCGACCGCTTGCCCAGCCTTCCACCGGCAGCTCCCACCACTCCGGGTGCTCCGGGCACGACAGCCCCGGCGGCGGCTACCACTCCGCCGATCCCGCATCCGCTGCCTACAATTCATCCCGACCGCTATACCCCGGGTGACACACCTCCGGCTACCGATCTGACCCCCGGAGCGAGAAGCACCTACCAAAATACGGCTGTTCCATCAGCTCCATCACCGACTTCACCAGGCAATGCGCCGAGCAGCGGACAGCAGAAGCCGCGTAAGGCTCCCCAAACCAGTAACCCGGCCAATACACAGCCCGGCACCCAGACCGCACCACAAAACCAGTAAAAGAATGCTCAACCGCAGCTACACATCCCGTCAGGAACTCGAGCAGCACACCTTCTCGCCGCTCGTCACGCTGTTTGTGCCGCTGCTGGCGATCTTTTTGCAGGCCTTTGTTCCCAAGCTGCTTCCGCGCTTCTCGCTGCTCGATCTGCCACTGATTGTCGTCCTTTTCTTCGCAGTCAGCCGCCGCAGCCCCATTGCCGGAACCTTAACCGGCGCAGTCATCGGCCTCTTGCAGGACGCGCTGACCAACCAGCCCATCGGCGTCAATGGAATGGCCAAGTCCGCCATCGGCTATGTCGCTGCAAGCATTGGGCTACAGGTCGATGTGGAAAGCCCGCTCACCCGCATCCTCATCACCTTTATCTTTTCTCTGATCAACAGCGTTCTGCTCTTTCTCATCGACCATCGCCTCCTCGGTCTGCCTGACTACCATCTCTTTTGGGGACACGAGTTGATCCGCGCCTGTGCCAACACGGTCGTTGCTATCCCCATCTTTTTCCTGCTCGACTACACCAAACGTACGGAATAGCCACCAAAGTACTGAATCACCGCTCTTCACCGTCTAATTTGCAAGCCGTAAACTGAAAGCCGAGCCACCATGGAACCAGCACAAAATCCCGAACATTCCACGCTGGGTCTCAACGGCAAAGCTGAAAAGCTTCCCGCAGGCAAGCTCCATTCCGCGCAATATATCATCGCGCTCATTCTTGCCATCCTCATCACCGGGCTATGGCGGCTTCAAGTTCTCGGTGCAGATAACTTCCGCGCGCTCGCCGATGCCAATCGCATTCGCAAGGTCCCTATCCTTGCGCCCCGAGGCCGCATCTTCGATCGCGAAGGCCGCCTTCTCGTCGATAACTATCCCTCGGTCTCCTGCTATCTGCTGCGCGAGCAGGTCAAGGACATCAACCTCGATCTGCCGCTCATCTCCCGCGGTCTGAACATTCCCATCGATCAGATTCAGGCGATCCTTCGCCACTACCAGGCCGCTCCCAAGTACCAGCCCATTCCGCTGAAGCAGGACATTACACCCGACGAACAGGCCTTCATCGAGGCCCATCGCAACGAGCTGCCCGAACTGGAAACCCTCGACGTGCAACGACGCCTCTATCCCCGCGACGGCTTCGCCGCTCACCTTATAGGCTACGTCGGCGAGGTCTCCGAGGAGATGCTCGACAACCCCCGCTACGCCTTCTACGATCCCGGCGATGTCGTTGGCCGCTCCGGCGTAGAGGAGACCTATGACTCCGTCCTGCGCGGTACCGATGGATATAAAGACGTCATCGTCAACAGCCATGGCAAGGAACTCGGCCATCTCGGCGAGACCCTCGCCATCCCCGGCAAAGATCTTCGCCTCACCATCGACCTCGATATACAGATGGCCGCCGAAAAGGCCCTCGAAGGCAAGGTGGGAGCAATCGTCGCGCTCGATCCGCACACTGGCGAAGTGCTCGCCCTGGCTTCGCGTCCTACTTTCGATCCCAACCAGTTCTCGGGCCGCCTGACCAAGAGCTACTGGGACCAGATCCTCAATAACCCTGACCATCCGCTGCTCGACAAGGCGACTCAGGCCCAGCTTGCGCCGGGCAGCACCTTCAAGATCATCATGTCGGTGGCGGGTCTTCAGGAGGGCATCGCCCAGGACATGCATGTCGATTGTCAGGGCGGAGCCACCTTCTACGGACACTTCTACGCTTGCGACCAGCATCATGGAATGGTCAACATCAATAACGCCATTCCGTACTCCTGCGACACGTTCTTCTACACGCTGGCGAACCGTCTGGGTATCGATACCATCGCGCGGTACGCCAGATCAGTGGGCCTGGGGCAGCGCACCGGAATCGACCTGCCCGACGAGGCCACCGGAACCATGCCTTCTACGGAGTGGAAGCTGCGCACCCTCCATCAGCCTTGGTACGCCGGTGAGACGATCTCGGTCGGCATCGGGCAGGGAGCGGTCACGGTCACACCGGTCCAGCTAGCCCGTGCCCTTGGCGGTATCGCTTCCGGCGGCGTCTTCCATCGTCCCCATGTGGTCTTTCCCGACGAAGTCTCCTCGCAGGACCTTGAGGCCATCCACGAGAGCTTTCCCGGCTCCGGCGAGACGACGATCCCTCTCTCCAAGGAGAACTGGGAGATTATCACCGATGCCATGGCCAACGTAACCGGAAGCCCGATCGGCACGGCCTATGCGGCGCATCTGGACGGTATCGACTTCGCTGGAAAGACCGGCACCGCGCAGGTCATGAGCCACGACGCGCTGGCGCGTTCGGGCGGCGGCCATAAGACCCAGCCGAATGCCTGGTTCGTCGGCATGACCCCGCGGCGCAACCCCGATATCGTCGTCGCCGTGCTGTGGGAGCACGGAAACTGGGGCAACAATTCGGCTCGGCTGGCCGCGCAGGTAATCGACGCCTTCGTCAATAAGCAGCGCAAGCGTGCGGGAAACGTGCGCGAGGTTGCGACCGTTCCAGCCGCAACCACTTCCGACGCGACCCCTGCCCCGGTTCCGGCTGCTAAGCCAGTCCCATCTGCAGAATAGTTCGTTTGAACCATTTCCAATCGATATCCCATGAAGGTATGGTTATTAGGTCATGTAATGGCTTACATTTCCTGAGGTTCCCGATGAAACTGAAGTTGTCCCTCGCTCTTATCCTTCTGCCGTCCTTTGTCTTCGCCCAGCAGCGCGCTCCGGACACACCGCTGATTACCCACAATCCCTATTTCAGTATCTGGTCGAACACCGATAATCTCACTGACTCCAACACTACGCACTGGACCGGCGCTCCCCAGCCCATCAGCGGCATGGCGCGCATCGACGGCAAGGCCTACCGCTTCATGGGCCGCGATCCTCGCGACGTCCCTGCGATGGAGCAGGTTGCGCGTTCGATCACGCCGACCCACACTTTTTACGAGTTCAAGCAAGCTGGCGTTGATCTGCACCTCACCTTCTTCACGCCCACCATCCTCAGCGATCTCGATATCCTCTCCCGCCCGGTCACCTATCTCACCTGGACGGCGCAATCGACCGACGGCGCATCGCATGACGTCTCGGTTCTTCTCGACGTCGATCCCATCATCGCCGTCAACGATCCCTCTGAGCAGGTCGTCTACACCCGCAACCAGACTGCGACTGGCAACGTCCTCTCCGTAGGTTCACGCGACCAGGACTATCTCAATCGCTCCGGTGACAACGTTCGCATCGACTGGGGCTACTTCCATCTGGTCGTCCCCAAGGACGAGCAGGCCACCACCGCCATCGCCGCGCGTGCCCGCCACGACTTCGCCACCACCGGACAGCTTCCCGCAGCCGACGACATGGATATGCCCATGCGGGCAGACCGTAAAGGTGCTCACCTCGACGCTGTTCTCACCTTCGGCAAGGTCGCAGCTGAGCCGATCAGCCGCCACGTTCTTGTCTCCTACACGCAGAACTACGAGATCCAGTACCTCGGACGCAATCTTCGCCCCTACTGGCAGCGCAACAACGAGCCCGTCTCGCAGATGCTCGATGAGGCCGAGCAGCAGTACGCCTCGCTCGAAGCCCGCGGCACCGCCCTCGACAAGGAGCTGACCGCCGACCTCACCAAGGCCGGTGGCGAACACTACGCAGCCATCGCGATCCTCGCCTATCGGCAGGCGATGGCTGCCCACGGTCTGGTGGCTGACGTCGACGGCTCGCCTTACCTCTTCGCCAAGGAGAACTTCTCTAACGGAGACATCGCCACCGTCGATGTTCTCTATCCCTCCGCGCCGTTCTTCCTCTTCTTCAATCCGAAGCTGCTCGAAGCCCAGATCTCGCCCGTGCTGAAATATGCCGCGTTGCCGAATCGCTGGAAGTTCCCCTTCGCTCCGCATGACCTCGGCCAGTATCCATTGGCCAATGGGCAGGAGTATGGCGGCGGAGAGAAGACCGAAGAGAACCAGATGCCAGTCGAAGAGAGCGGCAACCTGCTCATCCTCGTCGACGCTCTCTCCCGCGCCGAAGGCAATACCGCGCTTGCCGAGCAGTACTGGCCTCAGCTCACCAAGTGGGCGGAGTACCTCAAGGCAAATGGCCTCGATCCTGAAAATCAGCTCACCACCGACGACTTCGCCGGCCACGTAGCCCACAACTCGAACCTCTCCATCAAGGCGATCGACGGCCTCGCTGCTTACGCCGACCTCGCTCGCTTGCTCAAGAAGGAGTCGGTAGCCCACGAGTATCAGGCCACCGCCAAAGACTACGCAGGCAAGTGGATCACGATGGCCAAGGAGGGTGATCACTACAAGCTGGCCTTCAACAGCCCCAACACCTGGAGTCAGAAGTACAACCTGGTATGGGATGACCTGCTCGGCTACAACCTCTTTCCCAAATCGGTACGCGACAGCGAGATCGCCTACTACCAGACCAAGATCAATCTCTACGGTCTGCCTCTCGACAGCCGCGCCGACTACACCAAGCTCGATTGGGAGCTGTGGACAGCAACGCTCGCTGACAATCCGGCCGCGTTCAACGCCATCGTAGACCCCATCTACAAGTGGACGAACGAGACTCCGAGCCGCGTTCCGCTCACCGACTGGTACGACACCAAGACTGGCAAGCAGGTCGGCTTCCAGGCCCGCAGCGTCGTTGGTGGCGTCTTCATCAAGGCGCTGGCTGACAAGTCGCTGACAGAGAAGTGGCGCGCCAAGGCAGCGGCTCACCAGTAATTCAGTAGGCACCCCCAACGTGGCATCACGGCGGCGCATTTGTCCGGCTAAGATAATAGCCAGCACATGCGCCGCCTCTCTTCTTACCGCGACTTCGACTGGGTGCTGCTCGGCTTCGTCCTTGTCCTCTCGGTCATCTCCGTCCTCGAGATTAAATCGGCGACCCTGCATACCAAATTTCACGGCTTCGATCACAAGCAGATCGGCTTTCTTGCTACCGGCCTTGTGCTGATGTTTCTGATCTCGCTGATCGACTATCACCGGCTAATCGATATTGTTCACTGGGCTTACGGCATCAGCATCGTGTCGCTATTGGCTGTGCTCGCCTTCGGCACCAAAGTCCTCGGCGGCCGCCGCTGGATCAAGCTTCCCGGCGGCATTCACTTTCAACCGTCCGAGTGGGTCAAGCTCGTCCTGATCGTCGCCATCGCTCGTTATTTTTGGGGGCTTGCGGGCAGGGAACTGACCTGGACCGATATCGCCAAGGCCTTTGCGATGGTGTGCATTCCCATGCTCATGGTGCTCAAGCAGCCGGACCTGGGCACATCGCTCACCTATTTGCCTATTCTCATCTGCGGACTCTTCCTCGGCGGCATGCGCCTCAAGCAGGCAGCCATCATACTGCTTGTCTTTGCGCTGCTGGGCGTAGGCGCGTGGAAGAGCGGAAAGCATCTCAAGCCGTATCAGCAGGCCCGCATCAACGCCTTCCTCAATCCCGATACCGACCCTCGCGGCTCCGGTTATCAGATCCGCCAGTCGCTCATCGCCGTCGGCTCCGGCGGCATCTGGGGCAAGGGTGCTAACAAGGGCACACAGACGCAGGGCGACTTTCTCCCTATTCCTTACACCGACTTCATCTTCGCCGCCTTCTGCGAGGAACATGGCTTCATCGGCGCTCTCGGCGTCCTGCTGTTATACTTTCTTATATTGATGCGTTTGATTCAGAACGCTCAAACAGCTTCAGATCTGCCCGGCACCTTCATCATTATGGGGGTCGTCGCCGTCATCATCTTTCAGATTGCGGTCAACATAGGCATGGTCGTCGGTCTGATGCCAGTCACGGGAATCCCCCTTCCGCTCATGAGTTATGGTGGATCGTCGATTCTCTTCACCTTCCTTGCGCTCGGAATTGTCATGAACATTCGCATGCGCCGGTTCGTGAACTAGTTCGGGGATCGGTTACAATTTCCCGGACTTAAAGAAGCACCCATCTCCGCACTTGCAGCAGATTTGGTGCAATACTATTGGCAGTACCTGTTCGGTCAGATGCCGGACAGCACGACAACCCGCTCCCTTTGGCGCAAGGCGCCGGCAGCGGCAACAGGATTTTTAGAAGTTGTTTAAAGATCTTTAGAGAATTTTTAGAAGAAAAGGCCGGCCAGGCGAGAGACGATCAGTCCGTTGGCCGGACAGGTTTCAGGGAAATGATTGCATCCGGATGGCAAACGGCCCCGCCTCAGGCTTTAGGCTTAGAGGTTGTTTCGGTCACAAAGTCCGCATGTCTATTCGCGTTCGAAGCATCCCCTCGTGTCATCGATCTCCATCGTGCCGCCCCACCCGCGTCGTTTAAAAGCGCGGTTGCGGCAGAGTTGTTTATTCATCTCGCACCCGCATTTGATCGTCGTGCACGCGCTTCTGCATCCCGCATCCTGTCCGCACCCACGGTGAGCCGCCCCTAAGATTTAGGAGCACTCCCGATCTCCGCTCTCTGCCTCGTCTGCCGCTCGCGCCTCAACCAGGGCGGGCAGAAAGAGTAAGAGCATGTCGAAAGAAATTTATATCTCCAGCACGCCGCACGAGACGCGGCTCGCCATCGTCGAAAACGACGACCTCACCGAAATCTATTACGAGCGCGAGAACGAGTACACCCTCGCCGGTTCCATCTATAACGGACGCGTCACCCGCGTCCTGCCGGGCATGCAGTCCAGCTTTGTGGACATCGGCCTCGAACGCGACGCCTTCCTTTACATCACCGACTTCATGGAAGAAGCAGGCGACTCTGCCGACTTCGACACCAACGGCGACCACTCCCACGGCTCCCGCAACGACAACCGCCGCAATGGCAACCGCGAGCCGGTTACGCTCGAGGGCGCTCCAGTTGCGTCCGGTGAAGAGTCCGGCAATCGCTCCGAACGCGGAGACCGTGGCCGCGATCGTGGCCGTGGCCGCAACGACCGCCGCCGAGGCAATCGCGATCGTCACCCCAGCCCGGAAAACACTTCGGAAGAGACCGAGGCCCCGATGGACCTCAATCAGGAGAGCGACTTCGGTCCGCATCCCGACACGCTCTCTGCCGAACCCCGTGAGGAAGGCGAGATCGGCGAAGGCGCTCCCGGTGCGGATGGAAGCCGCCGCTGGCGTGGCCGTCGTGGCCGTCGTCGCAGCCGTCCCGGCCAGCGTGACGCCGCCGCACAGCCGGCCAATACCGACGCGCAGCCAGAGTTCACCGCTTCCGATGACCAGGACGAGGATCAGTACGAATCCAATGTCGATCTTGAAGGCGAAGCCGAGCTGTCTTCGCCGAGCGCTGAGGCGCACCCCCCACGCGAATCCGCAGTGGAGAACAACGAACGCAGTGACCGCAATGACCGGACCGACCGTCGCGACCGTGGTGGCCGAAATGATCGCGGCCGCAATGACCGTGGTGGACGCGACCGTGGCCGTCGTGCCCCACGCGGGTTTGCCCCCCGGACCTCTCTCTATGGTGTTGAGGACACGCCATACAACGATTCCGCCTCTGCCGATGCAGACGGCCCCGCTCCCGAGCCGATCGTTCTTCCCGGCGAGTCGCTCTCGAAGTATCGCAAGGGTGGCGACGAACCCCAACTGGCTACACCCAAGCCAGCCGAACCAACCATCATTCTGACTTCTACTCCCGGCTACGAGATTCCTGCAGGTTGGGATGGAGGAGCTACGCTACCCGGTGAATCGCTCTCCCGCCATCGCCGCACTGAACCACGGCAGGAGCCGCAAGCCGTAGCGCTCGAAGCAGCAGAGGCTCAGCCAGTCGTTGAACAGGCAGAGCAGATCGAGCAGACCGAACAGGCTATAGCCGCACCGGCGCATGAAGCTGTCCCAACCGAGTACGAGCCTGTTGAGGCCTCCGCCTCCTACCGTGTTGATCCGGTCGCTCCCAGCGAGTTTCGCCAGAGCGCACCAACGGTCGAGGAGTCCATTGAAGAAACCGTAGAGGTTGCCGACCAGATCGCCGAGTCCGCTGAAGAGCCCGCAGCAGCGCATGAGTTCACCTCCATCCACGCCACCGGCGAGATGGAGACCGAAGCTCCGGTTGCCGCCTTTACTCCCGAGCAGGCAATTGAGCCGGCCTCTCCGATCCAGCATGAGACCGTTATCGCCAACCCTGTCGAAAACGTCGCCGAAGATGGCATTGAGCCTGTCCATCATCACTTCGCTCCCGGCGTAGGCGATCTCGAAGAAGAGGTCCTCGAAGAGGAGGACTACGCAACCACACTGCGAGCCAGCTCGGTCGAAGAGCTCGACGATCTCGGCGAAGAGGAGACGCTGGAGGGCGCAGCCGACCTCGGCACCATGATCCGCGAGATGTCCATCGACGAGATCACCAACTCCGGCAACAACGTCGAAGAGCTTGAAGAGGAAGACGATCTCGAAGAAGAGGACTCCTTCGATGACGGCACGCACGAGTACGAAGAAGATCTCGAAGATTCGGACTCCGATTCTGAAGAGGAGTCGGAAGACGAAGACTTCCACGAAGAATCCACTGAAGACGGCGAAGTCTCTGCCAATGGCTCCGAACACTCGCAGTCGGCAACGCCTGGCTACGAGCGTCCCCGCGACGGTGAGCGTCGCAGCAGCCGCCGCGAGGGAGGCCGTCGTGACGGACGCCGTGGCGACCGTGGCCGTGGCGACCGTTCCCGCTATACCGGCGGCTCGGGCGACCGCGAGCGCAACGGTGGACGCGATCGTCGTGGAGGCCGCAACTCCATGCAGGCGACCAATCTTCCCGCCATCAGCGAGCTGCTGAAGCCGGGGCAGGAAGTCCTCGTTCAGATCGCCAAGGAGCCCATCGCCAAGAAGGGCGCGCGCATCACCTCGCACATCGCCCTACCTGGCCGCTTCCTTGTCTTTATGCCGACGGTCAACCACACCGGCGTCTCCCGCAAGATCGAGTCCGACGGCGAGCGCCGCCGCCTGAAAGAAATTCTGCTCAGCGAAAAGGGCGAGGCATCCGGTGGCTTCATCGTCCGTACCGCCGCAGCCGGAGCCAGCGAAGAAGAGCTGCGCAGCGACCTCCGCTTCCTGCTCAACCTCTGGGCCGACATCAAGCAACGCTCGGAGTCCAGCAAATCTCCGGCCCTGATCTACCACGACCTCAATCTGGTCGAGCGCATCCTCCGCGACCAGGTCACCGACAACTTCTCCGCCATCTGGGTCGACACGGAGAGCGAGTACGAGCGCGTCCTGCGCTTCCTCCAGCGCTTCCAACCGTCGCTCATCCGGCGCGTCAAGCTCTATACCAAGGAGACCCCGCTCTTCGAGCAGTTCGGCATCACCGAAGAGATCAACAAGGCTCTCCGCTCGAAGGTGTGGCTCAAGTCCGGCGGCAGCATCGTCATCAACCAGACCGAGGCCCTCGTCGCGATCGACATCAACACCGGCAAGTTCGTCGGCAAGACCGCCCGCCTCGAAGACACCATCGTCAAGACCAATCTCGATGCCATCCCCGAGATTGTCCGTCAGATTCGTCTGCGCGATCTTGGCGGCATCATCATCATCGACTTCATCGACATGGACGAGCGCAAGAACCGCAACAAGGTCATGGCCGCCCTCGAAGAAGAGTTGAAAAACGACCGTGCTCCATCCAAAGTCCTTCAATTCAATGACTTCGGCCTGGTCGCCATCACCCGCAAGCGCGTCAAGCAGTCGCTCGAGCGCACGCTTTCCACAACCTGCAACGTCTGCGTGGGCACCGGCATGGTCAAATCGCCGGTCACCGTCTGCAACGACATCTACGTCGAGATGCGCAAGATGCAGAAGCACCTCGACCGCGGCGATGTCATGCTCCGCGTCCACCCCGACGTGGTCAAGCAGCTCAAGTCCAGCTCCAAGTGGCTGCAGGAGATGGAAGAGATGGTCGGCAAGACGATCCTCATCAAGTCGGACCCGAGCCTTCACCCCGAGCAGTTTGACATCCACTAGCGCGCTCGGTTGTCCCTAACTCTACGGGCATCCTGTACTAACGGGATGCCCGTCTCCATCTTTTGTCATCCAAAACCAAATTTTAAGCGTCCTACACAACAAGCGCACATCAGCCGGGTTGAAGTATTTACGAAGAACTCGCAGAACTACCAGCATTCGCAGAACTAAGGGAGCCTTAAAGATGCACACGACGAGCAGTAAAAATCGCCTTTCTACCCTTTTCCTTCGTACAGCAGCCCTCGGCGTCTTCACCGCCGCTGCCACGCTCGGTCTTCAGGCCGAGCAGCCGGCCGCCGCAGCCGCACCGGCCCAGCCTGCGCTCAACCTTCAGGCCAGCCTGATGGCGCCGCTCGATCTCTCCTCAGCAAGTTCCAGTTCCAGCTCGTCGGATACCGACGCCGCTGCCTCGGAGCGCTTCGACATGAGCCCCGAGGCAGCGATGCAGCCTCCCCCGCGCCGCCGCTACCGCCGTCCCAACTACAGCGACAGCCACACCAACCCCGACGGCTCCAACAAGTACACCTTCATGATCGGCGGCGGATTTATCGTTCCCACCGGCGGTACGCATAACTATGCCTCTCCTGGCTGGAAGTTCCAGGTAGGCGGCGGCCGTAACTTCAACAAGACCCTCGGCGTGCTGCTCCAGTTCGACTACGACAAGATGGGCATCCAGACCCACACCCTCAATAGCCAACTCGCCCTCTACAACAGCCTTGGTGCTACTGACCAGACTGGAAGCTCTCTGAGCCAGCTCGGCGGCTACATTCACGATTGGTCTTTTTCGCTCGATCCCATCGTCAACTACTACACCTCTGATACCTGGGGAGCCTACGTCACCGGCGGTATTGGCTTCTACCACAAGGCCACAGTCTTTACGACTCCGGCCATCGGCGAATACTGCGATCCATACTATGGCTGCTATCAGTATCAGGCCAATCAGGCTATCGACACCTACAACAGCAATGCCTTCGGCGTGAACGGCGGCTTCGGCTTTACCTATAAGCTCTCCCGTTGGTCCGGCACGCGGCTCTATGGTGAGGCACGTTACGTCTGGACCGATAATCAGCCCAGGCACTTCGATGTCAGCGGCACCACGAGCTACTTCAACGCCTTCCCGCAAGCCAGCGCGAGGACGACGTACATTCCGGTCACCTTCGGTATTCGTTTCTAACTGGCGGACAATACCAAAAACACAGCAAAGGCCCGGCGATAAGCCGGGCCTTTCTGCGTTGCTCCTGCAATCTTATAACCGCGATCATATTAACCACGTCATCTCGACCGAAGGCGGCGCTTTTGCCGCCGTAGTGGAGAGAGCCCTGTATTTGCTGTTGCTTATCTTCATCGAATTAGGCCTTGCCTCGTCTGGAATATGCCACGACCGATCCTTCAATAGGCAGAAGACAAGACGAAATACAGAGATCTCTCCACCCCGCCGCGCCATAAGACTGCGCGGCTCCGGTCGAGATGACGTGGCAGTTGTGGAAGGGTGCTAAATGCCGATTGGATAAGGCTTCTCGTGCATCTCCTGCCCGGCGTTGCTACTGCGTTCAAACCGCCCTTGCAGCAGGCTCAGCAGCCCGGTGTACCAGTACCCGAACACGAACAGCAGCAAAAACGGCACAGTAAAGAAGTTCTCCGTGGATACGGCATACCAGACCGTCCACGCAAAGTAAGCTCCCAGCCCCAGCTCGATCCACGGCACAATTCCCAGCCGTTTTCGATAGACCTTGGCCTGCGACTTCTCGCCCTTTTTGTTGACTCTGTACTTCGGTGTGCGCGCAAATGCGCTCTTCACTCCGAACAGAGCCTCCATCACGGCCTTGGTGTTGGTGATCGTCAGCCCGATGCCTCCGAGCGCCAGCAGAAACGGCACATAGAAGATGCGCTTGTGCCACGCCTTGGGGAATAGCTCCTTCTGGCTCACCAGGTAAAAGGTCGAGACCGACATCGTGCTTGCCATAAACAGCGGAAAGTCGATCAGCAGCATCTGCAGATAGCCCTGCCAGCTGCGGATAATCATCGCCGGCATCAGCAGCACGCTCAGCACAATCATCAGCGGATAGCTGATGTTCGCTGTCAGGTGATACCACGCCTCCAACTTCGTATGCCATGGTGCATCGCTTTTCAGCACGCGCGGCAGAACTTTCTTCGCCGTCTGAATCAGGCCCTTCGCCCATCGTGCCTGCTGCGTCTTGAAGGCGGTCATCTCGATCGGCAACTCGGCTGGGCACTCGACATCCTGTAAATATTTGAACTTCCATCCGACCAGCTGCGCCCGATAGCTCAGGTCGGTGTCCTCGGTCAGCGTGTCGTGCTGCCATCCACCTGCTTCGCTGATGGTCTGCCGTCGCCACATGCCCGCCGTGCCGTTGAAGTTGAAGAACACGCCCGCGCGGCTGCGCCCGCCATGCTCCAGCACAAAGTGCCCGTCCAGCAGAATCGCCTCAACCTGCGTTAGAAAGCTGTAGTTCCGGTTCAGGTGTGTCCACCGCGTCTGCACCATGCCGATTCCCGGCTCGGCAAAGTGATGCACCACCTGCCTGACCCACTGCGGCGGCGGCACAAAGTCTGCATCGAAGATCGCGACCAACTCGCCTTTAGCGACGTCGAGCCCCTTGTCCAAAGCTCCAGCCTTGTAGCCGTGCCGGTTGGTCCGGTGCAGATAGACGATGGGCTGCGGCGGCATCCCCATCGCACCCGATGCATACCGCTCGACGATCTCGCGGGCGACGTTCTGGGTCTCGTCGGTCGAATCGTCAAGCACCTGAATCTCGAACCGGTCGCGCGGATAGTCGAGCTGACACACTGCCTCGCACAGCCGGTCGACCACAAATTGTTCATTGAAGATGGGCAACTGTACGGTGACAAACGGCAGTTCCTCTTCGGTAAATCGCGCCGGCGGTTCGTCCCACTTGGCAGCGTTCTTCCTGTTCTTGTAATAGAGCCAGACCAGCTGATACCGGTGAATCCCATAGAAAGCCAGGATTACCATCACGATAAAGTAGGGAATCAGCATGCACGTATCGAACGTGTTCCACCGGTACAGGTGCTCGAACGTCTTGTCGGCGTAGTGCGTCTTCCAATAGTGCCCAAATCCATGCGGGGCTACCAGCAGGGCGAGCGTAGACGGAATCGCTTGAAAAAAAGAAAACAGGAGGCTGCTCCAGAAAAGGGTTACTCTATTCACTCGATTCTACGCGAATCCGGTCCCCGGAAAGAATGGCGTCCTTGGTAATTTCCCCGCATCGAATGATTTAGAAGGGACCCAAAGATGCCTCTGGTACGTGTTTCCATGAAGATCGGACGAAGCTCCGAGCAGAAGAGCCTGATCGGCGATGCCATCTACGATGCCATGCGCGAGACCCTGAATGTGCCCGAGAACGACCGTTTCCAGATCCTCACCGAACATGCGGGGGACGGTCTCGTCTGCGACCCGCACTATCTCGGCATCGAGCGTACAGACCAGGTTCTCTTCATCCAGGTCTTTCTGCGCAAGGGCCGAACCACGGAGATGAAGCAGGCCTTCTACCGCCGAACCGCCGAACTGCTCCATCAGCGTGTCGGCCAACGGATGGAAGACGTCTTCATCACGCTGAGTGAAAATGATCTGCCCGACTGGTCCTTCGGCAACGGAATCGCCCAGTACGTCAGTTAGAGTCTGGCTCGGCTACGTCAATTAGCTCAGGAACATCGTCCGGTAGAGTGTGTCCCGCTGAACTGGCCTGAAGCCTGCACCGCGGATGACCCGGCGCAGGTCCTCTTCGGTGGTGTCGTCAGTTCCGTCCAGTAACACCGATCCTACGTCGTTCGCGCCAAACCGCAGTCCCATCTGCAAGACCTTCAACCCCTGCGTCTCGAGATCAGTCTGCACGTTCTCCACGTTGTCCAGTACCATCCGTGCCACGGCCAGCGTCTTCATCGATTCAACCGCTGTGGCCTCTTCGAAGCCGCTTACTCCTGCCTTGCGCGGCTGAAAGCTTACCGGAGCAAACGCAGTAAACCCGCCCGTCTCTTCCTGTAGTTGCCGCACGACCTCAAGATGGTTCAACCGCTGCTCAAAGCTCTCTCCCGCGCCAAACGTCATCGCGGCAGTCGTTCGTATTCCCAGCTCGTGCGCCGCACGATGCACTGCGACCCAACCTGCCACTGACCACTTGCCCCTGGCGTTCTCCTGCTTCACCGCATCATCCAGAATCCCGGCATCGTCCCCGGGAATCGACCCCAGCCCAGCATCCTGCAGCCGCAAGATCGTATCCTTCACCGATAATCCAGCGTCTTCGGCAATCGTCAGAATCTCGCTTGCAGAAAAGCAGTGCAGCCACACGGCAGGGAACTGCTCGCGTACTCCGGCAAGCAGCCGCTCGTACCAGTCAATTTTCCTCTCTGCGTCAACCGCCCCACGCAGAGTAACGCCCGTCCCACCTCGTTCGACCGTCTCGCGAATCTGTTCGCAGATCGTCTCGAATGGCGTCGAGGCACAGTCGATTCTGCGATCGATGGCATAGCTCACCACGCCTTCAGGATGCAGCGCTCGTCGCACCGCATCGGCTTCCATTCCAATCCCAATTAAATCGTCGCTGTTGAAGCAATCCAGAGCTTGTTCCCGGCTAATTCCCATACTCAGATTCTATCCGGTTGACACACAATCAAGCTGGTTGCACTCTCTACCGACGCGCCAGCAAAACAATCACGGCAATCAGCAAAGCCACAATCAGAGGAATCCCAATCGTCATCCACCGCTTCAGAGCCACAACCTGCAGCTCCAGCGCCGTCACTCGTTCCAGCGCAGCGCCCATCCGCTTCACCTCGGCGGAGATTTCGCCGATCTGCCCACTCTGCTCCTGCAACTTCTGATAAAGCCCGGCATGGGCCTTCGTCACCTGCCCCAGATCGCCGCGCACTCCTTCGGCCATGGCTGCCATGGCCGCCTCGGTGGCCTTCTCCGAGGCTGTCCGCGACGAAAAGTATTTATCCGCCATCGGCACCAGCCGCGTAATGTGCGGCAGCAGCTCGAACAACTGCGCAAGCAATTTAGGCCACATAGAACTCCTCTATTTATTCCAGGCCACTCTTCTGCCGCGTCGCCGAAAGATCAGCCACCCAATCGTCAGCACCAGAATCGTGGCCATGATGCCCCACGACCATACACAGTAGATGCACCATTTCTCCATTACAAACGCTTCGAGATAGCTCAGAAACGAGGCGCACATGAACCCGATCTGTGCGGTCTCAAACACCCACCACCACAGCTCCATCAGCGCCAGCACGGCGATCACGCCATAGCCCACGATCCCAATTGTCGCCACCGGAATATGAATCTTTCCCGGAGCCTCGTCGAATGTCTTGGCAGGAAATACCGCAAAGCGGCTATGGTTCACCGAACCGCAGTCCCAATGCTCGCTCACCGCACACGGAGGTGCCTTCGCCGGGTCCATATTATGGATCCGCAGTCCCATCACACTTACCGCCAAGCCTGCTAACGCCAGTAACGCCACCAGATATTTCATCGCTTGATTCTACGACCTCACAGCCAATTTGCCAGCCTCTGCTTCATGACACGGATTGCATCATCGCTTTGGTCCACCATCAGGAACTCTCGCCCATGCTTCGCCGCGGCCTCGCCCGTCGTCCCGCTTCCGGCAAAAAAATCCAGCACCCGCTCTCCCGGATTCGAGTGAACCTTGACAATCCGTTCCAGCACTCCCATCGGCTTCTGCGTCGCATAGCCGGTCTTCTCCTTGCCGGTCGGCGAGACGATCGTGTGCCACCACACGTCGGTCGGCGTCTTTCCCTTCGCCGCCTTCTCCGCGCCCACAAGATCGGGGGCCATATAAGGAATCCGGTCGCACTCGTCCAGATTGAAGGTGTATTGCTCGGGGTCCTTGGTATACCAAAGAATGTTGTCGTGCTTGGCGGGCCAGCGCTTCTTCGCACGAGCGCCGTAGTCGTAGGCCCAGATGATCTCGTTCTGGAAGCACGGACGGCCAAAGATCTCGTCCAGCATCACCTTGCAGTAATGAACCTCACGATAGTCGATGTGGAAAAAGAGGGACCCCGCAGCCGAGAGCACACGGTAGGCTTCCTCCAGCCGAGGCCGCAGAAACCCCAGAAAATCGTCAAACTGGTCGCCATAGCCCGAGCCGCCGGCCTGCACCTTCAGCACCTCGGTCCTGTATCGTCGCCCGCCAAAGCCCACGCGGTCGCCCATCGCATCCTGCACGGTCTTCATCTGGGTTCGCGCCTGCCGCTTGCCTGTATTAAAGGGTGGGTCAATATAGATCAACTCCACCGATTCCGTCTCCATCTCCCGCAAAACTTCGAGGTTATCCCCCTGCACAATCCGGTTCATCCGTTTCTCTACCTCTTCCTTGCCTCAGCACCTAAACTAACCCAGCCTTTGCCTTCGCCGCCTCTCCGTGTATCTTTTTGTGCAAAAGATTTTCAACTGAATCTATGTCGGCTAATCAACTCATCCACGCGATGTCGTCTCACCGAGGTCTCGTCCGCCGTGGCAACGAGGACGCATGCTCCGCCTGTGCCGAGGCCGGGGCCTTCGTCGTCTGCGACGGCATGGGCGGAGCCGCCGCCGGAGAGGTCGCCAGCCAACTCGCCGCCGAGACCTTCCTCAGTCATCTCCGTTTGTCTCGCAACGAAGACAGCGCCAACGCCAACGGAAACGGCAATGGGAACGGCCACCACGCCCTCACTCCGCAGGAGCGTCTCTGTACGGCGATCCTCGCTGCAAACCAAGCTGTCTACCAGCACTCTCGCCAGTCTTCAAAGTTTTCCGGCATGGGGACGACGCTGGTCGCGATGCTTGCTCCTGTGGCGGATGTTGCCGCCTCCGTCTGGCTCGCCCATGTGGGCGACAGTCGCTGCTACCGTCTCCGCTATGGCCACCTGCAGCAACTCACCCACGACCATTCTCTGGTAGAGGAGCAACTCCGCGCAGGTCAGATTACGCCCGCGCAGGCAGCCATCTCTCCCATGCGCAACCTCATCACCCGCGCCATCGGCTCCCGCCCCAGCGTCGAGCCCGAGATCCAGAGGCACCATCTCCAGCCCCGCGACCTCTATCTGCTCGCCTCCGATGGCCTCACCCACGACGTGGCCGACAGCGAGATCGAGTCGATTCTCACCGCCATCCCATCGCCCGCCACCCCAGCCGACCTCAGCCAGGCCTGTGAGGCCCTTATTGCCGCGGCCAACCGCAATGGCGGCCACGACAACACCACTGTCCTGCTGGCGGCTCTCGTTTCTGACTGAATAGCACTCTTCTCTGGTCCTGAGTGCTTCCCATAGAAAAGCTTCATAGCCTGTCGCGGATGGACTGCTACACTGCTAGGTCTGGTAGATCCGCCTATGTCCAAAACGCAAACCATCGCAGTCCTCGGCGCAGGAACCATGGGCAACGGCATCGCCCACGTCTGTGCCCGCTCCGGTTTCAACGTTCTTCTCTGTGATCTCCAACAGGAATTCCTCGACCGCGGTCTCGCCACCGTCGAAAAAAATCTCTCCCGCGAAGTCAGCAAAGAGAAGCTTACCCGGCAACAGGCAGATGAAGCCCGCGCCCGCATCGCTACTACAACCGACCGCGAAGCCCTCAGCGCCTGCACCTTCGCCATCGAAGCAGCCACCGAGAAGTTCGAGGTCAAATCCGCTCTCTTCCGCGACCTCGACCGCATCCTTCCCGCCGAAGCCATCCTCGCCTCGAACACCAGCTCCATCTCCATCACGAAACTGGCCGCGCAAACCCAGCGCCCCACGCAGGTCATCGGGATACACTTCTTCAATCCCGTCCCCGTGATGCCGCTGGTCGAGGTCATCCGTGGACTCCAGACCTCGCAGCAGACCTTCGACACCGTGAAGGCGCTCGCCGAAGCCCTCGGCAAAACTCCCATCGAGGTCAACGACGCCGCAGGCTTCGTCTCCAACCGCGTGTTGATGCCTTTGATTAATGAGGCCATCTTCACCGTCATGGAAGGCGTAGCCACCGCCGAAGCCGTCGATCAGGTCTTCGTCCTCGGCATGGCGCATCCGATGGGGCCGCTTACGCTGGCCGACTTCATCGGCCTCGACGTCTGCCTCGACATCATGCGCGTCCTCCACGAAGCCCTCGGCGACACCAAATATCGCCCCTGCCCGCTACTCATCCGCATGGTCGACGCAGGCTGGCTGGGCCGCAAATCCGGCCGCGGCTTCTATACCTACTAGTTAGCTGCCAAGATATCTTTACTCACCACCAAGAATTAACATCGAACAACTCCCATGCCTGCTATCCTCCGCGACCGCTTCGCCATCGGCACCACACGCGACCTGGGCTGCACCAACGAAGTCGTCCACGAAGCCCTCCATAACACCGCGCTCGTTCGCGAACTCGTCGACGCCCTCAATGACAGAAACATCGTCGTCCAACACCGGGCCTCCAACGCACTCAAGAAAATTCAGCGCAGTGATCCCGCTCTGCTCGAACCCTTCGCAAAACGCATCCTGCAACGCGCACTAGCGACGGACCATGTGCATACGCTCTGGAACCTGACCATCATCCTCGGCGAGCTTCCCCTTCGTGGTCGAGACAAGGCGCTCGCGACCGACCTAATGTTCGAGTTCCTCTCCAGCCCCAGCACTTTGCAACGAGCCTTCGCCCTTACCGCGCTTGCAAACTACGCGCAAGACGACCCTCCGCTCCGCAAGCGCATCCATCCCATCCTTAGCCTGGCCCTCACCGATCCCAAGGCCTCCATCCGCGCTCGTGCCCGCAAGTTGATGAAAAAGATTAAAAGCAGTTAGAGGCTGGTAGCCGCGCAAAGCATGTCGTCTCGACCGAGGACAGTGTTTTGCCGCTATGCGGAGAACTTCCTCTAGTTGTTTATCGAAGAGTCTCCAAGTATCCGGTAATAGAACACTCTGTCAGAGTTCTCATAGCCAGCCTCCGCGCTCATCCCGTAAACTCGTAGCCAGCCGGAAATAGCCAGCAGGGAGAACACATGCCGCAAGAGCTTTACTTCGAAGACTTTTACGTCGGTCAGAAATTCCATTCCATCGGCGGAGCCAAGGTAACCGCAGAAGAGATCAAAGAGTTTGGCCAGAAGTACGACCCCCAGCCCTTTCATCTCGATGAAGCCGCCGGTGAAGGTTCCTTCTTCAAAGGACTCGCTGCCTCCGGCTGGCTCACCGCCGCCATCGTCATGCGCCTGCGCGTGCAGAACATCACCGTAGCCGGAGGCATGATCGGCGCTGGCGTCGAAGAGATGCGCTGGACCCTCCCCGTTCGTCCCGGCGACACCATTCACACCGAGATCGAGGTCATCGGCGTCCGCCAATCGAACTCGCGCAAAAACTACGGTGTCGTCCGCACTCGCACCCTCGCCTACAACCAGAACAACGAGGTCGTCCTGCGCAGCACCGTCAACTTCCTCGCGCCTCTGCGCGAAAAATAGCACTCAAACAAAAACGGGTATCCCGCGTCCCTCTTCTGGGACGTGGGTTCTTCCCAACCCGAACCATCCCCGTCACTCCACTCATAAAAATCACAGGCAACAGGCGTATCGTAGACAAATGATGCGTATGACAGTGCTCGCCTCCGGCTCCAAAGGCAACAGCACCGTCATCTCTTCCTCCCGCACCCGCGTCCTCGTCGATGCCGGGCTCTCTTGCCGCGAGATCCTCAAGCGCATGGCTCTCGCCGGAGAAGACCCCGCGACCCTCGACGCCATCCTCATCACCCACGAGCACATCGACCACGTATCCGGTCTCGCCGTCCTCGCCCGTCGTCTCAACATCCCGGTTTACTTCACCGAGCCGACCCACCGCGCCTGGGTCCGCATGGTCACCCCTCGCACCACCATGACCTACGCCAAGTGGCTCGATCACATCCAGCAGGAAAAAGAAGCCCGCGCCGCAGCCGTAGCTCAAGGCACCTCAGGCGTAGAGAACGACACAAATCCGGATGCCCCACGTCCGGCTTTTGAGGACGTGGGTTCCACAGCAGCGGATACGACTCAAGCCCCAATCTCCCTCGAAGCCGCCTGCGACCCAGCTCCCGCGACGAAGTCCAATCCCGCTCACCTCCCCGCGGTCGAGTACTTCCATTCCGGCACCAGCTTCTCCATCGGCGACCTCGACATCACTCCCTTTACCATCCCCCACGATGCAGTCGACCCTTGCGGCTTTGTCTTCTCCGCCGAAGGCATCCGTATGGCCGTCGCCACCGACCTCGGCTACATGCCCCCCAACGTCAAGGCGGCGCTCAAGCGCATCGACGCCCTTCTGCTCGAATCCAACCACGACCTAGAGATGCTCCGCGACGGCCCCTACCCCTGGTCGGTCAAGCAGCGTGTCCTCTCCCGTGTTGGCCACCTGTCGAACCACGCCACGGCGGAGTTCCTCTCCAACGACTACGACGGCGGCGCCTCCTACATCGTCCTCGGCCACCTCTCCGAGTCCAATAACGCCCCCGAGCTGGCCCGGATCGCTGCCGAACAGGCACTGGCCAACCATCCCAAGCTGCTCGGCAACCGCATCCTCCTCGCCATGCAATCGACTCCACTCGAGCCCATCACGATCTAAACAAGTCAGTTCGATCCGCTTTTTGCCGCTACAGTGGAGAGCGTTGCATCGAATTTCTCCTTTTATTCGCCTAAAAATAGCCTCAAATCGATCAACTCTAAATAAATCTTTCTAATAGCATTCGTTGTCTAACAAGTTAGAATGAAGTTAATAAAGCAAATGGAAAAACCCGCGATCGCCTTCCCCAATAATCGCCGCCGTCATCCGTCCTCCTGCACCGATCAGGTGGTTGGCGATATTCTCTCCGGTTGGCGTTATGACATCTCGGCCCTTTCTCCGGCTATGCGCACGGACTATGAGCAGCACTTCATCGAGTGCGCTCACTGCCGCCGCCGCCAGACGATCGCTCGCTCCATCGACGTGCTTCTGATCGTCGTTAGCACCCTCTCGATCGTGGCCTTCCTTCTGGCTGCCGTCGTCATCCACCGGGTCGAGCTGATTACCCATATCTTCTCGCTTCACGTGCGCCTGACTCAGACCCACGCTGTCGCCATCTCGCTTGAGGCCGTCGCCATAGCCGGTATGGTTTTTTCTACCCTTATCTGGATCCTGGTGGCTATTGCCACGCCGCTGCCCGGCTTTCTCGGAGAACTGGTGCAAAAGCGCCTTCCCATCGAACGGCGCGAGGATGTACACAAGAACGCGGCCTAGGCGGCGTAGTCTGTTCCGTCCATCCAATCCTGTCATTCCGACTGAGCGCGAAGCACGAGCCGAAAAACCTGCGGTCGCATTTGCCGGTGCCCGTCCCCAAATCCGTACAAGTCTTCCCGCCAACTCCGATTTGTAATCCACCCTTGGCCGCGATAGCGTAGAACAGACAACTCATGCCATCGACCCACCATCCAGAAGGCGAACTTCTCCCTCCCTCCTACGGAGGCCCGCCCGAGCGCGCGCCCATCCCCGACTACGAGCGCGAGCGCTCCCGCCCCAACTCCCGCGAGCGTGGCTGGAACATCCTCGTCACCCCCGGAACCTATCTCCTGCTCGGCATCAATTGCGCCGTCTACCTCTGGATGGTCCTGCACGGCGTCTCCCCCAGCGAGCCCACTGTGCGCGACCTGATCCACTTCGGCGCCGCTCAGGCCTCGCTCATCCTGCATGGACAGTGGTACCGCCTCATCACCGCCACCTTCGTCCACGTCGGCCTGATCCACATCGCCACCAACATGTGGTGCCTTTGGAACCTCGGCCTCCTCGGCGAGCCGCTCCTCGGCCCTTTCGGTTTGGTCGCCGTCTACTTCCTCACCGGTATTGCGGGGAATCTGCTTAGCCTCTTCATCAACGTCGTCACCCGCGACAACTCGGTCGGAGCCGGTGCCTCAGGAGCAGTCTTCGGCATCGCCGGCATCCTGATCGTCCTGCTCAGCAACAAAAAGCTCCCCATCCCCTGGTCCGAGCTCAAGCGGCTGCGCAAGTCAGTCATCTGGTTTGCCGCGATCAACCTGCTCATCGGCGGCGCAACCCTCTTTGTCCCCGTCATCCGCATCGATAACTTCGCACACCTCGGGGGCTTCCTCTCCGGCCTCGCCCTCGGAGTTCCCCTCATCCCGCGCATGACCTCGGGCCGTACCCGCTACCTGCGGCGGCAAAAATACACCTTCGCCGCCGCCGCCTTCGGCTTAGCCCTCTTCGGCTACTGGATCGCCAACCTCCGCTAGATCACACGCTCAATGAGAACGATAGATCACCCGGCCATTGCGGACGGTATACCGTACTTGCGTAAAAGCAGACGGATCCCCTGACGCAGGATCGGCTGACAGAATAGTGAGATCGCCGTTCATTCCCACTGCAACACGCCCTTTGTGTTCCGAAACACGAAATCGCTGGGCCGGAGAGGTAGTCAACATGGCCAGCACCTCGCGGTAGTTGAGACCGGCAAGAGAAAGCTGCCGATACTCCTCCCCCATGTCATAGTCGGCCAGAAACCCGGTATCCGTGCCAAACATTAGCGGTCCTCCAAGTTGATGAAATCTCTTCACAGCCGCCCGGATGTTTGCAATATCCGCATCCTGGGAAAACAACTTCAACGTCGGTATCATCACCATGTGGTGAGCAACCAGTTGCGCGATGAAGGCGTCATCGATACCCGCCAGATTTTCCGGGGCATGAGCCAGCACATCCACGCCGCCCTCCATCGCAACGCGAGTACCTTCGAGGTTCGTCGGATGGGCGAAGACGAGCTGGCCGTGCCGATGTCCTTCCTCCACCGCTGCACGGACGATGTCCAATCGCATGGGAACAACATGGCTTGGGGTCAAAATCGATCCGGTAAATAGCTTGACAACGTCCGTGCCCAGCGCGATGTTGCGTTTAACGAGAGTGTCTGCCTCCGCGGGCGTAGCAGGTTGCCCCAGCATGGCAACGACCGAAGGTGGAGCGTCTTTCAGATAGAACGGTATGGCATCTTTGGGATAGAGCGGAATTCCCGCAGTATAGATATGCGGGCCCGCAACCTCGCCGCTCTCGATGCGGCGGCGCAGCGCTATCGTGTTGCTCGGGTCCGATCCGAGATCCACGACCGTCGTGAAGCCGGAGTGGGTCAGCATCTCCTGCAACTGCCGCGTCAACTGCTCGGCAGGAAGATGAGCTGCGTCAGCCCACTTCGGCTCCATGAAATGGACATGGGTGTTCCAAAATCCCGCAAGCACCACGCAGCCATCGCACGGCAACGTCTTCACGCCCGGCGGAATCGTTAGATGTCTGCCCACGGCAGTGATCTTTCCTGCCTGGATGAGAACGGAAGCTTTGTTTACAGGTGGGGAATCAGGCGAGGTATAGACCTTCGCATTCACAACCGCCAGGTCCTGGGCCCGAACACCGCAGCAGGAAACAACCAACATCAGGGCAAGAAGAAAAATTTTCATACCTGCCTACTACGAGCGAAGACATAGCGTGGTTCCACCCGACGTAAGGCTGCGCGATCTCTTCGAGCTTCAGGACGGCGATTATTTAGAGGTAGCCATCGCCCCGGCATGGGTTACACCAAACTCCTAAGCCTTAGCTCAAAGTGGTCTGCGCGAACTTCCGCACCATCGCCAGCAGCAATCTCCGATCGCTCTCGCTCAAATGGGCCGAGTACCGCTGCACCTGGGTCAGAAACCGTATCTCATCCTCGCCCAGGTTCAACGACGACATCTCCCGGCTAATAATCTCTTCGGCAAAGAACTCGGAAAGTTGAAGGTCGAGCGCCCGCGCGATCTTCTGCAGCGTCTCGAGCGAGGGAACCGTATGCCCGTTCTCTACCCGGGACAGATAACAGCGCAGCAATCCTGTCCGTTTTTCGATATCGCCCTGCGACATACCCTTCTGCAAACGGTAGCCACGGATCGTCGTACCGATGTTCATTGCAATTGAGAGGTCCTCTGCGGACCCGCTCTCCATGTCGCTCGAAATAGTTTGCATGTCAGCCATTAGCCACAAAGTAAACACCTGAAACCAATAGGTCAATGGCTATCTTCGCTCGCGGCAAGATTCCCGTACCTGCTCAGGTTCACTCACAGAGATTTACCCTGCCAAACCTTAACTTTTACTTGAACCCCATCGCCTCTTTGAACCACAGAGAATATTACCCAAAACACTATTACTATTTCAGTAAACCAGCCCCACCAGCGGCAACTTGTCCCAAGGTGCTCCTGTCCAAATCCGGCCAGGGTTGTTCAAAGCCGGACAGGCCCACGCCGCACCTCCACAGCGCAACATTGCAATAAAAGGAGATAGCGGCCACCAGCTTTGGAACCTAACGCGCTTTCTTTTACGTATCTAAACGCTGAGATCGGGCTGGGAGGGTATCGGGATGCAATCAATACTGGGGAACATTCGTTACGGGTTGCGCCAACTGAGAAATGCTCCCACGTTTACGGTGGTCGCGGTACTGACGTTGGCTCTCGGAGTCGGTGCAAATACGGCGATCTTCAGCGTCGTTCAGGCCGTCCTGCTGCACCCGGCAGGCATCTCCCAGCCCGAGCGCGTCGTCTCCCTCCACGCCCGCTACACGCAGCTGAACCTGCCCAGCATCGGCGTCTCCGTCCCCGACTTCGAGGACGCCCAGTCGCTGACAGGATTGGTGGATTCGGCTGCAATCAGCCAGCCGGGAAGCTTCAACATGACCACGAGCAGCGGAACCGAGCATCTCCAGTCAACCGCCGTCAGCCGCGACTGGTTCCGTGTCTTCGGCGCGCAACCCATCCTCGGCCGTACGTTCTCGCCCGAAGAGGACCAGAAGGGCGCGAACTACGTCGCCATCCTCAGCTACGCGGCGTGGCAGCGAATCTTCGGCGGCCAGCCCGACGCCATCGGCAAATCGATGATGATGGATGGCCAGACCTACCGCGTCGTCGGTGTCATGCGTAGCGACTTCGATTGGCCACGCGGCCGTGACGTCTGGGTTCCCGTTGGCCTCGCGCCCGAGGACTACGCACCAAGCAATCGCTTCAGCGAGGGCTACGACAGCGCAGTTCGCCTGAAGCCCGGTGTCAGCGTGGCACAATTCAACGCCGCGCTCGCGCAGAAGCGGATGGAGGAGGTACGTCGTGAGGGCTCTCACGGATTCGCAGAGACCGGCGGCTGGAGCATGTTCGCCCAGCCCTGGACCAAAGACGCCGCAGGCGATCTGCGCAAGCCGCTCCTCGCCTTGTTCATCGTTGTGGCTGCCATCCTCCTCATCGCCTGCGCCAACGTAGCTGGACTGCTGCTCGCTCGCACCGCGACAAGAATGCGTGAGCTTGCGATCCGTACCGCGCTTGGCGCCTCCATGTTCCAGATCACCTCGCAGTTTCTAATCGAAACCCTGTTGCTGGCAGCCGGTGCGGCGATCATCGCCGTACTCACCGGGCCTCTGATCGGCAGGCTCCTTCTGCTCGCGATCCCGGATCACTTGGCGGATGGCTTCGTCGTCCAAAGCAATCCTCGTCTGGTGGCCGCAACCATCGGCTTCAGCCTGCTGGCCGCGCTTCTCGCGGGCATTATTCCTGCGATCCAGGTGGCGCGGATACAGCGCATTGGCGAGTTTGGCAGAAGCGTGACCGACAGCGCATCGCGGCAGCGACTGCGCACCATATTGGTCAGCACCGAGATCGCGCTCGCCTTCATCCTTCTCACCGGCACCGGGATGTTCCTCATGAGCCTGCGGCAACTTCAACACGTCGATCCCGGATTCCGCCCAGAAAACGTTCTTGCTGGATCGGTCACTCTCACCGCAACTGACTATCGCGACAACAGCGTAAAGCAGGCAGCCTTCGTCAGAGATGTACTCTCGCGCATCCAGCATCAGCCCGGCGTGGCCTCTGCCGCTGCATCGTCGTTCGTACCCTTCTCCGGCCTGTGTTGCTGGTCAAGCAGCTTCATGATTCAGGAAAAGCCGCTCCAGGTAGGAGAAGCCGGACCTCATGCCGACAACCAGACCGCCTCGCCCGGCTATCTGGCTACGATGCAGATTCCATTAATGAGAGGCCGCTGGTTTACCGAAGCAGATCGAGCCGACACCCCGCCGGTCGCTGTGATCGATGATGTGTTCGCCCGCGCTTACTTTCCCGGACAGAACCCAATCGGTTCTCATCTGCGCTGGGCAATGGGACCGAAGCCGGTATTCAGAGAGATTGTGGGTGTGGTTGGACACGTGCGCCGCGACTCGCTCGAGGTGGACGAGAACAAAGGCGTCGTCTACATGCCGTTCGAGCAACAACCCACCCCTATGGCAACCTTTGTAGTGCGCACCAAGGGCAATCCGCAGGTATTTCAAAGCTCGTTGATCAACACGGTCCGGTCGGTAGATTCCACCGTAGCGATCTTCAACGTGGAGCCGCTCAGCAGCCTCGTAAGCCAGTCACTCGGCGCGCGGCAGTTGCTGGTATGGCTGCTCTCGCTCTTTGGTGGACTGGCGCTGTTGCTCGCCGCCATCGGAATCTACGGACTGCTTAGCTACACCACCTCGCAGCGCTCCGCCGAGATCGGCATTCGCATGGCCATGGGTGCCCAGCGCTGGCAGATCGCCCGCCTCATCGTGAAAGACATGCTCGCCATGGTCGGAGCCGGGCTGGGAGTCGGCATCGTCGTCGTGGTGCTGATGCAGAAGCTGCTGGCTCATACCTTTGCCGGGGTAGGCGGAGGCATCCTGCCCTCGCTGATTATCGCGGCAGCCGGATTATTGGCAGCCGCATCGCTGGCCGTAGCTCTACCGGCCCGCAAATCCGCCAGCGTCGATCCCGCGGTAGTACTGCGCGCCGAATAGCGAAAGCACGGTCAAGCCCCAAATCCATCGAGGGCCTGTCAACACTACTCTGCGGCCGCAACGGGAGACACCACTTTTGAGGTCAACGAAGAAGGAAGGAATATCGGATGCCATCGATTGATGGGCGACAATACGATCGGAACGCACCTGTCTGCGAAAGCGTCATGCCGTCTACGATAAGAGACATTGCCAGGCTCGCAGGAGTCTCGACAGCGACAGTGTCGCGTGTCGCAAATGGCGCCAAACATGTGTCATACGAAATAAGAACGAAGGTATTGTCTGCTATTTCAAGATTGAAGTATTCCCCCAACGCGCATGCGGTTCAATTGGCCCAGGCAAATCGCGGTATCTCAAGGAAGAGTAAAAGTCGTTTGCCCGCTTTAGCCGGCAGGGGAACAAAACTGCATCCTGCTCCAGGAGCCAATAAGCAAAGTAAAAAGCGAAAGGTAGAACTCCGTCCCGGTGTTGCGCGTTGATCGATTCTGCGCAACCGGCACGAAGAACGCATTCGAGAGTATAGGTTTGTTCATAAACGTAGTCGAAGCGCAAGCAAAACAGCAACGATATCTTTCCCAAATTCCGAACAAAAGACCTGTCAAGCCCCCAAAACGCCTAACTCAAACAAAACAAACCAAATAGTGATTGCAAAACAGCTCCGTGCTACTTGCTAAAATAGAAGTAGTGCAAAAGAAAGGCCCAGCGGGACATCGCTGGGTCTAACACATTTAGATAGAATACTTTGCACGTAAGCCTTTTACAATCAAGACTTTGAATTTTAAAGTCTCTGGAATCAAGACTTTGGGACTAAAGTACACCAGGGGAGGGGGTACCTACCCCATGTGCATCCCGCCGTTTACATCCAGCGTATGCCCGGTGATATAGGCAGCCTCTTCCGAGGCCAGAAACGCGACCGCATGGGCGATCTCGACATCGGTTCCTACCCGCCCCAGAGGTATGTGCTGTGTCATGGCAGCTTTCTGATCGTCGGTCAGAACGGCGGTCATCGCGGTCTCGATGTATCCCGGAGCGACGGCGTTCACGGTAATTGTGCGGCTGGCCAGCTCGCGCGCCAGCGACTTGGTTAGCCCGATCAACCCGGCCTTGGACGCGGCATAGTTGGCCTGTCCGGCCTGTCCCATCTCGCCGACCACCGAGGCGACGTTGATGATGCGGCCCCAGCGGTTTTTCACCATCGACTGCATCACCGCCTGCGTCATTAAAAATGAGCCGGTCAAATTGGTGGACAGAACATCGTCCCAGTCTTTTCGCTTCATTCGCATCGAAAGAATGTCGCGAGTAATGCCCGCATTGTTCACAAGAATATGAACTGCGCCGAATTGAGCGATCACTGCCTTGGCGCACTCCTTGATCGACTCTTCGCTGGCGACATCGAGCGCAAAAGCCTGAGCCGTTCCGCCTGCCGCAGCAATCTCAGCCGCAACCTCGGCCAGCTTGTCGACGTTTCGTGCGGCCAGCGCGACTGTTGCTCCGGCCTTGGCCAACTCCAGCGCGCAGGCGCGTCCAATTCCTTGGGATGCTCCTGTAATCAGTGCGATGCGACCAGCGAGAATGCTCATGAACCTCCATATGTCGGTGCTATCGCATTATACGAAAGCGGTGCAAAACATCCTCCGCCGCGCATGACGTATCCTGAGTTCCACCATGTCAGAGAACGCGACCAAGCCGACCGAAACCGACGTCTACGCCATTCACGGAGCAGACCCCGAAGTCCTCGCCTACGCGATGGCCAAATACTCGCGCTCCTCGCTCACCATGCGCGAGTCGCTGGCCGAGATCAGCTCGCAGCGCGCCGAACAGTTTCTCAACACCTTCTACTTTCAATACGGTCATCGCTCCATCGCCGACCTCGCGCACATCCCGTTCGCCATCGAGCGCCTCTCGCTGCTTGCCGCGATTGCGCTGGTCGACGAGCAGCGCTGGGACGGACAAGAACGCTCGACGCGCTACCAGAACTTCCGCCGCTCCGGCTGGTTCACTCCCGATCTCGGTGCCGAAACACCGAAGTTTACCGCCGCTGTCGAGGCCCTCTTCCTCGCTTACGATCACATTGGCGCGGGAATGCTCGAAGCCCTGAAGTCCGTCATCGCTCGGCCCGAAGAGATGAAGCCCGAAGCCTATGAGCGCACGCTCAAGGCCCGCGCCTTCGACGTCGCCCGTTATCTGCTGCCACTTGCGACGAATACTTCGCTGGGCCAGATCGTCAACGCCCGCACGCTCGAGACGCAGGTCTCGCGCCTGCTCACCAGCGAGCACGCCGAGATTCGCCAGATCGCCGAGAAGCTCCGCGTGGCCGCGACCGAGCCAGCGTGGAACGTGCAGCACAGCGCCGCTCAGGTGCTCTGCAACGAGATCGGCTCGGTCGACGCCACCTGCGGCGACCGCCTCACCGAAGCTCTGCTGCGCCCCATCAAAACCGCACCAACGCTGGTCAAATACGCCACAGCGAACAAGTATCAGTCAGCCAGCCGAACCGAACTCGCTGCTGCCGCTGCCGAGCTGATGGCGAACCAGCCCATCGATCCCGCGCCAGTCGTCGACCTGCTCGATGACGCTGAGCCGCTCGAGGTCGAGCTGGCAACCTCGCTGCTCTATCCGCACTGCCACTACTCTTATCGCCAGCTCCGCAGCAACGTCGCCGCGCTGTCCGAGGCTCGCCGTGCCGAGTTATTGGACCTCGGCACAAAGCATCGCGGCGCTCACGACGAGCTGCTGCGCGCCTTCAGCTCCGGCCACAGCTTCCGCTTCGACATCCTCATGGACATCGGCGGCTTCCGCGACATGCACCGCCATCGCCGTTGCGTCCAGCTCCTCCAGTCCTTCACCGATCTCCACGGCTACGAAGAGCCGACTTGCCCCGGTCAGCCCAGCCTCGCCGAAGCCGGCCTCGAAGCTGATTACACCTCTGCTATGGATGCTGCTTTCGCTGCCTATCGCCAGCTTCGCGACTCCGGTGTGCCTGAGGCGGCACAATCGGCGCAGTACGTTCTGCCGCTGGGCACTCGTTGCCGCTCGATGTTCAAGATGGACTTCTCCGAGGTCGTCTACATTGCGGAGCTGCGCTCCGGCGTGGCCGGCCACTTCAGCTATCGCCGCATCGCCTGGGAGATGTACAAGGCGGTGGAAAAGCGCCATCCAGCGCTCGCCGGGCACTTCAGGATCGAAGATGTGAACGAGCCAATTGATCTCCTCAAACGATAATGGATGCCGATTCAAGAGAATGAGAGAACGTCTTGCATACAAGCCGGGCAGCATCAGAGAGCTCTTGCTCTGTGCGCTCACCATATTTGCTGTGCCGAATGTGTGGGCGCAGAGCGGATCGCTGGTACCGGTTGCAAAGCTGCCTGCGTATGATGTAGTCGCCATCAAGCCGAATAAGTCCGGCAGCGGCTCGTTAGATATCGAGAGCAATATTGATACCTACAATGCCAAGAACATCACGGTAAAAGGCCTTCTCGAAGAGGTTTATGGCATCAGGAGAGACCTGATCTCCGGAGTGCCGGGACCGATCGACGCCGCGCATTTCGATGTGATGGCGAAGATCGTCGAACCCGACTCAGCCGCGATCAGAAAGCTGACCGGTCGGCAACGGGGCTCGATGATGCTGCCTATTCTTGCCGAGCGCTTTCAGTTGAAGGCGCACACCGAAACCAGAATTCTGCCTGTCTTCGAGCTGCTCGTCATCTCGAGCGGCCTGAAGTTCAAACACTCGGCAGATCAAAAGGGCAACGATACGGGTACCAGCATTCAAGCCAGCGATCGTGGCGTTCAGCTTACGGCGCATGGCATCACCATGGCGTCTTTGGCGAGTTCTCTGGAAGGCCAGGTGCATCGCCCCGTGATCGACAAAACCGGCCTCACGGGCAAGTACGATGTTGCGATGAAATGGTCCTCCGATACGGTTCCCAGCTCAGAGACCAACGGCGGGCCGTCGATTTACACGGCCTTGCAGGAGCAGCTTGGCCTGAAACTTAAGGCTACGAAAGGGCCGGTCGAGACTTTGGTCGTCGATCACGTCGAGATGCCGTCGGAAAATTAGCGCGCAGGTGGCTTTGGCAGGATTGGTTGGAATTATCGGCATTCGCCTTTTATTTGCTTTTTCTAATTTAGATGCTAGAATCCGGCTTGAACTTTACCCGAGGAGAATTACGTGGCAGATGACCGCAGCAAGGCAATAGAGTTGGCCCTTTCGGGGCTGGAAAAGCAGTTTGGCAAGGGCTCGATCATGCGGCTGGGATCGAAGGATGTTGTGCCGATCTCGGTCATCTCTACCGGATCGATCTCCTTTGACGCTGCATTGGGGGTAGGCGGCGTGCCGCGCGGGCGCGTCATCGAGATCTTTGGGCCGGAGTCTTCGGGTAAGACGACGATTACGCTGCAAATTATTGCAGAGGCGCAGAAGGCGGGCGGTCTGGCGGCGTTTGTCGACGCCGAGCATGCGCTTGACCCTGCTTATGCGGGCAAGCTGGGTGTGGACATCGACAACCTGCTGGTCAGCCAGCCCGACTACGGCGAGCAGGCGCTGGAGATTGTGGAGGCATTGGTGCGCAGCAATGCGATTGACGTGCTGGTAGTCGACTCGGTGGCGGCGCTGGTGCCAAAGGCCGAACTCGACGGCGAGATGGGCGACTCGCACATGGGCCTGCAGGCACGGCTGATGAGCCAGGCGCTGCGAAAGCTTACGGGAACGGTTTCCAAATCCAGAACTTGTCTAATTTTTATTAACCAGATTCGCGACAAGATCGGCGTGATGTTTGGCAACCCTGAGACGACGACGGGCGGTAAGGCGTTGAAGTTTTACTCTTCGGTCCGTATCGATATCCGCCGCATCGGTGCAGTGAAGGACGGCGACAGCGTGGTTGGCTCGCGGACCAAGGTTAAAGTAGTCAAGAACAAGGTGGCCGCACCCTTCCGCGATGCCGAGTTCGACATTCTGTATGGCGAAGGCATCTCGCGCGAGGGCGACGTGCTCGACCTGGCAGTGCTGCACAACATCGTCGACAAGAGCGGCGCGTGGTACAGCTATCAGGGCGAACGCATCGGGCAGGGTCGTGAGAATGTTCGCAACTTCCTGAAGGAGAACAAGGAAGTCTTTGGGCGCGTGGATGCGGAACTGCGGCAGAAGCTGGGGATTGCCGGTGCCAGCTCTGATGTGGATGTTCCTGCGGCCCCGGCGAATGGCGAGGCTCAAGCGAAGGATATTGTTCGCGGCAAAAAATAGGTGGTGTGAATTTTGCGGGAAAGATATCGGCAGCCTTTGGGCTGCCGATATCTTTTGGGGCTGTTGGGTGACGTGAATACCAGGCAACAGCAACGGCGAAATACAGGGATCTCTCCGCTACGGCGCAAAAGCGCGCCTTCGGTCGAGATGACGTGCTTATCTTCTGCTTCATTTTAATTGGTTGCTGACCTATTTTTTGTGCCGGAGCTGGTTGGCCTGAAAGACGAAGGCAACGTATGCTTTGAAATGTGATGCACACCGTAAAGGCGATTTACCCCGGAACGTTTGATCCGCTCACGAATGGGCACCTTGACCTGATTGCGCGTGGAGCGAAGATTGTGGACCATCTGGTCGTAGCGATCCTGCGCAACTCGGAGAAGGGCACGCCGCTGTTTACCGTTCCCGAGCGCGAAGAGATGATTACCGAAGCGGTCGCGGGTTTCAAGAATGTCTCGGTGATGACCTTCGATGGCCTCCTGGTGGACTTTGCGCGGCAGCAGGGAGCCAAGGCCGTGCTGAGGGGGATTCGCGCTATCTCCGACTACGAGTATGAGTTTCAGATGGCGATGATGAACCGCAAGCTCGACCCTGAGCTGGAGACGCTGTTTATGATGCCGGCCGAGAAGTACACCTATGTCAGCTCACGGCTGATCAAGGGGGTCTTTCAGCTGGGAGGCGACGTCACGGCGCTTGTACCCCCGATGGTGGTGGAGCGGTTGAAGGCGAAGGTTCCTGCGAGGGATTAGCCGATGAAGGGGCAAGGATGAATCTGGTAGAGCAGTTTGGCAGCATTGATATCTATGTTTTCGATCAGTTGCTGCGAGGGAACATCGCGCCTGGAATGAAGGTGCTCGATGCTGGCTGTGGCGGCGGCCGCAACCTGGTCTACCTTTTGCGCGAAGGCTACGAGGTGTTTGCCGCGGATGCGAGCGCCGAAGCGGTAGATCATCTGAGATCGGTGGCGTCGAGGCTTGCGCCGAATCTTCCGCAGGAAAATTTTCGTGTGGAGACGGTTGAGGGAATGTCGTTCCCTGATGAGTTTGTCGATGTGGTCATCTCGAACGCGGTGATGCACTTTGCGCGCAATGACGATCATTTCGAGGCGATGCTGCATGCGATGTGGCGCAGGCTGCGGCCCGGAGGGTTGTTCTTCTGCCGTTTGTCTTCAACTATTGGACTTGAACACAACCACTTGATTCAGCCGATAGCCGGTCGGCGCTTCCTGATGCCGAGTGGGATGGAGTGGTATCTGGCGGACGAGGCGTTGTTGATGCAGCTTACGAAAGAGCTCGGGGCGGAACTGGTGGACCCGTTGAAGACGACGGTGGTGCAGGGCGTTCGCTGCATGACTACCTGGGTGCTACGTAAGCATGCGTAATTCGCTGTGATGTGTGCGAATTACGCATGCTTAATATTTCATGTTGTTATTTCGTTGCGATAGGCGCCATTGTGTCGAGATCGAGGTTGAGCTCGAGAACGTTGACGCGTGGCTCGCCGAGAAAGCCGAACTGCCGTCCGAGAGTATGCTTTGCGACGAGCTGCCGCACGGTGCTCGCGTCGAGGCGACGTTCGCGGGCGACGCGGTCTACCTGAAACTCGGCGGCAGCGGGGGTGATGTCAGAATCTAGGCCTGAACCGGATGCGGTGACGAGATCGACGGGAATCTCGGCCCCGGGATGATCCGTTTGCGCCGTCGCGGCATCACCGGTGATGCGATCGATCAGCTTTTTGTTGGTGGGAGCATAGTTTGAGCCGCTGGAGTTAGCTGCATCGTAACCGTTGCCGGCGGCCGAGGGGCGAGAGTGGAAGTAGCCGGGAGCGGAGAAGGGCTGCCCGATGATGCGAGAGCCGACAAGCTGACCGTCGCGGTAGATGAGTTGACCGTTTGCCTTGTCTTTGAAGAAGAGCTGCGAGACACCGGTTACGGCGTATGGATAGATCACGCCAAAGATGATGGTAGTTACGACGGTATAGAGAATCGCGATAATTAGATTGCGACGCATAGAAACCTCTTCTAAGCCAGGTGAATGGCGGTGATGATGATGTCGATGAGCTTGATGCCAAGGAACGGAGCGATGATGCCGCCGATTCCATAGATGATCAGGTTGCGGCGGAGAAGTGCCTCAGCCGACATGGCTTTGTAGCCTACGCCGCGCAGTGCGAGCGGAATGAGGCCGATGATGATGATCGCGTTGAAGATGACAGCTGAGAGGATGGCCGACTGCGGCGTCTTGAGGTGCATGATGTTGAGCGCGCTGAGCACAGGGAAGGTCGCGGCGAACATCGCCGGAATAATGGCGAAGTACTTGGCGACGTCGTTGGCGATGGAGAAGGTTGTAAGTGCTCCACGCGTCATGAGTAGCTGCTTGCCGATCTCTACGATCTCGATGAGCTTGGTCGGGTTGGAGTCGAGATCGACCATGTTGCCTGCTTCTTTGGCGGCTTGTGTTCCGGTGTTCATGGCGACGCCCACGTCTGCTTGAGCCAGTGCGGGCGCGTCGTTGGTGCCGTCTCCGGTCATGGCGACGAGCTTGCCTTCTGCCTGTTCGCGGCGAATGAGGTCCATCTTGTCTTTCGGCTTCGCTTCGGCGAGAAAGTCGTCGACGCCTGCCTCTCGCGCGATGGCAGCTGCCGTGAGAGGGTTGTCGCCGGTGATCATGACGGTGCGGATACCCATGGAGCGAAGCTGGGTGAAGCGCTCCTTCATGCCGCCTTTGACGATGTCCTTCAGGTGGATAACGCCGAGGGCTTGACGGTTTTCCGCGACGACGAGCGGTGTGCCTCCGCTGCGAGCGACCACTTCGACGGTTGCCCGGACTTCGTCCGGCAGTGTGCCGCCGTTTTCCTTGACGAAGGCTGCAATCGCGTCGGTGGAACCCTTGCGAATGATGCGTCCATCGAGGTTGATGCCTGACATGCGGGTGACCGCAGAGAAGGGAACAAACTCTGCCTGCAAATCGCTGAACTCGCGGCCGCGCAGGCCATAGAGCTCTTTGGCGAGGACGACGATGGAACGGCCTTCCGGGGTTTCATCTGGAAGCGAGGAGAGCTGTGCTGCGTCTGCGAGCTGATCTTTGCTGACGCCGGGTGCGGGAATGAATTCTGCGGCCTGGCGGTTACCCAGCGTGATGGTTCCGGTCTTGTCGAGCAGCAAGGTGTTGACGTCGCCTGCTGCCTCTACGGCGCGGCCGGACATGGCAAGAACGTTGTGTTGAACGAGGCGGTCCATGCCTGCGATGCCGATGGCAGAGAGCAGGCCGCCGATTGTCGTTGGAATAAGGCAGACAAGCAGCGAGATGAGGACAAAGACAGTCTGTGGCGCGCTGGAGTAGATCGCGATGGGTTGTAGTGTGAAGACTGCGAGCAGGAAGATGATCGTAAGACCGGCAAGAAGAATGTTGAGCGCGATCTCGTTGGGTGTCTTCTGACGCTCGGCGCCTTCGACGAGAGCGATCATGCGATCGAGGAAAGTTTCTCCAGGGTTGGAGGTGATGCGGACTTTGATCTGATCGGAGAGGACGCGCGTGCCGCCGGTGACGGCAGAGCGGTCGCCACCAGCCTCGCGGATGACGGGAGCAGATTCTCCGGTGATGGCGGACTCGTCAACGGAGGCAACGCCTTCGATGACTTCACCATCGCCGGGGATCATACCGCCAGCGACGATGAAGACGAGGTCACCCGCGCGAAGCTGCGAACTGGCAATCTCTTCGCTCTTACCGTTTGGCAGAAGGCGCATCGCCGTGGTCTCTGATTTGGCGCGGCGCAGAGCATCGGCCTGGGCTTTGCCGCGGCCTTCCGCCATTGCTTCGGCAAAGTTGGCGAAGAGCACTGTGAACCACAGCCAGAGAGTGATCTGCAGATCGAAGCTCAGGGTGTGATGGTGAGCGGCAATGTCGCGGAAGAGATAGATCGATGTAATAACGCTGCCGATCTCGACCACGAACATGACGGGATTCTTCATCATGGTTCGCGGATTGAGCTTGACGATTGCATCAATCAAAGCGCGACGAACGATTTTTATATCCCATAGAGAGCGTTTACGTGTATTTGCCATGGTGATCTCTTTCTTTCTCGCTTAGAAGGTTTTTCCGACTTGCAGGAGCAAGTGCTCGAGGAGAGGTCCGAGTGAGAGTGCCGGGAAGAAGGTAAGGGCGCCGACAATCAGGATGACTCCCACCAGAAGGACGGTGAAGAGAGGTGTATGCACCGGAAACGTTCCGGCAGATGGTGGCACCAGTTTCTTCTTCGCGAGATTTCCTGCGACAGCCAGCATTGGGACGATCATCAGGAACCGGCCGATCAGCATGGCCATGCCCAGAGAAAAGTTGTACCAGTGCGTGTTCGCGCTAAGGCCAGCGAATGCAGAGCCGTTGTTTCCGGTGGCAGAGGTATAGGCATACAAGATCTCGGAGAGACCGTGCGGGCCAGTGTTGGCGAGCGCGGAGAGTCCGAGGTTCGGCATCATCAGAGCCACGGCTGTAAATCCGAGAATAGAGAGCGGGAAGATAAGTACATACAGCATGGCCATCTTGACGTCGAAGGATTCGATCTTTTTGCCGAGGTACTCCGGAGTGCGTCCTACCATGAGACCTGCAATAAAGACGGCGAGGATGACGAAGATCAACATGCCATACATGCCCGATCCAACACCTCCGAAGATGATCTCGCCAAGCATGATGTTCACCAGAGGGACGAGACCGCCGAGAGGCATGAAGGAGTCGTGCATGGCATTGACAGCTCCGCAACTGGCATCGGTAGTGACCGTGGCGAAGAGAGCGGAGTTTGCAATGCCGAACCGGACCTCCTTGCCTTCCATATTGCCGCCGGGCTGCATTGCTGTTGTGTGCTGGTCAATATGCATAGTTGCGGTGTGCAGCAACGGATTCGGCGCTGCCTCAGCATGGTAGGCAACGGCAACGCCAGCAAAAAACAGCACAGACATCGCTGCGAATACGGCCCATCCGTGCGCGGGAGACCGGACCATTCTGCCCAGAGTGACGGTCAGTCCGGCAGGGATGAGAAAGATCGCGAGCATCTCGAGCAAGTTTGAGAAGGGCGTGGGGTTCTCAAACGGATGAGCGCTGTTGGTGTTGAAGAAACCGCCGCCATTGGTGCCAAGCATCTTGATGGCTTCCTGCGATGCGACTGGACCTTGTGCGATATTCTGCGTTGTCACTGTTGTCGTGGTCGGCTTTCCATCTGTGCCTGTGGCGGTTACAGTCTGCGTCTGGACTAGCTTTGCCTGATCGTAAGGTCGAAAGTTCTGGACGACGCCTTGAGAGACCAGAAGGATTGCCAAGATGAAGCTAGCAGGCAGAAGCACCCATAGCGATGCGCGCGTCATGTCGACCCAGAAGTTTCCAAGCGACTTCGACTCGCGACGTGAGATGCCACGAATAAAGGCAATCGCCAGTGCAATGCCGACAGCCCCTGAGAAAAAGTTATGGTAAGCCAAGGTCGCCATCTGGGTGAGGTAACTCATCGTTACTTCAGGGACGTAGGACTGCCAGTTGGTATTCGTTGTGAAAGAGACCGCGGTATTGAAAGCGAGATCGGGTGCTACTGCGGAGAAGTGTTGAGGGTTCAGCGGAAGCATATGCTGCAGGCGCTCAACTGCGTAGGTGACCAGCAGCGTCACCAGGCTGAAAAGAAGCATGACGATGCCGTACTCTTTCCAGCCCATCTCGTGCGTTTCGTCGACGCCTGTAAGACGATAGATGAGACGCTCGATGGGGCGGAAGATCGGATCTGCAAAGGTGCGTTCGCGTCCAAAGACCCGGGCCATATAGACGCCGAGAGGCTTCGCACAGACGAGGACGATAGCAAAGAAGAAAAATATTTGTAGCCAGCCGTTAGCGGTCATTGAAGCACTTCCCTTTTAAAATTTTTCGGGGCGCAGAAGCGCATAGACGAGATAGACGAAGAGAGCGAGAGTGACGAGAGAGAGTGTGATCGTTTCAAGCATTTATTTACGCTCCGTGAAGTCGAGACGTCCGCAACCGAAGATGTAGAGTATGGCGATGGCAAAGAAAGCTACGCTAATTGCAATGCATCCGAGATCCCACATGGGTAATTCCTTTCTGTACTGCATGCCGCATTGAGCGACCTATGACACTTCTACAAACGTGCTGCCGCCCGCCCGAATGCAAGTGCGACACATAACAGGAGGAAGCAGAATTCCTTTGAATTGAACCTGGACTTTTCCTTTTGCTCGCGCTCTGAGGAGTAACCTCTTTTAGCGTCCAGACGCGCTTTCAGGCGGCGGTAGCAGAACGTCAAGAGAGCAAATGTCACGATGTAAACAGCCACGCCACACAAGACGCTCAGCATAAAAGCTCCTGGGGCCTATGACTGATGCCCCAGAGCTATTTCATCGAGTTTGTCGTAAAGAGTCCGTAGCGAACTTATAAAGAATTCGTAAAGGCGACTAGAGGTCGTCGCTACCGGTTGGGCGAAAGCGATAGCCAACCCAGGGTTCGGTAAGGATGTACCGTGGTTCCTCGGTTGTCTCGATTTTCTTTCGCAATTGGCCAATACTAACGCGCAGATACTCCGGCTGGTCGGCGTTGGCGCCCCATACGGCCTGCAGGAGAGCGCGATGCGTCAGCACCTTTCCCGCATGTTGTGCAAAGTAGACAAGAAGATCGAACTGCTTTGGTGTGAGATGAATGTCGCTATCGCGGACGGCGACGCGATGTTGCGGGATGTCGATGCGAAAATCACCAAGGCTGATGATGGTCTGCACTTCACGGGTTTCGTTTAGGTTACGCCTGAGCTGGGCGCGAACACGAGCCTGCAGCTCTTGAATGCTGAAGGGCTTGGTCACATAATCGTCGGCACCTGCATCGAGGGCTTCGATCTTCATGCGCTCGTTATTGCGGACCGAGAGGACGATGATCGCTACATCGGATCTGGCGCGAAGCTCGCGGCAGAGCTCTATCCCATTCATCTCCGGCATAGAAACATCGGTGATGACAAGGTCCGGCTTCCACTCAAGAGCGATGTCCGCGCCCTCAACGCCATTGCCTGCGATACGCACAGCGTAACCCTGCGTGGAGAGTGCCGTGCGGAGCACTCTGATAATTTGCGGCTCATCGTCTACGATGAGTATCTTTGCCTGCTGGCCTGGTTCGATCGACTTCATTCACGCTCCCGATGCTGTGTAACGATGTGGACGTCCACGTTTGGTGCCTCTGAGAGGAAGTGCTGAATTGCCCAGTAGTAAAGATACTTGCGAAAGCCGCTGACTGCGGTTCTGCCGAAAATGATATGGGTAATGCGTTTTTCGCGGACGAACTCTGCCGCTGCATGTGCGACGCTTGTGCCCTTGATGGTGGTTACCTGTGCACCGAGGTTGCGAGCGAACTGCATGTTGGTGGCGAGCGTGCTCTGTTCTTCGTCGCTGCTGCCCGTGTCGATGTGAAGGACGAAGAGTTCGCCGCCGACGCCTTCGGCGATCCTTGCGCCGCGGGTAATCAGTATCTGAGAGGCGCTGTTGGAGCTGATGCAGACGGCCACTCGCTCTCGAACGGCCCAGTGTTCCTGGATGCGTTTTGCATCCATATAGGCTGTGAGGGTGCGGTCTACGGCTTTGGTGACATGTTGCAGCGCCAGTTCGCGAAGGGCGATGAGGTTGCCACGGCGGAAGAAGTTGGCGAGGGCCTTTTCGGCGCGGTCGACTCCGTAAATATCGCCGCGTCGCATCCTGGTTTGCAGGGCCTCGGGGGTGAGATCGGCCATGACGATCTCATCGGCGCGCTGAACAAGCCAGTCGGGGACGGTCTCGCGAATCTGGATGCCGGTGACGCTCTGTACTGTGGGTGCAACGCTCTCGATGTGTTGGACGTTCATTGTGGCGAGCACATCGATATTTGCTGCCAGAATATCGAGGACATCTTCGTAACGCTTGCGGTGTTTGCTGCCTTCGATATTGGTGTGGGCTAACTCGTCGATGAGGGCAATCTGCGGCTTGCGAGCGAGAACTCCATCGAGATCCATCTCCTCGAAGACAACCCCACGATACTCGATCTTTTTTCGAGGAACCTGCTCAAGTTGAGCCGCAAGCTCGGCGGTGCGGGGGCGTCCGTGAGTTTCCACGACGCCGACGACGATATCTTCACCACGCTGGCGGCGGCGAATCGCTTCGCTGAGCATGTTATAAGTTTTGCCAACGCCGGGTGCGTAACCGAGAAAGAGTTTGAAGGTGCCGCGGGTCTTTTCGGGCGCAATCTTTTCCAACCATTCTTCCGGGCTCTTTGTGTTACTGCTTGATGGCTCGCGAGTGGTCATAGGTCTAACATATGGGAGTGCGACGATCGATTATCACTAGAGCGCTGCGTTACAGCATCTCAACCGCAGTGATTGCTGCCATTGTAGCCGTGTACTTCCGATGGGTGCACGCAAACGAGATGACCGTGGCGTTGACCTTTCTCATGGTCATCTTACTCGTAGCCGCAAATTGGGGACTTCGCCATGCGGTCTATCTTTCGATCCTGTCATCGGCTGTGCTGAATTTCTTCTTCTTGCCACCAATCGGTGCATTTACGATTGGCGACTCGCGTAATTGGGTTGCGCTCTTCGCGTTTCTGCTGACCGGGATCGTCGCCAGCCAATTGGCGGAGCGTGCGCGACGCGAGGCGAAGATGTCGCGCTTTCGTCAATTGGAGGCGGAGAGGCTCTATGAGTTCAGTCAGCAGATGCTGGTGACCGGCAACGTGATCGACCTGCTGAACATGCTGCCGCAGATGATTGCAGCGACCTTCAACCTTGCGGGCGCTGCGGTATATCTTCGCGAGAAGGACCGAGTCTACAGGTCGCATCCGAATTACATGGACGTAACCGCGGCGGAACTTCGGGATACGGCCTTCACACGCGATCATCGGGTGGATGATGCGCGTGGAGTGACCCTGGCGCCGATTTTACTGGGGACGCAGCCGATCGGATCGGTGGGGATCACTGGCGCTGGGCCATCGCCGCAGGCTTTAGACGCAGTTTGCGGCCTTGCTGCTATTGCGATTGAACGTGCCGGGGCTATGGAGACGCTTACTCGAGTTGAAGCTTCGCGCGAGAGCGAGCGGCTGCGAAATGCGCTGCTGGACGCCGTGGCGCACGAGTTGCGGACGCCGCTGACCTCGATTACAGCTGCGATTACGACGCTGCGTTCCAATGCGCTGCTTGACCAGGAGCAGCGCGGAGAGATGATGCAGGTCATTGAAGAGGAGGCCGAGCGGCTGAACCGGTTGGTCGGTCAGGCGATGGAGATGGCTGCGCTGGATGCACACGACATCAAGCTGGATATGCAGATGCATTCGATACGAGAGGCCGTGGATCTCGCGTTACAGGCGATACAACCCCAGCTTCGAACGCACGCCGTCGATATTCGGTTGCCGGATTCGCTTCCCAAGGTAGAGATGGACCTGGAGCGGATTGCCAAGGTCATTCAGCACCTGCTTGAAAATGCAGCGAAGTATTCTGCGGAGGGCAGTCCTATCTTTATCAGTGCTGAGATATCGAAGAATCAGCTTATGACCAGCATTGCGGATCGCGGTGCAGGGATTGATGATTTTGAGCGCATGATGGTCTTCGACAAGTTTTACCGGGGACAGGGGCAACGCTATCGTGTGCAGGGGACGGGGATGGGGCTGGCCATCGCAAAGGCGATTGTGGAGGCTCATGGGGGCTCGATTGAAGTTACAAGTCAGCCGTCGCAGGGATCGGTTTTTTCGTTCTATTTACCGATCAGCGTCGACGATTTTTAGACCGGTGCTGAGGCCGAAATGCGGCAAAATGCGGGGAATACTTTATCTTGCAAGGTAAATCTGACAAACTAGAGGTATGAGCTTAACGGCAACGAAGATATTCGCGGATCGGATTGACCGCATCGAAGTCTCTGCGACAATGGCGATTACGGCAGCGGCGCTCAAATTGAAGTCCGAGGGTGTCAATCTAGCGGATTTTGGCGCGGGAGAACCGCACTTTGCGACGCCGCGGCACATCAAGGACGCGGCTATTGATGCGATCGAGAAAAACTTTACCCGCTATACGAATGTTGCCGGCATTCCTGAGGTTCGAAAGGCGATCGTAGATCGTCACGCCGCTGATTTTGGCTCGAATTATGCGCCTGACGAGTGCGTGTTCACGACCGGCGGCAAGCTGGCCCTGTTCAATGCGGTTCAGGCGCTCGTCGATCATGGGGATGAAGTCATTCTGCCTGTGCCTTACTGGGTCTCCTTTAAAGACATCATTCAATATGCGGGCGGCAAGGTCGTCTTTGTTGAGACCGATGAGGCGGAGAACTTTCGCGTCACGGCCAAGATGATCGAGGATGCGATTACACCGAAGACGAAGGCGATTATTTTGAATACGCCTTCGAACCCTTCAGGTGCGGTGGTATCGCCGGAAGATCTCGAAGCGATTGTTCGGCTGGCGCATAAGAATGACATCTATGTTTTGTTGGACGAGTGCTATGTCTACCTGAACTTTACCGGCGAGATTGTGAGCGGCGGATCGTTCACCGATTGCAAAGAGCATGTTGTGGTTTTAGGATCGCTCTCGAAGACCTATGCGATGACCGGTTGGCGCGCTGGCTTTGCACTTGGCCCGAAGCCTGTCATTGCAGCGATGAGCAAGCTGCAGTCGCAGAGCACATCCAATACTGCGAGCATGGTGCAGCGTGCTTCCATTGCGGCCGTTAGCGGCTCGCAGCAATGCGTACAGGAGATGCGTGCGGACTACATCAAGCTGCGCGATCAGGTGCTCGAAGGCTTTAAGACGATTCCCGGATTGACGTGTACGGTGCCTCAGGGAGCGTTTTATGTTTATCCCAACGTGAAGAACTTTATCGGCAAGGGCGGTATTCAATCGGCTTCTGATCTTGCCGCAAAGCTTCTCAGCGAAGCGCACGTTGTTGTGGTTCCTGGTGAGGCGTTTGGCACCGACGCGCACATTCGTTTGTCTTATGCGGTTTCGCACGATGTCATTGATGAAGGCGTGAAACGGATGCGAGAGTATTTTGCATCGTTGAGCTAAATATTGAATAGAAGGAAAGGCCGCACTGATAATGTGCGGTCTTTCCTTTGAGACGGAGCTGTATGTCTAAAGAAGTTAGTCAATCGGAGTTGCAGTTCGCTCCAGTGATTCTTGCAGGCGGCAGTGGAACCCGCTTTTGGCCGCGGAGCCGAAAATCGAGGGCGAAGCAGGTGCTGGCTCTCGATGGCGACGAGACCATGATTCAACAGACGGTGCAGCGTTTGAGCCCTGTGGCCGATGCTGCCAAGGTCTGGGTCATTACCAACGAGCTTCTTCACGATGTGATTGCGGAGCAGTTGCCCGAGGTTCCACGAGAGCACATTCTGAGCGAACCTGCTGCGAGAAATACGGCTCCTGCATGTGCTCTGGCTGCATTTTTGCTGGAGAAGACCGAGCCTGACACGGTCATCGGCGTGTTTCCATCGGATCAGGTGGTGAAAGACAGTCCGCGTTTCGCGCAGGTGATTCGTGCAGGTGCGGCGCTGGCGGCAAGCGGTGACAAGATTGTAGTTCTCGGTGTGCCGCCGACGCGTGCTGAGACGGGCTATGGTTATATCGAGCAAGGTGCCGTTGCCGATGATGCAACCAAGCTTGCTGGTGGGATCGAAGCTCGCAGGGTAAAGCGGTTTACCGAGAAGCCGGACAAAGCACACGCTGAACAGTTTGTGGCGACGGGCAATTATGCCTGGAACAGCGGAATATTTCTGTGGAGTGCACGGACGCTGGCCGGAGCAATTCGAGAGTATTGCCCTGCGATGGTGCCGCTCCTTGAAAAGATCGCGACAGCATATGGCACGGACAAATTTGAGAGTGTGTTTGCCGAGCTCTATCCTCAGTGCGAGAACATCAGCATCGACTATGCCGTGCTGGAGCCGAGATCGCGGAAGGGCGAAGCGGGAGCGGAGATTTACTGCTTGCCGGGCGATTTTGAATGGAACGATCTTGGATGCTGGGCGACGCTGCATGAAAATATGGCGGATTGCTCGCCCGAGAAGCTGGCCTTTGCGAATGTGTTCGACGAGACTGATCCGCTGAATGTCTCCATCGATTCGAACGGCAACTATGTCTATGCGCCGGGCAAGGTGATTGCACTGGTTGGAGTGAATAATCTTGTCGTGGTACAGACGAAAGATGCGTTGCTGATTACGACACGCGACCGATCGCAGGATGTTGGCAAAGTGGTTGCAGAGTTGAAAAAAGCTGGACGGGAAGACCTAATTTAGCAGAGACGGCGAGAGTGATGGCAGAGACAGTGGTGAAGTTTGGAACGGATGGCTGGCGCGGCATTATTGCCGATGACTTTACCTATGCCAATGTGCGTGTGGCAGCGGCGGCGATTGCGAACTATGTACTGGCCCATGAAGAGAGTGCGGCCGGGGTTTGCATTGCTTATGACACGCGGTTCGGCTCTCGTTCCTTCGCAAAGGTGGTTGCGGAGGTTCTGGCAGGTGCTGGAATTCCCATGGCTCTGGCGGCGGAGATTACGCCGACGCCTGCGCTCTCTTATGCCGTGCGCGAGCGTAAGGCGGCGGGTGGCGTGATGATTACGTCGAGCCATAATCCTGCCGAGTGGAATGGCGTGAAGTATAAGGCGAGCTATGGCGGATCGGGCTTGCCGTCCATCATGACATCGATTGAAAGTTATCTGGATAAGCCGCTGGTAAAGGTCGAGACTGAAGCAGCTATTGAAGAGGTGGACTTCAACACGGACTACATCGCGGCCATTGCGCGATTCGTGAACCTCGATGCAATTCGCGCGTCGGGCTATCGGTTCCTGATCGATGTAATGTATGGTGCTGGGCGCGGTGTGCTTGCGGGCATCTTTACGCAGGCGCAGATTCCGTTTGTGGAGATTCGCAGTGAAGTGAATCCGGCGTTTCCGGGGATCAACCCCGAGCCTATCCTTCCGAATATCCGAGAGACGCAGGCGGCGGTGGTAGCGGAACACTGTGATGCCGGCTTGATTACGGATGGTGATGCGGACCGTATCGGTGCTGTGGATGAGCATGGAAATGTCGTCGATGCCCACAAGATCTTTTCGGTATTGTTGAAGTGGCTGCTGGAGCGGAAGAAATGGCCGGGCGATGTAACACGCGCTTTCAACACGACCAAGATGATCGATCGCATCGCTGCGAAGTACGGACGGCGGTTGCACGAGCATGGCATCGGCTTTAAATATGTCTGTGAATTGATGCTCGACAAGGAAATCCTGATCGGCGGCGAGGAATCAGGAGGCGTAGGCATTAGCCGGCACCTGCCGGAGCGGGACGGAATGCTGAACTCTCTGCTGCTGGCCAATGTAATGGCCGACGAGAAGAAGACGCTTGGAGAACTCGTCGCTGCTTTGCAGGAAGAGTTCGGAGAACACCAGTATGGCCGCGTGGATATGCATATCGATGAGTCCATCAAGCAGTCGGCAATTGCACGCGCGAAGGCTGGAGTGACGGAGATCGCAGGCATGAAGGTGCTTCGCGTCGAGACGATGGACGGCATTAAGTTCTTTCTCGATAACAAGGATTGTGCAGGTAAGCCGAATGCCGCAGAGACGTGGTTGTTGTTGCGTGCATCGGGTACGGAGCCGCTACTGCGCGTGTATTGCGAGAGCTGTTCGGTTGAATTGGTCAACAAGGTACTTGAGGCGGCGCAGAAGTTTGTGTTGCAGGGGAGCGCTGTTTGAGCGAGCAGATTTGTGTTGAGGCAAAAGGCCTGTTGTTCGATATGGATGGAGTTTTGATCAGCTCCATTGGTTCGGTGGTGCGTTGCTGGCGGCGGTGGGCAGAGATTTATAACGTGCCGAATGCAGAGACCTACACTGTGCCGCATGGTGTACGCGCTATCGACATCGTGAAGTCGCTGCGTCCGGACATCGATCCGCAAGAAGGATTGCGCGTGATCGAGGACATGGAGATCGATGACATGGCCGATCTTAAGGTGCTTCCCGGCGTGAAGAAGCTGCTGGAGAGCCTTCCGACCGAGAGGTGGGCGATTGTCACCTCGGCTACACGGCGATTGATGCTGGGGCGATTGCAGGCGGCAGGATTGCCGATTCCGACACGAATTATCAGCGGAGATATGGTGGAGCGGGGCAAGCCCGATCCCGAGCCGTATCGGCGTGGTGCCGAACTGCTGGGATTTCGTCCGGAGGATTGCGTTGTGGTGGAAGATGCGCCGTCGGGAGTGGGGGCTGGTATCGCCGCAGGATGCCGCGTTCTTGGAGTGCTTGGAACGCACTCGCTGAAGGAGTTGCGGCGGGCTGAGTGGGTTGCGGAGTCTCTTGAGGGTGTAGCTGTGACAGTGCACGCCGACAGTATGGATTTTTGCTTCAGACCTGCAAACTGAAGCCGAAATAAATTCTTCGAACAAGCGAAGCAGATCGATTTCGATATAAATTTGGTTCTATGCATCGTCCATCTATTCTTCGTGTTCTGGCGTCGCTTGTAATCCTTGGCTCAACCGCATCCATGCTGGCTGCGTCACCTGCGGAGTCGATTGACTGGGTCAATCCGCTGATCGGTACTGCCAAAGGCAAGATCGGCTATGGCGGGACGATGCCCTTTGTCACTCCGCCCTTTGGCATGACGGACTGGACGCCGCAGACGCGTCAGAACAAGATCAGCGTGGTCTCATACAACTACGACGACAAGACTGTTTCTGGATTTATGGGAACTCACCAGCCTGCGATCTGGATGGGCGATTACGGCTACGTCACGTTGATGCCGGAGATCGGCGATGTAAAGACCACGCCCGAAGAACGGAAGCTGCCCTTCAATCATGCGCATGAAGTTTCGCATCCGGATTTCTATTCAGTAGTGCTCGATGCCGGAGATGGCAAACAGATTTTCTCAGAGATGACGGCGACCGAGCGTTGCGGCTATATGCGCTTCACCTTTCCGGCGGATACGGCCGGGCGAATCCTGATTGAGGCCTCAAGGCCTGGGCATGCAGGGTATGTGAGCGTGGATGAAGCCAGCCACGAGATTACAGGCTATAACCCTGACCGAATGGACGCGCATCTTGGGCCGGCTGCGCTTAAGAACTTCAAGGGATATTTTGTGGTGCAGTTCCGTCAGGCCTTTCAAAAGGCCGACACTTATGGGATGGATGATGCACAGGCTGGTCATGCTCGCGGAGCGTATGCGTCGTTTGCCCCGTCTAAAGGAAAGCTCACAGTTGAAGTTCGAGTTGGCACCTCCTTCATCAGCGTGGATCAGGCCAGGGCAAATCTGAAGGAAGAAATTCCGGAGTGGAACTTCGAGAAGGTTCGGTTAGCGCTACGGCAGACGTGGAACGCAAAGCTTGACCGGATTGAAGTGCAGGGAGCCTCGGACGAAGCGCGCCGAACGGTCTATACCGCTGCCTATCATGCGCTGCTGTATCCGCGAGTCTTCTCCGAATATGGACGCTACTACAGTGCATTCGATGACACCATCCATAACGGCGAATCGTATACGTCTTACTCGATATGGGATACGTTCCGCGCGGAGAACAGCATGCTGACGCTGCTTGCTCCGGAGCGAGTCGACGGCATGATCACTGCGTTGCTGCAGGACTATCGCGAGGGCGGCTGGATGCCGAAGTGGCCGAATCCCGGCTACACGAACATCATGATCGCCACGCACGCCGATTCGTTGGTAGCCGAGGCCTTTCGCAAAGGCTTTCACGGCTTCGATCGTGAGTTGGCATGGAAGGCTGTCTACAAGGATGCCATGACGCCGCCCGATGGCGACACGACGCGTCGATGGGCCGACCGCGAGCCGCATACTCCTTATGAAGCACGCGCTGGTCTCACCTACTATAAGGAGCTCGGCTATATTCCCACCGATAAAACTGCGGAAGCCGCATCGAGCACGCTGGAAGACAGCTACGATGACTGGTGCGTAGCGCAGGTTGCCAAGGCGCTGGGCAAGGAGAAGGACTATGAATTCTTCCTGCATCGCTCGCTGAACTACCGCAATTTGTACAATCCAGCCGACGGCCTTATGCGAGGCAAGACTTCGGACGGGAAGTGGGCCAGTGAGGACGCTGGGTGGACCGAAGGCAATGCCTGGGTATACACGTGGGCTCCTCTGCATGACGAGGCCGGCATTCTGAATCTGATGGGCGGAGCGAGTGCCTATAACGCCAAGCTCGATCAGCACTTTGCCGGAGGCCATAATGTTCATAACAACGAGCCGAGCCATCACTATGGCTACCTCTACGACTTCAGCGGAGAGCCCTGGAAGACGCAGGCAAAGGTTCGTGAGATTGCAGCGGCCGAGTATGCAGGCCAGCCTGTGGGGCTTGATGGTGACGATGACTGCGGACAGATGTCGGCGTGGTACCTGTTCACTGCGCTTGGTCTCTATCCTGTGAACCCGGCGTCCGGAGACTACATGATAGGTAGCCCGTTGTTCAGCAGGATGAGTCTTCGGCTGGCGAATGGAAAGCGCTTTACGGTAATTGCGGACAACAACTCCAGTGCCAATGTGTACATTCAGTCGGCAACGCTGAACGGCAAACCGCTCTCGAATCCTGTGATCCGATACGAGGACATTATGGCCGGTTCGACGCTCCACTTTGTAATGGGTCCCAAGCCTTCGCATTGGGCCGCTGAGTGGCGCGCCAAGGCCATTCAGTAACCCGGCGGTTAAGCCGGGGGAGATTAGCTGCGAAGGATGGCGTCTACTCGTAGAAGATCGTCCTCGGTGTCGACGCCGACGGTGTCATACTCCGTGGGCTCGACATAGAGGCTGATGCCATTCTCGAGAAAGCGGAGCTGCTCGAGCCGCTCGGTCTGCTCAAGTGTGCTTGCGGGAAGCGTAGGGAAGCGCTTGAGAGCAGCCTTGCGATACCCGTAGAGGCCGATGTGCTTCCAGTATTGCGGATTGGTCTGATCGCGGTCGTAGGGAATTGTGGCGCGAGAGAAGTACAGTGCACGGCCATCCATTGCGGTAACGACCTTGACTGCGTTGGGATTGCCAATATTTTCTGCGGTGCAGAGGACTTTGAGGGTTGAGACCTCGACATGAGGGCGACCAAACGGGCTGAGGAGTGCCGTAAGGTGCTGCGGCTTCAGCAGAGGCTCGTCACCCTGGATGTTGACATAAATATCGGCGTGGACGAGCTGGGAGACGGCGTGAACGCGGTCAGTGCCGCTGGCCAGCTTGGGTGATGTCATCTGAAAAGCCCAGCCACTGCGCTCGCAAAGCTCTGCGACTTCGGCTGAATCGGTTGCGATGAGAACATCGTTGAGCTGGGGACAGGCTTTGGCCGCCTCGTACACCCACGCCAGCATAGGTTTACCGGCAATGGTGCGCAGGACCTTTCGGGGCAGGCGGGTTGAAGCCAGCCGTGCGGGAATGACGCCAAGGACGATGGGCGCCTGCTTTTCGAGTGGGCGCGAATCAAGTATGATTGGAACTGGCTGTGCCGCGACGGTTCTCCTGAAACTGCTCGTCGCGCGATGTTCCTGCTGGTACAGCTAATACACATTCAGGGCGGTGTAGCTCAGATGGTTAGAGCGACGGACTCATAACCCGTAGGTCGACAGTTCGATTCTGTCCACCGCCACCAATGTTGTATTCCCAACCCGTATCGCGCAATCTTCGTACGAGAGTATCATTTCGGTAGTGGGACACGTCTAATCCCTGATTCGCCGATGTCCGTGGAGATTGTTTCGCCTTATGCCTAAGATTTCAAAGATATTGCTGCTCGTCATCTCGGTTGTTCTGGTACTGACCGTCTTTTTGGGAGTCAACTCGAGCGGCGTAAGTGCGGCATCGGAGCAGGACGGCGCATACAACCAGATCAATGTTTACAGTGAAGTGTTGCGGCATATCCAGACGGACTATGTTGTTGATCCTAATATCAACAAAGTGACCAACGGCGCCCTGCGCGGCCTGTTGGAGTCGCTGGATACGGACTCAAGCTACCTGACGCCGGAGGAGTACAAACAGTACAAGACCGACAAGGACGGCAAAGCGCAGGTCGGCATCAATGTTTCGAAGCGGTTTGGCTACGCGACCGTTGTATCCGTGGTTCCCGGCAGCCCGGCGGACAAGGCCAATCTGAATGACGGCGACATTATCGAAGCGATCGGAGCAGAGGACACACGAGATCTCTCGCTGGTCATGATTCGCAAGATGCTCGAAGGCGATCCTGGAAGCGAGCTGACGATCTCGGTCGTGCGGCCACGCAAGGCTGCTCCGGACAAGTTGACCATGACAAGGACGGTGGTGGATTATCCGCCTGTTACCGAGACGATGTATGAGAATTCGTCGATCCTTTACCTGAAGCCCGACGTTCTGGACCACGAGCATGTGCTGCAGGTGGAACAAAAGCTGAAAGGCATGCAGAAGGCCGGGAACAAGAAGATCCTACTTGACCTGCGCGATGTTGCTGCCGGCGATATGCCTGATGCGATGCGGCTTGCGAACTTCCTGCTGCCAAGCGGAACGATTGCATCACTGGAAGGACAGAAGGTTGAGAAGCAGACGTTCTCCGTCGATCCGTCGAAGACCATCAACGCGACGGCGCCTGTTGTGGTTCTGGTCAATCGTGGAACGGCAGGACCGGCAGAGCTGGTGGCCGCTGCGCTGAATGACAACAAGCGCGCCGAACTGGTCGGCGAGAGGACCTTTGGAGAAGGAGCGCAACAGAAGACGTTCGAGCTTCCTGATGGCGGAGCGGTAATTCTTACCATTGCGAAGTACGAGTCTCCTTCGGGCAAGAAGCTGCAGGACGATGCAGTTATGCCGGAGGTACTTGTGGCCTCCAACATCCCTGACGAAGATGAGGACGAGACCTCTGAGAGCAAACCTGCGCAGAAGCCTGCTGTGACTGTGGATGATCAACTGACGAAGGCGCTTGACCTGTTGAAAAATAAGGCAGCCTAAATCTTTCGCAGGATTCCCGAAAGGGTATTGACGGCTTTGATTTCGACATAACGGCCAGCCACGATTTCGTGGCTGGCCGTGCTATCGTGAAGATGTCGTGCAGAGTTTATTCAGCCGTGGACCTCGACCCCCCGAGGTCGAAACTGAACCGACATGGCAGCGGGTCATTCGGCGCGCTACGCTGAACGGGCCGGACTATCCGAGCCGGCGGATCGCGCGCCGGATGACGTTTTTTGCGTTGCTCGGTGCATCCGCAGTCTTTGGCGGCATGTGCGGCCTGATGTTGATCTACTCCATCAACCTGCCGCAAATGACTGATCTTGCGCGGTATCGTCCCAGCACAACGACTGAGCTGCTGGATGTTCATGGCAGGGTCTTTGGATCTTTTGCGCTGGAACGCCGCGTCGTTGTGCCCTACGCGGAGTTCCCTCCCATGCTGCGAGAGGCGATTATCTCCATTGAAGACAAGAGCTTCGAGAGCAATTGGGGCGTAAATTTGGTGCGAGCGGTAGAGGCGGCCTATCGCGATCTGCATGAAGACCAGCGGGCGCAGGGTGCATCGACCATCACTATGCAACTGGCGAGGAACCTCTTTCTCTCGTCGGAAAAGACCTATGGCCGCAAGCTGCAGGAGATATTTCTTTCTATGCAGATCGAGCGGCGGTTCACGAAGCAGCAGATCTTCGAGCTCTATGCGAATCAAATTTATCTGGGGCGAGGAACTTATGGGTTCGAGGCAGGCTCGGAGTATTACTTCAGCAAGCACGTACGCGATCTGACTTTGCCGGAGGCCGCGCTTCTGGCTGCATTGCCCAAGGGGCCGGAGTATTACTCGCCGGTGCGGTATCCGGAGCGCGCATTGAAGCGGCGCAATCTGGTGCTTAGCGAAATGCTGCAGGATGGCAAGATTACGCAGGCACAGGCTGATGCAGCGAAGAATGCGCCGCTAGGGTTACATCTTGAAGCTCCCGCCAACAGTGTGGCGCCCTACTTTGTGGAGGAAGTGCGGCGGCAACTGGAGAAAGAGTACGGTGTGGAAGAGGTTCACGGCGCGGGACTGCGAGTGTATACGACGCTCGACCTCGGGCTGCAAGAGGTTGCAAACAAGGCTGTGTTGGATGGCACAGCATCCTACGAGCGCCGCGAAGGATGGAAGGGCAATCTACGGAATGTGGTGCTCTCAGGAATGGACTTGGATAGCTACAAGAGCCCTGATTGGACACAGGAAGTTGTCAAGGGAAGCTATGTTCATGGAGTCGTGACGCAGGTTACTGCGAAACGGGTCGTCGTGAAACTGGGCAATCAGCAGGCCGTATTGGGGCCGGAAGATTGGGCGTGGACGCAAAATGTGGACGGTGACAGCTTTTTGCGAACCGGAGACATCGTCTATGTCGAGGTGGAAGGAAGCCGTCCTGACGGTACGCTGCGTGCTTCGCTACAGCAGGACTCAGGCGCGCAGGCTTCGCTGATGGCGATGGATAATGCGACCGGTGAGGTGGTTGCCATGGTGGGTGGCCGTGACTTTGCGTTGTCACAGTTCAATCGAGCGACCCAGGCAGAGCGCCAGGCTGGATCGTCCTTCAAGCCGTATGTGTATACGACGGCATTTGAAGCTGGCGCGAAACCGACAGATATCATCGTGGACGGCCCGACTACGTTTCCGACGCCGAGCGGGCCTTACACGCCACACAACTATGAGAAAAACTATGTAGGGGCAATGACATTGACCAACGCCTTTGCGGAGTCGCGAAATATTCCCGCATTGAAGCTGGCGTACAAATACGGAATCCGAAAGGTCATCGAGACCGCACACCGTTTCGGTGTCACCAGCGATATTCCTGCATTTCTACCGGTAGCGATTGGCGCGGCGGATATCACGTTATTTGAACAGGTAGGGTCATACAGCGTATTTCCGAATGATGGCATCCGCATTGAGCCGCACTATATTCGCAGGGTGACGCAGGCGAACGGGCTGCCGCTCGATGAGAAACCTCCACAAATCAATGAGGTCATCTCGGTGGAGACGGCGCGCGAGATGATGCAGTTGCTGCAGACAGTCGTTCGAGGAGGAACGGCAACCGCGGCGGCTCAATTGAATCATCCGCTGGGAGGAAAGACAGGCACGACCAATAACTATACCGATGCCTGGTTTATCGGCTTTTCTCCATCGGTAACGTGTGGCACGTGGATTGGCTTTGATAATCGGCAGTCACTGGGAGACAAGGAGACAGGCGCGCGCGCTGCCTTGCCGATATGGATGGAGTTTATGCGGGCTGCGATTGCTGACAAACCGAATGAAGCGTTTGCGACCGGTGGCGCGCCCAAGAAGACCTTAAATGTACAGGGTAGCCAGTTGGGAGAGGCTGCACCTCCTGCGAAGCCGGTTGTTCCGAAGACCCCCGGTGGGCAAGCGGTATCTGTAGACAAACCCGACGCGAAAAAAGCTGCAGCCCCATCGAAGTTTGTCGAGCCTAAGAGCTTCTGGGTCTCGAAGCCGCCGCCCCCGGGAAGCGCAGCTAAAAAGACCAGCGGATCTAGCGGAGCAAAGCAGTCGTCGGAGCCCCAGAGCTTCTGGGTTTCGAGACCGAATGGCACAAGGTGAAGTAGCGTCGCGCTTTGAGCACGTCCTTGCCGATCTGTTCGCGTAGCGCCTCCGGGTTAGGAAAGCGCATCTCGGCGCGAATCCGTTGCAAAAAGGTCAGCGTCAACGGTATGTACTCGTTCAATTCAATCGGATGAAAGTTCAATAGATGAGATTCGACGGCGAACGAATCCGCGCCAAACGTGGGCCGATTACCGACGTTTGTGACAGCATCAAATGTCTCTTGTGATGTCCCGGCGCCGACAGTCAGCGAAGTGATGTAAACGCCGTTTGCTGGCAACAGCTCAGGATAGGCCGCCATATTGATAGTGGGAACTGTGTAGCGAGTGCCATAGCCTCGCCCCGAGGCCGGCGTTGTTGTGATAGAAAACGGGCGTCCAAGCAGAGCGCGAGCCTGGCTGACATTGCCCTGCGCAATAAGTTGCCGAATACGGCTCGAAGAGATTGCCTGTCTGCGAATGATCCGCGAAGTATAGATGCACAGGCTGAAGCCTAATTCCTCCCCGAGCAGCTTAAGGCTGTCGACATCTGCTTCGGCCTGATAGCCGAGACGAAAGTTCTCTCCTTCGTGCAGTTCAGTGACGTGAAGTTTCCGTTGCAAGACTTCGATAGCAAAAGAACGCGCGGTCATTCGGGAGAAGTCGCCGGTGAAAGGCAATACCAGCAGCGCATCGATCCCGGTGGTCGCGAGCAACTCGATCTTCTGCACTAGCGGAGTAATTAATGGCTGGTGTGCCTGTGGCCTGAGAATTCGTCCTGGGTGCGGATCGAATGTAATGGCGACCGAGCTGATTCCAAGGGCACGAGCGCGCTCGACTACCTCTGAGATCACTCCGCGATGCCCGCGATGTACGCCATCGAAGTTACCGATGGTGGCAACCGAGGGTCCGAAGTTCGCAGGAATCTCTGAGAGATGACGATAGATCTTCATCAGGCAATCTCGAACTTGATTTGAAGGCCGTCATAGGCAAGACGGATATGAGGGGGAAGGATTGCTTCCGTCGCGGCGTGGTCGAGGTCGTGGCTCATGTGAGTGAAAAAGGCTCGGCGTGGTTTGAGCTGCTCAACGAAGGCGATTGATTTTTCAAGGTGCGAGTGGCTGGAGTGAGGATCGCGCCGCAACGCATCGAGGATGAGAACATCGAGGTTCTGAAGCAGCGCGGCGCTCTCGGCGGGAATGTCGCTCATGTCGGTGAGATACGCTGCACTGCCGAAACGATAACCCGTGATCTGTTGGCTTCCATGCGTGACCGGGATGCGTTGGAACCACGCTCCAAAGAGGTCGAAGCCTGCGCCTGGGGCAGAGTCAATGCGATGCATCTCCACGCGGGCGCTGGTGGGGTAGCGGTCTTCTTTGCGAAACGTGTAGTCGAAGATGCGCTCGATATCGCTTGCGGTTGTGGCGTCTGCGTAGATTGGCAGGTTCTCTTTGGCGTGAAAGCTCAACGGGCGCAGATCGTCAAACCCCATCACATGATCGGCATGGCCGTGGGTGTAGAGAACGGCATCGAGTCGCCGAACCCCTTCGCGGAGAGCCTGTGCGTGAAAGTCGGGGCCAGTGTCGATGACGACCGTGTGATCGTTATAGGCAAGGCGAATGGATGGCCTTGTGCGGCGGTTGCGAGGATCACCCGTAGGTGACATGGCCGAGGTGCACACAGCGCAGTCGCAGCCCAGCGTTGGCACACCCATCGATGTGCCGCTGCCGAGAAAGGTGAGGGTCGCATCCATCGTTTAGCGAACGATGCTTGGCCGGCCGGGAGCCGGGCCGGAGCCTTGTGCCTTTGCTGCTGCCGAACGCGCCAGAGCCTGGGTAATCTCGAGGAAGCCCATGTGAAGCTCGAAGAGTGCATTTTCCAGCAGGCGGCTCTCGTCGGGATTGAGATTGCCCTTGGTCTTCTCCGCCAGCACGCTGAGCATATCGATGCTTTGGCGAGCTCCCATAAGATCGACCTGCGGCTGTTGCCCCTCGGGTGTCGCACCGCCAAGCTGCATGATGGCTGTCATATAAACCGAATGGACGATCTGCTCGAAGCTCATCGCCGGCGGATGCTCCATGCCGGGGTTGGTGGCGCGAATCGCGGTATCGAGACGGTCTGCCGTCGCCTGATAGGCAGTGCGAGCCTGATTGATCTGCTCCTCTGTAAGCGGTGGCAGCTCTTCTTTGGGTGCAGCTTCCTGTGGAGGAGTGGAAGCTGTTGGCTCGGCAGCAACCGGCGCTTCGGCGGCAGGGGGATCGTGACGCTCTCTCTCCTCTGAAGGCGGCGCATCGGGGCGAAGTTCGCCCTCAGCGGTGAACTTGCGGCGGTCGGTGACGACGAAAGGTTTGTTCTGCTCGGACATTGGCTACACTCTCTCAAAAGATTCAGATGCAGATGGGGACTTAGAGGCTTCAACAGTATTGAAAGGACGAGAGATAGGAATTGCAGTCCCCCCAGGATATTGAAGCGGAAGATTACGCTCCAGCGCCTCACGGCGAACATACCCGAGGCCCAGTTGAATCGTACCTGTGGGCAACGGAATTGCCGCGACGCTGGTCAGTTCGCCGACTTGCTTGTCTTCCACTTCCAGCAGGGTGTTCGAAGCGGGAACAACTCCCTCAAGTCGAAAGGCGGTGAAGGCGCGATGTACATTGCCGCGCGAGCGGATACGTTCCACAATCTCCTGGCCAAGATAACAACCCTTGGAGAAGTGAAGAGCGCGGGTTTGCCCTGTCTCCTGCGGTAGCTCGCGGTCGCGTATATCGGTTCCGTAGCGCGGCGTGCCTTCAAGCAAACGCAGCCATTCCTGGCTCTGCTGATCGCAGGTTACGGCTCCGGCGCTGAGGAGTGCCTGAGACAGAACTACAGCGGTCTCTGACGCCGCCCAGAGTTCAAACCGGGGAACGAGCGGGCTGTAGGCGTGAATGATAGTGACCTTGGCCGAGTTCCAGACCGTAGTCCGTAACTCAAGCTCGCCAAGAGATGCAGCAGAGATTCCGATGCCTTCCAGCAATGCTGCAGCCTTGGGGCCGGAGATCGAAAACCCGGATTGGTCTGCACTGCTATCGGATAGCTCCACGTCATCCATGATGATGAAGCGGTCGAGCAGCGACATAAGGCTGGGAACCTGCTCGGAGGCGGTCTCGAGCAGAAGGGCATCGGGCTCGGCAAAGATGTAGCCATCGCCCTGAATGCGTCCCTGCACACTAAGCAGGAAGTTGTAGCAGCCTTTCGATGGCTTTAGGTTCTGAATGGAATTCGTGACCATGCCGTTGAGCCAGCGAACGCGGTCTTCGCCGGTAACTCGAATCCAGCCAACGTTATCGATCGGAGACAGCCCCGCACCATCAAGCAGGGCGGCGAGTTGCTGGGCCGGGTTCGGCGTCTGCAAAGAACTGATCTCGAGATTGGTTAGGGGGGGCATCACGATAAGGAAAACTCTGCGTACACTTGATTATAGCGATGTATGCGGAGGTTGAGGTTGCAGCGAGGACTTGGCGGCAGAGGTTTGATTTTGGCGGGATGGCTCGCGGCGATTGCAACCTGTATGGTTCCCTGCGCGGCATTTGCAGGGCAGACGGCGGCTCCGGCCGGACAACAGCCTGAATCTTCCACAACGGCACAGGCGCCGATGACCAAGGCGCAGGCGAAGGAACTCTTCCGGTCAGTCGATGAGATTATGAGCTTTGTCAGCAGCGACTCCAAGCTGCCGATTGAACATAGGGTGAAGCGAAAGCTGATATCGCGCGACCAGGTCAACCGCTACCTGACGAAGAAGTTTAATGAAGACGAAGGAACGAAGCGGATGGAGCGTTCCGAGATCGTGCTGAAGAAGTTCGGGCTGCTCGATCGTGACTTTCATCTGCGCCCTTTTCTGCTTTCTCTGCTGACAGAGCAGATTGCCGGTTTCTATGACAACAAGACGAAGACGGTCAATCTATTGGATTGGATTCCGCCCGACCAGCAAAAGCCGGTGCTGGCGCATGAGCTGACGCACGCGTTGCAGGACCAGAAGGTGGGTCTGACGAAGTGGTCTGACGTAACCCTTGAAAACACCGCGAACAATGTGCAGCAGGATAATCAGCACATCCAGATGGATGAAGCGGACACAGCGCGCGATGCGGTCGCTGAAGGACAGGCGATGGCGGTCTTTGTGGACTACACGCTGCGGCCTACCGGCAAAACGCTGGCCGATGCTCCTGAGCTGGGAGACCGGTTGCAGGACATGGCTGCCGACTCGAACGGTTCGCCGGTGATGGCAAGGGCTCCGCTGCTACTGCAGCAGTCTCTACTGTTTCCTTACACCGATGGGCTCAGCTTCGAGCAGGCCATTCTTGTGAAAAAAGGAGCACAGGCGGCCTTTGCCGATGTTCTGGAAAATCCGCCGTCTTCGAGCTTCGAGATCATGAATCCCCAGGCATATATGTCTCATGCGCCTGTGCCGGTGCTGCGGTTGCCGGATATCCACCCGTTGTTGGACGCGGAGTACACACCGTATGACGTAGGTGTGATGGGCGAGTTGGACGTTCGCATGTTGACAGAGTTGTTCGGAGGTCGGAAGGTAGCGACTGCACTGGCGCCGCAGTGGGCAGGCGGCGTCTACTATGCTGCGCAGCGCAAATCCGCGGTGACGGAAGCGGAGAAGGACTCTACAGCCTCGATTGCACTGCTTTATTATTCGCGCTGGAAAAACGCAGATGCGGCACGCTCGTTTTTGTGCGTCTATGCTTCGGAGATACCCCGTAAATACTCCGGCGTCGTTCGTCGGACGCAGGATGAGGCAGATGGGAACGAGCAGATCTATTCGACCAATGAAGGCGATGTGCTGCTCTCCATCTCCGGCGACGGAGTCTTTATCAGCGAAGGCTTCGAGCTTCCCTTGGCGCGCAAGTTGCGCGATCAGATTGTAGGTATTCAGCCGACAGGGCCGTTACAGACGGCACAGGTGCAGCCGCATGAGCTGTCGCTTGGGTTGGCCCACACGCTGTCATCGTTTGGAATCATCCGGGCGGCAGCGCTGCAACGATATACTTTTGAAGGTTATCCGAGCACCGCTCGGTAAAAGGAGCAAGGCATTTTGAAGAAGGCAGAGATTGGAATTATCGGCGGCAGCGGCTTGTATGCCATGCCCGGACTTACGAATGTGCGCGAAGAGCGGGTCGAAACTCCCTTCGGCGATCCCTCGGACGCTTATGTCCTCGGCGAGCTTGAAGGCCGTCAGGTCGCCTTTCTGGCGCGGCATGGCCGCGGACATCGCCTGCTTCCCCGCGAGCTGAACTTTCGCGCCAACATCTACGGCATGAAGCAACTGGGCGTCGAGCGCATTCTTTCGGTTTCCGCCGTAGGCTCGCTGAAAGAGGAGCACAAGCCCACCGATTTTCTGATGCCCGATCAGTTCATCGATCGCACCTTCGCTCGCATCTCCACCTTCTTCGGCGATGGCATCGTAGCTCACGTCGCCTTTGGCGATCCGGTCTGTGCGACGGTGGCTTCTACCTTTGAGAAGGCATGTGCCGAGGTTGGCGTCGTCGGAAAAAATGGCGGAACGTATGTCTGCATGGAAGGTCCTCAGTTTTCGACTCGCGCCGAATCGAATCTCTACCGAAGCTGGGGCGCAGATGTTATTGGTATGACGAACCTGCAGGAGGCAAAGCTGGCCCGCGAAGCAGAGATCTGCTACGCAACCATGGCCATGGTGACCGACTACGATTGCTGGCGCGAAGGTCATGACGATGTCACCATCGACCAGATCGTGGCTGTGCTCCACCAGAATGCTGACAACGCGGCAAAGGTAGTTCGCGCCGCCGTAGCAGCGATGCCTGCGCAGAGAACATGCGCCTGCGTCGATGCGCTCAAGTACGCGGTTCTTACCGATCCCAAAGCAATTCCCGCTGCCACGCGGCAAAAGTTGTCGCTGCTGCTGGATAAATATATGTAAGCCAAGAGCAGGCTGATTCATCCAAGTAACTAACTCGTGTGAAAAGGAATTTATGTCCATTCTTGTTGTAGGATCCGTAGCGTTTGACAGCATCGAAACCCCGCACGGCGCAGTGGACCACTGCCTGGGTGGTGCGGCGACACATTTCTCGCTGGCCGCCAGCTACTTCACCCCGGTGCGCGTGATTGCGGTCGTCGGCGAAGACTTCACCGAAGTGCACGAGGGCGTACTGACAAAGCGTGGCGTTGACACGCAGGGCCTCGAACGGGCCAAGGGTCTCAGTTTCCATTGGACAGGCTCTTATGCGGGAAACATGGACGAGGCCAAGACGCTGGGAACCGATCTGAATGTCTTCCAGACCTTCGAGCCCAAGATCCCTGCCGCTTATGAGGACAGCAAATACCTCTTCCTTGCGAACATCGATCCTGTTCTTCAGGCTCGCGTTCGCAGCCAGATGCCGCAGGTCCGCATGGTCTGCGGCGACACGATGAACTATTGGATCGCCGATCACAGCGAGAACCTCGCCAAAGTCTTACGCGATCTCGACGTTCTGCTGATCAACGATGGTGAGGTTCGCATGCTCGCGGGCGAGCGCAATCTGGTGTTGGCCGCCGAAAAAGTTCTATCCATGGGGCCGAAAACCCTCATCGTCAAGCATGGCGAGTACGGAGCCACGGCATTCTTCAGCGATCGTTCTTTCGGAGGACAAACCAAGATCTCCCGTCCCTTCCGCGCCCCCGCGTTGCCCTTGGCCGAAGTCGTCGATCCAACCGGCGCGGGAGACTCTTTTGCCGGTGGCTTCTACGGTTATCTGGCATCGCAGCCGGAGCTGACACCAGCGGTCTTTCGTACGGCGATGTTCTACGGCGGTGTGATGGGATCGTTCGCCGTCGAGCGATTTGGTACGGAGCGCTTGCAGAACGTCACGCGCGAAGAGATTGAAGAGCGCTTCAACCTGTTCAAGGAGATCTCTCACCTTGAAGGAGCGTAGACCGACGAGGCGATTAGTGCCGACGACTTTGAACGCGGTCACTTCTCCTGCTGGAGAAGCGTCGCCGGATGAGGTGCGCCCGGCTACCAAAGAAGAGAGTTTTCCAATTGCTCTTCTTTCGGTGATCCTCGCCTTTGCCGCGCTGGCTCTCTGTTATTCGCGCGGTTACCTGTTGCTTTATGGAGATGCGGTCGCACACCTTGGAATTGCGCGCCGCATCTTCGACTCGCGCAATCCCGGCTTGGCACAGCTTGGCGGAGTCTGGCTGCCACTGCCTCATCTGCTGATATTGCCCTTCGTGCAGAAGATGGAGTGGTGGCAGAACGGTCTCGCAGGCGCATGGCCCTCGCTGCTCTGTTTTATCGCCAGTGTGGTCGGTCTCTATCGGCTCGCACGCCGCATGATGACACCGCGCTGGGCCTTCGCCGCCACGGCTTTTTATGCACTGAATCCCAACCTGCTCTACCTCTCTACGACGGCGATGACCGAGCCTCTGTTTCTTGCAGAGCTTATCTGGATGACGCTGTTCACGATGGAGTGCGCGGTTGCGATCCGCGAGTCGCGCCACAGCCTGGTAAACCGGCGGTTGATCTACATCGCTCTCCTCATCGTCGCAGCAGTCTTCACTCGTTACGACGGTTGGATCCTCGGCGCGGCAGCCTGGTGCATCGTCACCTGGTGCCTTGCGCGGAATCCCGCGGTCTGGCGCAAAGTCGCTCCATCGTTCATTGTCTTTACGCTTCTCTCTGTCGCCGCACCTCTCAGTTGGCTCGGCTACAATCAGCACTTCTATCACGACCCGCTGGACTTCATGCGCGGCCCGTACTCTGCATCCGCCATCGAGAAGAAGACCTCTCCTCCCGGGTCGCATCACTATCGCGGATGGCACAATCCCGGCTGGGCGCTGCTCTTCTTCACCCGCACCGCCCAGGTGGATGCCTCCGTATGGGAGACCGGTTTCGCGGTCATGATCGTCGCCCTCGCCGGGTTGATCCTCGCCATCTGCCGCCGCATTGCATTGCCATCGCTTCTGCTCTGGCTGCCGCTGCCGTTTTATGTCTACGCCATCGCTTACAGTTCCGTGCCGATCTTCATTCCGCAATTGTGGCCGCACTCTTACTACAACGCGCGCTACGGAATGGAGTTGTTGCCGGCGCTTGCGGTCTCCATGTTTCTTGCCATCGAGTGGGTAGAACGCCGATGGAGCCAGTCGCAACCGGACAAGGCGCGGTTCCTTCAGCCGATTACCCTTCTTCTTGTCGTCCTCAATACCCTCACCATGATGTATTTCATCCCTCTGGTGCTGAAAGAGGGAATGGTAAACGCCACGACGCGCATGTCGCTTGAAACATCGGTTGCAAAAGTGCTGCAGTCCTTCCCGCCCGGCGTTCCTATCCTGATGTACAACTCGGACCATATCGGCGCTATTCAGGATGCGGGAATCCCGCTAAAGCAGACAGTAAATGAAGGCGACTACGATAGCTGGAAGGCAGCCCTCGCTGATCCCGCAGACCACGCGGCCTATGTGATTGCCATCAAGGGCGACCCAGTCTCGAAGGCTGTCGATGCCAATCCACAGGGGCTGACGGAGATGTCGATCCTGTGTACGACCGGCCAGCCTTGCGCGCGAATCTATCGTTCCGACAAGTTTGGATCGACGCCAAAGACGCCGTAATCGTACTCATTGGTTTTTAGAAGGTTGAGGCAGAATAAGAGAAACATGATTCCTTTTGTAAAGGCACACGCCTGCGGCAATGATTTTTTGATTATCGAAGAACCTCTGGCTCAGCGGCGTCACGCGGATCTGGCACGCAAGCTGTGCGCCCGCAACACCAGCGTCGGCGCGGACGGTATCGAATTCCTCGACCGCAAGCCCAACGGAGAATTCTTTCTCCGCCTCTTCAACGCCGACGGTAGCGAAGCTGAACTCTCCGGCAACGGAACCCGCTGTGTCGCCGCATGGCTGGCCAGCAGCGAAGGCATTCAGAACGTAGCCCTTGGCACGCACGGCGGCGTGCGTACTTGCCAGGTGATTGAAGCCGCCGATCCCTACTTCCTCATCGAGAGCGAGATGGGCATCCCGCGCGTGATGCCGCGCACCATCGTGCTTCCGGAAATTGGCAACGTCGACGGCGCAATGGTCAACGTAGGCAACCCGCACTTCGTCCTCTTTGTGGACACCGACGATTTCAGCGCACACGGCAAAAGCTGGCAGGATCTTGGTGCACGCATCAGCACAAGTCCGCTCTTCCCACACGGCACCAACGTCGAGTTCGTGCGCGTCATCTCACCGGAAGAGATTGCCTTCCGCATCTACGAGCGCGGCTGCGGTCCAACAACATCCTCAGGTACCGGCACCTGCGCTTCTTCCTCGGCGGCAATGGCATTGCGCGAGGCAAGCCGCTCTCTGACAGCTATCGCTGAAGGCGGCGCGCAACGGACAGTCTGGCCAGCCAACGATGCAGTGATGCGCCTTACCGGGCCAGCCGAGATCATCTGCCGTGGCGAGGTTGCAGCGCTATGACCACATCGCGCACTGCGATGGTAAAGCCTGCTGCGCTGCGTCTCGGCGCAACACTGGCCGTGCTGTCGCCGGCGAGCACTCCCAAGTCTGATCTGGTGCATCGCGGCATCGGCAGATTGCATGAGCTGGGCTATCGGACCGTCCTCGGCAAGCATGCGCTGGATCGCGGACCGCTCTACTACGCAGGCACGTTGGAGCAGCGCCTTGAAGACTTTCATGCAGCCTTTGCCGATCCGGTGATTGACGGCATCATCTGCACGCGTGGCGGCTGGGGCTCGGCGGAGCTTTTGCCATTTCTCGACGCATCACTGATTCGCGCCAATCCAAAGGCATTTATCGGTTACAGCGATCACACTGCGCTGCATAGCTGGCTCCACAACGAAGCGAATCTCGTCACCTTTCACGGTCCTATGGTCGCGGCCGACTTTGCTCGTGAAGACGGCATAGACCTGCCAAGCTGGCGACACGCCATCGAAGGCAACGCATCATGGTCAGTAGGTGTTGCGGATGGCCTGCGCGTGCTTCGCAGTGGCACAGCCGAAGGCACCTTGCGCGGCGGATGCCTCTCGATCCTCGCAGAGTCTCTTGGAACTCCTTACGCTCCTCGGTTTACTGACAGCATTCTCTTTCTTGAAGACATCGGCACCAAGCCTTATCAGTGGGACCGTATGCTTCTCCATCTGCGTTATGCGGGAGTCTTGAAAGAGGTACATGGAATCGTATTCGGCGATATGCGCCAATGCGTCACCGAGGAGGAGAACGATTATCTGGAACGCGCCATCCTGCACTCGCTGCGCGACTTCGATGGGCCCATCGCCATTGGCCTGAGCAGCGGTCATGTAGGCGTGCCCAATATCACCCTGCCGCTGGGCATTCCTGTTAAGCTGGACTTGGCCGACGCGGGGAGCCCGCGAATGCACTTTCTCGAAGCGGCGGTTACCGTCTAGCCTCGAAGCTGACATCATGCAAAAGCTCAAACACATTCATCTCATTGGCATCTGCGGCACAGCGATGGCGTCTCTCGCGGGGATGCTGCAACAGCAAGGCCATCACGTCACCGGTTCCGATGCTGCTGCCTATCCGCCGATGAGCGATCTGCTGCGTGGCCTGAACATCGAAGTTCGCGAGCCATACGCGGAGCGCAACCTTGAGCCACGGCCCGATCTGGTAGTCGTCGGCAACGCCATCTCGCGTGGCAACGTTGAACTCGAATATGTTCTCGACCAGCGCATCCCGTTCTGTTCCATGGCTGCCATTTTGCACGACGAGTTTCTTACCGGGCGCGAATCGCTGGTGGTTGCCGGAACCCACGGCAAGACGACAACGACCAGTATGCTGGCCTGGGTCTACGAGGTCGCCTCGCGGGGCAATCCCAGCCTTGCGCCGTCATTTCTGATCGGAGGTGTGGCGGAGAACTTCGGTACCAGCTTCATGGTGCGGTCCACGCGGCCTTTCCTGCTCGAAGGCGACGAATACGACACTGCCTTCTTCGATAAAGGCCCCAAGTTTCTGCACTACTTTCCCGACGCGGCGATCCTTACGCATGTAGAGTTCGATCACGCCGACATCTATCCCGATCTTGCTGCGGTGAAAACGGCGTTCAAGCGCTTCGTCAATCTTGTCCCTCGGCGCGGCCGCGTCGTTGCCTTCGATGGCAGCGAAAACGTCAGCGAGTGTGTCGCCAAGGCCTTCTGTGCGGTGGAGCGCTATGGCTTCTCTGCGGACTCGCATTGGCACATCACGAACCTTCGCCACGACGAAGCCCTGAGCCGCTGGACGCTCTCCCGCAACGGCGCGGCATTTGCCGAGCTGAGCCTGCCGATGGCGGGCGAGCACAACGCGCTCAATGCAACCGCTGCTGCTGCTCTCGCCGCAGGGCAAGGAGTTCCGGTCGAGGCGATCATCGAGGCGTTGGCAACTTTCCGCAGCGTAAAGCGCAGGCTCGAGGTCAGCTCGGTTGTCGAAGGCATCACCATCATCGACGACTTTGCGCATCATCCGACCGCTATCCGCGAGACGCTGCGTGCCTTGCGCGAATCTTATCCGGGACGACGCCTCATCGCTGTTCTCGAACCGCGCTCGAACACGCTGCGCCGCAATGTCTTTGAGGCCGATCTGGTCGAAAGTCTGGAGCTCTCTGACAGCGTTGTGCTCGCGAATGTCTTCAAGTCCGAGAACATTCCTGCGAACGAGCGGCTCATTCCAGAGAACGTCGTCGCTCGTCTCAATCAGATTGGGACACCCGCAGCCGTTTATGCGGATGCCGATGCGATTGTGGAAGCTTTGGTGCCGCAACTCAAAACCGGGGATGTCGTTGCCATCCTGTCCAATGGCGGCTTTGGCAGCATCTATCAAAAACTTCCTCACGCGATTGCCCATTCGGTTGCCGCTGTAGAACGGGCTTAAAAACATGTTCGCCACGCTGAAACTTCTTTTTGTCTACACCGCGCTGGGGCCGCTCGCAGGCATCATCGGCATGCCTTACTCGCTTCTGGTGCAGGACATCAGCCGTCTCTATCGGGTGGCGATGTGGATCGCCAACGCGGGTGTTCGCGCGGCTGGCATTCGTATTGAGGTCAGCGGTCTGGAGAATGTTCCTTCCGACCGCCAGTGCATCTATATGTGCAACCACGTTTCGAATCTCGATCCGCCGGTTGTGCTTCCGCTGCTTCCGGGACGTTGCTCGGTGTTGCTGAAGAAGGAGCTGATGCGCATTCCCATTCTCGGCACGGCGATGAAGATGGGTAAATTTGTGCCGGTGGAACGCGGGCATCGTCGCGAGGCCGCGCAGGCCAGCGTGACGGCTGCGGCTGATGCGCTTCGCTCCGGGTTGAATATTCTGGTCTTTCCCGAAGGCACTCGCTCGAAGGATGGAAGGCTCTCCGTCTTCAAGAAAGGGCCGTTCTTTCTGGCGCAACAGACTCAGGCACCGATTGTTCCGATTGCGCTTTCAGGTACAGAGCGCATGATGCGGAAGGGAAGCGTTGCTATCACGCCGGGAGTGGCCAAAGTGCAGTTGCTGCCTGTGATTGAGCCTACGCAGTACGAGACGCGCGAGGAGTTGCTGAAGGCGGTGCGTAAGGCCATTGCCGACGCGCTGCCCGACGAGATGAAGCCTGAAGACTACTTGACGATGGCGTTATAGCCGTCGGCGGTCAGCTTCTGACGCATTGCATCGGCTTCTTTCTTGGTGGCAAACGGCCCGATCTGTACGTGCAGCAGCTTATCCTGCAGCGATTGATGGATCGCTGCGTTATAACCGTGCCGTTTCAAAGCTGCGACCAGCATGTCCGCATCTCCCTGGCGAGAGACAGCGGCTACCTGAACGACTGACTGTCCTGCGCCGACGACTGCTGCCGGTGCCGATGGCGCAGCGGCGTGACTCACAGGAGTTGGCTTGATTGTCAGCTTTGCCGGTACAGCCGTTGGGGTTGGCGTAACTGCCGGAGTCTGATCGTTCGACGAGCTGTCGTCCGGCACGTCGGTCGATGAATTGGCTGACGAATCGGCGGGTGCTGCCTGAGATTCGGGAACTCCCGAGGAGGGTTTTGCCGCGCCGGAGCCTGTGTCTTGGCTGGCCGCCGGGGCAGCGACGCCCGAAGCGGGGAGCGCGGACCGTCTGCCGAGCGAGTAGCCGAAGGCGAAGAAGATGGCGCAGATCAATACCAGGGCAAAGAAGATGCCAATGATGAAGGATGTTCCCAGGGTCATCTCACGATCGCGCCCATTGGGCTCGTCGTCTTCTTCCAGATCGCTGTTGCGGCTGTACAGGGTATTCACGGTAGGTCCTTCGTCTCCGGTGTCACTGTGGACATCAGAGTTTTATTCAAGAGGTTCATCATCTCGAGCGGCAGCGGGAAGACGATGGTGGTGTTCTTCTCGACGCCGATCTCGGTGAGGGTTTGCAGGTAGCGCAGTTGCAGGGTCATCGGCTGCGTGCTCATCAATTGCGCAGCTTCTACAAGTTTGGCCGCAGCGTTATATTCGCCTTCGGCGTGGATGACCTTGGCGCGGCGCTCGCGCTCGGCTTCGGCCTGCTTGGCCATGGCGCGCAGCATCGATTCGGGCAGATCGACTTGCTTGACCTCGACGGAGACGACTTTGACGCCGAAGGGCGCGGTGTGACCGTCGATGATGGTCTGAATGCGCTGGTTGAGCATCTCGCGATGAGCGAGCACTTCGTCCAGTTCGACCTCGCCGAGGACGGAGCGCAGCGTGGTCTGCGCGAACTGCGAGGTCTGGTAGACGTAGTTCGCTACCTCGATCACGGTTTTGGTCGGGTCCATCACGCGCAGGGTAATGACGGCGTTCACCTTCAGCGTCACGTTGTCGCGGGTGATGACGTCCTGCGGCGGAACTTCCATCGCTTCCTGACGAAGGCTGACGCGAACGATCTGGTCGAGCGGGCGGAAGACCAGAATGACGCCGGGACCTTTCGCTGCTCCCATGACACGGCCAAGACGGAAGATCACTCCACGCTCATATTCTTTGAGGATTTTGATGGAATTGAGCAGGTAGAGGACGACAATGGCGATGGCGAAGAGCGCGGGGATGGACATGGTTGCGTAGAACCTCAGGCGGAGACAGCGTGCGGCCGCCGCTACGATTGTAGAGCAGCACCTGAGCGGATGTGACAGGAGACTAGGGTGGAGGGTTCCAGTTAGTACCTGCCTGCCGATTATCTTTTACTTTCTCGCTTTTTTGCAAGTACCCCCCTGGGGGTACTTTAGTCCTAAAGTCTTCCATTCATTAGACTTAATTTGCAAAGTCTTCATTCTTCACGAGTTACATATAACCCATTCTTTCTAAATGGGTTATCGCAATATGAGTGTTGACCTCGGCTTTTCTCGTCTACTTCCAGTTTAGAAGATGGGGAGAAACTGTTTTGCAGTTTGGGGAAGTATAATTTTCGGCTCGCAAATGTTTTATTTTGTGTGGTTTGCCGATTGATTTTCCAGATAGCAGCGGGTCGGAGGGCTTGACATGGATCTCTGCCCGCTTTTGAAGGGGTTATTTCGGTTCGAGGTCTGTGATTATGAGGTGGGGGGAAGATCGTCCTCTTCGGCGGTGACGATTGTGCCCTGATGGTAGAGGATGCGCCAGCCCTCGGCTGTGCTCTGCCAGATGGTGGAGCGGCGGGTGAGGCGTTCGGCCTGGCGGAGAGTGTAGGTGAGGAGATAGGTGTCCGGGCCGAGACGGCGGAGGGCGTGGTCGGAGCTTTGCCAGCCTGCGGAGGCGGCGTCGATGGGCGTGGCCTCAGACATCCATTTGAGGATGAAGTCGCGGCTGTAACGGCGGCCTGAGGCTCCTACCTCCCAGTAGCCGGGTGCCATCATGCGTTCGAAGTCGGCGTTGGTCGTGCCGAATTCAGGGGTGTGGAAGATGGGCTCCCGGCGGCGTAGTTCTTCGAGGATGGGGAGCAGGTTGGGTTCGGTGTGGGTGAAGACGGGCTTGGGGGCCATGGAGGGATTGTATGGTCTCAGGTTCAAATGCAGAGACAGCAAAGGGCAAAATGCAGGGGTCTCTCCGCTTCGGCTTCGCCTTCGGTCGAGATGACGTGAAGTGCGGGTTGTGGGGAGGAAGGCATACTCCAGGGCTAAAGCCCCATGTTTGTTGGCTTCGGGAGAGGGCCAAGGCTGAAGCCTTGGCGTACCTAGAAGCAAAAGCAATCTGGCATACGTTGAGGAAAGAGGGGATGGCTTTTTTGCGTTGGTGGTCAGAGGTAGAGCAGGGCTATGGGGATGACGACTCCGGTGATGAGGAGCGCGGTGATGAGCTTGCGGTTGCGGCTGTAGCGGTAGGACATGTATAGCCCGGAGAGGGTCGAGATAAAGAGGCCGATTGAGACCAGAAGGAAGAACAGCTTTAAAGGTAAAGGATTGTGCTGTTTAGCTAGAACTGCCGATGGCTGGGGTTTGTCCATCTTGTCTGGCTTGTCCGTTTTATCGGATTTGGGGTTTGCGGCTTGAGCACCTGGAAGTGGGAGCTTGCGGACCGGGACGGTCATGGTCTGTTTTTTGTGGATCTGGGCGAGAGTGGCGATCCAGGCGGGCGGCTTGTAGGAGCTGCCGCGGGTCGTCTCGTGGAGGCTGAAGGTCTGGAGGGCTCCGGTGAAGGCGAAGAAGAGCAGGGCGGGCGCGATGAAGACCCCGAGGTAGAGGTGGGTGTAGCGGGTGTAGTGGAGGAAAAGGTGCTTTCGTGCCATCTCTTCCTTTTTACATAAAGTCTCGATATACGACAAGTTTAGTCCTATTTAATTTCAGTGAAAATACGGATGACGTGTTGAAGATAGGTTGCATCGAAATTAGAGTAAGCGGGCGCAACTTCATGCTGGTTTAAGCATCAGATAGATTGACAGTAAGTGACTCAAGGTGAGATTCTTGGTAAGTCGCACATGTGAATGGGCCGTGGGCCCGGAAGAATGAGGATTTCTATATGGCAAAGATTATCGGTATTGACCTGGGAACCACGAATTCGTGCGTAGCCGTTATGGAAGGCGGCGAGCCGAAGGTGATTCCCAATGAAGAGGGCGGACGAACGACGCCTTCTGTCGTTGCGTTTACGAAGAGCGGGGAGCGTCTGGTGGGCCAGGTGGCCAAGCGCCAGGCGATTACGAACCCCGAGAACACGATTTACTCGATCAAGCGCTTTATGGGGCGTCGCTTCAATGAAGTGAATGACGAGATGAAGATGGTGCCGTACAAGGTTGTGCAGCAGGGCGACCATATCGCCGTGGTGGCGCAGGGCAAGGAGTACACCGCGCCTGAGGTTTCGGCGATGATTTTGCAGAAGTTGAAGAAGGCTGCGGAAGATTATCTCGGACAGTCGGTGACGGAGGCCGTCATTACGGTTCCGGCGTACTTCAACGACGCGCAGCGGCAGGCTACTAAGGATGCCGGAAAGATTGCCGGACTTGACGTCAAGCGCATTGTGAACGAGCCGACGGCGGCTGCTTTGGCCTACGGTCTCGATAAGAAGAAGGACGAGACGATTGCCGTGTATGACTTCGGCGGCGGAACGTTCGACGTCTCGATTCTTGAGGTTGGCGAGGGCGTGATCGAGGTGAAGTCGACCAATGGCGATACGCACCTTGGCGGCGACAATCTCGACCAGCGCATTGTGGATTGGCTGATCTCGGAGTTCAAGCAGGAAACCGGGCTTGACCTGACCTCGAAGGGCAACGAGATGGCGCTGCAGCGGTTGAAGGATGCCGCGGAGCGCGCGAAGATCGAGCTGTCGACGGCGCAGGAGACGGAGATCAATCTGCCGTTCATCACTGCCGATGCGAGCGGGCCGAAGCACCTGGTTCGTAAGCTGACGCGGGCGAAGCTGGAGTCGCTGGTTGACGACCTGTTGCAGCGGTCGATTGGGCCGTGCAAGCAGGCGATGAAGGATGCGGGCATCGACGCGAGCAAGATCGACGAAGTGGTTCTGGTCGGCGGTCAAACGCGTATGCCGAAGATCCAGCAACTGGTGAAGGAGCTGTTCGGAAAAGAGCCCAACAAGGGCGTCAATCCGGATGAAGTCGTTGCTATCGGCGCGGCGGTTCAGGCTGGCGTGCTGGCGGGTGAGGTGAAGGACTTGCTGCTGCTCGACGTGACACCGCTGACTCTCTCTATCGAGACGATGGGCGGCGTAGCGACCAGCATGATTGCACGCAACACCACGATTCCGACGAAGAAGTCGGAGACGTTCTCGACGGCGGCAGATAATCAGACCGAGGTCGAAGTGCATGTGCTGCAGGGCGAGCGCCCGATGGCGGCGCAGAACCGGACGCTGGGCAAGTTCAAGCTGGGCGGGATTCCGAATGCACCGCGTGGCGTGCCGCAGATCGAGGTCACGTTCGACATCGACGCCAACGGCATTCTGAATGTCACGGCGAAGGACAACGCGACCGGCAAGGACCAGAAGATTACGATTACGAGTTCTTCGGGTCTAAGCAAAGAAGAGGTTGAGCGGATGGCGAAGGACGCCGAGGCTCACGCTGCCGAGGACAAGGAACAGCGCGATGCGGTTGAAGCGCGCAACGGCCTGGACTCGCTGGTATACAACGTCGAGAAGATGGTGAAGGATGCCGGCGACAAGGTTGCCGACCCGGATAAGAGCGAGGTTGAAGCAGCTTTGGCTGATGCGAAGAGCACGCTGGCGGGCACGCCGGGTGCGACGGAGCTGAACGCCGCCAAGGACAAGCTGACGGCTGTTAGCCACAAGCTGGCCGAGGCGATGTACAAGGCTGCGGCTGCTGCTCCGCCGACCGATGGCGCGACGGCTGCTGAAGGTGTTACCGAAGAGCCGAAGAAGGACGAAGGCGTCATCGATGCGGAGTATGTCGATGTCGATGAAAAGAAGTAAGTAACAGGTTGTGAAAATAGCAGGCCATCCGCAGGGATGGCTGCTACGTAACACAAGAGGGGTGTGCCTGCGAGGATGCCCCTCTTGCTTTATAAGACCTGATGGGAATCTTTGACGTGTAGAGTGCGTCTTATTACCAGGAAAGGTGTTGAAGTGGATAGAAGGAATGGAAGCAAGGAAGATCACTACGCAGACGTGATGTGGCTGGAGAAACTGGAGCTCAATCGATTGCTTGGAGGAAAGGCGATGACCGAGACCATGTGGAGATGCGATCAGGTGAGGGCAGGACAGTTGTACAACCGCATGATGTTCGATACCAAGGCCGAAGCAGAACAGTTTATGCAGCGGATGCAGCAGATGGAGCCGGACCAGACGTTTTCGATCGAGGCGATTGAAGCCAGCCAGGTCTGGAATTAAAAAGATTTAGCAAGATCTAGTTTTTAGTTTCTGTAGTTGCAGTGGCGACGGTTGTTCTGGTGGTTGACCAGCGCCGTCGCCATTGCTCGTGTTTACGAGATTTTGCGAGAGAGGCGACCGAATCGATGCCGGAAGGAAACGAGATACACCGATGGGCTGAGCGGCACGCGGCGGCGTTTGCCGGAAGGCCGGTGAAGGTAGACGGGCCGCAGGGTCGGTTTACCGATGCGGCGGTGATCGACGGACGCAAGCTGGTGCGCGTGATGGCGGTCGGCAAGCACTTGGGCTATGACTTCGGCAAAGACCGGATTCTGCATGTGCATCTCGGCTTGCAGGGAGATTTCACGGAGGGCTCGGGGCCGTTGCTTGAAGTGCGTGGAGCGCTGCGGCTGCGGATGTGGAATGCGGCGGCGGTGAAGCGTCCGGCTGAGCCGGGTGTGAGCAAGCGGCACGGCTGGTACTCGGAGGATGACGGCACGGGGCATGTTGCTCCCAAGAAGGTTGCGTGGGTTGAGCTGCGTGGACCGATGGACTGCTCGGTGTACACGCAGGCGATGTGGGAGAAGCTGCTGAAGCGGCTGGGTCCCGATCCTTTGAACGGCGATGGGCCGGAGAAGATGATTGCAAAAGTTCGCAAGAGCAAGAAGGCGATTGGCGCTTTGTTGATGGACCAGACGGTAGCGGCAGGGGTTGGAAATATCTATCGTGCGGAGTTGCTTTATCGGGCGAGGCTGAATCCGTTTACTCCGGGCAATGAGGTGGAGGAGAAGCGGCTGCGGTCGATATGGAAGGATGCGGGGGGTTTGATGAAGGCGGGCATGGTCGACCGGCGCATTGTGACGACCAGGGCTTCGGACCGTCCTCATCGAAGGGGCAAGGTGCTGAAGGAAGAGGCGCACTATGTCTATCGGCGGCAGGGCAGAGAGTGCTTTGTCTGCGGGACGAAGATTTTGACGAAGGTGATGGCTGGGCGGAATTTGTTCTGGTGTCCGACATGCCAGGCTGGGAAGAAGCAAGAGGAGTAAATCAGATTTCGAGGTGCGCGAGGTGCGCGCTGTTGCAGAATGGAAGAGGCTGAAGAGAGACTATGGCGACACAGACGAAAGATTATTACGGCACGCTGGGCGTGAAGAAGACGGCGACTGCGGATGACATTCGCAAGGCGTTCAGGAAGGCTGCACGCAAATATCATCCGGACGTAAATCCGGGCGACAAGAAGGCTGAGGAGAAGTTCAAAGAGATCTCCGAGGCGAACGATGTTTTAAGCGACGACAAGAAGCGCAAGATCTACGACCAGTTCGGCTTCTACTCCGACAATATCGATCCGGCGGCGGCTGAGGCTGCGGCTCGCGGCGGCTATGGCGGCGGCTTTCCGGGCGGAGGTGGCGGCGGACGGTCACGGGCAGGCGGCGGCGCGCAGGAGGTTCCGTTCGACTTCGGGGGCTTCGACTTCTCGGACTTTCAGGCGGGCGCTCGCGGCGGACAGCAGGAATCGGGCGGCGGATTTGGCGGCAGCTTCAAGGACATCTTCAGCGGGATGTTCACCGGCGGAGGCCAGAAGGCGCAGCGTGGGCCGCAGCCGGGCACCGATCTTGAGTATCAGGTCAGCATCGACTTCTGGACGGCGGTGCGCGGCGGCGTGACGCGGCTGGAGATTCAGCGGCAGGAGGTCTGCCCGTCGTGCAAAGGCAAATCGACGACCGGCGGCAGCATCGAGTGCCCGGAGTGCCACGGCAGCGGGCAGGTGACGCAGATGGGAGGACGGATGAAGTTCAACATCCAGTGCCCGCAGTGCGGCGGTACAGGCAAGATACAGAACGCCTGCAAGACCTGCGATGGTGCGGGAGTTGTGATCAAGCGCGAGCCGCTGGAGTTCCGCATCAAGCCAGGGACGCGCGACGGCCAGAGGATTCGGCTGGCGGGCAAGGGCAACGCCGGGACGAACGGCGGCCCTGCGGGCGATCTGTTCCTGATCATCAAGGTCGGGACGAATCCGACCTTCAGCCGCAGCGGTGACGATATTTATGTCACCGTTCCGGTTACAGTTACGGAGGCGGCGCTGGGCGCGAAGATTGAGGTGCCTACGATTGACGGGCGAACGCAGTTGAAGATTCCGCCGGGGACGCAGGCGGGGCAGAAGCTGCGGCTGCGCGAGAAGGGCGTGCAGAGCGCGGCCCGCGAAGGCACGCGCGGCGACCAGATTGTAGAAGTAAAGGTCGTGGTGCCGAAGGTGCAGGATGAACGGAGCAAGGAGATTCTGCGCGAGTTGGCGAAGCTGAATCCGGACGATCCGCGAGTCGGTTTGTTTGAGGGAGTGTAGAGCAAGCGGCGGGTTGGCCTGAGGGAATGGCGATGACGAAGGTATTCAAGGTTGGCGACCATGTTGAGTGGAACTCGGAGGCCGGCAGAGTGAGCGGTGTCATCAAGAAAAAGCTTGTCTCCAATCTGACCGTCGAGGGATACGTACATCACGCCTCGAAAGAGAAGCCACAATACATGATTGCCAGTGACAAGACCGACCATGTGGCGATTCACAAGGGAACAGCGTTGAGGCTTATCAGCGCAAAAGGTCGAGACCGCAGCGAAGAAGCGTGAGAAGAACTGGATTTTCGAGGTAGATGAGATGGTGACGAAACGGAAGAGCAAGGGCGCATACATGATTTCGTCGGTGGCGGAGATGTATGAGATCCATCCGCAGACGCTGCGTCTGTATGAGCGGGAGGGACTGCTGCGGCCATCGCGCAGCGAGGGCAATACCCGGCTCTATACCGACGAAGACCTGGAGCGGCTGGAGTTCATTCTGAACCTGGCGCGCGATCTGGGCGTGAATATTGCCGGTATCGCCATCGTGTTGCAGATGCGCGAACGCATGGAAGAGATGAACCGCCAGATGCAGGGCTTTGTCGACTATGTGCGGAAGGAGATGCTGTCGCGGATGCAGCAGCAACAGGAGCCGGGAACGGGGCTGGTCCCGATGCGGCGCCCGATGGTGGCGCCGGTGAAGGTTGTTTCGGTAAAGACGGTTTCGGTAAGGACGACGAAGGGAAAGAAGAAGTAGTCGTGTGTGGACGCAGTCCATAGGACGAGTTGCGCGATTAAGCAGGAACGTACGTCAACCGAATTACGTTCTCCGTGATTTGATCGCTGGCCGCAAATCGGAGTCGCGGACGGGAGCCGGCGAAGAATGTCTTGCCGCTGCCAAGCACGATGGGATGAAGGTACATTCGATACTCATCGATAAGACCGGCCTCGGTCAGGCTTTGCGCCAAGCCTGATCCGGCAACTTCAATCTCGCCAGCCAGCTCAGCCTTCAGCTTCCGTATTGTCGCCTCGACGTCATCGGTGACAAGCGTGGCGTTGGGGCCAACTGACTTGAGCGAGCGCGATACGACCCATTTAGGCTGGCTCCGCCACGCCGAGGCGAAGTTGTGTTCGTGTGTCTCATCATCCGGACGGTCTTCGTCCCAATAACGCATTACCTCGTACATGCCGCGACCGTAGACAATCCCGGCGAGACTGCGCACGCGCTCGACGAAGTGGAGAAAGAGCAAGGGATCAGGTGCAAACTTCTCGTGGTCGATGTAGCCATCCAGGGACTGGTTCAATTCGAAGACAAGTTTGGCCATGCTGCAAATCTCCTTTCCGGGTTTATTCAAAATAGCCTAACCGATGTCGCGCGGAGATAAGTCTGAACGCTGCATCCGGCCGGTGTGCGAGAAGCTCTTAAACTGCGGTGCGATAAACTTGAAGACTGCGTATTAATCAGGGTTTCGCAAGGGTGAGATGAGTCTTCTGCTGCATATCTTGTTTTGGGTCGCGCTCGTCGGCTCAGTGACTTCTACGATCTACTGCCTGATGGTGATGGCGGCAGCGGCGCGCTTTGGTCTGCGCAAGCGGCGGGAGGATTCCGCCGAAACTACGTTTTTTCCGCCATTGAGCGTGTTGAAGCCGCTACACGGCACCGAGCCGGGGATGGAGCGCAATCTCGAGACGTTCTTCGAGCAGGATTATCCTGAGTTCGAACTGCTGTTTTGTGCGCGACACGACACCGACGAAGGATTGCGGCTGGCGCAGCGGGTGGCCGAGCGCTATCCGCATGTGGACGCGAAGTTTGTGACCTGCGGGGAGCCGTTACCCAAGTTTCATAACGCGAAGGTGTACTCGCTGGCAAAGCTGGACTCGATAGCGCGGCATGAGCTGTATATCACCAGCGACGCGGATGTGCGGGTGACACGGGATTATCTGCGGCGCATGGTGCAGAACCTGAAGGACCCGCAGATTGGGCTGGCTTCGTGCGTGTATCTGGGGACGGTGGATGGCGGCGCTTCGGCAGGGTTTTCGGCGCAACTGGACGCTGTGGGCAAGAGCGTGGAGATGACCTCGGGTGTTCTGGTGGCGGACATGCTGGAGGGAACGAAGTTCGCTTTGGGCGCGACCATGGCGGTGCGCAAGAGGTCATTTCAGGATGCGGGCGGCTTCGAGGAGTTAGGCCAGTTTTACGCGGATGATTTTGTGCTGGGCAATCGGCTGGCTGCGCAGGGAATCGGTGTGCAGATGGCGACGCACGTGATTCGTTTGATGGTGCAGGACACTCCATTCGGACTGTCGTTTCGCAATCAGTTGCGCTGGATGCAGAGCACGCGGCGGTCGCGTCCGTGGGGGCACCTGGGCAGCGGGCTGACGTTTGCCATGCCCTTCGGTCTGCTGGGCCTGCTGTGGGGTTTGTTAAGCGGCCATGCGCTGGTGGGAGTGCTCTGGCTCTCGTGGATGATCGTGCAGCGGTGGATGCAGGCGGGGGCGATTCTGCGAGTGATGGGCGATCCGGACTGGGTGCGGGGGACGATGCTGTACCCGATACGCGACCTGCTCGGAAGCATCCTGTGGCTGGGCAGCTATGGGGGCGACCGGTTCTATTACCGCGGGAAGATCTATCGGCTCAAGGACGGGGGCAAGGTGGAGGCTCCCGAGTAGTTTTCTTAGTGAGTGTCGATGCGCGGCTAAGATAGCTGCCATTTTCAGCCGATATATCCACAATGGAGTTGCAGGAACGCCGGAAGGAAGCGCGCTATCTCTGCTTTGGGCAAGTGAAGCTGAATCGGATACCCGGCATCGTCCGGTCGGGCCGCATCATTGACCTGAGCCGTGGCGGGTGCCTGATTGAGATACGGTTGCCGGTCTATGTCTCGCAGGGGGCTGCGGTTGAGCTGGTGGTGCAGATGAAGGGGATCGCTTTGCGCATGTTGGGCAATGTCGCGTTTGTCGACAGGTCGAGACCGGGCCTGATTGGAATCTCTTTTGTGAGATTGAGCGAGCGTGGGCAGATGCAGCTATCAGAACTGGTCGCAGAGCTTGGATTGGTCCCGGCTCGCAACCGCAATCGTCTGCCGCTGCGTAGGCGGCGTATTTGGTAGAACTTTAGCGGTTGGTCAGAACGGTCTTGCCTCCTGAAGTGGCGAGTGTGCGAACTGGCGCGTACGGGGTAAGGTCCTTGATGCGTGCCTCGGGTTTGTAGGTGAAGAGAAAGACGCGCTGAGGACTGGCCCAGAGTTGGCGAAGGGTGGATTCAGTCTCGAAGATATGAGGGGCGTCGGGCCAAAAGCTGCCGTACCAGAGGCCGTTGACGCGGCCATCGACGAGGTGGACTTGATGCCGAGTGTAGAAGATGAGAGCGGAGCCGGAGGTCAGCTCGCCGTCCAGAATGATGAAGTCGTTGGGGGTGGGCTGGTCTGCGTTGATGGCTTCGGCGAGTCCCTTTGATCCGAGGATGGGGTAGAAGCGCGCGAGCCCTACGTGCGCGGCCAGAAGGGTGACAATCATGGCAGCGGCGAGAGTGAGGTTGGCAGCGTAGGCGCGTCCTTTGCGACGGAGTGCGTAGCTGCCGAGACCGATGGCGACCATGCTGACGGCGACGGCTGTCAGGGGGCCACGAAATAGGCCCATGGCGGCTCCAGTGAGGTCAAAGAGGTGGCCGAGGGAGAGGTTGTAGAAGCGGGGGTTGGCCGCGAGCAGAGAGGCGATGTCTGTGCCGGGAGCCGGGTGTGGCGCGGTGATCGCGAAGTAGCCGCAGACGATGGCAGCTGCGGTGGCGAAGGGTAGAAGGAAGTAGAGCGACCAGTTGAGCGCGCTTTGCTGCGCGTCGGATTCGCCTCTGTTGGCGCGGGTGAGAAGGGCAGCAGCCATGAGCGCGAGTGCGGGCAGAGCGGGGAGACCGTAGTACTCCTGTCGGCTGGAGAAGGTGAAGAAGCCGAGGACTACCAGAGGCCAGAGCAAGAGTGACAGGGCCGCTTCGTAGCTGCGTGGTGTGGCAGTAACTCTATTGCGGAGGCTGCGGATGTAATCGGCAATGGAGCCGGGCAGAAAGGCGGCCCAGGGCATGATCCAGATGGCAGTGAGCAGCCAGAAAAGCGGAATTGGCACCTGTCCGTAGTCGTGGGGGATACGGTGTCCGAGGAAGCGGGCGATGTGCTCGTTGTAGAGATAGAACCATGCCCAGCCTCCGGTGGCGGGCAGGCCGAGGCCGGTGGGAAGTGCGATGGCCGGGGTGCGCAACGCAGCGAGGATGTGCCACGGAGCGGCGATGATGAGGAAGACGGCGGTGCTCGACAGCGGATGGAAGCGGGTGAGGAGACGTAGCTGTTTTGTGACAGCGAGGTAGAGGAAGACGAAGCCGATAGGGAAGACGAGGCCGATGAGTCCTTTGGTGAGAACGTTCAGGGCCATGACTGCAGCGAAGGCGAGGCAGGGGAGGAGCGGTGATTTTATGGCCGAAAACCCATGGCCCAGATGCGAGACATGGGGCACTTGGTTTTGAGTCTGATTTTGGGATGTTTCCTTGATGCGGTCGAGGGCTATGAGGAAGAGGTGGACGGCGAGCGTCATCCACAGGGCGAGCAGGATGTCGGGGATGTAGAAGCGGGTGTAAAGGTAGGGGCCGATGCTGGTGGCCATGGCGAGCGCGGCGTAGAAGCCTCCACGGTCGGGATGGGCAGTGGGTGAGATCTCTGCGAAGAGGCGGATGCCGAGCGCATAGACGGCCAGCAGCAGAGCGAGCACGGCGAGCGCGAGCGGAAGGCGTGCAGCCCAGTCGTGAACGCCGAACAGATGCATGGAACCGGCTGCCATCCAATACATGAGCGGCGGCTTATCGAAGAAGCGGATACCGTTGACGTAGGGGGTGACGAAATCGTGGCGGCGGAGCATCTCGCGAGCGATCTCGATGTAGATGGAGTCGACGTCGTCGAGCAGGCCAGGGGTGAAGAGGCCGCCGATCTGGAGGAGCATCCAGGTGACGGTGAGGATGGCGATGGAGAGAGGGCTCCAGCGGCGGGCGGGTGCGGATTGGGTGATGGTTTCGTTCACGGATCGTTCCAGGTCGCGCCGCCTTAAATAAGTTGATATGAGACGAAAAAGAAAGCCAGTGTTTTGACGAGACGACAAAAGCGTCGTCTCTGCGCAAAGAAATAACCTCTACATTCCTGGCTGGGGATTCGGCTGGTCGAGAGGACGATCGGTGTAAAGTGCCTTGCCGGAGGTCTCCTGCAGGAGGATTTTGTTGTTGCCGAGCAGCTGGTCCACGGTGTCTCTCTTTTCAAGAGGAACGAAGAGGAGCTTGCGGTCGCCGGTACCCCAGATCCTGAGCAGGTCCTCGTTGGTGAGGAAGATGTGTGGAGCGTCGGGAAAGTAGGAGCCGAAGAGCATGGAGGTGGAACGTCCTTCGACGAGATCGACCTGGCGGCCGAGGTAGAAGGGGATGGACGAGCCGTAGGCCTGGTCACCGTACATGAGCACGGTGTTGTCGTGGGAGATGGCCCCGCTGGCCTCGAGGGCTTCGATCTTGTCGGCGACTTTCTTCGAGGAGAGCATAGGCGCGAAGCGAACGAAGGCGATGTGTGCGGCGATCAGGAAGACCGTGGAGGTAAGGGCGATGGTCGTCGTTGCGGCGAGGTGGCGCTTTTTGGCGCGCAGCATCCATGCGATGGATGGGCCGAAGCAGAAAGTGATGGCGGCGAGGCCTGCGGGCAGGCGCAGAGCGGCGAAGGAGGCGTCGGTGAGGTCGAAGAAGTGCGACATGGAGAGGGTATAGTTGCCGACGTCGCGGTGGGCGAGGACATCGCCGATGTCGGGGACGAAGGCGAGGTGGCGGGAGCTCCAGAGGCCGTAGGCGAGGGTGATGGCGACGGCAAAGCCGATGAGCATGAAAGCGATATGGGCGAAGATGATCCAGCGGCGCGAGGAAGCGTCGGTGTTGAAGGTATCTTCTGCGCGATTAAGGGCGACGGCGAGAAGCAGCAGCAACGCGAGATAGGCGGGGAAGGTGTAGTACTCCTGATTGGTGGAGATTGAGAAGAAGACGAGGACAAGCGCAGAGTAGAGGCCGAGCAGCAGAAGCGTCTGCCGGGCAAAGTCGAGCGAGCGCAGGGAGGCGAGAAGCGGTGTGCTGCGTGTGCGCCATTTCTTGATGGCTACGACGAGGGCGGCGGGGACGAAGAGGCTCCATGGAAAGAGCCAGACGATGTGCAGCGACCAGAAGAGGTAGCCGGGGAGCTTGTTGTAGTCCTTGGGGAAGCGCTTGCCGAGGAAGCGGAGGAAGTGCTCGTTGACGAAGTAGAACCAGAAGAAGCCGTGGCCGTTCATGCCGTTGGTGTTGCGCAGGCCGGCGAGGATGTGCCACGGTGCGGCGATGGCGAGAAAGAGGATGGTTCCGGTGAGAGGCTTTAATGCGCGCCAGTTTTTGTAGTCGCCGGTGAGCGCAAGGTAGACGATGGCGGTGCCGAGCAGAAAGACGATCGCTACAAGCCCTTTGGTAAGCACAGCCAGGGCGAGCGAGGCCCACATAATGTAGGCATAGGTGGCTGAGGAGAAGGTGCGCTTTGCTCCGTTGCTGCTTTCGACAGCACGGAGCAGGCAGTAAAGAGAGATGCAGAGGAATAGAGTCAGCAGGACTTCGGGGATATAAATGCGGGTGAAGAGGAAGACGCCGATGGAGGTAAGGATGGCAAGGCCGGTGTAGAAGCCGGTGCGGTTGCCGAAGGCGCGGCTGGCCCAGTGGAAGCCGAGGAGCGCAAGCAGGAGAACTCCGATAGCTTCGGGAAAGTGGGCGGCGAAGGTGTTGAAGCCGAAGATGCGGAAGCTGACGGCGTCGAGCCAGTAGGGGAGCGGCGCTTTTTCGAGATAGCGGATGCCGTTGACGTGCAGCGTGACGAAGTCGCCGGTGAGGGCGATGTGACGGGCAGCGTTCGCATGGGTGGCGTCGGCGTCGTCGAGCAGTGGTGGAGCGAAGAGCGAAGCAAAGAAGATGACCAGCCAGAGGCCGAGAAGGATGGCGGCGGCGGTGGAGCGTCGGGGAGTATCGGCAGAGAGCTCGGAGGGGTAGGCTGGCACTGCGGAGAGAGTTTGGTTAGTCATGGAATTTAAAGTGCTTTTGTAAGCATAAATTGTTGGGCGGATTTGATGGCTGCGATGTGGATACGAGAGAAGCGCATGAGGATGTATCTTGCTTGTGTTGGGTGATTTTTCCGTTTGAGGTGTGTGAAGAGCGATGCCTACGTTTGCCGCCGTCGATATTGGGTCGAACTCCTGTCGGTTGAAGATTGCCTCTGTGCATATGCATCGATTGAAGACGCTGCACGAAGACCGCGAGGTGACGCGGCTTGGAGAGAGCGTCTTTCAGACCGGGTCGATCTCGCCGGAGGCGATGTCGGTGACGATTCGGGCGCTCAAGCGGTTTTACAAGGCGGTGCAGCTTCATGCGGCGGACAAGGTGCGCGTGGTGGCAACCAGCGCCATGCGCGATGCACGGAATGCGGCTGCATTTACGGAGTGGGTGAAGTCGGCGACGGGATGGGATGTGGAGGTCATCTCCGGCCTCGAAGAGGGACGGCTGATTCATCTAGGCGTGGTCACGCATGAGGCGGGCGCGAAGGGGAAGTGTCTGCTGATCGATCTGGGCGGTGGAAGCTGCGAGGTAACGGTCTCCGATGGTGGTCGGATCAAATCGATGGTGAGCCTTTCGCTGGGTGCGGTGCGATTGCAGCAGGAGTTTTTGCCGACGGACCCGCCGGCGAAGGAGGATGTGGCGCGGCTGAAGCAATATATTGACCGCGAGCTGAAGCGCGGCGAGAAGAAGCTCGGCCAGCCGAGGGTGGGACTGGTGATTGCCACCTCAGGTACAGCGGCGGCTCTGGCCGAGGCCGGCGTGGCCATGGCGAAGAAGCTGCCGGTGAAGAAATCTGCGCCGAAGAAGTTTGTGCGGCTGAAGCCGAATGAGGCAACGACGGCTGATGTAAGGACGCTCGCCGACAAGCTGATGAAGATGAACAACGCGCAGCGTGCGGTGGTGCCGGGAATCGGGCCACGGCGGTCTGAGATTATCGTCGGCGGCGCACTGGTCTATGCGAGCCTGCTGGAGCGGATGGGGCTGAAGGGGTTTCGCTACTCTCCGCTGGGACTGCGGGACGGAATTTTGGCGCAGATGCTGGCGGAGTCGGACCTGCGAACCTCGGTGCATCGGAAGATCGAGGACGAACGGTGGACGGGCGTGTTGGAGGTCTGCGAAAGGTACGGGGTTCAACTGAAGAATGTTGAGCCGGTGCGGCAGCATGTTGTGCAGTTGTTTGACTCAATGGCGCGGGTGCATGAGCTGCCGGAAGAGTACAAGCTGTGGCTCGAGTCGGCGGCGATGATGAACGACGTTGGCAAATTCATGAACCACCAGGGACACTACCGGCACACGCAGTACATTATTGCGAACTCGGAGATCTTCGGGTTCTCCCCGGAGCAGCGAGCCATCGTGAGCGTGATTGCCCGCTACCTGGGCAAGACGCGGCCCGATGCGACCGACCGGCCCATGCGGACGATTCCGATGGAAGAGCATGAGCATGTCAGGCGGGCGGTGGTTTTGCTGCGGCTGGCGGTGGCCCTCAACCAGGACAGGGCGAGCGCCGTGGTGCGTATGCGAGTGCATGTCTATCCCAAGCGCGTCGTGCTGGAACTGGTTGCGGGGCGCAGCGGAGCGGAGCTTGAAGCGTGGTCGCTGCGCAAGGAAGCGGACTATTTTCGCGAGATCTTTCGCCGGGAGCTCTTCGTCGAAGTGGCGTAGAGGGCGCGGACGATGCGCGGATCGAGCAGCCACTGGAGCGTGGCCGGGCCGCGGGTGAGCGAAAGCCGCGCGATCGAGCCTTTGCGCAGACGCACCTGGGCCGCTGCATGGGTAGAGGCCGGTACGAGCAGCGAACCAAGGAAGGTATTGATGTTGGGGCTGTGTCCGACGAAGAGTACGTTTTCGTGGTCGCGGCACTCGTGCAGCAGGTGCTGGAAGTCGCGAGTGGTGGCCTCGGGGGCGAGCGCTTTGGAGACCTGAATGATGGACTCGTAGCCCATCTCGGTGCCGACAAGGGAGGCAGTCTGCAGGCTGCGTTTGAGATTGCTCGAGACGATGAGATCGAACTGGATGTTCAATGCGTTCAGGACGTAGGCGAGCTGGAGGCTATGGCGTTTGCCGTCTTTATCGAGGGGGCGCTTGACGTCGAGAAGCGGGTTGGCGCGACGGACTCCGGCGCTCGCGTGGCGGAGGATGAAGAGGTTCATAGGTCTTGTTTTCATGGTCAGTGTACTGAAGGAAACAGCTTTTGCTGATTACAGAAGAATAAATGTGCTCTAGGTTTGTGGAGGAGAGGGCTTTGCAGGGTCATGATGGAAGACTCCTGGATCAGGCTCGTCGAGAGACGGGCTGGCAGGCTCGGGATCGGGGATAGGGTCCTCGACTTCATGCTCGGCGGGATCGGGATGCGGCGTACTCATGAGGTATAGGATGCTCGCGACGACGCGGGCGGCTGCATACGGGTGCGGTTGTCATAGGCATGGCGGGAGCGGAGGACCTGCTTGCCGTGCTTCTCGGCCCAGAGCCAGATGCCGCAGACGGCCTCGCCGAGGCTTTCGCCGCGCGGGGTCAGCGTGTAGTCGACGTGCGGCGGAATGACGGGATGGACGCGGCGGGTGACGAGTCCGTCGCGCTCGAGTTGGCGCAGCGTTTTAGTGAGCATCTTCTGGCTGACGCCGGGGATGCGCTGGGAGAGCTGGGTGAAGCGAAGCTCTGCCGCTGCCTGGGCCAGCTCTTCGATGACGAGCAGCGTCCACTTGTCCGCGATGCGCTCGAGCATCTCGTGGACGAGGGCCTGTTGCGCTGTGTCCGATGCGGTCGATGAATGTGTGGGTTTTTCTATGGTTCCCATGCGGTAAGTATAGAACATAAAGGTTCCTACTTCCCAAAAGAGAGTGTCCTGCATAGGATGACGATATGGAGGACATATCGATGAGCAACAAGAGTTTTCGCAGGCTGGGCAACGCCGGGCCAAAGGTGTTCCCGCTGGCGCTGGGATGCATGGGAATGTCGGGAATGTATGGCGAGAGCGACGAGGCGGAGAGCATTCGTGCCATTCACGCGGCAGTTGACGGCGGAGTGACGCTGCTCGATACAGGCGACTTCTATGGAATGGGCCACAACGAGATGCTGGTAGGTCGGGCGTTGCGTGAGATGAGTCCGTCGGCACGCGAAAAGGTGAAGGTGAGCGTGAAGTTCGGTGCGCTGCGTGGGCCGGATGGATCATGGCTGGGCTTCGATGGACGCCCCGCAGCGGTGAAGAACTTCCTGTCGCATAGCCTGACGCGGCTGGGAGTGGACCATATCGATATTTACCGCCCGGCGCGGCTGGATGGAAATGTTCCGATTGAGGAGACAGTCGGCGCGATTGCCGAGATGGTGGTAGCGGGGTATGTGCGCTACATCGGCCTGAGCGAGATTGGGCTGGAGACAGCGCAGCGAGCGCAGACGGTGGCTCCGGTGTGCGATGTGCAGATCGAGTATGGCCTCGCCAGCCGCGGCATCGAAGAAAAGATTTTGCCGGGGTTGCGCGAGCTGGGAATCGGTGTCACGGCGTATGGTGTGCTCTCGCGTGGTCTGCTGAGCGGATCGGTGCCGCAGGCGAAGGGCGATTTCCGTGCGCGGCTACCTCGATTCAGCGGGGAAAATCTGGCCAAGAATCAGGTATTGGCTGCGTCACTCAAAGAGCTGGCTGCGTCGCGCGGCGTGACCGCTGTGCAGATGGCGATTGCGTGGGTGTTGGCCAAGGGCGATGACATCGTTCCGGTGATCGGATCACGCAAGGTAGCGCAGGTGAAAGAGGCGCTGGGTGCTCTGGATGTGCGGCTCTCGGCCGAGGAGGTTGCACGGCTCGAAGCAGCGGTGCCTGCTGCTGAGATCGCAGGAAGCCGTTATGACCCGCACCAGATGGCGATGCTGGACAGCGAAAAGTAGACAGTGTTGGCAGATCAAAGGAAGGACTTAAGGACACTGAACCGGCCCTGTCGTTTGGACAGGGCCGGCCAGTGAAGTGGTTGCAGGAGACTACCGCAGATGCTGCCAGGCGTCGTAGGTGAAGAGACCGACGATGCCGATCGTCATGAGGGCAGCGGCGTAGCCGAAGAGATTGACCATGGGCCTGATCTTGTTGACCTTGCGGATGATCTCAGTCTGTTCGTCCTGCTCGTTGGAGTGAGTGTCTCCGAGGAAGAGCTGGTCCTCCTCGTAACGGGTTAGCTGGCCGCGATAGGCGAGCAGCGCCAGGAAACAGGCTGCCAATACAGCCCAGACGATGAGCAAAACAGGTAGGTGGCTCATAGCTATTTCCTCCGCCCTGAGAAGGGTCCGGTTATGGGAAGCTCGGCGATACCGGGCGGGTCCGGTTGCGGGCTCGGAGGGCACCACTAGGGCATCCGAGGGAATCATACGCCTGAATCAGGTGAAGGGTGCAAGATTTTTCGCAGTGGAAATTAGGTCAAGAATCCAACCGATGAAGAGTCCGGAATTTAGCGGTGAAAGGCCACGTGAAGAACGATGGCGGCGACCGTTGCTACTGCAGCAATTACAAAGACCAGCATGGCGGCGATAAACCAGGCGATGCGGCGCTCATCCTTGGGCGAAGGCTGCGTGATGCCGAAGGTGTTGATAAACGCATTCGACAGAAAGAGTAGCGGTCGCATGGTAATGAGATGATAGCCCACGCCTGCGGAAGCGGCTTTTCGGGAAGATTTTGTGCATCCGTCGAGCCAGAGGCGCATCTGATTGTGAAGTGCCTCCGCTCTGGTAGCGGGCGCGACTGTGGAGTAGACTAGTAATCAAGGAGATTTGCCCGATGTCCACTGCAACCGTTACCCCTGAAGTCGTTACTGGAGCGCCTACTTCGACTGCGCCCGTAAATCTGACTCCTGCCGCAATTGCGAAGGTAAAGGAGATTATGTCGACACAGGATCCCGTCCCTGCCGGGCTGCGGATCGGTGTAGTTGGCGGAGGATGTTCGGGCTTCCAATATTCGATGTCGTTCGAGAACCAGAGCGGCATGATGGATAAGGTTTATAAGTTCGACGATCTAAAGGTGTTTGTCGATGCGACTTCGGCCGCGTACCTGAGCAATTGCCAGGTTGATTATGTTGAGACGCTCGAGGCTGCTGGATTCAAGTTCGAGAACGCCGCGGTGAAGAGCACCTGCGGATGTGGTTCTTCCTTCAGCGTTTAGTTTGAGTTTGTTGGTGGACGCATGGCCCCGGCTTCGGCTGGGGCTTTTTGCTGCCCTAAGACATCTTGATCTGTAGGGCGCGCAGTAGAAATTCGGTCAGAAACTTCGTATCGTCTTCGGTCGAGCGGCCTTCGGTGTAGATTCTGCGCTCGCTGGTGCCGCGGATGGCGTCCATGATGGTCCAGGCTGCACCGAGAAAGTCCTGCTCGGGTATCTCTCCAGATTTTGCGCCTTCAGTGAAGATCGACTGAAGGTAGAGCACGGTCTCCCTTTGCCATGCGATGCTGCGTTTCCGGTATTGGACTTCGCGGCTGAGGCTGAGGATGACACCATAGAGCGATTGCTGCTCGTTCCAGAAGGCGACACGGACGCGGATGAATGCCGCGATTTTTCCTGCGATGGTCGACTCTTTCTGCACCTGCTCCTCGGTCAATGCGGCCAGTTCGGTGAGCGCCTGGCGCACGGTCGCCTGATAGATGGCGTCCTTGGAGTTGAAGTAGAGATAGAGCGTTCCCTTGGCCAGCCGGGCGGCCTTGGCGATGTCTTCCATGCGCGTGGCCTCGAAGCCCTTATTGCCAAAGACCTTGGTCGCCGCAGCGAGGATCTCGGAACGGCGGAACTCGGCGACGATCTTTTGCTTTCGGTCTACTACGGCTCGGGGCATGGGCTCTCGGAAGTTCTTCACAAGCATAAACGTGCATCGTAATGACTCATCGGTCATCTAAAATGACTGTAGGGTCATTATGCCAGCCGTCCTGGAAGAAGAAGAGCTAGTACAACCCGAAGAAGCACTGGCGGAGATAGCGGCGCCGTTCGATAATGAGCGCCTTCCCGAGCCTAAAGTCTTCAATCCATGGATCATCGCGCTGGTGGTCACCATCGGCACATTTATGGAGGTGCTGGACACCTCGATCGCCAACGTCGCACTGCCGCATATCTCTGGCAGCCTGTCGGCTTCGCAGGACGAGGGCGCATGGGTGTTGACCAGTTATCTGGTTGCCAATGCGATTGTTCTGCCCATCAGCGGATGGATCTCTTCTGTCTTTGGCCGCAAGAATTTTTATCTCACCTCGGTCTTCTTCTTCACTGTTTTTTCCGGGCTCTGTGGCATGGCACCTACGTTGGGCGTGCTGATCCTGTTTCGTGTAGCGCAGGGTCTTGCAGGCGGCGGCTTGCAGCCTTCGGTGCAGGCGATTCTGGCAGATACTTTCTCGGTGCAGAAGCGCGGCATGGCGATGGCGCTTTATACCGTTGCGATCCTGATCGCGCCGGTGCTGGGACCGACGCTCGGCGGTTGGATCACGGATAACTATTCGTGGCGCTGGATATTCTACATCAATATTCCGGTGGGCATCGTCTGTGTCATTCTTACGCGCATTGTGCTTGAAGATCCTCCGCATATGAAGGAGCTGAAGGCGAAGGCGCGGAAGCTGTCGGTCGACTGGGGCGGGCTGGGTTTCATCTCGATTGGGCTGGCTACGCTTGAGATCGTGTTGGACAAGGGGCAGGAGCTTGACTGGTTCGGCTCGCCCTTCATCGTCTTTTTCGCCAGCGTCTCCCTGATAGCGTTGGTCAGCGCCGTGGTGTGGGAGCTTAAGCGCAAGAATCCGATCGTCAATCTGCGGCTGCTGAAGGAGCGGAACTTTCTCTTCTGCTGCCTGATCATCCTTGGGCTCTATGCGATTTTGTACGCGACAACTTATCTGATTCCCGTGTATTTGCAGCAGTTGATGGGATATACGGCGACCTCTGCGGGCATTGTTCTTTCTCCGGCGGGAATCTTCACCATGATCGAGGTGCCGTTTGTCGGATTCATGCTCACCAGGGGCTACGATCCGCGCAAGATGGTCTTTGCAGGAATGATGCTGATCGCCTCTTCGTTGTGGTGGATGGGCACGCTCAACCTCGATATCACCGAGTGGAATATGATCCTTCCGCGCATCGTGCAGGTGATGGGGCTTGGCCTGATTACGGTTCCGGTCAGCACGATGGTCTTCCGGTTTATTCCAAAGACGGAGAGCTCGCAGGCGGCAGGGCTGTATGCGCTGGTGCGGAACGAAGGCGGCAGCCTCGGCATCGCGCTGGTCAGCACGATGCTGCAGCGCCGGACGCAGGTGTTTCAGCAAGTGCTGGGCCAGCACATTACCGCTTCCAGCGCAGCAGTGCAGCAGGCGGTGGGGCAGATGGCCGCCGGTCCCGGCAACGCTGCGGACAATCACTACTTCGCCCTGGCCCAGCTTTACGCGGGGATGCAGCGTCAGGCCTCGCTGCTTGCCTATATGGACCAGTTCAAGATGTTGTGCATTCTGATGCTGTGCATGGTGCCGCTGGTCTTCTTCCTGAAGCGCCCGCCCGTGCAGAAGCATATCGAGCTGGAAGCACACTAGTTCCGCAATATACTCGTTGGTTATGAGACTGAGGCAAGTATTTGCGTTGACGATAATAGCGTTTGCGTGGAATGGGCTGTGCCATGCCGAGGATTTGTCCGCGAGAGTGCAAGATGCTGTAAAGCAAAGTACTTTAGACCAATCAGGAACGAAGCCTTTTCACTTGAAAGCAATATTGGCGCCTAGTTTCGAGCGCGATAAAGAATCAGGCAGAACGGGTGAGATTGAAATATGGTGGAAATCGCCAACGCAATGGCGTCGCGAAGTACAATCGCCGGACTTTCATCAAATAGAGATTGTGAATGGAACGCAGGACTGGCAGAAAAACGACGGAGATTACTTTCCGGAATGGCTGCGAGAGACTGCAGTTGCACTAGTGAAGCCGGTCCCTCCAATTGACCACGTGTTATTGGAAGTGGAGACTGCGGACATACATAAAATTGCGGGCCAAACTCATGCTCAGTGGATGAATATGGGTACTGATGGAGTCGTATCAAAAGGAATTGGAGCAGGGATTGCTCTAAACGATAGCGATGGGCTTGTGTTTTATGGCGACGAAGTGGGTTGGGGCGGGCTCTTCCATGATTATCAGGATTTTCATGGGCGCAAAATTGCTCGAGTGGTGAGTGTTGGATCGCCAGAGGTGACAGCAAAAATTACCGTATTGGAGGACTTACCGACAGAACCGGAGGACTTCTTCAGCGGTAGCGCATTGGGAAATAGTGCTGAACCAATTCGTACTCAAGTGGTGGATGAACAATCGCTTCGCAAAAATCTACTGGCGAATGAACCAATACAGTGGCCGCAAGTAGAGAATGGACCTCTCACTGGAGCGATGGTGACGACAATCGTCGTTGACCGGGAAGGCAGAGTTAGGGATGTCGGAACGATGGTAAGTGATAATCCTGCATTAAATGCAGTGGCTCAGCAATGGATCTCTCAACTGAAATTCAAGCCATATTTGGTGGATGGTTTACCGGTACAGGCAATAAGCACTTTGACTCTTTCCTTCAAGACCCTGCGGCCAGCGGGAACGGAGAGTTTTGAAAGTGCGCGCACCTACTTTGAGCGGGGGCGAGCAGTTGGATTTCCGTCAGCTAAAGGAGATGCCCCCTATACCTTGCACGCCGAATTCGTAGCGCGGGAAAGTTCTGGTGCGGTTATGACCGGACAATATCAGGACACGTGGGCAAACGCGACCCATTGGAGACGCGAGGCTCGGCTTGGAGAAAGTTATCTTGTCCGTACAGAAGATGGAGAGGATCGATATGGCCTGGAGAGTGGGCCGGATGCGTCGGTTCTTAGTTTACTGCTTCATGTGATGGAGCCGATTCCTGCGATAGATACTTTTGTTGAGTCTGACTGGAAAATCAAGAAGCAAGAGGTTAATGGCATAAAAACTATACGGATAGCAGTTGGCCCAGAGGATGCGGCGGGCAGGATGGAAGAAGGAAATTCCAGAGCATTCTGGTTTGATGAAGATGGAAAGTTGATACAGGCAATTACGTCAGGAGCCCAAATAAACCGAAGTGACTTCGCAAGCTTCGATGGTTCACAAGTCGCACAACTGATTGATATACGTGTGAAAAATACACTTACCATACGACTGCATGTGGACAGTCTTCAGCTGGGAAATTCTCTGCCAACCGATAAGTTCATTGTAAAAGGGCACCTATATACGCGAGCTTTTACGGATGAAGTTAGGTAACCGATCCGGAAGGTGTGCGGAAGATGAAGCCATAAACGTCTAAGATGAACGGAGTTTGAGTTTATGGGCGTGAAGGTTCGATGACTGAGTTTGTAATTAAGCTGGCGGATGAACGGGGCAGGGTGCAGGAGCAGACCCATGCGGCGGCGACGGCGGAGGAGTTGCGGGCGCGGTTTACGCAGGCGGGATATTACGTCTACTCGGTGAAGGCGCGGAGCGCGCTGGGGGGATCGAGCAAAAAAAAGGTCAATCTGGAGACGTTTCTTATCTTCAATCAGCAGTTTTTGACGCTGATTCGGGCCGGGTTGCCGATTCTGGGGTCGATGGAGCTGCTGGCGCGTCGGCAGAAAGATGCGCATTTCAGGGCGCAGCTCGAGGATGTTGCCGCCAGGGTGAAGACCGGCGAGTCGATCTCGCAGGCGTTCGAGGCGCAGGGCGGCTTTCCCATCGTTTATACGACGACGCTGCTTGCCGGTGAGCGGTCAGGAAATCTCGAAGAGGTGTTGCAGCGGTATCTGGACTTCCAGCGCGTCTCGCTGACCTTCCGCAAGAAGCTGAAGGCCAGCCTTATCTATCCTGCGTTGCTGGTGGTGATGGTGGTGGGGCTGCTGATCTTTCTGATTACCTTCGTCGTGCCGCGGTTCGCGCAGCTTTACGACCAGTTGGGGACTCGGTTGCCTTGGCTGACGCTGGCGATGCTGCAGATGGGCCAGTACGCGCAACACTATGGAATCTATGCGGCTATTGTTGTAGCCGTGGTGGTCTTCGGTGTGTCGCGGTGGATCAAGACCGACTCTGGTGCGACGACTGTGGACCGAATCCGCATCAGCCTGCCTATCTTCGGCAATGTCTGGTTGAAGTATCAGGTAGGCCTGTTCAGCCGAACGCTTTCAACCCTGCTGACCGGCGGCCTGCCGCTGGTGCCGAGTCTGGAGACGGCGGCACGCTCGATCGATTCGCGGCAGATTGCGAATGCGGTCTACCGGTCAGTGGAGACGGTGCGCGAGGGCAAGGGGCTGTCGGCCAGCTTGCAGTCGACCAAAGTTTTCCCGGAGCTGGCGATTGAGATGATCGAGGTCGGCGAGTCGACAGGCGCGCTGCCGCAGATGCTCAACTCGGTGGCCGAGTTCTTCGAGGAAGACGTTCAGGCCAACCTGACGGCGGCGATGAGCCTGATTGAGCCGGCGATTTTGATCGTGATGGGCATCGTCGTGACCGGTATTCTGATTGCGCTCTATCTGCCGATCTTCAGCCTGAGCGCGGGTGGAATGAGCCACTAAGGGCGTGCAGGTCTTATCATTCCACTGTCGACTTCCTCGCAGGAAAGAAGGCCGTGATGAGCACTGTATCCCCACGATCTGCAGCAACAGATGGCGTTGAGAAGGCCGGTTATCCTCTCTGGCTGAGGATAGGCTTCTGGGTTTGTATCGTCATTGCGATTGCCGTGGTGTTGCGAAGGGTCGTTGAGCTTGCCTCTCCTCAGCAGTCCGGGCCTCCGCAGCTGGTTCAGACGAACGCGGTCTTCGCTTCTCATGCAGGGCTGACGTTGGCCCATATTCTTCCGGCGCTGGCATTTGTTGTACTGGTCCCGATTGTTCTTCTGCGCTGGTCAAAAGCGGCATGGCTCGAACAGGCGCTCTTTATCCTGGGATTGGTCGTAGGCATCACTGCCTATGGAATGAGCGCCTATGCAATCGGAGGTTGGATAGAACGCTCCGCCGTCCTCTTTTTCAACAGCCTGTTTTTATTCTCGTTAGGACGTGCCTATTGGCATCTGCGTCGAGGCGCATTTTCTGAAGAGAGACGCTGGTTGATACGTTCCATCGGAATCTTGCTTGGTATTGCTACCACCCGCCCTGTGATGGGGGTATTCTTCGCTACCAGTCGCCTGACGCATCTTGAGCCGAGACAGTTCTTCGGCATCGCGTTCTGGGTTGGCTTCTCGATCAATACGATTGCTGTTGAACTCTGGCTGCACTCCAAAAACTACCAGCTTCAGAGTGCCAAAATGGCATCCGGGCCGGAAGCTTAATTGAGGACGGCGGCTTGGCTGCGGCGGCAGGCGAGCGCGAACATAAGGCGCGAGAAGCCGCTGAAGATCATGCTGATGCCGACCAGCGTACCGATGGCCCATATGGTGCTGAACGGCCACGTCCTCCAGATCATGATGGCGAGGACGATGGTCACGACGCCTTCGAGGATCATCCAGAACCGTCCATTGCGGGTGAGCCGGAAGCCGAGGACGATCTCGAAGACTCCTTCAATCAGCAGATAGATAGCCAGCAGCAGCGTCAGCGAAAGCAGACCGGCAAAGGGATGCAGGATAAGGTAGCCTCCTGCAAAGAGATAGACCAGGCCGACGAGTATCTCCCACAGCACAGCCCCGGCGGAGTGCGATTTCCAGGCAAAGATGAAGTGCGCGATGCCGCTGACGATTAGCAGCCAGCCGATGTAAAGGGTGACGCCCAGGCCCATGATGGGCGGCAGCAGGATAGCGACAAGTCCCGCCAGAATCAGGAAGATGCTGAGCGCGATGGACCAATTAAGGGCTTTGGGGGGAATCGAGGAACAGGCAGTGGTTGCATCGTTCATGGATCGTCTCCAGAAACTGCAAAGTGCTGTCACATATCAGGGACGAGAATACCACGGGAGGTCACCCTTTCCAGATAATCCTAGATAATAGAGTTACGGTCGAAATTTCCGGGTCTTCGAGCCGTCCGGCAGTGACGGATGGGGTGGAAGGGAGTCTTACAGCTATGGCAAATGCACCTTTGGCGATCCCAATCAATGAATTGGGCATGGACGAGACCGAGCGCGCGCAGGGATTGGCGCGGCGTTACCATGCGGAGTTTGTCGACCTGAAGAACTTCAAGATCCAGCATGAGCTGTTTAAGACCGTCCCGGTGGACATGATGTTCCGCTACAACTTCGTTCCGCTCGAGCAGAGGGAGGGACGGCTGGCGATCGCAGTCAGCGATCCGTCGAAGCTGATGGTGCTGGACGAGATATCGGGGCTGCTGGGCACGCGGCTGATTACGCGGGTGGCAACGCTCTCGCAGATTACCGATCTGCTGAAGAAGACGGAGCAGTCGCAGCGCGTGCTCGACGAGGCAAGCGAAGGCCTTGCCTTCGATGTGCTTTCGAGCGAAGACAATGCTGACGAAAATATCTCCATTGAGCGGCTGACCAGCGAGGACGATATCTCGCCGATCATCCGGCTGGTGGATACGACGATCTTTACCGCGCTGGAGCGCCGCGCCTCGGATATTCACCTGGAAACCTTCGACGATTCGCTGCTGGTGAAGTACCGCATCGACGGCGTGTTGCAGCAGGCCATGGCTCCGATTGCACGCGAGCACCACCAGACGATCCTTTCGCGTATCAAGGTCATGAGCGAGTTGGACATCGCCGAGCGCCGCGTGCCGCAGGACGGCCGTTTCCGTGTGCGCTACAAGGGCAGGCTGATCGACTTTCGTGTCTCGATCATGCCGACGGTGCATGGCGAAAACGCTGTGCTTCGTGTGCTCGATAAAGAGTCGATGAGCGAAAAGTTCAAGAAGCTCTCGCTCGATGTGGTGGGATTTGCGGAGAGAGATCTAGAGCGGTTTCGGCGCTACATCAAGGAGCCGTACGGCATGGTGCTGGTCACCGGGCCGACCGGCTCGGGTAAGACGACGACGCTCTACGCCGCGCTGAACGAGATCAAGTCTGAGGAAGACAAGATCATCACCATCGAAGACCCGGTCGAGTATCAGATTCGCGGCATCACGCAGATTCCGGTGAACGAGAAGAAGGGGCTGACCTTCGCTCGAGGCTTGCGGTCGATCCTGCGCCACGACCCGGACAAGATTCTGGTCGGCGAAATCCGCGACGCGGAGACGGCGCAGATTGCGATCAACTCGGCGCTGACCGGGCACCTTGTATTTACTACTGTCCACGCGAACAATGTCGTGGATGTGCTTGGTCGCTTTTTGAACATGGGCGTCGAGCCATACAACTTCGTCTCGGCGCTGAACTGCATTCTGGCGCAGCGGCTAGTGCGTCAGGTCTGCGACTTCTGCGTACGCGATGTACAGTACAGCGATGCCGATTTGATCGCAAGCGGGCTGGAGCCGGAGGAGTGGCGCGGCTTCAACTTCCGCGAGGGCGCGGGATGCATCGAGTGCGGCGGCACAGGGTATCGTGGCCGATCGGCGATTCACGAGCTGTTGGAGCTCGATGATGAAATTCGCGAGATGCTGCTGGCGAAGAAGCCCGGCAGCGAGATCCGCAAGAAGGCAAGAGAGAAGGGAATGGCGTTTCTGCGCGATTCTGCGTTGGAGCGGGTTCGCGCTGGAATCACGACGCTGCGCGAGATCAACAAGGTTACGTTTATCGAGGCAGGAAGATAGAGTTCAGAGACTGGTTCGATGGTTGCTGGTTTGAGAAGGTAAGCTAAGACGGCATGGAATTTTTACCGACAAGTTTAGGCACGCGGCCGCGGCTGGCTGTTGAGGTAAAGGCTGAGGGCGTCGTCGCTGCCCGCGCCGAGGACGCGGCTGCGCTGCTGACTGCGGTGTCGCGGGCAAATCTGGCAGCAGGAGCCGTGGTTCCCGGCCTGAAGGCGGGGAATGTTGCTGATCGCGAGAGCGTAACGGCAGCAGTTCGCAAGGCACTGGACGAGGTCGCTGGTAGAGGCTCGGAGCGCAGCGTCGGCCGAGATGTGACCCTCGTGGTTCCGGACGGCGCGGTGCGCGTGCTGCTGTTGGACTTCGACCAGTTGCCCTCGAAGGCTGCGGAGGCGTTGCCGGTGGTGCGGTTTCGGCTGAAGAAGCTGTTGCCGTTCGACGCGGATACGGCCGCGGTGAGCTATCAGGTGCTTTCGACGGAGCGTGGCGGCGTGCGCGTTCTGGCTGTGGCGATGCCCAGGGACGTATTGGATGAGTATGAGAGCGTGGTGACGGCGGCGGGCTACCAGCCCGGAGCGGTGTTGCCCAGCACGCTGGCTGCACTGTCGGGGCTCGATGCAACCGACGCTCCCGCTTTGGTTGTGAATGCCGAGCCAAATGAGGTGACAACCGCGATCGTCAAAGGGGGAATTCTGCTCTTGCACCGGGCGTTGGATTTGAGTGCGAATGCTGAGGCCGCTGCGGCGGTTGGGACGTCGCTTGAGGGAGCACAGGGTGCGTGGCAGGCGCGGCAAGGTGTTGACCTGGTTGAATACGACCGTTTCGACGCAGAGGCCGCTATGCAGACCGCTGTGATCGAGAGGGCCGAGATGCGCGATTGGGTCGCGACGGCGATTGCGCAGGCAACGGCCAGCGAGATCACCCAGGCGATCAGCGTCGCCGCTGCATATTTTGAAGATACGCTGCAGGCGTCTCCGGAGAAGCTGCTGGTAGCGGGAACGATCGATGCGCACGGGGTGGCTGCGATGATGAAGGCGAACGGGTTGGATGGCTTACAGGTGCACGAGATGGTTGCCGCTACGATGATGGAGGCGGGAGCGGTATCGGCAAGTGTGCCTCGCAGCTGGCTGGCCGGCGTTCGAGGAGCGTTGAAGAGCTGATGCGGATCTCAGTCAATCTGGCAACACGTCCTTTCGTCGAGTTGCGTCCGCTCTTTGCGCGGCTGCGGCTGGCGATGGTGGCGCTCGCAGTGCTGGCGGTGGGGCTTGGGTTCTGGTTGCACGCGCTCAACGGCCGCGCCAGCATCGCGCAGGCGAAGATGAACGCTTTGAAGGCGAAGACGGATCAGTTTCAGCGAGAGCGGCAGGTGAACGAGGCAAGGATGCGTCAGCCGCAGAACATGGCGGTGCTGGAGCGTTCTCAGTTTCTCAACGACCTGTTCGCGCAGAAGAGCTTTAGCTGGACCGCAGTGATGATGGACCTCGAAAAGGTACTGCCGGAGGGTGTTCAGGTTACCAGCATCGAACCGATCATCAGCAAGGAGGGTGAGGTCAGTATTCGGTTACGGGTGAGCGGCGACCGCGAGCGAGCGGTGCAGTTGGTGAGAAATCTGGAGACGTCGCAGCGTTTTGTCGCTCCGCGCCTGGTCAACGAGGCCGCACAGAAACTGCAACAGGGCAACCGAAATCCGATGCAGATGCAGACGCCGGGAGTCGTGGAGTTCGACATCCTGAGTGGTTACAATCCCTTGCCTGCGACTGTCGTCACGACTAAGACAACGCCAGTTAACGCAGATGGTGCAGGAGGCAGACGATGACGGTCACGACCCGTAAGATGCTGCCACCGAACCTGTCAGAGCGGACACGCGCATTGTTGACGCAACTGAATATCTATTACGCGGGCGTTGCGGTATTGGTGCTGGTGAATCTTTATCTGCTGATTCATATCGGTTTTGCCTGGAAGGCGGCAACCGGTCAGGATGCCACGGCGATCGAGCAGCAAACGATCGCGATGAAGACGGCGGAGATTGCGACGAAGCCGCTTGAAGGGCTGGACGCGAAGCTGGCTCAGGCTACAACGGAGGCCAATGAGTTTTACAAACGACGGCTGCCGTTTGCTGACTCTGAGGTGGTGGGCGAGCTCGGTGTTCTGGCGAAGAAGCAGGGCGTCAAGCTCAACCAGGGAGCGTATTCATCCTCGCCGGTGATGACCGGCAGTGCCGGTGAGTTGACGGAGCTGCGCATGGATTACAGCCTCAGCGGCGACTACAGGCCGTTGATGTTGTTCATCAACTCGCTGGAGCGCGACAAGATGTTCTTTCTGGTTCGCGGCGTGTCGCTGACCGGGGAGCAGAACGGTACGGTTGGATTGCGCCTGAAGCTTGTGACGTATCTGCGTACTCCGGTGGGAACAGAAGGCGCGGAGAAGAACGTCGTCACGACTTCAAACGATGCCGCTAGCTCATCTGTCGCTGGGGGTGCATCGCGATGATGAAGATGGGAGCGGAGGACAAGAAAAAACTCGGAATTCTCGCCATCGTCGGTGTATTTGCGCTGGGCGCGATCGTTTATATGTACAGTGAGCTTTCTACACCGGATGTTGCTCGACCAGTGACGACAACGGTGGCAGCTCCGGTTCCCGTGAGAGTGCAGCCGAAGGCAGGCGAGGCCAGGAACGTCGGCACTGCGGCGACGCATCTCGACCCGACACTGCATATGAAGGCGATGCTGGTAACGGAGGCGCTGGTTTACACCGGCAGCGGACGAAATATTTTCTCCGCTAATTCGGTTCCGACGGTGGTTATCCCCAAGGCAATCGCTCCGGCGCGTCCCAAGGGGCCGGTCGTTCCTGCGGCGCCGCTGGGGCCGCCACCTCCGCCACCGATTGACCTCAAGTTCTTTGGAACGGCTACCTCGGCGCAGGGAGTGCGGCGAGCGTTCCTGCTCCACGGCGAGGATGTCTTTCTGGCATCGCCGGGAGATATTGTGCAGCGCCGCTATAAAGTAGGAACGATCTCGGCGAACTCGATTGTGATTGAAGACCTGACCGACAACAATACGCAGACGCTGCCGCTGATTGTGCATTGATACACGGAATACGACGATGATTCGCACCGCTCCACACCGATTGCACCGACCAGAGATTCGCGACGGTGGATTTGTGCATGCGGACATGCCAGAACGCGAGGGCGAGCAGGGTTATCTTCTATTGGGGCTGATCGTCGCGATCTTCCTGATACTGCTGGTGCTGGGCGTTGCGGCTCCGCGGGCGGCACATGAGCTGCGGCGCGAACGCGAGGTAGAGACGGTGCGCCGGGGCAACGCTTATGTGCGGGCCATCGAAGTGTACTACCTCAAGATGGGCAACTATCCTACGTCGATTGAACAGCTCGAGAAGACCAACAACATCCGCTTCCTGCGCAAGCGCTACATCGATCCGATGACCGGGAAGGATGACTGGCGCGTTATTCATTTGGGCGAGGCCAAGACCACGGTGAAGGGCTTCTTCGGCAAACCGCTGGGTGGGATCGAGAGCACGAGCCTGGGAGGCTCGCCTGCCGGAGCAGGTTCAACGAGTTCGACCTTTGGTTCGTCATCCACGACTGGCGGATTGACTTCGTCCTTTGGCTCATCATCGGGATCCGGTTCAGGTGGTCTAACTTCTTCCTTTGGATCGAGTTCGTCGAGCTCATCCAGCAATGGCACCGGAACACCTTCAGGCTTATCGGGCCCGAACGGAATTGGGTCCGAGTCGGGCATCGGATCGGGGATTGGAGCTGCAGCTCAGGCCGGTCCGATTGTCGGGGTTGGGCTGGTGAAGTCCGGAAACTCGATCATGACTCTGAACGAGCAGACGACCTACGAGACGTGGGAGTTTCTCTACGATCCGCGGATCGAGCAGTTGAAGGCCAGGGTGAGTCTGTTCGGCGGGGGCATGGCATCGACGGATGCTGCAAATTTGGGATCGGCTGCCGATTCCAAGTCGTCGACAACGGGCGACCTTAACTTCGGGTCGGGTTCGACCTCAGGCAGCCAGTCTACGAGTGGAGGCTTTGGCAACAGCAGCTTTGGGAGCGGGACGAGTTCGAGCCCGAATCCATCTCCGACGACGAATACTCCTCAGTAGGAACTTCATGGTGTTGACGGCTTTTGGTTATGTGCTGCACTGGTATACCCCCTCCCCCCGTACTTAAGTCCTAAAGTCTTCGAAAGAAAGGACCTAAGTCCAAACTGGGTACGGACCTGGTCTGGACTTCGGTCTGGATTTAGGCAATGAAAAAGCCCGGCTGTTGGCCGGGCTCTCTGGTCTTTCTTCTGGATTAATTCTAACAAGTGGTGTCAAGGGTCCTGTAAGGCAAAAGCGAAATACAGGGGTCTCTCCACTGCGCAACGGACGATAAAGCCGTCCGTTGCTCCGGTCGAGATGACGTACTTATGGCCGGAGTAATTTATTTGGCCTTTTCCTGCCAGATGGCGACGAGAGCTCCGGTGGGGTCGGTGAAGATGCTGAACCAGCCCGTGTCGGGGACCTCGTGGTTTTCCATCATCATGGCGGCTCCGAGGGACTTGGCCTTTTCGGTGGCGGCTTTGATGTCCTCGACGCCGATGTAGGGGAGCCAGTGCGTGGGGGCCTGGGGCATGCTCATCATGCCGCCGCCGGGGCCGGAGTCGGGCTTGAAGATGGAGTAGGTGCCGGAGGGGCCCATGTCCATGTCCTGGAAGTCCCACTGAAACATCTCTTTGTAGAAGGCCTTTGCCTTCGCCAGATTGGGGGTGTTGAGCTCAAGATGTACGAAAGGGTTTGCCATGCAGTGCTCCTTTTAGGATTTTTAGGGAGGCCCTGAGTGAGGCTGATCGGCCAAGCTTACTCGTTGAGATGAGGATGGGAGGAGGCGTGGCGGGATTTTTAATGGATATTTTGCGGTTGGGTGAGGGAGGGGCATACCCCAGGGGCTAAAGCCCCCTTTTCTTTTGGGGGATGAGAGGACCAAGGCTGAAGCCTTGGTGTACCTAGAGGCAAGTGCAAATGCAAATGCAACGGCAACAGCAGCGGCAAGTGCAACGGCAAATGGGGGGTTCTTCGCTGCGCTCAGAATGACAGAGGGGGAGGGAATGACCGTGGCGGTGAGAAGGGGGTGTGGGTTTAATGCGCTCCGGCGGGGCCGCGGCCGGGCTTAACTTTCTTGAAGAGCCAGACGATGACGATGCAGCCGAAGCTGAGCAAGGAGAGCCAGCGGAATACGTCGACGAAGGCCCAGCTGAGCGCCTGACGCTGGAGCTGCTGGTAGAGCATGGTCTGGGCCGGGAGAGTGGCGTTGGACTTGCCGAAGAAACCGGTGAGCGCGTGGGTCGTGGCAGCGAGGCTGTTCTGGAAGTTCTGCCCGGTGAGGGGGACGGAGCCGGAGATGAGGTTCTGGTGGACGTCGCTGCGGCGGGTGAGCAGGGTCGAGGCGAGCGAGATACCGATGGAGCCGCCGACGTTGCGCATCAGGTTGAAGAGACCGCTGGCATTGCCGATCTGCTCGTTGCTGAGGGTGCCGTAGGCGGCGGTGTTGATGGGCACGAAGACGAAGCTGAGGCCGAATCCGGTGATGAGGATAGGCAGGAGAAGCGTCGTCGGGGAGATCTCGAGCGTGAGGCCGCCGAAGTAGAGCGTCGTCAGGCCGAAGGTAAAGAAGCCGAAGGTGAGGAGCCAGCGCGGGTCGGACCTGTTGGAGAGGTAGCCGATGATAGGCATGCCGCAGATGGCTCCGATGCCGCGCGGCGCGACGACCAGACCGGCGGTGAAGGCGGTGTAGCCCAATAATTCCTGATAGAAGAGCGGCAGCACGACGACGGTCGAGTAGATGGCTATGCCGAAGAGAAAGATGAGCGTCGCGCCGATGGCGAAGTTTCGGTCTTTGAGGACCTTGAGATCGACGAGGGTGTCCTTGTGCACCCAGGAGTGCCAGATGAAGTAGACGAAGGAGACTACGAGGGCGAGGGCGGCCCAGCGGACCCAGGTGGCGCCGAACCAGTCGACTTCCTGACCTTTGTCGAGGATGACCTGGAGGCAGCCGGTCCAGATGACGAGGGCGGCGAAGCCGTAGCGGTCGAAGAGCGGTGCTTTCTTGTTGCTGATGTAGGACGGATCGTGGACGAAGCGGCTGATCATGAACAGCGCGAGGATGCCGATAGGGATGTTGATGTAGAAGGCGTAGCGCCAGGAGTAGGTGTCGGTGAGCCAGCCGCCGAGGGTGGGGCCGAGGACGGGAGCGACGACGACTCCGAAGGCGAAGACGGCCATGGCTGCTCCGCGCTTTTTGGGCGGGAAGGATTCGAGCAGGATGGCCTGCGAGAGCGGCTGGAGTGCTCCGCCTCCTGCGCCCTGGATGATACGGGCGATGAGCATGAAGGCGAGGGTGGGAGCTGCTCCGCAGGCGAAGCTGGCGGCGGTGAAGATGACGACGCAGGACATGAGGAAGCGCTTGCGTCCGAACTTGAGGGAGAACCAGTTGCTGGCGGGGAGGACGATGGCGTTGGCGACGAGGTAGCTGGTGAGGACCCAGGTGGCCTCGTCGGTTGTGGCCGAGAGTGAACCGCCGATGTAGGGCAGTGCTACGGCAGCGATAGAGGTGTCGAGCACCTCCATGAAGGTGGCCAGCATGACGGCGGCGGCGATGAGCCAGGGATTGACGCCGTGGGTGGCTTCAAACGTCTGGTCTGCCGGAGCTGTCGCCGATGCGGCCATGTACTGATTTATATCCTTGACGGGGTTCGGCGCAAGCTGGCACGCGCAGTTCGATGATGTGTTTCTCGATGGCCTTACAGATAGTTAGAGGCGCAAACTGGGTATTTTGATGCAAAGTTTGGCAGTGGTGGAGATAGAGGAATTTTTCGGAATATTTATTTTTGCGCAGGCTGCGCGATAAACGATGCAGTGACCGTGATGCCGAGCAGAACGACGATGACGCCGAGCGAGAGCAGCGGGCCGATCTCGATCCAATGGCCGGAGAGCATCTTGATGGCGGCGAAGGCGAGCACGGCGGCGAGGCCGTAGTGCAGGAAGCGCAGCTTGGCGAGGAAGTGGACGAGCAGGAAGTAGAGCGAGCGCAGTCCCATGACCGCCATGATGTTCGACGTATAGGCGAGGAAGGGATGGCGCGTGATGGAGAGGACGGCGGGGATGGAGTCGAGTGCGAAGACGACATCGGCCAGCTCGATGGCGACGAGGGCGAGGAAGAGGACGGTGGCCATGCGGCGGTTGTCTTCGATGACGAAGAAGTGGTCTTGCGTGAGGCTGACGGGGTGGACTTTGGAGAGCCAGCGAATCCAGACCGGAGTTTCTTCGCTGTGAGATGACGGCAGGACAAGGCGGATGGCCGCGATGAGCAGGATGGCTGCGAAGACGTAGCTGATCCAGGCGAAGCGGTCGAGCAGGCCGATGCCGGCGGCGATGAAGGCTCCACGCATGAGGATGGCTCCGAGCACTCCCCAGAAAAGGACACGAGGCTGCTTGAGCGGCTGAATCTGGAAGAGGCGGAAGAGCATAAGGAAGACGAAGAGGTTGTCGATGGAGAGCGACTCTTCGATGGCATAGCCCGCGAGGTACTGGACGGCGGATTCGCTGCCGAGGGTGTAAAAGACGAATCCGGCGAAGGCGAGGGCGGCGACGATCCAGAGGACAGTGGAGACGACGGCGTTGCGGTGGGCCTTGGCAGGGGAGGGCGCAGGAGTGCGACGGCGAGTGTAAAAGAACTCGAAGGTGAGCAGGACGAGGAGAAAGAGGTGGAAGCCGATCCAGTGGCTGATGGGGGTGGCAGCGGGCATCTGTCCTACGATGCTATCGCGAGCCTGCCTGGACGTGCATGTCGAATCTGCTAGTGGGCGACGATCAGGGTGTAGACGCCATAGAGAACCAGGGCCAGAAAGATCCAGAGTAGCGAGGAGATAAATACGCCGCGCAGGACGGGGAGCAGGGGGTGGGTAAGCAGGAAATCGGCTGCCATGACGCGGCGCGTGGGCGCAGCAGCGTTGTCGTAGGTGGAGTGAAGCGTAGGCGCGTGCATGGTACTACCTCGTTGAGTTTGAGAGTAGGAGCGGGTATCAGGGAGCAACCATCCCCGAAAGGGGGCAGCACGTACACCGTTTGGGTGAGGTGGGAATGGGAACTTTGATGACAGTTTTTCCGAGTTGGCGTAGCATAAGTCGGTATTTCAGCTGTAGTTAGTGATCTCGATACTTACAGGAGAACTTATGAAGATATGTACTCGCTTGTTGACGGTTGCGGCAGCGCTGCTTGCCGTAAATGTGGCCATGGCGCAGGCCCCGGCAGGATCGACTGGGCAGTGCAAGGACGGCACGTATACGACGGCTCCCAGCAAGAAGGGTGCTTGCCGGGGACATAAAGGAGTGCAGACCTGGTATGCGGCGAATGCTGCTCCGGCTGCGGCTCCGATGGCGATGAAGTCGAATGCTGCGGCCCCTGCGGCTGCTCCGGCTGCCATGACAGCCGCTCCAGCTAAGGCTTCGCACCAGTCAATGGCTTCCATGCAGCAGGCGGCCGGCGGCGGACCGGGAATGGTTTGGGTGAATACCTCGACGAAGGTCTATCACTGCCCGGGAACGAAGTACTACGGCAAGACCAAGGAAGGGAAGTATATGTCCGAGGCGGATGCGAAGGCCTCGGGTGCGCACGCCGACCATGGGACAGCTTGCACTAAATAGAGATTAGGTCTGGTTAGAAGAGAGCGGCGGCACAGAGGTTTGTGCCGCCGCTACGTTTTAATGGTGTTGGAACTGGCATGGCAGATGGTGTGTTCAGATTTAAAAACAGTCAACAACAAAAGCAAAGACGAAATACAGGGGTCTCTCCACTGCGCCACGCGATGAGGCCGCGCGGCTCCGGTCGAGATGACGTTTGTGCATCATCTATGGGGGATTCCTACTTCACCCAGACTTCTGCTGCGCCGCCTTCGACCTGCTGGGCATGGAAGATGCCGACGGTATTGTTGCTCCATACGGGTGCGCCGGTACGGCCCAGCACGATGACACCGCCTTCTCCGCCTTTGAGCGCGGGTAGTTCCGTGTGGATCATGTGGTCGGCGGCTTGCTGCGGTGTCTTGCCTTGTTCTACCAGCGTGCAGACCTGACGTGCCAGCGTGAGCCGAATGAAGTACTCTCCGACGCCGGTGCCTGAGACGGCGCAGGAGTGGTCGCTCGCATAGGTGCCCGCGCCGATGATGGGCGAATCTCCTACGCGGCCGGGGAGCTTGCCCTGCATGCCTCCGGTTGATGTCGCAGCAGCGAGGTGCCCTTGTGCATCGCGTGCAACCGCTCCTACGGTGCCAAAACGATGCGAGAAGATGTGAGGATCATTGGAGAGCGATGCATGGCCGCTTCCTCCAGGCGGCGTGCCGGTGGGGCGAGGAGGCACGGGACGGCCGCTGGCACGCATCACGTCGGCAAACTCCTGCCAGCGCATCTCGGTGAAGAAGAACGCGGGGGGCTCCTGCTGCAAGCCCTGGGCGCGGGAGAAGGCATCGGCTCCTGTGCCGACCATCATGACGTAGGGTGTCTTCTCCATGACGGCGCGGGCCAGCGCGATGGGGTGGCGCGTGAAGTGAATGCTTGCCACGGAACCGGCTTCGAGGGTTGCGCCATTCATCAGTGCGGCGTCCATCTCGTTGGTACCGTCGGCGGCAAAGGCCGATCCCCGACCGGCGTTGAACAGGGGATCGTCTTCCAGGACTTCGACCGATGCTTCTACGGCATCGAGCGCGGAGCCGTGACGGGCCAGCACGGCAGAGCCTGCCGCGAGTGCCTTGGCTAGTGAAGCGTGATAGGCGGCCGCGGTCGCCGTGTCCATGTTCTTCCATTCGGACTCGCCCGCGCCACCGTGGATGGCGATGGCCCAGGGTTGTGCTTGCGCTACGAGGCTGGAGAGGAGAAGCGGCATAAGGAAGGATAGACGCATGCGAGCCATTGTAGAAGCAAGACAAACTTAGTTTGAAGGCTTGCGTGGTTGCTGCGTGTGGGGGCGGCTTGCTACAGTTATTTTGCACACCGAGGGTGCACCCCGTCCGCGGAAAGGGACTATCCCACCTTTGCCGTTTGGCTGTATGCAACATCCACTCTCTTCTGCCCGACGCAGCGGACCACGGGCGACATAAGAAGGAGTGTGTTTGATGTCTACCCGCCAATTACCTACTCGCCCTAACCTCGAACATCTTAAGAAGCAAGCACGGCTGCTGTTACGGGAGTCGCTTCAGGATGATGCTGCTGCGACGCAGCGTTTTCGTGATGCCGGTGTACAGCTTTCAGAGGCACAGCCTAAGTTGGCTGATGCGCTGCATGCGATTGCACGGGAGTATGGCTTCGATAGCTGGGCGAGCCTGAAGGGCTATGTCGAGTCGTCGTCGGACGACCCGGTGGAGGCGCTGACCGGTGCTGTCAGGGCGAACGATGCTGCGCTGGTGCGACAGGTGCTCAAGCGGCATCCTGCGCTGAAGTCGCGGCTGAATGAGCCGCTGCCTAACTTTGGTTTTCAAGCGCCTGCGCTGATTGGAGCGGTGAATCATGGCAATCGCGAGATGGTCGATGTTCTGCTTGAGGCCGGTGCCGATATCAATGCGCGGACGAAGTGGTGGGCGGGGAGCTTTGGCGTCTTCGACGGCGATCCGAAGCTGGCTTCGTTTCTGATTGAGCGCGGCGCGTATGTGGACATCCACGCGGCTGCGCGGTTGGGCATGTTCGATCGTGTCAAAGAGCTGGTTGAGGGCGATGCGGCGCTGGTTCATGCTCGCGGCGGCGATGGGCAGATGCCGCTGCACTTTGCCGCGACGGTTGAGATTGCGGCTTATCTGCTGGACCATGGCGCGGAGATCGATGCTCGCGATATCGATCACGAGTCAACCGCCGCGCAGTACATGGCGGGTTGCACGAGCTGGCCGCGTGCGGATGTGCTGCGCTACCTGATCTCGCGAGGTGCGCAGACCGATATCTTTATGGCGGCGTCGCTGGGCGATCTGGAGATGGTGCGGAAGTTTCTTGATGCCGATCCGGCTTTGGTGCGCGTGAGCGTGTCGGAGAAAGACCTTCCCAAGCAGAATCCGCACAGCGGCGGCAGTATTTATATCTACACCTTCGGCTGGGCCACAACGCCACATATGATCGCTCATAAGTTTGGGTATGAAGCGGTGTTTCGGCTGCTGATGGAGCGCAGTCCGCTGTGGTTGCAACTGACACAGGCCTGCGAGGTGGGTGATGAGGCGCTGGTGAAGGAGCTGGTGGCCAAGCATCCGACATTGGTGGAGTCGCTGACAGAGAAGGCTCGCCGCCGCATTGTGGGCACGGCGCTGCGGAACAATACCGAGGGGATTCGGCTGATGCTTGGCGCGGGATGGCCTTCGGATGTGCGTGGAGACAGTGGCCAGACGCCTCTGCACTGGGCAGCGTGGCATGGCAACGTTGCGATGGTGCAGGAGCTGTTGCGGCACCATGCTCCGCTGGAGGCGCAGGAAGAGGAGTACAAGGCAACGCCGCTGGGATGGGCGATTCATGGGTCGGAGCACGGCTGGCATCGCGATAAGGGCAACTACGGAAAGACGGTTGAGGCTCTGCTGGCTGCGGGTGCCAAGGCTCCAGAGCTTGCCAGTGTGGAAGCTAGTGAAGAGGTGCTGGCTGTGCTGCGCCGCCACAGCGGTTAGGGCTGGCGCGGTGATTTAGAAAGGGTATCTAGAAAAGTAAAGAACGAGCAACGGCAACTGCAAAAGCGAAATGCGGGGGTTCTTCGCTGCGCTCAGAATGACGATTATTTTGAGCGCACGGCTAGCCGCTGCGAAACAGGGTTAGCCGTGCTGGTCGATGAGGCGAATCATCTCGAGGAAGAGGTCGCCCGCGATCTGGAGCGAGTGCGCGCTGATCTTGTCGATGGTGTCGAAGGCGGTGTGATGGTAGCCGTCGGGCAACGTCATGGTGTGCGGGCCGTAGTCCATGTCGATGATGTCGAGCACAGGGACGCCGCGCTGCTGGAAGGGGAGATGGTCATCTTCGACGGCTGTCTGATTCTTGAAAACGTAGCTGGAGTGGCCGGTGTTTTTGGCCGCCTGCTGGAGCAGGTCGAGCAGCCACGGGGTTGAGTTGGCGTCCTTGTCGATGTTGAGGTCTTTGTCGCCGATCATGTCGGCGACCATGAAGGCCTTGATCTTTTTGAGAGTGCCGTCCTGCGACCACTTGGCGGCGAGGTGGCGCGTGCCGTAGAGGGAGTCAGAGTTGGACCAGGACTGAACGGCCTCTTCGCCGTCGTCGAAGACGAGCCAGACGCTGTAGCCCTGCGGCGGATGAGTGCGGAGGTAGTTGCCGATCTCGATGAGCAGGGCGGTGGTGCAGGCGCCGTCGTTGGCGCCGACGAAGCCGATGTCGCGCAGCGGGTAATTGGTCTCGTAGTGGCTGGCGATGACAATGACACCGTCTTTTTTGCCGGGATACTTGACGATGTAGTTGCGCATGTCCATCAGGCCGGCGGGAGTGCTGGCGCTGAAGCTGTCGGTCTCGAAGTGGCCCTTGGCGATCTCGGGCTTGAAGTGGTCCTTGATGAAGGCTTCGGCCTTGGCATGGCCGGGGGAGCCGAGGTAACGCTTGGGGGCTACGTTGAGGAACTGCTGGGTGAGGGCGAAGGCGGCTTGTCCGTTGAAGCGGGCGGGTGCTGCTGCGTGGAGGTTTGTGGCTGTGAGGAGAAGGACAAGCAGAGGTAAGAACAACCGCAGGTCCTTCGACTTCGCTGCGCTTCGCTCAGGATGACAGGTGTTTACTAATGCGACCGAGGTCATGAGGCTTTCAGTTCCTTGGCTTTGCGGCGGGCGGGGTGGACGAAGAAGGCTACGCCGACGCCGACGAAGTAGAGCGCAAGCATAGGCGCGGCGAAGAGGCACATGCTGTAGGGGTCAGGCATGGGGCAGATGATGGCCGCGATGAGGAAGATGACGAGAATGGCGTAGCGGATGTGCTTGAGCAGGAACTTCGCGTCGACGATGCCGAAGAGCGAGAGAAAGAAGATGAGGATGGGCAGCTCGAAGGTGATGCCCAGGCCGAGGATGATGGCGAGGAAGAAGCCGGTGTAGTCCTCGATGGTGATGATGGGGTGGAAGTCTTTGCCGAAGTCGAGGATGAGGACCTTGAGTGCGCCGGGAAGGACCCAACGATAGCCGAACCACGCTCCGATAAAGAAGAGGCCGATGGTCGCGGCCATGAAGGGGACGACGTAGCGCTTCTCGTTGGCGTACATACCGGGCGAGATGAAGAGCCAGACCTGATAGAGGATGAAGGGTGAGGCGAGGATGGCTCCGCCGAGGAAGGCGACCTTGAGATAGAGGTTGAGGCCGTCGGTCGGGTGGGTGAAGTTGAGCGCGATGTGCAGGTTGGTGAGCGGCTGCTGCACGTAGCCGTAGAGGCGCTCGTGGAAGACATAGGCTACGACGAAGCCAACGAGCAAGTAGGCAGCCGAGTGCATGAGCCGCGTGCGCAACTCGGCGAGGTGTTCCATGAGACTCATGCCGGGGAGTTCTGCGCGGTCGGTAACGGCGGCCCGGGCGCGATCGACGAAATCAGCCATGAACAGGGGCCTCGGTCGTCTGATCGGATACCGGCACGGACTCGGGTGCGTGCGGAATGGAGGTAAAGGCCTGCGAGATGGAAGAGCTGCTGGCTACGGGAAGGCCGGTCGATGGGGGCATGAGATTAAGGTCGCCTGAGGTTGCGATGGGAAGTGGTTCGGGGGCCGGTTCGGAAGCTGGTTCGGCGACGGTTTCAGCGACGGGCTCGACTGCCGTTTCGAGGCTTGTGGTCGAGTAGTCGTCCTTGAAGGGGTCCATGTGAGGATGCTCTTCGATGGGGTCCTGGCTGAGCGGCGCTGTGGTGTTCTCGCTGCCGTCGGTGATGGCTGGGGTGACGGGGGCAGCCGCTTCCATGGCGGCGATTTTTTTCTGCTGCTCGGCCTGTTCGGCCATGCGCAACTCGTCTTCCATCTGCATGCGGAATTCGTTGGAGGCACGGCGGAACTCGGCCATAAGCTTGCCCAACTGGCGGGCGAGCTCGGGCAGCTTCTTCGGGCCGAAGAGGAGCAAGGCGAGAACGAAGATGAGTGCGCTGTCCTGAAAGCTAGGCATAGATACGTCCCATGATACGGCTTACGTTGGAGGGTAACAAATAGATTAGAGGCTTAGTTGGATTTAGATGGCTTCGATTGACACTGTTGTAAGATTAAAGGAGTAAGGCTGACGGATTTGAAGAACTGAGTCTGATGATTGCACGGCTGAATCGACGACGAAAGATGCATCTTTTGCATGCGGTCTTCGTCCAATGAATACGAGCGGCAAAAGATGGCCGCGAGTGTAGTAGAAGTTGTAAGGGTTGCAACATCCCCGTGGGTTGGATGGCGGTTTGAAACGGGCCGCTCTAGCGAATCCACTGCAGCCTCGGCAGTACATGCTTTCAACATCCCCGTCTCGGAGGCGAAGGGCGGTGCCGGCGACAGCCGACACCTAACGACCTCGTGAGACTGAAGGCGGAGTAGATTGAACGGACTAATGGAAGAGGTCGCGGCAACGGCCGTGGCAGAGCGTGTTGCGGATACGTGTTCTCTCGATAACTATCTTTCGCAGCCTGATCACACGATGGATGCGCGTATCGCCGCAGCACGGGCTACGCTGGGAACCGACGTAGTTTTGCTGGGGCACCACTATCAGCGCGACGAGGTGATTCGGTTTGCCGACTACACCGGCGACAGCTACAAGCTGAGCAAAGCCGCCACCGAGACGAACGCGAAGTATCTGCTGTTCTGCGGTGTGCACTTTATGGCGGAGACGGCGGATGTTCTGGCTCAACCGTGGCAGCAGGTTATTCTGCCGGACTTGAACGCTGGTTGCTCGATGGCCGATATGGCCGAGATTGGCCAGGTAGAGGACTGCTGGGATTCGCTGGAGCGCGCCGGATTGACCGACGAAGCTTCGGGCGGGCTGATTCCGCTGACTTATATGAATTCGACTGCGGCGATCAAGGCGTTTTGCGGAGAGCGTGGTGGGCTGGTCTGCACTTCTTCGAATGCTCGCGGCGCCTTTGAGTGGGCCTTTGCGCGGGCCGGGAAGATTCTGTTTCTGCCCGACCAGCATCTGGGGCGGAACACGGCGTTTGCTATGGGCATTCCGCGAGAGCAGATGGTGGTTTGGGACCCGTATCAGATTAATGGCGGCGTCTCGCCGGACCGGCTTAAGGCGGCGAAGGTGATCTTGTGGAAGGGGCACTGCTCGGTGCATCAGCGCTTTTTGCCGGAGCATGTCGACCGCGTGCGTCGCGAGGAACCGGGGATGCAGGTGATCGTGCATCCGGAGTGCCGCTGGGAGGTCTGCCAGAAGGCAGATGAAGTTGGTTCGACGGAGCGGATTATCAAAGTCATTGAGGATGCTCCCGCAGGCACGAGCTTTGCCGTCGGTACGGAGATTCATCTGGTGAACCGGCTGGCGAAGCGCTTTGCTCCGCTGGGCAAGCGCGTGATTACGTTGGACGATGCCGGTTGCCTGTGCACGACGATGTACCGCATCTCGCCGCAGCACCTGGCTTGGGCACTTGAAAACCTTGTTGAAGGGAACGTGGTCAATCGCATCAAGGTGGATGATGATGTCAAGCAATGGTCGCGCATCGCGCTCGACCGCATGCTTGAAGTTTCGTAAGAGAGGACGGCGTCGTGGGTAAGACGTTTACATTGGGCGAGGCGCAGACGATGCTACGGGTGCTGGAGGCTCTGCTGCGCAAGGCGCAGGCGGCGGGGCTTCGCGCTGGCACGCTGGAAGCCGAGATGCAGCAGTTGAGCTATCGCATCTTTCTGTTGGGTGGCATGCGTGTGGATGTAACCGCTGCGGCAAAGCGGCGGGCGGAGCGTGACAAGGCAGCGCAGGAGGCGACCGACACGCTGGGCGAGATCGAAGCGATCGGTGTGCAAGTGCAGGACCTTGAAGAAGGCCTGCTCGACTTTCCCTGCGTGATGGACGGCAAGACCGTGATGCTCTGCTGGAAGCTGGGCGAGGATGCGATTACCCACTGGCACGAGCAGGAGGATGGCTCTGGGCGCAAGCCACTCGATGCGGGGTTCGGCAAGCCGGAGCGCGAGCGCTTGAATTAAAGAAGCTGTTGAAGCGAAAAGTCGGGGAAAACTTAATTTATCAAATGATAATAATTATTGTTTGATATAAGCTATACTAACTGAGTGCAGGTTACCGCAGCCAAGTCGTTTCGTGATCTTTGTGCCGAACATGGCATTGCTGTCACGCATCAGCGGCAGGTTCTGTATGAAGTGATGCAGGGGATGAGTGGACATCCCAGCCCGGAAGAGGTTTATGCCCGGGTGAAGAAGAAGATTCCGGCGATCTCGTTGGCTACGGTTTACAAGAATATTCATCTCTTTGTCGAAAGCGGCGTCTTTCGCAAGATGAGCATGCACCACGGTTCGGTACGCGTAGAGATGAACAGCGAAGCGCATCACCACATGGTGTGCTCCAAGTGCAAAGCGATTACCGATATAGGGGAACAAGAGTTGGGGCTGGTGTCGAAACGCACGCGGCTGCCGGGAGGTTTTCTGGTGGAGCGGTATGCCGTCGATGTCATTGGCCTATGTCCGAAGTGTCAATAAGCCGGCGATCGACCGGTAAGCCTGAGTGAAAGAGCAATTGTTAAATCGGTCTTCCGATTGGCGGAAGACGCGGAACTGTACCTAAAAGGAGTTACGTTTACATGCTACAAATCGGAGAGAAATTTCCTAACTACAGCGTTACTGCAACCATCTCAACGGATAAGGATGAAGCCAAGGCATTCACTACCATTACGGAGGAGTCTTATCCGGGCAAGTGGAAGCTGTACTTTTTCTGGCCCAAGGACTTTACGTTTGTGTGTCCGACTGAGATTGCGGCCTTCGGCAAGCTGAACAGCGAGTTCGCCGATCGCGATTGCCAGATTCTTGGCGGCAGCACCGATAACGAATACGTCCATGCTGCATGGCGTACCCATCACGCCGACCTGAAGGACCTGCCTTTCCCGATGCTGTCGGATATTCGACGCGATCTTTGCGGCCAGCTCGGTATTCTGGATGAGAAGGCGGGCGTGGCGCAGCGAGCGACGTTCATCGTCGATCCAGAGAACGTGATCCGCTTTATCTACGTAACGGACCTCTCGGTGGGGCGCAATCCGCAGGAGGTTCTGCGTGTGCTTGATGCGCTGCAGACCGATGAGTTGTGCCCCTGCAACTGGCAGAAGGGCGAAGCTACTCTGGCGTAGTTTTGAGTAATCCCCGGCGCGGCTGCTGAAGTGGCCGCGTTTTTTCTGTAGGATGAAACCCGCAACCGGAGAGGATGGCAGAGATGGCATTGGAAGAGTTGATTAGTGATTTGCCCGCATATGCGAAGGATTTGAAGTTGAACTACTCGTCGCTGGTGAAGCAGAATACCGAGCTGACTCCGCAGCAGTTGTGGGGGACGGTGGTGGTGGCTGCGATTGCTACCCGCTGCGCGGAGCTGACGACCGAGGTGATTGCAGAGGCTGAATCGGTGCTGGCTCCGGGCGCGCTCGATGCGGCCAAGGCTGCGGCGGCAATCATGGGAATGAACAATATCTACTATCGTTTCCATCACCTGACGAAGAATGAGAAGTATGCGACGCTGCCATCACGGCTGCGCATGAACGCACTTCGTGGACACACGGTTGAGGCAGTGGACTTCGAGCTGTGGTGCCTGGCGGTGAGTGCGATCAACGCATGTGACAAGTGCGTCGACTCGCATGAGAAGGTACTGAGAGAAAAGGGCGCTACGGAAGAGTTGATCAATGCTGTGGTGCGTGTCACCTCCGTTATTCATGCCATCGGGGTCGTGCTGGATTCCGAGAAGGCTTCCCCCACGGCAACTGCATAGGCTATCGCCGATCAAGGAAATAAAAAGGACGCGAGCATGGTCTCGCGTCTTTTTTATTTGGGAATTGCTCGATGCTTTAATTTGGGATTGCCTGATGCCAGGGCTTGCGGCCGAAGTTCCATTGAGGCTTCCATGTGGTGTTGACCAGCCAGTTGATGGGCGCAACCATGGAGGAGATGGCATCGTTCATGTGAGTGAAGTCGATGCTGCGAAGGTCGTCGCTGGGTTGGTGGTAGTCCTTGTGCAGTCCGAAGCTGGAAACGGTCTGAGCAATGATGCCCTGAAGCGCGAGAGCGTAGTTATCGGAGCGGCGAAAGAAATGCTGTCCCATGTGCGGATCGTTGACCAGGTGAGCGCCATGCTTTACCAGCTCGGGGCCGAGGTTGGTGCGGTTGAAGCCTGTAAGCCACAGAGCTCCTGCGGGAACGGCGGGATCGGGCCGTCCGATCATCTCGAATTCGAGGTTGGCGACGATGCTGGCCAGCGGTACGGGCGGATGCGCAAGAAAGGCGCGGTTGCCGAAGCCTCCGATCTCTTCCGATCCGAAGAGTGCAAAGACGATGGTGCGGCGCGGGCGGCGTCCAGTTGCTAGGATGTGGGCAAGAGCCAGAACCGCTGTCGTCCCTGAGGCGTCGTCATCTGCGCCGTTATAGATGTTGTCGCCGTTGACCGAGGGGCCGATGCCGAGATGGTCGAGGTGCGCGGTGAGCAGGACCGTCTCTTTCGGCGCGCTGCTGCCGCGCAAAATTGCGATGGCATTCCAGGTCTCTTTGCGCGGCGTGTCTTCAAGCTTCGAGAGATGTTGTTTCGCATCCTCGGGAAGAGGATTGGGCAGGGTCACTTTTTGCAGGAAGGTGCCGTTGTCGCCACCGGGTTCGAGGCCGAGCGCCTGGAACTGTGAGGCGGCAAAGAGGGCGGCAATATGTTCGTCGCGCGTGGCGGAGCCGCGGCCATGCAGCTCATCGTCGGCGAGGAAGGACATGTCGGCGTGGACCTCGCGCTGAAGTTCTGGAAGAAAAGATGCCGTTTGTGGAGACAGCGAGTCAAATGAATGGACCCGCTGACCCTTGAGGACAGAACCGGCGATACATTGCCCGAGAAGCATTGCAAATCCGAGGAGAGATGCGAGCCTGGACGAAGACATGGCGCAGATTATATCGAAGCATGAGCAATATCCATTTTGAGAAGCGCAGATCTGCTGCGAAGATAACTGCTAGAGGGGTGAGGATGAGGGTACGGACCGCAGGAGTGCCATGGTTGGTGTGGATGATGGCAGCGGTAGCAGGGATGATGCTGACCGGTTGCGGCGGCTTCTTTCCTCCTGTAACGCCGACTCCACCGCCTGGATCGACAGGGAATTACGCCTATGTCGCCAACACCACGGGGACGACTGCCAGTGGAACGAACTCCGCAACCGGCACGGTAAGCGGTTTTACGGTGGGTACGGGAACGCTGACGGCCGTGCCAAGCTCGCCGTTGACCCTTGGATATCAGCCCGTAGCCATGGCAGTGACGCGGAACAACAAGTTTCTGTATGTGGCGGCGCTTGGGAACATCAACGTATACACCATTAATTCGGATGGATCGTTGAGCGTTCCGAGTACGGGAACGGGTGTTGCGATTGTGAACGTTGTTTCGATGGATGTGTCGCCGGACGGCCAATGGTTGGTGGCATTGGATGGCAATACGCTCGTGGCTCAGATTGACGTATTTCAGATCAACGCCACGACTGGCGCATTAACGTCTGTGGGAACCGGGCAACTGGCGATTCCGAGTGCTGTGATTAATCCAAAGATGGTGAAGATAGCCCCCAACGGAGCACTGATCTTTGCCGCGCTGGGTACCGGCGGAGACGTGGTCTTCAACTTCGATACCACCACGGGCGCGTTGTTGACCAGCCATAGCCTTACTGTGTCGAGCCAGACCAGCGATAACGGCCTCGCTGTCGATAACGCTTCGGCGTACCTCTACATTGCTCGCAGCGGAACCGGCGGCGGTGTGCGCGTCTTTGCGATTGACAGCGGCGGCACTCTAAACGAGATCGCGGGCTCGCCCTTTGCATCCGGCGGACAGGCATATTCGGTGGTGGTCGATAACTCAGGCAAATATGTTTACGCTGCCAACCGAACCAACGGCACGATCTACGGCTACACCATCGGGACGGGAGGCGCTCTGACTGCCATCGCCGGATCGCCTTACACAAGTGGGTTGCTGGTGACGTCGCTCGGCACAGACAGCAGCGGAGATTATCTGCTCGCAGCGGCGAATGGAGGAAGCCCCGATCTGTCGATGTACAGCTACGATACGACGACTCCTGGAAAGCTGGACCTTGCGACCAGCACGGCAACGGGGACCGATCCTACTGGAGCGATTGCTGTTGCGTTAACGCATTAAAGGCAGTAACTCATCTTGTTCGTTTGTCGGAATGTAGGGAATCGGCGCACAACGGTGCTTGGGTTCAGCGCATCGGCAACTAATATGGATAGAGAAGTTTCTATGTTTTGCTGGAGTTTTAGGGCTATTTTTTCTTCTTTCTGCCAATCCGTTTCAAAGCGACGTCTCATCCGGCTTTCAGCCTGCACGCTTTTGTCGGCGTCAATGCTGGCCGGCACCACCGGCTGTTCGAGGCTGCGGCCTAAACCGCATCGCGAATATGTCTATGTGATGGCGAAGGAGACCTACCTGCGTGACCGCGTAGCTGCGGTATCGAACCGGACTGCTGATGTGCAGAACGGTGACAGGTTGCTGGTGCTCGATCATGGGCGGCGCTTCTTCAAGGTGCAGACCGACAAGGGCGCACAGGGCTGGATCAACGAAAAGATGGTGGCGACGCAGTCCATCTTCGATCAGTTCGCCGCATTGACCAAGGAGCATGAAAAAGATCCGGTTGTAGCAACCGGTGTTGTGCGCGATGACGTTTATATGCACCTCACTCCCGGGCGCGAGACAGAGCATTTTTTGCGTTTGGGCGAGGGCGAGAAGTTGAAGCTGCTGCGCCGAGCCACGCTGCCGAAGCCGGTGCCGCCGGGCCTGCGAGCGGTTGCTCCAGTCGTGGAGAAGGGAAAGGTTGTGGAAGCTGCTCCGCCCGCTCCGCCTGCGATGGATGACTGGTGGCTGGTGCGCGACTCCAAAGGAAATGCCGGCTGGATCTATAGCCGATTGATGGATGTGGACGCTCCCGATGCACTGGTACGCTACTCCGAAGGCCAGAGGATCGTCGGCGCATACATTCTGAACAAGGTCTACGACCCCGACGCTCCGCAGGACGACAAGAACATTCCCGAGTATGTAACTGTAACCAGTCCATATACATCCGGCTTGCCCTACGACTTCAACCAGGTACGTGTCTTCATCTGGAATGTGAAGAAGCATCGCTACGAGACTGCGTACCGTGACAAGAACATCGAGGGATATCTGCCATTGACGGTGACGATGGCGAGCGATCCCTATAGCAAGGCTCCAGCATCCGCGACAGTTGCACCCACGTACAACTATCGCGTGCTGGCCGATGACGCTCCGCCGGTGGTGCCCGATCCGGTCACTGGAGCGGTGGTGCCGAGTAAGACAATCCTGAAGACCTATCGGCTGGAAGGAAACCTGGTGCGCCGGGTTCTGCCTCCCGATGCGACGCCTCCCGATGAGACCCATCCCGAGCCGGTTGTGAAGAAGGCAAAGAAGGCTGCGGTTCACAGAAGGGCCGTGAGAGCCAAACGGCGAAGACGGTAGTGCCGTCGGTACAGGCTGCAACGATGGCGGCAATGATATAAGTGCCTGTACGATTTACCTCAAATGGGAGTGCTCGATGACTCTTCCCCCGCACGAAATCACACTGCGGCTCGTTACAGCGACGGCACTGGCAGGTCTGGTGGGCCTCGATCGAGAACATCGCCGAAGCGCTGCTGGTCTGCGCACCCATGCTCTGGTGGGGATGTCGGCCTGCCTGCTGATGATCGCCTCTGCCTTTGGCTTTGCCGATATCCTGGGCACTCCCGGCGTGGGCCTCGATCCTTCGCGTATCGCGGCGCAGATTGTTACCGGTATCGGCTTTCTGGGTGCGGGAACGATCATCGCGCATGGTGAGTCGGTTCGCGGATTGACGACCGCGGCCAGCATCTGGACGGTTGCAGCGATTGGAATCGCCGTCGGCTGTGGCATGTATCGCGCTGCCATTCTTGGAACAGCGCTTACGCTGATTCTGCTTCTGGTGCTGCGTCCTGTCGAGCGCCGTCTGGACACATTCTGGCGCAAACAAACCATCAGCCTGCTCTACGATCCTAAAGTTGTAACGATCGAAACGTTACTGGCGGCGCTACGGAGCATCAACCTCAACGTTACCGGGCTCAGCGTAGAGACGCAGGGCAGCAGCGGCAAAGATGAGATTCAAATTACGCTCAATCAAAGCGGAGGCACGGTTCTACAAGATGCCTTGCAGGCCGTTGTGCAGTTAGAGGGCGTGGAGAGCGCGAAGATCGAATAGCCGCGCGCAGAGGTGCGGTGCTACGCGTAAAACGCGGCGATGGCTTCCACCACTGTCTGCTGCTCGTCATCGCGCAGCTCGGGATAAATAGGCAATGCAAGGACTTCGGCGGCAGCGGCTTCGCTGGCAGGGAAGTCTCCGCGCTGGTAGCCCAGTTCGTGGAGGCTTGTCTGCAGATGCAGCGGCAGCGGGTAATAGATCTCGCTGCCAATCCTGCGCTCTGTAAGGTATTCGCGCAGTGCATCGCGTCGGGGGGCGCGAATAACGTACTGGTGAAAGACCGGCGTCGCGCGAGGATCGGTGATAGGCAGCACGATGCCTTCCGTCGTGTTCGCAGCGGCAAGCCCAGCCCCGCGAAATAGCTGGTCGTAGCGAGCCGCGCGGTCCCTGCGCTGTTGGTTCCACGCAGGCAGATGGCGCAGCTTGATGCTGAGCACGGCAGCCTGCAGCGTGTCCAGCCGCGAGTTCCAGCCCACCTCATCGTGGAAGTAGCGGCGACGCATTCCATGAGCGCGCAGCATCCGCGCGCGCTCGTCGTACTCGGCCGAGAGAGTCGTCAGCAGGCCCGCATCGCCAAAGGCGCTGAGGTTCTTGGTGGGGTAGAAGCTGAATGCTGACAGGTCGCCGAGCGCTCCGGCAGGGGTGCCGTTCCATGCCGCCCCAAAAGCCTGGGCAGCATCCTCGATGAGCAGCAGGTTGTGACGCTGCTTCAGATCGCTGAAGGCATCCCAGTCGGCGCACTGGCCGTACAGGTGGACGGGGAGGATCGCTTTGACCGTCTTACCGGCGCTCGATTGCAGCACCTCTTCGACCGCACCGGGCGAGAGGTTGAAGGTAACAGGATCGATATCAGCAAGAAGAGGTTGCGCTCCGCAGCGCAGGATGGAGCTGACCGTGGCAAAAAAGCTGAACGGCGTAGTGACGACGGCATCTCCGGGACCGATTCCAGCGGCGGCCATGGCCAGCCACAGGGCATCGGTTCCGCTGGCGCAGCCAATGGCGTAGGGGGCGGCGCAGGCCGCCGCGGCATCTCGTTCGAAGTGTGCTACCTCGGGGCCGAGGATGAATTGTTGCGAGTCGCAGACGCTCTCAAGAGCGGAAAGGACCTCCTGGCGAATCCCGGCAAATTGGCGGGAGAAGTCCAGCATGGGAACCGGTTGGGAGTTATGAGTCACTTCTGTCATGGTATATCGCAGAAAGTGTGCAAGGGTGAGGCGTCCATTTTCCCCTCCGCTGCGTCTAATAGACTCGGCACGGCCTAGTGTGTCCACAGAACACTAGGCCGTGCCGCTTGAAAAATGCGGTAGATGGTCGTATGGTTTCACAATCTTGGCTTCAGTCCCGGCTGCTACGAAGGTTGGGGTTTATTGCTGAAGTAAATGCGGTATGGCGGAATTTTTACGGGAACACAAATTTAGCTCAAGCTAAAGGAGATCGGCCTCATGGACTCAAAGCCGGCACAGAACATTCAGGACACTTTTCTCAACACGGTTCGGAAAGATAAGAGCCCCATTACGATCTATCTGGTAAGCGGTGTCAAGCTGACCGGCAAGATACGGTCGTTCGATAAATACTCGGTGTTGTTGGAAAACAACAGCCAGGAACAGCTCATCTTCAAACACGCCATTTCTACGGTGGTAAGTGGCCGTGCAGGCGCTCATCTCGAACTGCGCTCGGACAATAAGTCCGATGTGCGGGCGTCGATACCTCATCCGTCACCGGTCGCCAGTGCACCATCGTCTGAAGCGACCGGAACCCAGGGTGCCGTTAGTCGTTGATCAAAACCAGTAGTCAGAATGCGGTCGCAGCCCGGCCTGCGCGGCGTAGTCTCGTTGCCGCGCAGGAGGCTGCGATGGCTGCTGCGCGCAGCTCGCAGGGCTGGGGGCAGAACGCCGAGCGGGCTGTATTGGTCGCAGTGGAGTTTACCGGCGAGTGGCGCAAGCTCACCTCTGCGGCACAGCTCGCCCGCAAGGCAGCAGCCGTTTCGGCAGAGTCTGGACACGATCAAACCGCCGCCGCGACAGAGCCTTTGGCGCGCGCTGTCGATCTCGACTTTGACGCCTCCCTGGCAGAGTTTGAAGAGCTTGCCCGAAGCGCCGGGGCTGAGGTGGCTTCGACATTGGTGCAGCGTCGTCCGCGGCCCGATCCGGCCACGCTCGTAGGACAGGGCAAGTTGGAGGAGATCGAGGGCGTTATTGCCTCGACAGGCGCCGATCTTGTGCTCTTCGACCACGATCTGACGCCGTCGCAGCTACGCAATCTCGAAGCCAAGCTCCCCTGTCGCGTCATCGACCGGACGCAATTGATCCTCGACATCTTTGCGCGCCATGCCCGCACCCGCGAAGGCCAGTTGCAGGTGGAACTGGCGCAGTTGGAGTATCAACTTCCCCGGCTCGCTGGCCGAGGCAAGGCCATGTCGCAGCTTGGCGGCGGCATCGGCACCCGAGGTCCGGGCGAGACCCAGCTCGAGACCGACCGCCGCAAGATCAATCTGCGTATAGACCACGTAAAGGAGCAGCTCGAATCGGTGCGCCGGATTCGCCGCCAGCAGCGCCAGCGCAGGGAGGCGGTGCCGGTGCCTGTCGTGGCGCTGGTCGGCTATACGAACGCGGGAAAGAGCACACTCTTCAACGCACTGACCGAGGCAGGCGTACTGGAATCGTCGCGCATGTTCGCTACGCTCGACCCCAAGCTGCGCCAGTTGCAGCTTCCGTCGCGGCGCAAGATCCTGCTATCGGACACGGTAGGTTTTATCCGCAACCTGCCGCACACGCTGGTGACCAGCTTCCGCGCCACGCTCGAAGAGGTCGAGCGTGCCGAGATTCTGCTGCATGTCCGTGACGCCTCCAGCCTCATGATGGACGAGCAAAAGGCGCAGGTGGAAAAGGTGCTGGGCGAGCTTGATGTCACCAGAAAACCGGTCATCGAGGTGTTGAATAAGGTTGACCTTTTGCCCAATGAGCAGCGCAGCCATCTGACCGGCGGCCTTGCCGTCTCAGGATTGAAAAAAATGGGGCTTGACGAGCTGCTGGCGGCCATCGACGAAGCACTGGTCGTCGATCCTCTGATTCGAGTGAAATTCCGCCTGCCGCAATCGGAAGGAGCCATCCTGGCTGCGTTGGAGGCTGGGGCTGTTCTTGAGAAGAAGCAGTTCGAAGGGAACCTGGTTTACGTCACGGCACGCGGCCCGGCATCGCTGCTCAATCGGTTCAGCAGATTTCGGGAGCGCTCTTAACTAGCATAGGTCGCCTGAACGGGAGCGGAGGTGGTGTCCCAATCACGCGACCTATGTGACCCAGAATATAGGGTCCGGGTGGTATCTTCCAGTTTAGCCCCTTCCCCACAAAAGTCAAAGAAAGATTTTTGGCGAAAAAGAGGCCGATAGCCCTTGCAGCTTGTGCGGTTACCGAAGCAAATCGATTGTGCGCGTTTAGTTTGACACTGTTGTAAACGCTTTGCTAGAACTAGATGTATCGCATCTAGCAAGTTAAGCCACACACTCGACGTAGGTTGAACAAGATAAGTGTGTGAACTCGGCTGCGAACGAACTTTCTGAACGGCTGCTGCGACCCCTATTCAATGGAAGAAATACTCAATCAACTCGGTGGACTTGTGCTCGGCTCTGTGCCGACCATGATTCTTTTTATCCTGCTGGTCATCTCCTATGGCCTGCTGGTGCGTCGTCCGCTGGACCGTCTTCTTGCTGAGCGTCGCAAGCGCACCACAGGCGCGGTGGAGCAGGCACGAGGCGCCATCGCCGCTGCCGAGGCCGAGACCACTGTCTATGAGGACAAGCTGCGCAAGGCGAAGGCCGAGATCTTCCAGGCTCGCGATCAGAAGCTGAAGCAGTGGAATGCGGAGCGCGAGGCCGCCATTGAACAGGTTCGACAGGCCACCCAGCAGCGTATCCTTGCAGCCAAGCAGGAGATCGAGCAGAGCGCGGCTACTGCCCGGACGCAGATCGACACGACGAGCGCCGAGCTCAGCTCCCGCATCCTTGCCGCAATGCTGCCCGTCGGTGTGACGCAGCCGGAAGAGGTAACCCGGTGAGATTTTCTAAGAAATTCTCCGCAATGAAAAAGTTCTTTCCTGCCTTTCTTCTGGCGGCGTTTCTCTTCGCTCCTGTTTGCCATGTCGTTGCTCAGCAGCAGGCCAACGTAGCTGTCGAGTCGGATAGCGGCCGCATGAGCACCCCCGAGGCCCAGTCTCCTGAGAAGAACCAGCAGGAGAAGGACGAGAATGACGAGTACCGCCACTCTGCCGCGGTGCGCGCTCTTGGCGCAAAGCTGGGCATGAATGCGGAGCAGGCAGCGACTGCCTTTACCGTCCTCAACTTTATCGTCCTCGCCATTCTGGTCGGCTGGTTTCTGCTCAAGACGCTGCCCAAGACCTTCCGCGATCGCAGCTCTGCCATTCAGAAGCACCTTGTCGATGCCCGCGCTGCGACGGAAGAGGCCAGTGCCCGCCTGAACAGCGTCGAGAGCCGCCTTGGCAAGCTCGACGAGCAGATTGCTGCCATGCGCGCCCAGGCGGAAAAAGATGCTGCGCTCGACGAGCAGCGTATCAAGGCTGCCGTTGAAGACGAGAAGCAAAAGATTCTCAAGTCGGCGGAGCAGGAGATCGCTGCCGCTACAGTTCAGGCTCGCAAGCAGCTTCAGCAATACGCTGCCGATCTGGCTATTGAGCAGGCAGCCCGCAAGCTGGTAGTTACGGCCGAGACCGACCGTCTGCTGGTGCAGGACTTTGCCCGTCGCCTCTCCAGCGATACGACGAAGGGCGGCGAAAACTAATGTCTGCGCTCACCCTTCGCTACGCCCACGCATTCGCTTCGGTAGCCGCATCCAACCGTCTCGACACCAACGCCGTTCAGCAGCAGTTGCACGACTTCAGCGACACTCTGGCTGGAAGCCATGAGTTGCGCGAGGTCCTGATCAACCCCTCCATTCCCGGCGAGCAGAAGTTGAAGGTTCTCGACGCTATCGCCGGCCGCATCGGCATGATTCCGCAGGTTCGCAACTTTATTGCGGTCATTGTGGATCACCAGCGTCTCGACGAGCTGGATGAGATTCTCGTCGAGTATCACGAGATCGCCGATGAGCAGTTGGGCCTTGCGGAAGCCGAGATCACCAGCGCGCATCCTCTGAATGACGAGGATCGCGCTCAACTTGAGGCGCAGGTTGCCAAGGTGGCGGGAGGGCGCGTTCGCGCATCGTACCGTCAGGATGCTACATTGCTGGGCGGGGCTGTGGTGCGCATCGGATCGACGGTCTACGACGGCTCGCTCCGGGGCCAGTTCCAGCAGCTGAAGCAAAAGCTGGTAAACGCCTGAGTTTCTCCCGCATCACACCAAAATTTTGAGATTGAAACGAATCGAGTAGAAGGAAGACATGGCAAAGATTAAGGCTGATGAGATAACAGAGCTGCTTCGCCAGCAGATTGAGAACTACGAGCAGCGCATCCAGGTCGACGAGGTCGGCACAGTCATCTCGCTCGGCGACGGTATCGCCCGCGTCCACGGCCTCGACAAGGTCATGGCCGGTGAGCTGATCGAGTTCCCCCACGGCGTAGCCGGTCTCGCGATGAACCTCGACGAAGACCAGGTCGGAGCCGTGCTGCTCGGCGACTACACCGAGATCAAGGAAGGCGACGAGGTCAAGCGCACTGGCCGCATCATGTCCGTGCCCGTCGGCGAAGCCCTGATTGGCCGCGTCGTCAACGCGCTCGGCGAGCCCATCGACGATAAAGGGCCCATTAACACCGACACGTATTTTCCCGTCGAGCGCCTCGCTCCCGGCGTTATCGATCGCCAGTCGGTTCACGAGCCCATGGCCACGGGTATCAAGGCCATCGACACGATGATCCCCATCGGCCGCGGCCAGCGCGAGCTGCTCATCGGCGACCGTCAGACCGGTAAGACCGCCATCGCGCTCGACACCATCATCAACTCGGCCAAGAACAACCTCATCTGCATCTACTGCGCCGTCGGCCAGAAGCGCTCGTCCGTCGCACAGGTGGTACAGACGCTCGAAGAGTACGGTGCGATGGCTTACACCATCGTCGTCGCTGCGACCGCCTCCGAGCCTGCTCCGATGCAGTATCTTGCTCCCTTCGCCGCGACCGCCATGGGCGAATACTTCCGCGACAACGGCAAGCACGCTCTGGTCATCTACGACGACCTCTCGAAGCACGCCGCCAGCTACCGCGAAATCTCGCTGCTGCTCCGCCGTCCGCCAGGACGCGAGGCCTACCCCGGCGACGTCTTCTATCTCCACTCGCGTCTGCTCGAGCGCAGCTCCAAGGTCTCCGACAAGCTCGGTGGCGGTTCGCTCACCGCGCTGCCCATCATCGAAACTCAGGCAGGCGACGTCTCGGCGTATATTCCGACCAACGTCATCTCCATCACCGACGGTCAGATCTTCCTTGAGACCGACCTCTTCAACTCGGGCGTCCGTCCCGCCGTCAACGTCGGCCTCTCGGTCTCGCGCGTAGGATTCGCCGCGGCCATCAAGGCGACCAAGCAGGTAGGTTCGACACTGAAGCTCGACCTCGCTCAGTATCGCGAGCTCGCCGCATTCGCGCAGTTTGGCTCCGACCTCGACAAGGTCACGCAGCAGCAGTTGAGCCGCGGCCAGCGTTTGACCGAGCTGCTCAAGCAGCCGCAGTTCCATCCGCTCTCGGCTGAGAAGCAGGTGGCGATTCTCTTTGCCGGTGTCAACGGCCTGCTCGACGATGTCGAGGTGAAGGACCTTCGTGCTTTTGAGGACGGCTTCTATCCGTACCTTGAGTCGGCACAGGCCTCTATCCTCACCGATATCGCTACCAAGAAGGCGCTCGACGACGACATCAAGGCTCGCCTCACCGCAGCCATCAAGGATTACAAGTCGAACTTCCTCGCCGGGCTCAAGGACAAGAAGGAAGCGGTCGCGGCTAAATAACCATGGCAAACGTTCTCGATTTACGGCGTCGCATCCGCAGTGTGAAGAACACGCGGCAGATCACCAAGGCCATGAAGATGGTGTCGGCGGCCAAGCTGCGCCGTGCGCAAGAGCGTGCCATGCTGGCGCGGCCCTATGCGCAGATGCTGTCGAACGTTCTGGAGTCGCTGGTGCGACGCACCGATCTCTACAATGCGCAGACCGGCAATGTAATTCATCCGCTCCTGGTCGAGCGTGAAGAGAAGAACGTTCTCGTCGTTGTCGTCGCCGGAGACAAGGGCTTCGCCGGTGCCTTCAACTCCAACATCGTCAAGGCAGCGCAGGGCTTCATCGACTCTCGCCGCGCCGAGGGCCAGACCATCGACGTCGAGCCCATCGGACGCAAGGCGCGCGATATGTTCCGCAAGCGCTATCCGGCAGCGAACTACGAGAAGAAGGAAGAGCACTACGACAACGATCTCGCCACTCACTTCGAGGTGATTCGTCATCGCGCCGCTCCTATCGAAATCGCCGCAGAGCATCCCACGATGCTGCTCAAGATCGAGATCGACGAAGTCTCGGACATGGCCCACTCCATCATCGATCGCTACACGCGCTCGGAGATTGACTCGGTCTACGTCGTCTATAACGAGTTCAAGTCGGTCATCTCGCAGCGCGTCGTCGTCGAAAAGCTGTTGCCCATCCGCAAGCTCGGTTCGCACGAGATCACCGTGGCCGAGGTCATGAGCGAAGAGCAGCGCGATGCCGCTGCCCATGCGGCACGCACCTCGGGCATCACCATCACCGACCAAGGCGAGTCGGCGCTCGATGCCGAGGCAAAGAAGTTCGGCACCGCCGAGGTGGACTACATCTTCGATCAGGAGCCGGAGCGTCTGTTCCGTCACCTGATGCCGCGCTACGTCACCACGCAGATCTTCCATGCGCTGCTGGAGTCGGTTGCGGCAGAGCATGCCGCCCGCATGACGGCGATGGATTCGGCAACCAGCAACGCAGGCGATATGATCGACGCCCTCTCGCTCACGATGAACCGTGTGCGTCAGGCGGCAATTACCAAGGAAATTATTGAGATTGTGAGTGGCGCAGCCGCTCTGTAAAACAGAACAACTGCGAGACGAAAGAGACTTATGGCAGAGAATATTGGAAAAGTAATCTCGATCAGCGGCCCGGCCGTTGACGTTCAATTCGACGAAGCGCATATGCCGCCTATCTTCCAGGCGCTGCGCATCGTCAGCGATGGCTTCGACGTACCCCAGCCGCTCGACGTTGTCGTCGAAGTGCAACAGCATCTCGGCGAAGGCCGTGTGCGCTGCATCGCGATGGTTGCCACCGAGGGCATGGTTCGCGGCATGAAGGCCATCGACACCGGCGCGGGCATCACCGTTCCCGTGGGCCGCGAGACGCTGGGCCGTGTGCTCAACGTGCTTGGCCAGCCGGTCGACGAGCTCGGTCCGGTCAACGCCAAGGAACATCGCCCCATTCACCGCCAAGCCCCGGCCTTCGACGAGCAGTCCACCTCGGAAGAGATGTTCGAGACCGGCATCAAGGTCGTCGACCTGATCCTGCCCTTCTTGAAGGGCGGCAAGATCGGCCTCTTCGGCGGCGCCGGAGTCGGCAAGACCGTCGTCATTCAGGAGCTGATCAACAACGTCGCCTCCAAGCACGGCGGCTTCTCCGTATTTGCCGGAGTCGGCGAGCGCACTCGCGAGGGCAACGACCTCTGGCACGAGTTCCAGGAGTCGGGCGTTATCGATCCGCATGACTTCAACAAGTCCAAGGCCGCACTGATCTACGGCCAGATGACCGAGCCGCCGGGGGCGCGTCTGCGCGTCGCCCTCACCGGCCTCACCGTCGCCGAGTACTTCCGCGACGAAGAAGGTGCGGACACGCTGCTCTTCATCGACAACATCTTCCGCTTCACGCAGGCCGGCTCCGAGGTCTCCACGCTGCTCGGCCGTATGCCTTCGGCCGTAGGTTATCAGCCGAACCTCGCCACCGAGATGGGCGAGCTGCAAGAGCGTATCACCTCGACCAAGAAGGGCTCCGTCACCTCGGTTCAGGCCATCTATGTGCCCGCCGACGACATCACCGATCCCGCGCCGGCGACCACCTTTGCTCACCTCGATGCGACCATGCTTCTCTCGCGTCCCTTGTCAGAGCTTGGTATCTATCCCGCCGTCGATCCGCTGACCTCGACCTCCCGTATTCTCTCTGCTCGCATCGTCGGTCAAGAGCACTACGATGTCGCCCAGGGCGTTAAGCGCATCCTTCAGCGCTACAAGGACCTGCAGGACATCATCGCCATCCTTGGTATCGACGAGCTCTCGGAAGAGGACAAGATCACAGTGGCCCGCGCCCGCAAGGTGCAGCGCTTCCTGTCGCAGCCCTTCCATGTTGCGGAAATCTTCACCGGCATCCCCGGCGCTTACGTCAAGGTCGAGGACACCATCCGCAGCTTCAAGGAGATCATCGAAGGCAAGCACGACGATATTCCTGAGCAGGCCTTCTACCTCAAGGGCGGCATCGAAGATGTGTTGGCCGCCGCAGAGAAGATGAAGCAGACCGCATAACCATGGCAGACACAAACACCAACTCGGGATTGTTGACGGTCAGGCTGGTAACGCCGGACCGCGTCCTGCTCGACGCAACGGCGAATGCAGTGGAGCTTCCCTCGATGTCCGGCTACCTGGAGGCGCTCTACGGAGCCGCTCCCTTGCTCGCCGAACTTGGCGCTGGCGAGGTTCGTCTTCACGGAGGCACCTCTGGCGACCAGAAGTTCTTCGTGGCCTGGGGCTTTGTCGAGGTTCTGCCGGAGCGTGTGACGATTCTGGCTGAGACAGCTCTTCATCCCAACGAGATCGACCGCAATGAAGCATTGCAGGAGCTTCAGGAGGGCGAAAAACTCTGGCAGGCCGCAGGCGACGAAGGCGACAAATACGACGAAGCCAACGCCGTCACTCGTAAGGCAGAGGAGAAGCTGGCCTCAGCCGAAGGCAAGAGCCACTAATCCACTTTTCAACCTAATCAAAAAAGCCACCTCGTTTGAGGTGGCTTTTTTCTTTTCAAACAACCAGGCTTTAGAACTATTTCCTCTTGGCCTTGGGCTTTGCCGCTGGCTCGGGAGCCTCGGGAGCAGCCTCAGCCTGCTGTCGCAGCGCATGGATGACGACGCGGAGCATCTCTTCCTCCGGCGCAGGTTTTCCCGTCCAGATCTCGAACTGCCTTGCTCCCTGCTGCACAAACATCTCGACGCCGGTAATGATCGGAATGCTCTGCTGCCGGGCCAGCCGGATCAGCGGAGTCTCAATCGGGTTGTAGACCAAATCGAAGACCAGCTTCGCATTCAGGTCCTTCGCCTCCAGCATCTGCGTCCCTTTTTGCCCGGCCATGCCGAGTGGCGTCGCATTGATGATCACATCGAAAGAGGTCTTAGCCAGCGCATCTTTCTTGATCGTCTTCGATCCCGACTGGCGTGCCAGCTTCTGCGCTGTCTCCGGTGTACGGTTCAGGATGAACACATCGGCTCCCTTATCCCGAACCCCGAACACCGCAGCTCGTGCGGCTCCGCCTGCACCCAGAACCAGAACCTTCGTGCCGCGCAACGACAACCGCTTTTCGAGCGGGCCAACGATACCGGCAACATCGGTATTGAATCCGTAGAGCTTGCCATCCTGCGCCCGCAACACGGTATTGCAGGCACCGATCTTGGTTGAAAGCGGATCGGTCTTTTCGAGATGCGCCATAATCTCCTGCTTTAGTGGCATGGTCACGCTGAGCCCTTGAATTGGGATCTCATTGACCAGCTTGAGCAGGTCAGCCAGCTTATGTGTCTGAAGCGCAAGATAGACAGCATTCACCGTCTCGCGGCGAAAGGCCGCATTCATCATGGCAGGGGAGAGTGAGCTGCGAATCGGATTGCCCGCAACACCGTAAACCTTGGTGGCTGCATCGACCTGCTCAATGCGGTAGGTATCGATCAGCGTGCGAGCGGCGATCTGGCCGGGGCCGGTCTCTTCGCCGGTCGTGGCGGCGGCAAACGTAAAGGCGCTACCCGCGCGAACGCCGAGCACGCGCGAGATAATTCCCGCATCGCCCATGCAGATACCGATGATGTTCGAGTGGTCCTCCATATGCTCGATAAAGCGCATCAGAGTCACATTGTCGGTAAGGGCTTTGGCGGTTGGGACAATCTTGTAAAAGTCAGGATGGAAGGGCTGGATGCGCTGATAGATGCCCTCAAGATCCTTCGTGGCTGAGAAGTCGTGATAGCTGACGATGACAGCGACGCCAGTGTCGCGCAGCTTTTGATAGTCGGCCTTTTTCAGCGATTCTGCCGATTCAAGCTCGAGATCGACGATATGGAAACCGCTGCTGGCTGCTTTGATAAGAATTTCAAGCTCGGCAGCGAGGGTACCGGTAAATTTTCCACCGTTCGCTGAGCGTCGACAGGTCGCAATGCCTGTGGCGGCGGTGTTTTCGGTGAAGAAGTGCTTGAACTTCGGCAGTGCGGCGAGCGGTTTTTCGAGATAATCGAGACGAAACTCGATGAAGGGAGTGTCTTTGACGACGGCGGTGGCTTTTTCAAGCATCTCGGCGGGTGTGGTGCCAGTGATGGCTACGCAGACTTTGCCGATACGGGAGCGGAGAAATTGGGGGGCTACTGTGGGCACATTCACTCTCATGTCTACAATCGCGGTATATTACAGTGCGATGGGGCAGGATGCAACTTTTGTTGAAAAAGCAAGGGGTTATCTTTGCCTGCTGGCTGGGAACTTGGACGTTGGAGACGGGAAAAAGTTAGGTCTATGAGCATTGTAAATAAAGGGCTTACAGTTGGCATCGAGCAAGTGGCATCGTGGAGCTCTTATAAGTGGCTGCGGCACGGGTTCAGCACCCGACAGGGTGGCGTTTCAACGGTTTACGGGAGTAATTCGCTAAATCTGGGATGGACAAAGGATGACGATCCGGCGCTGGTCGCGGAGAATCGGCGGCTCTTTTATCAGGCGGCACAAGGAAATGAGCCTGAGGGCCGCGACCTTCAGACGGTCACATTCAGGCAAATTCACTCGGCACTGATTCTGCCAATCCGGAAAAATGATGGTGCCTCGGAAGGAAAACTCCAGACCGCTGACGGAAAAGCCGTACTCGAAGGTGACGGCGCAGTAACGGACCTGCCCGGACTCATGCTTGGCGTACAGACAGCGGATTGCGTCCCGGTACTGATCGCAGATGTAAACAAGCGTGTCGTGGCTGCGATTCACGCGGGCTGGAGGGGCACAGTGGCGCGGATCGTGGAGAAGGGTATCGCAACTATGCAAAAGGAGTACGGATCGCGCCCTGAGGATTTAGTGGCCGCTGTCGGTCCTTCGATTGGCGCTTGCTGTTATGCCGTGGGCGAAGAGGTGCGTACGGAGTTCGGGTCGCAGTTCAACTATGCGGATGCTCTGTTCTCCACAGTGGGCGACCAGATGCATCTCGACCTTTGGCAGGCGAACCGGCGACAATTGCTCGATGCCGGAGTTCCGGCGGAGAAGATCACGGTGCTCGGCGAGTGTACGGCCTGTGCGCGCTCCGATGGAGAGAGAAAGTACTTCTCGCATCGTGACGAACACGGGTTTACTGGCCGGATGATGAGCGTAATCGGCGTAGTTTAGGTTTGGGTACGAGACACCCCGGCGGAGTCTTTTTCGTGTCTAAGGGGTTGATATACTTAAGGGCTACCGCAGTTAAGGCGAGCTAGTCTTGCGGTAGGTTCTATGTGTTTGTGTCTATGTGTCCTGGCAGGCCGCCGCGCTCGATGAGCGGCCTCGCAGAATAGGTTTTGGATGAGCAACCTTCTTGAGACGATCCACTCCCCAGCCGATGTAAAGAAGCTGACAATTCCGCAACTGACGGAGTTGGCGGAGGAGATTCGTGAACGCCTGATCGTCGGCGTCGCCAAAACCGGCGGCCATATCGGACCGAATCTCGGCGTCGTCGAGTTGACCCTGGCGATGCACTATGTGTTCGACACCCCCAATGACAGCTTTGTCTTCGACGTCAGCCACCAGGCCTATGTGCACAAGCTGCTGACCGGGCGTGAGAAGTTATTTCATACGATTCGTCAGCCGGGCGGCCTGAACGGCTTTATGCTCCGCACCGAGAGCGAGCACGACAGCTACGGCGCGGGCCATGCCGGAACCGCGCTGAGTGCGGCACTAGGAATGGCCGTGGCGCGAGATATGTCCGGTGGCAAGGAACACATCATCGCGCTCGCCGGGGATGCGGCATTTACCAACGGCATCTCGTTTGAGGCGCTGAACAACATCGCTGCGCAGACGCGCCGGATGATCATCGTGCTGAACGATAACGCCTGGTCGATCGACAAGAACGTCGGCGCCATCGCGGAGTACTTCCACAAGATCGTGACCAATCCCACCGTGTCGAGCTTGCATGACCGCGCGGCTGGCCTGCTCGAGAAATATGGCGGCAAGACGGCGCGGCACGTCGTCCGTAAGGCAGAAGAAGCAGCCAAGGGCCTGATTGGGCCGGGCATGTTGTTCGAGGAGTTTGGGCTGAGCTACTTTGGCCCGCTCGACGGACACAATCTGCCGCTGCTGATTGAGACCTTCAAATTTCTGAAGACGCAGAACCGCCCCGTCGTGCTTCATGCGATCACTCAAAAGGGCAGAGGCTTTCAGCCTGCGCTCGAGAAGCAGAAGAAGTTTCATGGCCTGGGGCCGTATGACGCGGAGACAGGCGAGACCAAGTCTGCGGGGCAGAAGACCTACTCCGAGATATTTGCCGAGTCGCTGACGAAGCTGGCGGACAAGAACGAGAAGGTGGTTGCCATCACAGCGGCGATGCCGAACGGCACGGCGCTCGATCTGTTCCGGCCCTATCACCCGAAGCGCTACTTCGACGTAGGTATTGCCGAAGAGCATGCCGTGATCTTTGCGGCAGGAATGGCAACCAAAGGGTACAAGCCCTTCTGCGCGATCTACTCGACCTTCTTGCAGCGGGCGTTCGATCCGATTGTGCATGACGTCTGCCTGCAGAATCTGCCGGTGGTCTTCTGCATGGATCGTGGGGGACTGAGCGGCGACGATGGCCCGACGCATCATGGGCTCTTCGATATTAGCTATCTGCGCAGCGTGCCCAATCTCATCCATATGGTTCCGAAGGACGAGGACGAGTTGGCCGACATGATGTACACGGCGATGCTGCACGAGGGGCCGTCGGCGATTCGGTATCCGCGTGGAACCGGGCCGGGGGTTGCTGTCAAAGCTCAGCCGGTAGCGATTGAGATTGGCAAGGCCGAGGTCATTCGCGATTCAGGGCGCGCCGATGTTGCCATCTTCGGCCTGGGTGCGATGCTGCCTGAGGCTGTGCGACTGGCGGAGATGCTGGAGCGGGAGGGGTTCTCCGCTGCGGTGATCAATCCACGATTTGCCAAGCCGGTTGACCGCGAGTGCGTCGCGAAGTTCGGCGAGCGCTGCGGATTGGTGATTACGCTCGAAGACCATGTGCTGGCGGGAGGCTTTGGCTCTGCTGTATTGGAAACGCTGAATACGCTCGAAGTGCAGGTTCCGGTTGTCCGGGTGGGCTGGCCGGACGAGTTTATCGAGCATGGAAAGGTCGAGGCATTGCGCGCGAAGTATGGCCTGACTGCCGAGGCTGCGCTCGAGAAGGCGAGACCTTATCTGAGCAAGATGATGGAACAGATTCTGGCGAAGCACTCGTAGAGTTTTTGTTTCGTGAGAAAGCGATGGGCCGCTCGATGCGGTCGATCGCTTTTTATGCGAGCAGTTCGAGCGTGCGGCGGTGCCGATAGTCGAAGGTTTGGCGGAGCTGCATGGCAATCAGTGGAGAGGCCAGGTTGCCGAATCTTCCAAAGGGAAGCCGGTATTGAATCTCGTCTTCGAGCAGCGTTCCGTCTTCGCTGTTGCGAGTCTCGTGTGTGACCTTGTGAGTGTGATGCCAGTAGTCGAAGGGGCCACGAAGTTGCTTATCGGAGAAGTGAGAGTTCCAGACGAAAGAATCGATCTCAGCTTGCCATTGCAGTCGAACAGGTGAGAAAGGGAAGGGGCGGAAGCTCAAGGTAAGCCGCGTGCCCGCGCCAGCTACCGGCGTGGAGATAGCGTGCGGCGAAATGGGCGGAGCGACGATGGAAGCTTCTTCGATGCGAGCCTGCTGCCAATCCGGCATAAGAAGAGGAAGGTTGGCCGGGTTAGCAAAGAAGGCAAAGACAAGCTCTGTGGGAAGAGCGAGCCATTGCCGGGAGTGAAAGGTGTGCATTGCAGCCATGCGTTGCTCGCTAGTGTAGTGGATGCAAAAAGCGAGGTGCCCGTTCGGGGCACCCCGGAATTACAGTTGGACGTACTGCGTTTGTCATGCGTCATTAGTTGGGCATAAGAACGGTGTCGATGACATGAATGACGCCGTTGGACTGGAAGACATCGGCTGTAGTGACAGTAGCCATGCCGCCCTTGGCATCGGTGAGCATGATCTTGCCGTCGGACATGGTGGCGGTAATGTCTTCACCCTGCACGGTCTTTAGCGTGGCCTTGCCATTGCCCTTTTTGATCATCTTCATCAGTTGCTTTGAGCTGACGCGGCCCGGAACGACGTGATAGGTGAGGATCTTGGTGAGGGTGGCCTTGTTCTCCGGCTTAACGAGGGTGTCGACCGTTCCCGCAGGCAGCTTGTCGAAGGCTTCATTGGTAGGCGCGAAGACGGTGAAGGGCCCGGGGCCGTTGAGCGTATCCACCAGACCTGCAGCCTTGACGGCAGCGACGAGCGTGGTGTGAATCGGCGAGTTGAGGGCGTTCTCTACGATGGTCTTCTGTGGAGACATGGCAGCGCCGCCGACATCTGGGTCCTTCATCTGAGCCGATGCGCTGAAAGAGGTCATAGCCAAAGCTGCTGCGGCCATAACGGCGAGAATGGTCTTCTTCATAGATGGTGTCCTTTATCCTTTTGAATTCCTGAATCTTGTCTTTTGTTCAGAGCGCTCACTTTCATCTACGTCGGCAGACGTGGAGTGGATTGCGGAAATTTCGGGAAAGAGCAAAAAGCTGGCGCGTTGACAATTGTGGTGTATCCCCGTCAACTTGAAATCACATGGCGACGCAGAGCGAATCCGCGCAACGAAACCTGGTGACGGTGCCAAGACATACGCAGCACAAGGCGCATGATCGCGGGTTGTTGCTGATCGGGTTGTTCAAGCTGGGAAAGTCGATCTTTTTTTTCTGTATCGGCATGGGCGCGATTCATCTGCTGCACAAAGACCTTGGCGATGTGGTGATGCGCGTAGCCGTGGCGCTGAAGTTCGATCCGGAGAGCCGGTTTGTCTCCCTATTGCTGAACAAGGTTGATCTGATTGATGTGCATCGGCTCAAGCTGATCAGCTTGGGAACATTCGCTTATTCCGCGGTGGCACTGACGGAAGGCGTGGGGCTTGTATTGGAGAAGGTGTGGGCGGAATATCTCACGCTGATCCTTACTATCTCGTTTCTCCCTTGGGAGCTGTATGAACTGGCACGGCGGCCAAACTGGTTTCGGTTGAGCCTGCTGTTGATCAATCTGGCCGTGCTCGCTTACCTGGTGTGGCTGCTACGGCGAAAGAAGCCTGAAGCTTCAAAGATGGAGATGTAACCGGAGAATATTGTTTTTACCGGTTACGGTTCTCATCGTGTAACCTATAAAAGCTGAGTTTAGTGGTTTCTTCGCTTTTGATTCGCCTTAGCAGATGAATTTTGGGTCTGCAAGTGTCGTTCGAGGTATGAACCAGCCAAACCAACACTACATATAGTGGTTTATTTCTCAATAACCACAAATGGCTGAGTTTTCCACATCCCATTGTGGGAAATGCAGTATTTTGCGCAATTTAGTGCTTTACAGCACGTAGTCACTGGGTAAGGATGGTGGAGCGGAGTGGTAGAAAGTGGTCCAAACGGGTTGAACTTGAGCACGATCTGAAGAAATTCTACTCTGCTGAGCTGCTTCGAGAAGAGATTTGAGCAGGGCCGGTATCGAGGTTGATATGTTTCGCGGAAATCACCCAACACGCGTTGACGAGAAAGGCAGATTAAAACTGCCTGCCGAGTTCAAGCGCCGTGTGGATGAGCTGTATGGACCGCAGTTCTATATCACCAGCAAGGATGGGAAGCGGGCTGAGATCTATCCGCTGAAGGAGTGGGAAAAGATCGAGGAGAAGCTGGCCGCGATCCCTTCCATGAACCCGGCAAAGAAGAAGTTTCTGGACGTGACGAACTACTACGGACAGATGGCAGAGATGGACGCGCAGGGCCGGGTGCTGATTCCGCAGTTGCTGCGGGAGACGGCGAAGGTGACGGGCGAGGTAGTTGTGTTCGGCGTACAGACGTTCCTTGAAGTGGTGAACCACGATTCGTTCAAGGCTGAGATGGAAGCGGCCCCGATGACGGAAGCGGATCAGATGGCGTTGTCAGAGTTTGGATTGTAGGCAGCAGATGGATGAGGCTCCCCAGGGAGAGCGCGTGGTGCGGAAACAGCAGCATGTGCCGGTTCTTTTAGATGAAGCTTTGGAGTATTTGAATGTGCGGCCCGGCGGCGTTTATGTAGACGCAACACTGGGGCTGGCTGGGCATTCTTCGCAGATTGCGAAGAGGCTGGGCGCGAAGGGCAGATTGATCTGCTTTGATCGCGACCCGCAGGCGATGGAGGCAGCCAAGGCGAGGCTTGAAGAAGTAAGAGCCGAGATTGGCAGCGAGATGCCGGAGGTGGTTTTTGAGCCGAGGGCGTTTTCGGAGGCTTCGAGCCTGATTAAGCCAGGGAGTCTGGATGGCCTGCTCGCTGATTTTGGCGTGAGCAGTTTGCAACTGGACGAGGCGTACAGAGGATTCAGTTTTCGGTCGGACGGTCCACTAGACATGCGGATGGATACGCGCAGTGGGGAGACGGCCGAGCAAGTGGTAAATCAGGAGGACGAAAACGAGCTCGCCGACCTGATTTACGAATTCGGAGAGGAAAGGAGGTCGCGGAGAATCGCCAGAGCCATTGTGAGGGCCCGGCCGATTACAACGACGGCGGAGTTAGCCAGAGTGGTATCGGCCGCGGCCCCATCAATGAAAGGCGACAAGATTCACCCCGCTACACGGACCTTTCAGGCGCTTCGGATTCGAGTGAATGATGAGCTGGGAGAGATCAGGACGCTGCTTAAGAGCGCGCCGTCTCTGCTGAAGCCGGGAGGAAGGCTGGTGTTGATCAGCTTCCACTCGTTGGAGGACCGGCTGGTGAAGGATGCGTTCCGTGAGGCTGGCCGGGACAAGGTGTTTGAGGTTTTGACGAAGAAGCCGGTTGTAGCCGGTGAGCAGGAAGAGATGAGAAACCCGCGAGCAAGAAGTGCAAAGATGCGGGCGGCGGAGAAGATTAAGTAACAGGTTTAGTTGCTTGTTTGGGAGGACGTGCCAGATGGGTAACGGCAAGTGATCGGGTCGGGGTTGTCCTACCTTCTTTCAGGCGAAAGACAACTTGTAACAAAAAGTCCCTTCCTTCAAATAGCAACCCCGGCCCGGTTCGTACGTTTTGAAGAGATGGCAAAGAATTCAGCCCGGACATAAAGAAGTCGGGCAGGTAAGAGCAGAAGAGGTGCGCTATGGCAGCAACGGCGATGGCAGGACAACAGATCGAGATGATGGGCACGCGGCGGCAGTCGCAGGGGCGCGCGGCGACCCTGGCCGAGCGGAACCGTGAGCTGTATGAGGCGCAGCGGAGAGCGCGACGCGGCCCTACGCCCGAGGTTTTTTTCACCAAGCACATCGACAACAGCCGCATCGTGAAGGCTGACGACCCGGAGCGGAAGCGCGAGATGCGCACGTTTGCGGCGGTGACGAGCATTTTGTTCGTGCTGGTGATGGTCTATGTGTGGCAGCACTTTTCGGCGATCGAGATGGGCTACAACATCGAGGCGCAGAAGGTGCAGGTCGAACATCTGAGCGAGCAGAACCGGCAGCTTCGCCTGTCGGAGGCTGAGCTGACCGACCCGGAGCGGATTGACCGGATTGCCAAGCAGCTTGGTCTGGACGCTCCTCAGCCCGGTCAGGTGATTCGTCAGGATGGCAGCGACTCGAATGTTCCGGTGATGGCACAGGCCCGCGCTCCCCGCTTGATGGGGCAGTAGGATAGAGATAAGCAATTAGAGGTAGACGGAGCGGGAGTTAACAGAAGTATGAAGCAGGCGCCACGGCAGACGTTGACGGCTCCGATACGGAGAATCCGTTTCGTCTACGTGACGCTTTTTTTCTGCTTCTGGGTGGGATTGATTGTGCTGCGGCTGGGGTGGGTGCAGGTGGTGCGTCACTCTGAATTTGTACGCCGTGCGGCACAGCAGCAGCAGAGGACGTTTGAGGTGGCTCCGCGGCGCGGGATGTTGTACGACCGCAATCTGCGCGAGCTGGCGATGACAGTGCTGGTGGACAGCGTATACGCGGTGCCTTCGGAGCTGGGTGATAACAAGGAAAATGCGGCGCATCTGCTGTCGCAGATTGTGCATTCCGATCCGGCGGACAGCTATACGTCGGAGAACCGGATATTGGCCAGACTGAATGCTTCGAGAAATTTTGCCTGGGTAGCGCGAAAGCTCGATCCGGAGACATCGAAGCGGGTGCAAGAGCTGAATCTGAAGGGTGTGTACATTCAGAAGGAGTTCAAGCGGTTCTATCCGAACAACGATCTGGCGGCGCAGGTGCTGGGTTATGTCGGCACCGACGACGAGGGTTTGGGCGGGCTGGAGCTGGAGTTTGACGACGACATGCATGGCACGCCGGGGCATATGCTGACCGCGCTGGACGCGAGACGCCATGTGCTGGGAAGCGAAGAGAGCCAGCCGCTGCCGGGCGAGAATCTTTTGCTGACGATTGACGCGAACATCCAGTACATCGCAGAGAAGGCGCTGGATGAGCAGATGGCGAAGGTGAAGGCGCTGCACGGAACGGTGGTGGTGCAGGACCCGCACACCGGGCAGATACTGGCGCTGGCGATCTCTCCGCGATTTAATCCGAACGATTCGCGGCACATGCAGCCGGGATCGTTGACGGACCTGGCGGTGAGCGATGTGTATGAGCCGGGCTCGACGTTCAAGCTGGTGACGTACTCTGCCGCAATTGATGGCGCGGGTGTGGAGCCGACTGACATTGTGGATTGCCAGGGCGGCCAGATGACGATGTATGGGCGTACGTTGCATGACGACGTATCGGACCGAGGGCTAGGCAAGATCACTGTGCAGTATGCGCTGGAGCGGTCGAGCGACGTGGGCGCGGCGAAGATGGCGCTGAAGCTGGGGCCGGACAAGTTCTACCACTATATGAAGGCGTATGGGTTTGGCGAGCGCACGGGCATTGAGCTGCCGAGCGAGACGCGCGGGCTGCTGCGTCCGCCGAGACGGTGGGGATCGACGAGTATTTTGTCGCTGGCGATCGGGCAGGAGGTTGGTGTAACGCCGATTCAACTTGTAACCATGGTTAGCACAATTGCGAATGGAGGAATGTATCTGCCTCCGCATATTCTGCTGAGCTCGACTGACGCGATGAAGGGCGATCCGCGATTGAAGCCGGTGGCGTTTCATCCTGAGAACGAGCTGCCTGATCCGCTGCCGGATGGGGCGCATCGCGTGATCTCGGAGTTGAGCTCGGCGAAGATGCGGAAGATGATGCAGGGCATTGTCGAAGAGGGAACGGGCAAGGCTGCGGCGTTGAATGGGTATAGCTCGGCGGGAAAGACGGGTACGGCGCAGAAGATCGATCCGGCGACGCACACGTACTCGCATACGAAGCTGGTTGCGAGCTTTGCGGGATTTGCGCCGGTGAGCAATCCGGCGATTTCGGTGACGGTTGTAATTGATAATCCGACGGCGGGGCCGAGCAAGTATGGTGCGGCGGTGAGCGCGCCTGTGTTTGCGGAGGTGGCGCAGCAGGTGCTCGAGTATCTGGGAGTGCCGCACGATCAGCCGCTGAAGGCGAAGAAGGCTGAGCCGATGCTGACGGCGAAGGATTTGGTTGACGATAGTCCAGCGGACAGCACGACGGATCTGACATCGATGTTCGATGATGCGAACAATCTGCCTGCGGATGATCCGCTGCGGAATCCGGCGGCTGTCACTGCGCCACAGGCGAGTGCGGATGATAAGGCTGCGGTTGCTGCGGCGAAGGCCTCTGCGAAGGACAAATCGCCGGGAGTAATGGGGCTGCTGCCGGCAAAGGTGTTGTCGGCGTTCAAGGCGAACGGAGGAACGAGTTCTTCGATGCCGGACACGGCGGCGGGTGAGGCGGCTCATCTGACTCCGGCGAATACGGCGCCACCGGCTCAGGCGAAGAGCGGCAGCGGCGTTACGGTGGATGCGAGCAAGCGCGTGGCTGTGCCTTCGTTTACTGGAGTTGGACTGCGTGCGGCGGTGGAACAGGCAGATGCGGTTGGGTTGCGAGTGAAGCCGGTAGGCAGCGGTCTGGCGCGGGAGCAGGTTCCGGCGGCGGGGACGATGGTGCCGAGTGGGACGGAGATCGTGGTTCGGTTTACGCGGTAAAGAAAATAGAGCAGATTTACGCAGTAAAGAAGATCGAGCAGAACATGTTCTGCTTGCCGTCGGCTTTAGAATGGCCTATGCGGTGGACTGACTTTATAGCCAATGTTGGGGTGGTGGAGAGCGCGGGTGCGCCTGCTGTCGAGGTTACCGGCGTTGAGTATGACTCGCGGCGAGTGGGGCGCGGCGATGCGTTTGTTGCGATGCGCGGTGGAGCTACGGATGGGAATCGGTATATAGAGGCGGCGGTGGCGCAGGGTGCGGCGGCTGTGGTGACGGATTCTCGTGAGGCGTATGAGGGTTTGCGGCGGGACGATGCGGCGGTAGGTGTGGCGCTGGTGGAGCATGGGCGGCGAGCGCTGGCTGAGGCGAGTGCGGCGGTGATGGGGCATCCTGAGCGTCGGCTGGCTTTGAGCGCTGTGACGGGAACGAATGGGAAGACGACGACTGCGTTTCTGCTGGAGGCGATGTTGCGCAGTGTGCGGCGGACGTGCGTGCTGATTGGGACGATTGAGACGCATGTGGGCGATGAGGTGCGGGTGTCTCCGCATACGACGCCGGAGAGCCGGGACGTGCTGGCGATCTTTGCCGATGGGGTGAAGGCGGGTGCGACTGAGGCAGTGATGGAGATGTCGAGCCATGCGCTGGAGCAGGAGCGGGTTTGGGGGCTGCCTGTGGATGTGGCTATCTTTACAAATCTGACGCAGGACCATCTGGATTATCACGAGACGATGGAGGCTTATTTTGCAGCGAAGACGCGGTTGTTTGAAGGCGTGGGTGCGCCGCCGCCGCGAGTTGCGGTGTTGAATGCGGATGATCCTTATGGCGAGAGGCTGGTAGCAATTGCGGGGCAGTCGCAGGTGTTGTCGTATGGGATGGAGGGATGGGGCGAGTTTCGTGCTGAGTCGGTGCAGATGCTGGCGGGGGAGACTCGGTTTCGGATGATGACGCCTGCGGGTGTGGTTGAGATGCGGTCGCCGCTGACGGGGCGCGTGAATGTCTACAACTTGCTGGCGGCGAGTGCGGCGGCGTGGGCACGTGGATTGACGCTGGATGAGATTGCTGTGGGGGCTGCTGCTGGTGCTCAAGTGCCGGGGCGGTTTGAGGTGGTGCCTTCGGGCGATACGGGCATTACGGTGGTGGTGGATTATGCGCATACCGATGATGCTTTGCGCAATTTAATTGCGCTGGGCCGTGAGTTAGTGAAGGAGCGTGGTGGGCGTGTGATTACGTTGTTTGGCTGTGGAGGGGACAGGGACCGCACGAAACGGCCACGGATGGGAAAAGCTGCTGGTGAAGGCAGCGATTTGGTTGTATTGACCAGCGATAATCCGCGTAGTGAAGAGCCGATGGCGATTATCGAAGAAGCGCTGGCTGGTGTAACTGCGACAGGCACAACTTGCATCGTAGAAGAAGACCGTGCGGGAGCGATTGAGATTGCGATCCGTTCGGCGAGAGCTGGAGACATTGTGCTGCTGGCAGGCAAGGGCCATGAGAAGGTGCAGGTTCTGCGGGATGGAACTGTGCCCTTTGACGATGTGGCTGTGGCTGCCGCGGCTTTGAAGGAGATTGCATGAAGTTAACACTGGGTCAGGTTGCAGATTGGATTCACGCGGACGGGGAGTTCGATACCTCTGCGGAGGCGCTGGGGTACTCGATTGATTCGCGGACGATTGGTGCGGGTGATCTGTTTTTTGCCGTAAAGGGCGAGCGATTGGATGGTCATGATTATGTCCAGGCGGCGCTTGCTGATGGCGCGGTTGCCGCAGTGGTGAGTAACCGTTGGGTGGTGCCTGCGGAGGTGGATGAGACGAAGCTGCTGCGGGTCTCGGACTGCGAGGACTGCGTGTTGCTGGCGTTGCAGAAGCTGGCCCATGCTGTGCGGCGGCAGTGGGGCGGAAGGGTGATCGGCGTGACCGGGTCGGCGGGAAAGACGACGACGAAGGAGGCTGTGGCGCAGGTTTTGTCGGCGCGGTTCAAGGTGCTGAAGTCACAGGGAAATCTGAATAACGGGTTTGGGCTGCCGTTGCAGTTGCTGAAGCTGGAGCGGGAGCATGAGATTGCCGTCATCGAGATGGGGATGAACCATGCGGGGGAGATTGCGGCGCTGGCGAAGATTGCGGAGCCGGACTGGGCGGTCGTCTCGAATGTGGGGCCGGTGCATCTGGAGTTTTTCCCCGATGGCATTGCCGGGATTGCGCAGGCGAAGTATGAGCTGGTGGAAGCGCTGCCTGCGGATGGGATAGCAGTGTTGAACTTCGACGACAACTATGTGGCTTCGTTTGGCAGGGGTATGGGCGAGCGAGCGGTCTTTTACGGGTTGAACGAAGGGGTCGCGGTGCGCGCGGTGCATGTGGCTGAGGTGGGAGCTGAAGGCGTGGTCTTTACGGTGGAGGCCGGGGGCGAGCGGGCCAGTGTGCAGTTGCACATGCTGGGGCGGCATAATGTTCCGAATGCGCTGGCGGCAATTGCCACAGGGTTGCAGTGCGGCATGGGTCTTGAGGAGTGTGCGGCGGCGGTGGGCGAGCTGCGCGCAGGGGATAAGCGCGGCGAGGTGGTGCAATGGCAGGGCGCAACGTTGATCAATGATTGCTACAACTCCAACCCGAGGGCGCTCGATGCGATGGTCGATGCGCTGATGGCTATGCCGGGCGAGCGGCACATCGTGGTGGCCGGAGAGATGCTGGAGCTGGGGCCGGAGGGTGAGGCGCTGCACGCGGCTTGTGGAAAGCGGATGGCGGAGCGTGGTGTGACCGTGGTGGTTGGCGTGCGTGGCGCTGCGGAGGCTCTGGTCAAGGCTGCTCGCGAGGGCGGTGTAGAAGCGGTGTATGTGGCGGATGCAGATGCGGCCGGTAAGTGGTTGCAGGAGAACGTGCGTGCAGGCGATGCGGTATTGTTGAAGGCTTCTCGCGGAGTGAAGCTGGAGCGGGCCTTTGCGGCGCTGGCTTAGGATTTCGCGGCGAGCGAGCTTGTGTCAGAAGCGGAATGTGTTTTGGTTCGCGGAGGAAAATGCCGCGTGGCGAGTGGGCGTACGCCTGTTAAGATAGCGATGAGTTTGCGGCGGGAGCCACGCGGCCGCGAATTGACTGTGGTTTGAAGGCGGAGACGTTTTGCTCTATTGGCTGCTCTATCAGAAGTTATTTCCTTATTTTCGTCTCTTTCGTATCTTTCGCTACCTCACGTTTCGTACGGTATTCGCGAGCCTGACGGCGTTGCTGATCGGCCTGCTGATTGGGCCGTATGTGATTGAGAAGCTGCGCGAGTTTCAGATTGGGCAGTACATCCGCGAAGAGGGGCCGCAGTCGCACCAGAAGAAGAGCGGAACGCCGACGATGGGCGGTGTGCTGATTCTGATCTCGGTGCTGGTGCCGACGCTGCTGTGGTCGGATCTGTCGAACCCGCTGGTGTGGCTGGTGATGCTGTCGACGCTGGCCTTTGGCGCAATAGGATTTGCGGATGACTACATCAAGGTAGTGCATCGCAGGAACCAGGGACTGACGGCGCGGGCGAAGCTGGGATTGCAGCTTCTGGTGAGCGGCGGTGTGGCTGTGGCGCTGGTGGGGCTGGAGACGCATGGAAACTATTCGACTCGGTTGATGGTGCCGTTTGCGAAGCGGTTTCGTCCGGACCTTGTGATCGACAGCCTGTTGCATATGCCCCATGTGTGGTGGCTGGGGTATGCGGGTTTTGTTGTCTTTGTGATGATTGTGATTGCGGGTTCGAGCAATGCGGTGAATCTTACTGATGGTCTCGACGGGCTGGCGATTGGCTGCACGATTATTGCGGCGGGTGCGCTGACGGTGCTGACCTATGTGAGTGGGCATGTTGTTTTTGCCGATTATCTGGAGTTGCAGCGGATGCCGCTGGTGAGCGAGTTGACGGTGTTTTGCGGGGCGATGGTGGGCGCGAGTATCGGCTTCCTCTGGTATAACGCTCATCCGGCGGAGATCTTTATGGGGGACGTGGGTAGCCTTGCGCTGGGTGGGGCGATCGGTACGGTGGCTGTGGTCATCAAGCAGGAGCTGCTGCTGCCATTTATCGGCGGGGTGTTTATTCTGGAGGCAGTGAGCGTGATGCTCCAGGTTGGGAGCTATAAGCTGCGCAATGGGAAACGCATCTTCAAGATGGCTCCGCTGCATCATCACTTTGAGTTGATGGGGTGGTCGGAGTCGAAGGTGATTGCGCGGTTTTGGATTATGGCGCTGGTGTTTGCTCTGTTTGCTTTGACGACTTTGAAGCTCCGCTGATTGAGAGATTGGAAAAGTTATGGAACTGAAGAATAAACGGGTGTTGGTGGTGGGGTTGGGGAAGAGTGGGCTGTCGTCTGCGCTGTTTTTGCGGGCGCAGGGCGCGCAGGTGACGGTGAGCGACACGCGCAGCGCGGAGGCGCTGGCGAAGGAGATTCCTGCGCTGCTGGATGCGGGGATTATGGTCGAGTCGGGTGGGCATGGGTTGCTGACCTTTCGGCGGCAGGATTTGATTGTGGTGTCGCCGGGAGTGCCGATGGATACTCCCGAGGTGAAGCAGGTGAAGGCGTTTGGCCTGCCGGTGATTGGGGAGCTGGAGCTGGCCAGCCGATTTCTGCAAGGCAAAGTTGTGGCGATTACGGGATCGAACGGGAAGACGACTACGACGACTCTGCTGGGCAAGATATTTGAAGATGGTGGCATGTCGACGCTGGTGGGCGGCAATATCGGCTTGCCGGTGATCGATCTGGTGGCGAAGAGCACAGCGGATACGGTGAGCGTGCTGGAGGTTTCGAGCTTTCAACTGGAGACGATTGAGGAGTTTCATCCGTGGATCTCGGTAGTGTTGAACATCACGCCAGACCATCTGGATCGCCATGGCAGCTTTGAGAACTATGCTGCGGCGAAGGCGCGGATTACGGAGCGGCAGGAGGCGAGTGATTTTCTGGTTCTGAACGGAGAAGACAAGCCGACGCAGATGGTGGCGGCGAAGACACGGGCACAGATCTACTGGTTCAGTCCGCGGCGGCCAGTCAAGCAGGGGGCCTTTGTCCATGGCGAGAGCATCTTCTTTGTTGCGAAAGAGGGTGACAAGCCTGAGCCGGTGATGCCGGTGGCGGAGATTCGGCTAAAGGGCGCGCATAACGTTGAGAACGTGCTGGCGGCGGTTTGTGCAGCGCGGCTGGCGGGGATTTCGGCGGAGAAGATTCGGGCTTCGGTTGCGGAGTTCAAAGGCGTGGAGCATCGGCTGGAGTTTGTGCGGCTGCTGCGCGGTGTGGAGTTCTATAACGATTCGAAGGCGACGAATGTGGATGCGGCGATGAAGGCGGTGGCCTCGTTTGCTGGCGGCATTCATCTGATTCTTGGCGGCAAGGACAAGAACTCCGACTACGGTGCGATGGCCGATCTTTTGAAGGAGCGGGTGAAGATTGTTTATACGATTGGTTCAGCCGCCGAAAAGATTGAGCGGCAGTTGCAGGGAGTGGTGAAGATAGTTTCAGCGGAGACGATGCAGGCTGCCGTGGCCGAGGCGTCGAAGGGTGCTGTGGCTGGGGACGTGGTTCTGCTGGCTCCGGCTTGCTCGAGCTTTGACCAGTTCGAAAACTACGAGCATCGGGGACAGGTTTTTCGGCAGTTAGTCAACGAATTGAGCTAAATCAATCACGGCAACAGCAGGATCAATCACAGCGACAGCGGGCAGGAAGCGGACGGAATGGCGAAGAGAGTAGGAGTGGACAAGTGGCTCTTCGGAGTGGTGCTGCTGCTGGTGCTGTTTGGGCTGGTGATGGTGTTTTCCGCGTCCGCGGTGATGGCCAAGTCGCAGTTCGGCTCGGCGTATTACTTCATGATTCGGCAGTCGATCTGGGCCGGGTTTGGCATGGTGGCGCTGGTGCTGCTGATGCGGGTCGACTATCGCCACTATAACAATCCCAGGGTGGTCTTTCCGTTGGTTGCGGGGACGATGCTGTTGCTGATGGCGGTCTTTGCCAGCCGCGACTCTCATAACACGCATCGCTGGTTTCGCTTCGGAGCATTCAGCTTTCAGCCTTCGGAGCTGGCGACTCCTGTGCTGATTTTGTTTCTTGCGTACTTTTTGCAGACGCGGATGCACAAGATGGATGACTGGCGAGGGACCGTGCTGCGGGCCGCGCTGCCGCCGTTGCTGTTCATTGCGCTCATCCTCAAAGAACCTGATTTGGGGACAGCGATTGTGTGTGCCGCGGTCACCATGCTGATGCTTTACCTTGCGGGATTGCAGGTGCGCTACATCGGGATCGCGCTGGCGTGTGCCTCTCCTGTGCTTTATTACATGCTGTTTCGTGTGCCCTGGCGGCGTGCGCGCATGTTGGCCTTTGTGAATCCCGAGGCCGACCCTAGAGGGACAGGGTTCCATATTCTGCAGTCTCTGATTGCCGTTGGTACGGGGGGAATTCGCGGGCTTGGATTGATGGAAGGACGGCAGAAGCTGTTCTACCTGCCGGAGCCGCATACGGACTTCATCTTTGCGAATATCTGCGAAGAGCTTGGATTGATTGGCGCTGTGGCTGTAGTCGCGATGTTTGTGTTTCTCGGCTATCGCGGCCTGCGGGCGGCGTTTCTTTCGACTGATCCCTTTGCGAGGTTTCTCGCCTTTGGGATTACCTCGGCGATCCTGATTCAGGCGTTCTTCAACATGAGCGTCGTGGTTGCACTGCTGCCGACGAAGGGAATCACGCTGCCCTTTATCTCGTTCGGAGGAACGTCGTTGTTTGTCACGATGGCATGTATGGGCGTTCTGCTGAACGTAACTCGTGAGATCGACTGACGTGGGGCAAGCGGCGAAGAGCGTGGGGCTACGGGTTCTGATAGCGGGGGGAGGAACTGGCGGTCATGTGATTCCGGCGCTGGCGATTGCGCGGGAGCTACGGGATACCACTGGTGCTGAGGTTCGTTTTGTAGGGACGGCGCGAGGGCTGGAGACGCGGCTGGTGCCGGAGGCGGGATTTCCACTCGAACTGATTCATGTTGGGCAATTGAAAAATGTCAGCGTGGCTACTCGGTTGCGTACGCTGATGGATCTTCCGTTAGGCGTGGGGCGCTGCGTTGGGCTTCTGCGGAACTTTAAGCCGGATGTTGTTGTGGGAGTGGGTGGCTATGCCTCCGGCCCGGCGATGATGGCGGCGATTTTGCTGCGGGTGCCGACACTGGCGTTTGAGCCGAACGCCGTTCCGGGGCTGGCGAACCGTCTGGTGGGGCGGCTGGTGACGGCGGCTGCGGTGAACTTCGAGGAGACGCGCCGTTATTTTCGCAGGGCACAGGTCACAGGAACACCGGTACGGCCTGAGTTTTTTGCGATTGGCAAAAAAGAGCAGGGCGAGAGCAAGAGGCTGCTGGTATTCGGGGCCAGTCAGGGTGCTCGCGTATTCAACGAACTGATGCCGAGGGCGATGACGCGGCTTCTGGACGCCTTCCCGACGCTCGATGTGGTACATCAGACCGGCGGCCGGCATGGGGAGACAACGCTCGCTATATACCGTGATCTGGGGATTGGTTTTGAGCGGGTCACGGTGACGCCTTATCTGGATGACATGGCAGCGCAGTTTGCGGCGGCGGACCTGATCCTTTGCCGCAGCGGTGCGAGCACGATTGCGGAGCTTGCGGCGGCGGGCAGGGCTTCTGTTCTGGTGCCGTTTCCTCAGGCGGCTGACGACCATCAGCGGAAGAATGCCGATGCATTTGTCGCTGCAGGGGCAGCGGAGATGATCGTCGAGTCCTCGCTGAACGAGGAGCGTTTATTGCAGGTGTTGCAGCAACTGCTGGCAGATGATTCACGACGGCAGGAGATGGCGGAGAGTGCACGGGCGTTGGCGCATCCTGCGGCGGTGAAGTCGATTGGAGAGATGGTGCTGCAATTGGCGAAGCGCCTATGACTGATGGATTGTTCGCAAAAGGAAACGGGCTGAAGAGTTGCTCTTCAGCCCGTTTTGCCTGATTGTTACCGATGGCCACCACCGCCGTGACCACCGCCGCCACCGCCGTGGAAGCCACCACCGCCGCCTCCTCCGCCGTGGAAACCTCCGCCTCCGCCACCACCATGGAAGCTGCCTCCGCCGCCATAGTTGCCGCGGGGAGCGCTGGCGAAGCTGCGGCTCTGCCCGCCGTAGCTTCGCTGCTGGCTTGGCTGGGCGTAGCTGCGTGAGCCTTGAGAGAAGCTGCGTGCGCCGTTGAACGATTGACGGCTGCTGCTGTTGAAGGCCTGCCGGTTATTCACGTTATAGGCGCTGCGATTGCCGCCGTTGAAGCTGCTGCGTCCGTTGGCGAAGCTACGGTTGTCAGCAAAGCTACGGTTGCCATAGTTGCGGCCACCGATGGACGCGCCGCGATTGCCGGCGAAGTTACGAGCTCCTACATTTCTCGTAAAGCTGGCGCCTCCGGGACGACCGTTGAAGCCGTGTACCGGGCGGTCATAGATATTTCCGAAGTGGCGACCACCGAAGTTGTTGTAACCGCGGTTGTACCAGAAATGGCCGTGGCCCCAATATCCGCCGCAGAAGCCGACGCCGAAGTATCCGAAGCCGTAGTTAATGCCGCCGTAGTAGCCGATTGTCGGGCCCCAGTATCCAGCGTTCCAGAAGTAGCCGCCATTGCCCCAGCCCCAGTATCCGGGGGTCCAGAGTGCGCCTACGTAGGGAGGCTCAACCCAGGCTCCATCGACCCATACGTAGCCATCATCGGTCCAGGCCCAATAGCCGGGAGTCCAGATGTAGCCATCGCCGGGGATGGGAGGCTGCGCGTACACAGGAATCGCTGGGGGAGCAATTGCAACAGAGACAAAGACTCTTGCGTGGGCCGGGCGGGGAGCAGCAAAGAGGAGCGCTCCTGCCAGTGCGATAGTGCCGATCGAGTTTTTGACGAGACGTGTAATCTTCATGATCTACCTTCCCACTCTTCTTCGTTTTGCCCGGCCGTGCCAGATACGCCGGAGTTCGAGAAGAGCAGGTTTGAGTGCCAGCCTGACCGGTTGCCCAAGTCCAACTCTCACTCTAACTAAACACGGGTTCTGAGGTTTTGTTGCGGAAATGTGAATGCTGATTCAGTGAGATTTAGAGCTGCCAGAGCGGGGCGCTTCGCAGCCGGGAGCAGGAACTGTGAGGTTGGGTGCGGATCGTGCTTGCCAGGAACCATATGCTTCCCTACTCCCTTGATGATGACAAAGGCTGCGATAAGCCCGATCACAAGGAATATGCCTGCATAGATGACAACATGCAGAAAACTGACGGCGTCTGGTGAGATATGACTATCCGCGTCAGGAACCTTCTGTGCGCTCATGTGTAAATAAGATGCAATTCCGGCATATCGGGGATATTCGGGATGGGAGGATTTTGCGGCTATTCGTCGCGCCCGGGACGAGCCATCAGGTCTCGAATGGCATCTTTGGGCGATTTATTGTGATGAAGAATAGCGTCCATCTGTTCGGTAATCGGCATTTCGACCCCGTAGCGGGCAGCCAGGCCGAGTGCGGCTACGGTGCTCTGAACGCCTTCGGCCACCTTGCCGTTCAGCCCCGCGAGAATCTCCGGCAGATGACGGCCTTTTCCCAGCTCGATTCCGACAGAGCGATTGCGGGAGAGATTTCCGGTGCAGGTGAGGATAAGGTCGCCGACTCCGGAGAGGCCGGCGAGCGTCTGGCGGCGGCCACCGCAGGCTACAGAGAGACGGGTGATCTCGGCGATACCGCGGGTGATGAGGCCGGCGGCAGAGTTGTGACCCAGATTGAGGCCGTGGACGACGCCGGAGGAGAGCGCGATGACATTCTTCAGGGCGCCGCCCAGCTCGACGCCAGTGACGTCGTCGTTGGTGTAGATGCGGAGCGTCGGCGAAGAAAACTCACGCTGAATAATCTGCGCGAGTGCGGAGGTGGAGGCAGCAGCGACGATGGCGGTGGGATAGCCGAGAGCTACCTCCTGCGCGAAGGAGGGTCCGCTGAGAACGGCGCAGGGATTGTTGGTGACGGAGGCAACGACCTGTGACATGCGCAGGAAGGTGGCCTCTTCGAGTCCCTTGGATGCGATGACGATGATCTGGTCACGGGTGAGCAGAGGAGCGATGTGGCTGATGACGCCGCGAAGATATTGCGAAGGGGTGACGCAGAGCAGGATATCGGCTTCGAAGATGGCGCCGGGGAGGTCGGAGGTGACCAGAATGTCGGCGGGAAGGGTGAAGCCGGGGAGATAGGGAAGATTTTCTCCTACATCGTTAAGCTGCTCTGCCAGCGGAGCGGAGTGCGACCAGAGAACGATCTCGTGGCCGCCGCGTCGGGCAAGCGAAAGGGCAAGGGCTGTGCCCCAGGCGCCCGCGCCAAGGATTGCAATGCGGCTCATGCTGTCACCTTTGGAGAGCCGAAGCGATTCTCCGTGCCGGAGATCAGGCGGCGAATGTTCTGATGGTGCTTGACGATGATGAGCAAGGGAATGAAGAAGAAACCACCCACAACGATGGGCGTTCTGGTTGGAACAAAATACAAGCCGAAGGCCGGAAAAGCTGCTGCCGCAATAATAGAAGCCAGCGAGACATAGCGCGTCAGCGCGAAGATGACGACAAAGACGGCGAGCGCAGCGAGGGCGCTGGGCCAGCTTAACGCGAGGAAGACGCCGAGAGCGCTGGCTACTCCCTTGCCTCCGTGAAAGCGCAGCCAGATGGGAAAGACGTGGCCGAGGATGGCGGCGACGGCAGCGGCGACGGCGAGATCATAGTTGCCGGGCAGGATGTGCTGTGCAATCTTGACTGCGACAAAGGCTTTGCCCAGGTCCAACAGAAGCGTAGCGATAGCGAGACCCTTTGCCCCGGAACGAGCTACATTTGTGGCCCCGATATTGCCGCTTCCGGTAGCGCGAATGTCCTGTTTGCGGAAGATCTTCACCAGAACATAGCCAAACGGAATGGAGCCGAGGAGATAGGCCAGCGAGATGGAGAGGAGCCACGGAATCATAGTGTTCTTGATGAGTTTACCAAGTGATTGTTATGAAATAGTTTGGCACATTTAAAGCAAGTGGCGGCGAATGAGCTCCAGAGCTTGCTGTGCGGCCCAGTAACGGATGCGTTCCCGATTGCCCATCAGATTAAGCTCCTTCACTGTGGTCTGGCGACCGTCGGCCAGGCCAATATAGATGCGGCCAACCGGTTTCTCTGCGTCGGGACCGGAGGCCCCGCCTGCTGGTCCGGCAAGGCCCGTGATGGAGATGCCGATAGAGGCGCCAGTACGCGCGCGGATGCCCTCTGCGAGTTCGTGGGCCACCTCTTCGCTGACTGTTCCTTTGCTGTCGATGGTTTCTTTGGCCACACCGGCTAAGGAGGTTTTGAGTTCGGCAGTGTAGACGACAGTGCCGCCGATAAAGGCGCTCGAGCTGTTCGGCACGGCAGTCAGGCGCTGAGCCAGCAGACCGCCGGTGCAGCTCTCCGCAGTGGCGAGCGTGAGATGTCTCATGCCCAGCATCAGGAGCACAACCTCTTCGAGGCTTTCTCCGTGCGAGGAGAAGATGGCATCGTCCATCTCGTGCTCAATCTTCCCGGTAAGCTCGTCTACGCGTGCCTGAGCTTCTGCGAGCGTTGGTTTGGCGGAGAGGAAGTGGAGCTGAATCTCAGCGTTGCCGGCGAGGATGGTGGTCTCGACGTCCGGATATTGCTTGTAGATAGGAGCAGTACGGGCGTCTACCTGCGACTCCGGTATCAGTGCCATGCGCAGCATTCGTCGCGCAAGGTAACGCGGGGGAAGAGCAGAGGCGAGACGCGGCTTCACGGCATCGTCAAAGAGAGGCTTCAGTTCGCTGGGTGGGCCGGGTAGAAGAATGACGATCTTGCGATGCCCGTTGACGACCGTATCGAGGTATTGGCCGGGAGCGCTGCCGTTTTTATTTTCTAGCAGGACGGCTTCATCCAGAACGTCGGCTTGCTTGGCGTTGTTGGGCGGCATGATCATCTGCCGCGCAGCGAATCGTTTATACAGCGCGGTAAGGATGGCTGGATCAGGGTGCAACTCGATGCCAAGCGCAGCGGCGGCGGCTTCGCGGGTGAGGTCGTCTTCGGTAGGGCCGAGGCCGCCCGAAAAGACGATGACGTCTGCGCGCTCGATGGCGATCTTTGCAGCCTGAATGAGATGGCGGAGGTTGTCGCCGACGATGGTTTTAAAGGCCATCTCGACGCCGAGGTCATTGAGTCCGGCGGTAAGGTATAGGGAATTCGTGTCCTGTCGGTGGGGCGTGAGCATCTCGGAGCCGACGGCGATGATTTCAGCGATCATAATTTGGATGAATGAAGTCTGGAAATGACCCTCTCTTGGGATGTTAGCGGTTTCCGGCAACGTTTGCGCCGTTTTGATCGCAGTGGGAGATAGATTGCTGATGGGTAGAAGAGCCTGTTGGTAAATCTGCTTGACAATCTAATAAGTATTGAACTACATAGGGTGCAGGTGCTTCCTATGCTCGAAATCCGAAACGTCTCCAAGCATTACTCCAGTATTCCAGCCGTCGAGAACGTAAGCTTTTGTGCGCGGCCTGGAGAGGTGACGGGCTATCTCGGCCCAAATGGCTCCGGCAAATCCACCACGATGAAGATGATTACAGGCCTGATTGCGACGAACTCGGGCTCGATACTCTTTGACGGCAGGCCGATTCATGCCGACCTGATGGCCTACAAGCAGCGAATGGGGTATGTGCCGGAAGAGCCTTATCTGTATACGCATCTGAGCGGGGCTGAATACCTGGTAATGGTTGCGCAACTGCGTAATCTTGCGCGGAAGCTCGCAACCGAACGGATTGATGGGTTGTTGCGGTTGTTTGCGCTCTACGATGACCGGCACGTAGGGATTTCGGCGTACTCGAAGGGCATGCGGCAGAAGATATTGCTGGCGGCGGCACTGCTGCATAATCCTGATCTTATCCTGCTGGATGAACCTTTCTCCGGACTCGATGTTGGTTCTTCGCTGATCCTGCGTAGCTTGATTGAGGAGCTTGCGCGGCGAGGGAAGGTCGTGCTCTTCAGCTCGCATGAGTTGGAGACGGTGGAGAAGATCTCTTCGCATATTGTGATTCTGCATCGCGGCAAAATTGTGGCCGACGATTCGATTGAGCGGCTGCGGGCGCTGATGTCGCTGCCGACGCTTGAGGGAATCTTCTCGCAGCTTGCAGTCGAACAAAATACAGAAGCAATTTCAAAGCAGATTGCGGACCTTATTTATGCATAAGCCCGTCAATATCGAGAAGCGCCAATTCCGCATACTTTATAAGGCGTTTCTGCTGCGTGTGGTCGATTTGGAATTGTTGTCGGCCGATGCGGATACTACAAGACTGCTCGGTCAATTTGCGGCGCTGTTTGCTGGAATCAGCTATCTATTTACCTTTTGGTTGATCTTTGCCGGCGGAAGATTTTCGCCAGACTTCCTTTGGGTGATGGAGCACTTTCTGATTGCGACTACGATGCTGGTGGTCGGCCTGTTCTCGGTGCTGTGCTGGGAATCCATCTTTCCCGACCGCGGCGATGTGCTGGTATTGGCTCCGTTGCCTGTGCGTGTGAGCACGCTGTTTCGGGCAAAATTATCAGCGTTGATCGCGGCGCTGAGCCTCTCGGTGCTTTCTCTAAACTGCATCTCGGGTCTTGTCTGGCCGAAGATGTTTTCTGCGACCAACGGTGGTGGATACCTCGGTATGCTCCACTCGCTGGTCGCCTATTGGGCGACGATGTTGCTGGCAGCAACATTTGTATTCGGCTGTGTTTTGGGGATACAGGGGATTACCTCACAGCTACTGCCGCGCGCGCAATTTCTGCGCTTGTCCGCGCTATTACAGGTGTTCTTATTCTTTCTCTTCACTACCGTCTACATCATCGAGCCTTCATTAGAAGCGCCTAAAGCCCTGGTTGCGCCGGAGAACCAGCGGCTGCTTGCGTGGCTGCCATCCTATTGGTTTTTGGGATTGTTTCAGCAACTCAACGGATCGATGCTGCCCGCGTTTGCGCCACTGGCGAGGCGAGCATGGGTTGGGATAGCGGTTGCGACTGTCGTCGGCGCGATATCTGTTCTCCTCGCGTATTTCCGCGTGATGGGCAAGATTATCGAAACACCCGACATCGCGCCAGGGGGCAGACGAGTCAACTTGCCTCTGCGATTCGGAACATTGCTGCAAACTGCGGTCGTGCTGTTCAGCGTCCGGACGCTGCTGCGCAGCAGGCAACATCGGATGCTGCTCTCCTTTTATCTAGGCGCTACATTCGCCATCGTACTGGCGTATTTAGGAACATCCCTCAGGGTATTGAAGCTGCTGCACGGAACTGCCGGGGATGCAGTCAATGCCACGTTTCTCGTAGCCAGCATCTGGATCATGTGTTTTGCGATTATGGGAGTCAGGCTTGTGATCTCCATGCCGCTTACGCTGCGGGCAAACTGGATCTTTCGTATAACCGAGATTCGTGGTGCAACCGCCTATCTATCGGCCATCCGGCGAGCATTCTTCGTGCTGGCTGCGATACCGGCGTGGCTGTTGATGGCCATTCTGTTTCTTCTTCGCTGGCCGACATGGCGGATCGTCGGCCATCTCTTTTTGCTCGCACTGGTGGGAATGATCGTTGTCGAGCTTAGCTTGTACGGCTTTCACAAACTTCCATTCACGTGTTCTTATCTGCCGGGTCAATCAAAGGTGCACGTCGTGTTCTGGGGTTGCCTTCTCGTGTGGGTGCCACTTGTCGCTGCACGATTCGAGATGCGAATCCTGAGTAGGCCTCTCGATTTCATTGGCATCGCCATTTTGCTCATATTGATAGCGGCATGTGCGCGGTGGCGCACCACAGCTTCGGCGGCATCGGTCGAAGGGCTGATCTTTGAAGAAGAGTATCCGCCTGAGCTATTTAGTCTGAATCTGCTGCGCAATATGGGAGCGCCACTTACACGTTCGAATGTTGCAGGTGCTTCCCCGAAATCTCTTTGAAGGATAGGCAAACCTCTGCGGTCGGTTTAGTGGCCGCCGGAGGGTTTGCCGCTGACATGGAAGTGGCGGATGAGGAAGACGAGCGGCACCATCGCCAAAGTTATCCAGCCGATAACACGGAAGCAGTCCATGAAGCCCAGTAGTCGAGTCTGCTGTTCAAGCTGAGAGTAGTAATAGAGGTACGCCGCCTTCACAGAGTCTGCTTGCGAATAACCATGCTGGGCGAGATAGGCCGCTGTCCTGTGAACGTATTCCTGTAGCCCCGGAGAACTGGGAGTAAGATTCGCACCCATCACGGATTGATGAAAGTTTTGTCTGCGTTCGCTGACGGTAGTGATGAAGGCGATTCCAAAACTGCCGCCCCAATTGCGAAAGAGATTGGTGAGACTCGATGCCCGGTTGTTTTGATTGGGCTTGAGTTGCGAGTATGCGATGACGCTGACAGGAACGAAGAAGAAGGCATAGCCGAGGCCTTGAAAGGCGCGTGCCAGTGCGTAGTGACTGTAGTCTGTCTGCAAAGTAAAGCCGCTGTAGTAAAGCATCGAGGCAGATACGGTCACAAGGCTGATGGCAACCAGGACACGCGGATGAATGATGCCGCGTTGTATCAATTGAGCGCCTACGGGAGCGAGCAGCGTGATGACAAAGGCTCCTGGTCCGAGGACGAGGCCGGCATCGATGGCGCGGTATCCGTAGAGTGATTGCAGCACCTGCGGAATCATGGTGGTACTGGCGAAGAGTCCGAAGCCAAAGATGAAGTAGAGGGTAGAAGCGATCAGGAAGTTTCGATTGGCGAGCAGATGGAGGTCGATGATTGGGTCATCGTGCTGCAGCTCCCAATAGATGGCGATTGACCAGCAGATCAGCGCAATAACGAACGTCCATGCGATGAAGTTGCTGCCGAACCAATCGTCGATCTGGCCGCGGTCGAGCACAATTTCGAGTGCGGCGGAGCCTATGCCGATCAGGATGATGCCAAGCGTGTCGATGCGAAGCTTGCCGCTGCGACGCGCTGATTTGCGCTCCTCCGCAAATGAGGGGGGATCGTGGACGAAGCGGCTGGTAAGAAAGAGTGAGAGCGCGCCGATGGGAATATTAATGAAGAAGACCCAGCGCCAGTTGAAGTTGTCGGTGATCCAACCTCCAAGGACGGGACCGATGGCAGGAGCAGTAACGATGGCAACCGTATAGAGCGCGAAGGCAGAGGCGCGCTGTGCTGGAGGGAAGGTATCCACGAGGATGGCTTGTTCGACCGGCGCCAGTCCGCCTCCGCCGATACCCTGAAGTACGCGGCTGACGAGCATGACGCCGAGCGTGGGAGCGATGCCGCAGAAAAGAGAAGTGATTGTGAAGAGAGCGACGCAGGCCATGTAATAGTTCTTGCGACCGAAGACGCGGCTAAGCCATGCACTCATGGGAAGGATGACGGCGTTGGCGACAAGATACGTCGTGAGAATCCACGTCACCTCGTCGAAGCTGCGACCCAGTCCGCCTGCAATGTAAGGCAGCGAGACGTTTGCAATGGAGGTGTCGAGCAACTCCATGAAGGTTGCCAGGGTGACCGTGAGAGCAATCACCCAAGGGTTGATGGCGCGCTTGGTGGCTATCTGAGGGGGAGCCGGGAGTGTAAGGGTTGCCAAGATTGCCTCTCACGCAGAGTTGAGATAAAAGAAACCAATCGGTCTCTATTAGAGGCAAGAGGAGGCACAAGGATGCGTGAATAAATTAGCGATTTTTTTGTGAGGTTTTGGAGGTTCGTCGGAGCTGAGATTCGATATATGCGTCGAGGTGCTCCAGTGTGGCGTGTAAGGCCTGATCGTTGCGTTCGATGCGGCTGATCAGCATGCCACCTTCGAGTCCGCCCACGATAATGCTGGCAACTTTATTGATATCTATATCTTGCCGGATGCATCCTTCGCGAATTCCTTCTTTGAGGATGTCCTGGAGCATGGTTTGCCAGTCGCGAAGGGCTTTACGGACCTTTTCTCTCAGAATGGGATTGCCGTTATCGGAGTCAATTGCTGTATTGAGAAGAGGGCAGCCACCGGGGAAGGTAGAGCGCAAGACGAAGTTTGCAACGTGCTGCTTCAAGCGATCGATTGGATTGCGAATGGAGTCGAGATTTTGCCTGCGCTTGCTGAAGGCCAATGCCCAGGCAAAGTCGAATGCCTCCGCCGCGAGCTCTTCCTTGCTTTCAAAGTGGCGATAGATCCCGCCTTTTTCAAGGCCGGTGGCGTCCATGATGTCCTGAATGGAGCAGCCCTCATAGCCGCGCTGATTGAAGAGCGGGGCGGCCTCAGCGACGATGCGCAGCCGAGTTTCTTCGCCTTTACTCATTCAAAATCCTTGGAGCTGAACTCCAGTGACGATGACGTTCGATTTAGAACCAAACGGTCTCTAAATTTTAGCACAAGGAGAAATAAAGCGGCACGGTCGCTGAGTGCGACCGCGCCGTTGTCGCCGGTTAGAGGTGCGGAGCCCAGCCCTTTTCGTACTCGCGGCCCCATAGCTTCATCGCTTCAGGGTCGTTGAGGATGTGGCCGTTCTGCGGGTTGAGGTGCAGTTCGCGCTTCATCTCCCACGCAATGTTGGAGAGTTGCAGCATGGTGACGGAGATGTTGCCGGAGTCGATAGGCTGATTGAGCTTTTCTCCGGTGCGGATGGCGGCGATGAAGTTGGCGAAGTGAAGGTCGGTCATGTGGTCGGCCCCGGTGAGATCGGACGAGGCGGCTGCCTTGCCTTCTGCGACCTCGTTGATCTTCTTGCCGTTGAGGTCATAGACCTCATAGCCTGCGGGATCGAGGATGACGCTGCCGGTGGTGCCGACGATGACCGCGCCACGGTCGCGATTGTAGAGCTTCATGCCGTTGCAGCTTTGGTCCTGCCAGGAGATCAGCTTGTCATCGTATTCGAAGCTGGTGTCGAGGGTGTCGTAGAACTGCCAGTCGTCCTTGAACTGATAACGTCCACCTGCCGCGGTGATGCGGTTGGGAAGGTCGACTCCGAGCGCCCAGCGACATACGTCCACTTCATGGGTTCCGTTGTTGAGGGCCTCGCCTGTGCCCCAGATCTTGAACCAGTGCCAGTTGTAGGGTTGAACGTTGTCCTTGTAGGGCTGGCGCGGCGCGGGGCCCTGCCAAAGATCCCAATCGAGAACTGCGGGAACGGGCGCGGGCTTGCCTACACCGATGGACTTGCGGGTGTTGCTGTACCAGGCTTTGCCGTAATAGGCGCGGCCGACGAGACCCTCGTGGATCTTCTGGACGACATCGATGTAGATGGGGGAAGAGCGTCGTTGTGTGCCCATCTGGACTTTTTTGCCATACTTGCGCTGGGCCTCGACGAGCAGCGCGCCTTCGGCGGGATTGTGGCTGCAAGGCTTCTCGACGTAAACGTGTTTGCCGGCCTGAAGTCCGAGGATGGCCATGGGAGTGTGCCAGTGATCGGGCGTGGCGATGGTGATGGCGTCCACGTCTTTGGAGGCGAGGGTCTTGCGGAAGTCTTTATCAGCGATAGGTGCATCGCCAAACTTCTGCTGGACGGCCCCTGCGAACTTCTTGAGGGTGTTGCTATCGACGTCGCAGACGTGGGTAATCCTTGCGTGCTTCTCGTTTGCCTTGAGCGAAGCAAGGTGAGCGTAAGCGCGGCTATGAAGGCCGATTACGGCAAAATTAAGCCGGTCGTTAGCACCGAGAATCTGAGCATAGCTTTTTGCGGTAGAGCTTACAGCGAGGCCCGCTGCTCCTACTGCAAGACTGTCGAGAAATTCACGTCGAGAGATCACATCTCCTCCTTGGGAGTTATTACTGATAGCAGACGATGGCCGTTTAGGCGCCCTTCGGTCGCGGGATAACTTTACACGAGCGAGGGTGCTTGGTTCAAAGTAAAAACAAATTGACCCAAGTCGTATTGATTTTCAAGACCTTTGTCGGAGAAGTCGCCGGATTAGATGAGCGGACGGCCTTCGATGTCGAGCGCTACATGGTAAAGAGCGTCGCGGGTAGCCAAAGCCGCGCAACCGTCTTCGAGGAAGGCGAGGCCTACGAGGTTCTGCCCGGAGACGGCGAGACTGGCCTCGCGCTGTGGCGTGATGCGGATGATTCCGCGCTGGCCATGCAGGCTGGCAGCGACGTAGAGATTGTCGTCTACGTCGAAGGCCATGCCCTGAGCGCGGCCGAGGCCTCGATAGAAGACGGTCGTGTTGCCGTCGCGATCGATGGCGTGGACGGCTTGATTGCTGCTGGTGGTAGGGCCGGTGACGAAGAGTGTTCCGGCATCGTTGAAGGCGAGGTGGTAGGCAGCCATACTTGGCTCGAGCGTGGCGTAGACGAAGATTTCGCCACTGCTGCCCTGCGCATCTCCGCGGGCGATTTTGAAGATAGTGCCCGAGCGGTCGCCGACGAAGAGGTTGCCGTCGCCGTCGAAGGCGATGCCGGTGGCGATGCCCATGCCTTCGGCGTAGGTGGAGATCGCGCCTTCGGGAGAGATGCGGTAGACGGTGCCCTCGGCGCGGGAGCTGGCGTAGAGGTAGCCGTCGGGAGAGAAGGCCAGGCCGGTCGGATTGAGCAGGCCACGGACGAAGGGCGTCATCTGGAAGTCGCGCTGGATGCGGAAGATGGAGACAGGCGTCTCCTGGCCGCGGGAGCCGGAGAGCGTGGCGTAGACGTTGCCTTCCGCATCGACTGCCGGGTTGGACACAGGATGCAGGTTTTCGGCCATAGGCACAGCGATGCGGAGGTTCAGCGGGTTGCTGGAGGCTCCGTTGCGGTGCAGGACAAGGTCGCCGGTGATGGTGCCATCAGGAATGCGCACGGTGGCGCGTGTGGGGCGGCTGAGAATGACCGCAGCGCTGGTGTCGCCGATGGTGGCGCTGGGAATAACGTGCGAGGCTGGGCCTAGATTGCTGCCGTGGACCTCGGCTTCTCCGCCGGGCATGGCTGCAGGTGGAGTGACGAGTTGGAGGTGTGGCGCGTCGGCATGGGGATGAAAGAGGCTCATTGACTATTTACGGTATGCGTTGCGGTGAGGGAGTGCAAGGCTAGAAGAATAGGTGCGCCAGTTGGGCGACAATGAGAGCCAGAATGCCTGCGGCTACGTCGTCGAGCATGATGCCTGTGCCTTCAGGGAGGCGTTCGAGCTGGCGAATGGGCGGAGGCTTGAGGATATCGAAGAGGCGGAAGAGCAGCAGGCTCAGAGCGGCGTGCCGCCAATCGGCGGGGATGGCGATGAGGGCGATGAGCTGGCCGGCGACCTCATCGATAACGACGTGTCCGGGATCTTCGCGGCCGGATTCGCGAGCTACGATGGTCGCGGCTGGAATGCCGATCAGCGTGACGACAATGGCTGCGATGATGGTGCCGATGGTCAACGAAAGGCTGGTGACAGGGAAGATATGGGCGGCGATGAACCAGAGAAGGACGGCGGCGATGGAGCCGTAAGTTCCGGGACCGGGTTTGAGCAGGCCGGCTCCGAAAAAAGTGCCGATTGTCCAGGCCCAAAGGGTTTTCTTTTTGGAAGGTGGATGAAGTTGGATGTTGGAGTTGGCCATGTCGTTCAGAGTTTAGTTTAGCGGTGGGGTGTGGAAGTACCTCCCCCTCCCCTACTAAGTACCCAAAGTCTTCATTTTAGGGGAGTTAGGTATGCGAGGTCTCGCCAAAGTCGTCATTTTGTCGACAAAGTCTTGATTCCAAGTGACTTGTCCGATCATAGAGCGCACTTATTTTTTAGATGCTAAGGCAGTGCGGTGTTTTGTAACCGCTTCAACAGATGGGGCCAGGAGCAGCTTAGGATGATGAGGGCAAACTATTGCACTTGGTCCGTTCAGATTCCTGTGATGGGCTAAGAGCCTGCTTTTGATAATTGTTTGGAGGAGCCGGATGATGAGGCGAGTAGCTCTGGCTGGTTTCGCGGCGGTATTGGTCTTTTCGGCGAGCATCTCTACCGCACAGCAGCCGCAACAGATAAAGCCTTTACAGTTTGAAGTGGCTGCCATCAGGCCGGGTAACCCCGATTCGGTGTCGTCGTGGACCGGCTCATCCGGGAGGCAGTTTCGGATGTTGAATGTGCCTCTAAAGCAGTGGGTGAAGATGGGGCTATCGGTTAGTGATTATGATCTGAAGGCTCCTTCGTGGCTTGATAGCTCCAAGTTTGATCTGAATGCAGAACTGCCCAGCGGCCCGGTCGACCAGAAAGATTTGGTCGAAATGATGAAAGCGCTCCTGATCGAACGATTTGGATTGAAATGGCACGAGGAGTCCCAGAGCGTATCCGGCTATGAGTTGGTTACTGAGAAGAAGGTACTGGCCCAACCCGCGGGCATGCTGGAACGGATGGAAGGCCGCCATGGAACGAGCTCCGGCCCTACGTTGATTAGCGGCACCAATATGTCGATGTCAGAGCTTGCGAAGGCGCTGGAACAGGTACTGGGAAAGCCCGTGGTTGATGCAACGCACCTTTCGGGTGGATTCGATTTCAAATTGATGTGGAGATCGTCGGATGCTGCTGAACTGGCCGCGCAGCAGCGATATGGGAAGCAATACGGAATCGATGTCGATAATCTGCCTGCTTCAGTATTTACCGCGCTGAGGGAGCAGTTGGGGCTGCGTCTTCAAGGCGCGAAAGTTCCATCGAAGGTCGTCGTCGTGGACAAGATGAATCGCCAACCTACCGAGAACTGATGTTCTCGCCGTTGACCGCATATCTGATGCAAACTTTGTGACACGCTTTAGTCTTCGTCGCCGGAGTTGGGACGGTGCGTTTTGGAACGGGCCAGCTCTTCGAGGTCGTCGGGGTCCTGGACAGGGGTGGAGATCTTGTAGTCGCCGCTCGCCCATTTGCCGAGGTCGAGGATGCGGCAGCGGTCGGAGCAAAAGGGGAAGTCGGGATCGGTGGCGAGAACTACTTTGCGGCATGTGGGGCAGAAGAGCGCTTTTGACATGGCATACCGATTGTAAATCCGGTGGCTCAGGGTGGGATGCGGGGGCTGGGGTTACGGTAAGTAGCGTCTTCAAAAGTGTAAGAAGCTGCGTTCCATTGGTGGAAAGAAGAGAACAGGCAAAGACAACGGCAAAGACGAAATACAGGGGTCTCTCCGCTGCGCCGTGCGATGAAACTGCACGGCTTCGGTCGAGATGACGTGAGTTAGGGGTGGGGTGACGTGATTCAGGAGCGAGGTGGGGTGACGTTAGTTGGGGGTACTCGAGTCGAATGGACTTTGAGGGAGTGGCTGGCGAGGTTGCTATCTCCAACTCAGGCCGAGTAGTTGAAACTCGCCGTCGTATCCCTCCATCTCTTCCTCGATCTCTTCGTATCCTTTGCGGAGGTTTTGCAAGGCAACGTGAATTGCTGCGGTGATGATTGTCAGGAGCAGAAGCTTTCCGAGATTTCTTTCCATCTGCATCTCGGTATAAATCACGCCGAAGATGAACGGTGGAAGTACTCCCACGTAAAGCGTCAGCATAAGAGGAAAGCTAGTTCTGCCCGGCATTCTGGGTTGATTGAACGGCACGCTTTGCAGGAAGAAGAAGAAGCCGTCGGTCAGAAGGATGCAAAGGCATAGTCCGCATACTGCCTGCACCAGAAGTTGTCGTGTATCCCAGCCTGCGAAGTGCAGTGCGACTACGATGAACATAGCGACACCGGTCGCACATAGGAGCACCCAACGGTGCGCCGCAGCGGTGCATTCGCCCAGGTTGACGCCGGTGATGCGAAAGACCCATCTTGCGGCGAGATTCAGAGGAAAGGCAAAGGCGGTTCGCAGACCGGCAATCACCCAGAACAAGAGCAGGGGCATTACTGCATGCAGGCCTTTGTTCGAGAGGGCAGGGTGGATGCTGTCGCCGATGACGGGATAGGTAACTGCGCATGCTATGGCCAGAGCGAGGCCGGTTCCGCCGTACATGGCGAGATAGATCTGGTAGCGGTTGTTGCGGGCGATGGTCTGTCCGATGAAGTGAAATACGGCGCGCTCGCCCGGACGTCGAACGATGCTGTGAATAAGCGCAGCGAGCCAGCGCGATGGCTTCCGCCGTTTGCTCGATATGCCTTCGATGGCCATTCTGCGCATTCTTGCCCATGCGAGGGGATAGGTCAGCAGCGTGACTGCTACTGCGATTGCTGTTCCACGGATGGCGAAGCGCGACATCTCGCGTGCGAATGCAGGTGCGGCGTCTCCGTGCAGGAGCTGCTCGTAGATGCCGAGAAACCAGAGTGGCGGCATCCAGCGCATTGCTCCAAGCGGCTTCGATAATAGTGCCTGCATGGAGTCGCCAAACTGAGCGTATTGCATCAGCATCAACGCCAGCGCCGTGATGGAGAGCATCTGCATGATGGGCGAGACCATGCGGAAACGTGCGGCACCGAGCACGCAGAGTAGAACGCCGCCAAGCGCAAGAAAGAATGTTGCGGCAAAGATGCCTGCCATGAATACGGCTGCTCCGTGGGCATAGACCTGCCGGTAGAAATCTACCTGCACCGTCAAGTGGCCATTCACCGTTACGAAGTGTCGCGTAACCGCAGGCAGAACCAGCGTCCCGAACAGATTGCAACTCACCAGAAACAGCCCCAGAAATGCGATCAGCGCGGCCGCTTTTGCGGTGAGCATCTGTTTTGGCTTCAAAGAGAGTGGCGAAAGAATGAGGAAGTCCTGGCGGTCGGGGAAGAGCATCTCCCATTCGAAGATGGATACCGCGCCCATGACGATGAATGAAAACAGCACGAAGAAATATTGGTCTTCGATCGATCCCCACAGGGACCTGCGTGGATATTGGTTTTGCAGAAAGAAGGCGACCATGAGGCCGGGGATGGCGACGACGGAGATGGCGCGCACAACGGTGGTCAGCGTGTCGCCGTCAACCTGGATGGTGTCGTTGTCGAAGAAGCGGCGGAAGAAGTGGACGATCAGGACGCTAGTTACGTTATTTTTCTTAGGCATGGTGCACCTTCATGACTTCCACCATCTGCTGCGCGACCCGCGCGGTGTCGGTCTGCTGCACGAGTTGAGCGAAGACGCTCTCAAGCGTGGGCAGCTCCATCAACCGGGTGAGATCGTCGGGTGCAGCATCGGCGACGACTTTACCCTTGGCCAGCACGATGACGCGATTGCATACGCGCTCGACGACTTCCATCACATGCGAGATGTAGAGGATCGCCTTGCCTTCGCGTGCGAGCAGGCCGAGAAGGTCTTTGAAGAGGCGTGCGGAGGTGGCATCAAGGCCGGAGAGGGGCTCGTCGAAGACGATGAGCCGGGGATCGTGTAACAGCGCGGCGGCGATGAGCACGCGCTGCTTCATTCCCTTGGAGTAGTCGGAGAGCGCGGAGTACTGCGCCGCTTCGAGCGACAGGAGATGAAGCAGCTCGCGCGCTTTGCGTTCGATGAGCTTCTCCTGCATGCCGCGTAGGCGGCCTACCAGTTGCAGGTACTCCAGCCCGGAGAGATGGTTGTAGACTTGCGCCTCCTCGGGCACGTAGCCAAGTTGTGCGCGATAGGAGGCGAGATCGTCATGAATATTCTTTCCTGCAAAGAAGACCTTTCCCTTGCTCGGTTGAATCATGCCGATCACCATCTTCACGGTGGTTGATTTTCCTGATCCATTGGGCCCGAGGTAGCCCAGAATCTCGCCCGCTTTGAGGGTGAAGCTGACATCCTGCACTGCGGGAATGCTGCGATAACTCTTCGATACGTCTCTCAGTTCCAGCATGAGTCTTCCTCGCTGCTTAACTATGTAGTGAACTACTTAAAATAGTATACTACATAGGGTAGATGTTGAGGAGAGATGCGCTTCAGGCGGAAGGGAGATTACGCTTACAGCAGGCTGCAGCAAGTTTGCGGCAGAGATGCAAGCTTGTAAGGAGGCCCCTGTGGGTGCGATTCGACGATCGTTGGCTGTCTTGTTCTGTGTTGTGGTGACGGCGTCTGTGGGGAGGGCGCAGGCCGATGCGTCGCCTGCGGAGAGGGCGCTGCTGCAAATGGCGAACCAGTTTCGCGCTGCGCATGGCGTGCCTCCGCTGACGTGGAACGGTGAGCTGGCGCGTGCGGCGCGCAAGCATGCGCGGCTGATGGTCTCGGCGGACGGAGATTTGGAGCATCAGTATCCAGGGGAGCCGGACATGATTGCGCGTGCGGCAGAGGAGGGAGCGCACTTCAGTGCGGTTGCCGAGAACCTGGCGGGCAGGGGACAGACTGCGGCGCAGTTGCAACAGATCTGGATGATTACACCGACTCATCGTGCAAATCTCCTCGACCCGAAGATGAATGTTGTAGGGATCGGTGTGATCGAGAGTGATGGACTGCTGTATGCGGTGGAGGATTTTGCGCAGAGCGTTCCAACGCCGAGGCGTGGTGTGATTGAAGGCCAGGTAATGGGCGCTCTGCAGAGAGCAGGCATAAGTTCGGTGAAGATGACAGAGGCGGCGCGGTCGAACTGCGAGAGCCAGAGCAATGCGTCGCCGGGTGCAAAGCTGGTGGTGCATTGGGAGGGGTCGAATCCGGGGCAGTTGCCGGATGTGGTAGCGCAGCGGATATCGCAGGGCAGCTATCAGTCGGCTGCGGTGGGGGCGTGTCCGAGTGCACAGGCGGGACAGGGGTTCACTACGTATCGGGTGGCTGTGCTGTTGTATTGACGATCGCGCGGTGCGTTATTTTTTGCTCTTCGCGGGCTTGGGCAGGATGTAGCCGCGGCGTGCCCGTACCTCTACACCGCTGCGATCTACCTTCACCTTCAGGCGGTGGTATGAGCCGTTGGGCTTGATGTTGTCGAGCGGTAGCTCGAGCAGGTAGACGTACTCCGGTGTTGCCGTGAGTCCTTTAAATCCTGCGCCGAGATCGTTGCTGTTGTTGAAGAAGTTGCCGCCGGTTCCATCGGCAAGCTCGGCCATCACGTTTGTGGATGACTTCATCGAACCGGCACGGAATGCCATGCTGGACAGAATGGGAGCGTTGTGGACATCATCGCTTGCCGTTAATGCTGTGATGTAAATTCCGCGTGCGTCGAGGGCGCTGATGGTCACGTCTTCGCGGGCTGCGAAGTCGATCAACTGTGATTCCTGTGTTAAGACATCGGATTCGACTGTGAGGAAACCCGGCGAAATCAGAATGAGCATGCGTCGTCCGGGCAGTGTGGCTATTCGTTGCACCAGCTCTCGCATGTTGGCAAGCGCCACTTGAGCGTCCTGATGGCCGATGATCAAGGCACGTCGGGCTGCTTCCTCGGCCAGCGACTGCGCTACGTTGAGCGTTATTTTGGGATCGCAGTGGAATGCCTGAGCTACTGCGTCCTGCTCTGCCGTGCTGTCGTGCTTGTTCTCCATCAGGTCGGCCTGGTAGTAGCTGATCTTTGGACAATCGGCATTGTCGTTCTGGTAGATCAGGACTGGCTTAAGGCTCATGATCGCTTCGTGCAGCTTTGCGCGATCGCGTGTCAGTCCACTGTTGGTTCGACCGGAGAGTGAGACTACGGCAGCTATATCGGAATCGACGAGTGAGCCTGCAAGTAGGGCGGCGCCGGCGTTTTTCGCACGTTCCATCTCTTCAGCGCTCAGGTGCATGTCATCGAAGAGGAAGACGATGGAACGCGGGTACACGATGACGGGTTGCGGTGGAGTGGGCGAGAGGGTGTCGCTTTCGGAGTTGCTTGCGGTGCGAGGCTCTGTTCCGATGCGGCCTTCCACCATGAAGGCAGAGAGTGGATGGGGCTTGCCGTTATCGAAGACGTGGAAGTCTTCTTCTTTCAGATTGCCAATCGAGTGTCCCTGTTTGTCGCGAACGACAACCGGCACCAGCACCTTTTCGACGTTTACTTCAATCTTGTAGGGAGCGCCTTGCGGCCTGGGGGCTGCTTGAGCTACGGCGTAGGCATAAGCGAACAGTCCCAGATAACCGAGGACAAGAACCTTGCGCATGACTTTGAGGACTTCGCCGGGCAATATCCCTCCATCTGCTGTGTCATGCATCGAAGATGCCAAGCTGCGGGCACGATGCTCAACCCCGTCAGAAGTGTGCTCTTCTGGCGAGCGTCATTCTAGTCCAGAGGAGGACAGATGGATGCTGGAGATTTAATCGAGGATGCGGGCTACTACGTCGTAGTCGTGGGACTCGGTGATCTCGGCGCGGTAGAAGGTACCGGGCACGAGGGCCTCGTGGGGGCCGAAGTCGTTGATGAAGACCTTGCCGTCGATCTCGGGAGCGTGCAGCGGGGTGCGACCTTCCCAGAGCAGGTCGGTCTCTTCGCTGGGGCCTTCGACGAGCAGGTCGATCTCGCGGCCGATCCACTTCGATTTGGATTTGGCGCTGATCTTCTGCTGGAGCTTCATCAGCTTGCGGCGGCGCGACTCGATGGTGCGCTTGGGGACTTTGAGTTCGGAGGCCAGCTCGAAGGCGGCTGCGCCTTCTTCGTCGGAGTAGGTGAAGACGCCGAGCCAGTCGATCTGGGCGGCGGTGATGAAGGCTTCGAGCTGCTTGTAGTCTTCTTCGGTCTCACCGGGGAAGCCCACGATGAAGCTGGTGCGGAGGACGATGCCGGGGACGATGCTGCGTGCCTTCTCGATGAGCTTGAGGAAGACCTCGGGGGTTCCGCCGCGCTTCATGCGCTTGAGGACGCTGGGGCTGGCGTGCTGGAGGGGGACGTCGAGGTACTTGGCGATGTTGTCGTGGCGCGCTATGGTCTCGAGCAGCCGCGTAGTGACCTTGTTGGGGTAGGCGTAGAGGAAGCGCAGCCAGCGCAGGCCGGGAAGCGCGGCAAGGGCTTCGAGGAGCTGGGCGAGGCCGTCCTTGATGCCGAGGTCTTCGCCGTAGCAGGTGGTGTCCTGACCGATGAGGGTGATCTCGCGGACGCCCTGGGCGATGAGATTTTCGGCCTCGGTGATGATGGACGACATGCGGCGCGAGCGGAACTTGCCGCGAAGCTGCGGGATGATGCAGAAGCCGCAGGGATGGTCGCAGCCTTCGGCGATCTTGATATATGCCGACGCCCGAGGCGTCGTCAGGATTCTGGGAGTGGTGTCGCTGTAGAGGTACTCGGGAAGCGCGGCCGTAGCTCCGTCCCATGCGGTGCGGGAGAAGCGGCCCTGCTGCTCGCGGAGGTCGCCTTCGGGGCGGGAGGGGGTGGCGCTCTGCGCCCACATCGCAGAATCGAGATGTGGGGCACCCAGTTTTGTGGGAGCCGATTCTGCGGACTGCTCGATGACGAGTTGTGCGCCATCACTCTCGGGGCGGCTGTGCTGATGGACGGCGCTGGGGATGCGGTCGATCTGTGCCTGCGTGAGGATCTGAAAGGGCGAGTCGTTGGCGTGGCCGGTGGATGTGAGTCCGGCGGCGGCGAGGATGCCTTCGAGCTCGCCGGTGCCCACGACTGCGTCCACTTCGGGAATATTTTTCTGGATCTCGTCGCGGTAACGCTCTACCAGGCAGCCGGCGACGATGAGGCGCTGGGCTTTGCCGCCGTTAGCCTGCTTGTGCTGCACCATCTCGAGGATGGTGTTGACTGACTCCTGCTTGGCGGAGTCGATGAAGCTGCAGGTGTTGACGACAAGGATCTCGGCGTCTTCAGCCTGAGGGGTAAGCTCGCCGCCTGCCTGATGCAGCATGCCCATCATGACTTCGGAGTCGACCAGGTTTTTAGGGCAACCGAGAGAGACGAAACCGATCTTGGGGCGGGGCTTACCTTGTGCTGACCAGGTCAGCTCTTCGAGAGTGGTGGGGGGAGTCACGGAAGCTTAATTATAGCGTTTTCCCTTGGCTTTTTATACCGGGGAAGGATCTGAGAAGGGTTAAATGCCACGGGCACAGTGAACGGATTGGTCTTCCAGCCGGTTCACTGTGCCCGCGATGTTCGATGCTATTGAAGCAGTTATGCCAAGCGGCGCTTGACTACTCCAGCGATACCGACGAGGCCGGTGCCGAGGAGAGCGAGCGTCGAGGGCTCAGGAACAGGCGATGCGGCTGCTGTGGCCGAGAAGGTCACGGTGCCGTTGCCCTGGCTCGAGAACAGAAGGGTTCCTTCGGTTGGATCGAAGCCAGCTGCGTTGGTGGTAATGATGCCTGTGCCGGAGAAGAGATCGAAGCCAGCTGCGCTGGTCTCGGTGAGAGTGGCGATGGTGTAGGTGACCGTTGTCCCATCGGGGTTCGTCAACGTGATGACTCCGCTGTTGGCAACGTAGGGGTTGTAGTTGATGGTCTGGGTGATGGTTCCAGACTCGCCCGCTGCGATCAGAGAGGAGAAGTCACCGGTGAGGGTGTTCGCTGCGCCTGCATTGATCGAATCGGGGACGAAGGTGAGAGACGATCCGTTATCTGTAACCGAGGCACCGGTGATGGAAAACTGGCCGGTGATTGGGGTTGCATGGAGCGCCGCGGGAACCGCTACGAGAGCGGCAAGGACTGCGAGAGAAGAAAGAACTTTACGCACGTGATGAGTCTCCTAAATAAATCTCTGCCAATAGATGCAGATAGTACAAGAATGTTTTCGGTGAAGTACTTTGCCGTATTGAGTGCATTTAATTGCACACTGGAAAGCTCTTGCGAGCCGCAAGCAAATGTTTGCGTTCCGTATTTTGGACAAGGGAATGAGCTAAATTTTGCACTGAGAGAGTGTGCAAAATTTTGCAACTTCAACCGAAAATTTAAAAATTCTGGAAGGCCTTTTTTCGCTGTCGCGAGTTGCTAGGTTTGCGATGAAATTTCGAGCGAAGCAGTGTGCTGACGATTGCGGAGGCGGCGAATGGCATCGACGTGAATGATGAGTGCGATGAACCCTCCGGCAATCGTGCATAGCGCGCGGCGATGTGCGATGACTGGGCCGGGAAGACTGTTAAGCGAGAGAAGAAAGACGATGTACGAGGTGAGGAAGAGCGTATAGAGGCCGTAATTGACGGTGTTGGTGGCGTAGGACCAGAGCGCGAAGAAGACGGTGGCTGTGGCGAGATAGTAGGGATCAGGGTGGATGTGAACGAGAAAGATCGTCGAGACGACTGCGCCTGCAAGGGTTCCGCCTACGCGCAGAAAGGCGCGGGTGAAGGTCTCGGAGAAGGCGGGCTTTTGAACGAGAAGCGCAGTCATAGGAATCCAATAGCCGCTCTGGACGCCGAGATGGCGATAGACCTCGGCAGAGATCGCAATGGTAAGACACATGCGAATGGCGAAGGGAAACGTTGGAATGTGCAGAAGGTTTTCGGGCATCGCGCGAAGACGCACAAGCATGCGGTAGCGAGCGAAGTTGCTGTTGAGCAGGTGGCTGATCTCGTCGCTACTTGTTTGACGGATGGCGCGAAGGTCGGCGGCGAGTTCAGGAAGCAGACGAAGGAAGGCGCTGGTGATGAGAATTTGCAGCGCTCCGCCGCCACCGATCAGCAGAGCGCGCAGCAGTGCGGAGTGGAAGTTGGCAGGGAAGGCGGAGGCTACGAAGAGAGTGATGGCAGATTGCTGCCCGACCCAACTGATGCCTGCGGCACGCGCGGTGAGAATGCCGTAGATGAATCCCCAGAGTGCTGCGGCGAGGACGAGCGTGAAGCCGCGGTGCCCTACGAGCATGCCGATCATGGTGGAGAGAAATACTGCGGCGGTGGCGGCGATCATAGGCCAGAGCCGCGAGTCGGCGATGCGCTGGTTGACGCCGAAGCCGATGGTGAAGGCTCCGCCGCCTGCGATGAGACCGGCGGAGGGATGTCCGCAGAGGATTCCGACGAAGAGGCAGACGGCGATGGCGAGGACGCCGATCAACGGTGTGCGAAAGGAGAACGCCTTCCAGTCGAAGGTATAGATGTCGGCGAGATAGCCGCGTCGAACTGGTGCAGGAGGATTGGCAGTAGTCGGCATTCTTGTCTCTTGTAGGATGCCGCAATGGGCCGAATGTCAGTTCTCAAGAGCTAGCTCCAGAAGTTAGTTCATGGAACTGCGGAGATTGATGAGAGTGTTGTCCGTGTTGGTAAGGCGGATAAGACCCTGTCGGGGAAACTCGATCTCGAGCGTAGCGTAGATGGTGAGTGTGACCGCAGCGGCGAGCGCAACGATATAGAGCCAGTTTCGCGGAACGGCGGTCATGCCGTAACCGGCGAGAAAGGCACAGCCAAGGCTGAAGGCAAAGAGAAGCAGAAAGACGATGACGGGAGGATGCATGTTGAATGCATTCTGACGAGTCGCTGTGATGTCGATCATGTCGTTGAGAGCAGGCAGGAGAAGTTTGGTCGCGTCTGCGCTGGCGCCTGGGGCGGATGCCGCGGCGACGGATTGACGCCAGATCTCTCGCTGCAGGCGTTGGCTCTCCGGCGAGACCTCTTCTTGGACAGCATCGAAGAGGTGAAGACGTGAGGTGGTGTAGTCGCGGAAGAGTTGGCGAAGAGCAGGCTGCGACGATGCAGGAAGAAGATCGAGGCGAAGATAGGCGGTGCCGATGTCGTTGGTCTCCTGCGTGAGTAGCTGGCGATGCGCATCGTAGCGGGTGACCGCTCCCGAGAAGGTGAAGGCCAGTAGAAGGCCGAAGAGAGCAAAGACTGCGCCTTCGACTGCGTTGCTTTGTACAGGATGCTTTCGGCTGAGGCGAAAGCGGCGGCCAAGCTCCAGCAGAAGGAGCATGGCGGGAAAGAGCAGCAGCGCGAGGTAAGGCGGAAAGATCATTGGCTTGAAGATGACGATAGCAAATTGGTCGTTGTGCGGGTAGAGCTTGCGATGCGCATTCGCATCAGTGTCCCTGCCTTTTGCCTGAGAAATGGCGAAGACAGGGACATGATGGAATACAGGTTCGAACAGTTTGCTTTGGCTATGACTGGTCCATGTGTTGAAGGATTGGGGCCAGCAGGTAGGCGACGAAGAAGCCTCCGCTCCAGATCACGGCTGAGATCCAGAGCAGGACTTTGCTCATTCTGGTTGCCGCTCCGCAGGCGGTAGGATCGTCTGCTGGACAGGCTTCGCCTTGTTGCAGGCGCGGGGCTATCCAATAAGTCACGACGAAGCTGGTTGCGATCAACACGCCGGAGATGCTGAAGGTCCAGATCTTGTGGCGCGACAGAGTGACGAGCCAGGGCGCGACGGACAAGAGCGAGGCTACCGTCGCTCCCATCCCCAGCAGGACAAGCACGGAAGGCAGCGCACAGCAGAGCAGCGTGCTGAACGAGCTGAAGAGGGAGAAGTAGTTGAGCAGCGTGGCACGGCGGCTGCGCTGCTCGGGAGCATTCGGCAGGGTGAGCGCGTTCATTGGGCCTCCGTGATGGTCTTGTAGTGGAGGGTGTCGGGCAGCTTGCCCTTTGCGGCCTGAGGCAGAAGTCCGTTGACTTCTACCAGCTTGCCCATCAGGGAGGCGATGTCTGCCGGTTGGGCAGAAGGCGTGAGCGTGTAGTGGTCGCTGGTGCCCTCTACTTCGAGGATGGGCGCGCCTGCTGTGCCGGTAAGTTTGCCGCGCACGACTACAGTCGCGTCTTTATGGGTGAAGCCGTTCTTTTCGACGGCTTCTTCGAACTGGTGCATTCCGGCAGAGTTTCCGGGCGTGAGGGAGATTGTTACCAGGCCGGTGTTGAGGTCCACATTTACCGTGTCCACGCCCTTGATTCCCTTCATGGAGACATGGATGGCGTGGGCGCAGGGGGCGCAGTCCATGCCGAAGACGGTCATGTTGATCTGCTTGTATTCAGCGTGCGCGGCGGCGCTGAAGAACGTAATTAATGCGAGTGCGAAGATCTTCATGGTGAAGTCCTTTCAGTATGCGTGCGAAGAGTATTTGAGGTAGCTGAAGTTGATGGCGAAGCGAATGCTCTCGCGGCCATAGAGCGATGTGGAGGCGTCTCGATAGAGAGGAGCCTGAATGCCGCCTTCGATGGCAACGTCCTTGAGGATGGCGAGGATCGAAGGGCCAAGCCACAGGCTGGTCGTTTCGCTATGAGGCACGAGGCTTCCCTGGCTGCGCACTGCGCCGGTGTGCTCGCCGGTCAGCTCGGCAAAGCCACGGTAGTCCCAGTGGTTGACGTCGCGACGCAGGCGGGGCGGACGGTAGCCGTAGACCGTGCTCCACGAGATGGTGTCGGGACGGCGGTCGGTGTGGGCTTCGGCGAAGCGCGTGTAGCCTCCGCCGAACCAGAGATATTGGCTGCGCGAGGCCAGCCCGGAGGCAAGGGTTGCGGCTACTCCCGGTGCGCGATGGAGGTTGGCGAGGACGCCGCTATCCTGCTGCGGGCCGGGAACGACGAGCCCCAGAGATGCGGTGGACTCGATTCGCCGCCCGACCGAGGTAACGGAGTGCTGGAACCTCCAGGCGACGGAGCTTGACCACTCGCCTCCTCCGGCCAGGCGGGTTTCAGGCAGTGCGGCACTGCCGAAGGTGGCAGGCAGAACCGCGTTGACGGTGATGTGTGGAGTGATGCCGTAACCGATTTGCGAGCTCTCGGTCAGCGCATCTCCTAGCGAGCCGTGACGGCCAATGAGGCCGCTGTCGAAGCTGAACTCGCCTTGTGAATTTACGGGCGTGGCATAGCCGAATACAGGCCCATGCCCAGCGGCCAACGCGGGGCTGGCCAGCGTCAGAGCGCAGGCCAAAGCCAGAATGATTTTCATGGAATGCTTCCTTTTTGGTCTCTTCGATTGCGAGAGAAGTTAACAGAGAAGTTCAGGCACACGTCAGCGTGTGTCTGCTGTCAAAGACCGGAAGCGGAGATCAGATTCGTAGGACGGTGGTTCGAGCGATGAGCAGGCCGGGTGGGGAGTGCTCTGCCAAAGACATCTGCCGGGCTGGATTGTCCAGCACTACAGGCGTTGCGAGGCTGTCTCCCTGTGCGAGGGAGGTCCAATGAACCGTGAGCGTTGCGGTCTCGGTGGCGACCTGAGGCGAGTCGTTGTGAACGACTGTCTGACAGCAGCCCATCTTTGCCATCTCGCCGCATTGGCCGTGCATGGAGCGGCAGCAGGCGCTCTCGGTCTGGCTCATCGCGAGGTTGGTGACGCAGGCCATCACTGGCGCTGCTGAGGCCACCAAGAGCAATACCGCGACGAAGCTGATGAGACGGCGCATGAACATCTCAATTATAGAGTTTGCTGCAAATTAAATATTGTCAGGGAAGTTTTTTTGCTTCCGCCTCGGGGTTCCAGTGGTCTTTGCCGCTTAGGAACTTTGCGGGCAGAAATTGCTTTGTCTGCGCTGTTGTGAGTTGGTGCGACCAGGGAACGCGGGTGGCGGGATTGGCTCCGGGGCCGGTGCTGTTGGATTCGGCGTAGAAGGCTGTCTGCTCGTTGGAGGTCTTGCCCCAGTTGTTCCAGCCCGCGGGGCGGACGTCGCTGGGCAAGTTGGTATTGATATAGATGACACGGGAGTAGGGGCGCCAGGGGCGGCCAAGGCCGATTGCGCCCTGAGCGGAGGCGATGGAGCGGGCTCCGGTGAAGTTGGCGCTGGGGCTGATGGGCTGGGCAGTGTGGTCGATGCCGCTGGTGACCTTGCTGTTGAGGATGACGTAGCCGGTGGTCTGGTCGGCTGATGTGCGGGATTGCGCGGTGAGGAAGCCGGGGCCGTTGGAGTGCAACTCGTCGTGGTCGAAGACGGCGGTGGCGTTGCCGAAGATGAAGTCGACGCCGCCTTCGATGTACGAGTCGACGTAGTACTGGCGGCCGTAGTCGGCGAAGAGCGTGTCCTGATGTCCGAGGAAGCGGCAGTGTTTAAAGATAGAGCGGTCGCTGCGGTCGGCTACAGCGACGGCCTGCCCAGTGTTGCCGGCGGCGTTTTCGAAGGTGATGTTGTCGGCTTCGAAGCCAGAGCCGTTGATCTCGACGGTCTCGGTGAAGAAGGTGCCGCCGGCTTGTTTGGCGTTGAGGGAGTTGGTGATGACGACGTCTTCGGGCGACTTGCCCATGCCGATGAGGGTGATGTTGGGATGGTTCTGGGTGATGATGACTCGCTCGTGATAGATGCCGGGGGCGATCTCAATATAGACACGGGCTGGTCTTCCATCCTTGCCGGGGGCGGGCCCGGCGAAGGGATGGTGGTCCATCGCATTCTGAATGGTGGGGAAGACAGAAAGGTTTTCGTTGCCGGGCTGGGCGGGCCGAGCTGAGGGATCAACGCGGACGTGGATGTCCTGAGCAGAGGCACTGAGCGCGAGGGCAAACAAAATTGGTAGGACAAGTCGCATGATGCATAAGCGTATGCGTTACAGCAGGTTGATGGCAATCTTCTGCGTGGAATGAGTGATTATCGCCAAGTTTTGGCATACGGCTTGTCGATGTTAGGATAGGAGGTGTGCCGGGTCCTACGCGACGTAATCCCGCCAACCCCGCCAGGTCCGGAAGGAAGCAACGGTAACGGGCTAGTATGGGCGCAGTGGGTCGCCCGGTACATTTTTCTCCCCCTTCTTTTCTCTCATTCTTCCTCTGAAAACCTGCAAACCTGGATGATCCAACGCAGAGAAGTTGCGTCTGTGGTCGACTTTGGTACGTCTTACAGCGGATAGTGTTGATTGCGAATAGTTTTGTATTCTGGTTGCTGACGAGGTGATGAATTTGAGTTTGACGTTGAGGCCGCATGCGCAGGTGAGAGCAAAGATCAGTTCGGTAGGAGCCTATGTTCCGCCACGGTTGTTGACCAATGCCGATCTCGAAAAGATGGTGGAGACGAACGACCAGTGGATTGTGGAGCGCACCGGCATTCGTGAGCGGCACATCGTGGAGAAGGGTGTAGGCACCAGCGATCTTGCGGTTGAGGCGGCCAAGCGCTGTCTGGCGGCTCGGGGCATCGAAGCCAGCGAGCTTGAGGTGATCATCGTCGCGACCGTGACTCCGGATATGTTTTTCCCGGCGACGGCGTGCCTGGTGCAGGACAAGCTGGGTGCGAAGGGTGCGTGGGGGTTCGACCTCTCCGCTGCGTGCTCGGGCTTTCCTTATGCTTTGCAGGTGGGCGCGAAGCTGGTGGAGAGCGGGATGCACAAGAAGGTGATGGTGATCGGTGCGGATGTGATGAGCTCGATCATCGACTACACGGACCGGGCGACCTGCGTGATCTTTGGTGACGGCGCGGGAGCGGTCCTATTGGAGCCCTGCGCTGAAGGGGAGGTCGGGCTGATCGACTACTGGCACGAGGTGGACGGCTCGGGTGCGGCGTCGTTGAATATGCCAGGAGGCGGAAGCCTGCATCCGGCGACGGTAGAGACGGTGGCGGCGAAGATGCACTTCGTGCATCAGGATGGTCAGGCTGTCTATAAGTTTGCTGTGCGCAAGATGGCGGAGGCTGCCGAGACGGTACTGACTCGGAATGGTGTCACCGGCAAGGATCTGAGCTGCTTTATTCCGCATCAGGCAAACAAGCGGATCATCCTCTCCACGGCGGAGCGTTTGGGAATGCCGGAAGAATGCGTGGTCATCAATATCGACCGCTATGGGAACACTACGGCAGGCACGATTCCTATTGCCATGCACACGGCGCTTGAAGAAGGACGCTTGAAGAAGGGCGATCTGGTGCTGCTGGCAAGTGTGGGTGCCGGGTTTACCGTGGGCGCGACTCTGTTGCAGTGGGAGATGTGAACCGAAGTTGTAAGTTCACATTGTGGTGTTAGTGCCGTCCGCAAGGCTGGCTGAGTGAGTGCTGACGTCTTTGGAAGCCTTGTAAAGCTTCCAGAAAGCGATGGCGCAGCTCACCAGGATTCCCGTCCAGAGCACGATGAGGATGGTGCCTGCCCATTTGGCGGAGAAGCGGTTCCAGAGATGAAGAACATGCCTGCCGTAAAAGATGCCGAGCCATACGGCGAGTGCGTGGCGTGCGCAGCGGCTTAGGGTGAAGATGGTGATGAACTTCTTCTTCGACATCTTTAATGCGCCTGCTGCCAGCACAAAGGGCGAGAGCGGCATAGGCGGGGGCAAGATGGCGGGAAGCGCGATGGCCAGGATTGCGTGCTTCTCCATCCACTCGCAGACGCTTTTGAAGATGCGTGCCGGTACGTGTTTTTCGAGAAACTGCATGCCTCCGGCGTGGCCGACCTGGTAGCTCAGATATCCGCCGATCGCCGAGCCTGCGGTGGCGAGAAGGATGAGCAGAATCCAGTTGGCCTTTTGGGCTGCAAAGATGATCAGCATAACGTCGGTGACGCCCGGTACGGGGAGCGGCACGAACGATGAGTCGACGATAGAGACCAGAAAGATGCCGAAGACGCCGAAGCTGGTAAGGAAGTGGAAGAACTTGCTCGAGTGGCGATGCGGTGCGGTGGCCAGAAGGAAGGCGAGATGGGGCTTCGTTGATCCGGTTGCGGCGATGGCTGCGGTGCCGGCAGGGGCCTTCATGGTCAATATGACGCTAACAGAAGTCTGTGAGTCTCAGCGGCAAAAAGGCGAATAATTGTGGCGAAGTGGTGACCGGGCTACAGAAAGCGGGGTTCAGGGAGCGGTGGAAGTGCGTCGATCTCGGCGGCGTAGCGACGAAACAGTTTCATAGCCTCGATGCAGTCCGAGGTGAGGGTGTAGTGGATGTTTTCGGTGAGGTAGTGACGGATGGTTTCAGCCGGGATAGCGATGCGCGGCGTCCACTGGCGCACGAGGTCTTCGATATGGGCGAGGCCGTGATCGCGTGAGGTGGTGAGTTCGTCGGTGATTTCAGCGGGGCTGATGTGTCCGAGGCTGAGGGCTTCGGGCCGAACCGCCCAGACGGCGGCGACCCAGGGCAGGCCGGTGCGGGTGGTCCACTCATGAGCGAGGTCGATCCACTGGCAGGGGCCGATGGCTTGCTCGATTTGATCGCGAGCTTCAAGCGCCAGTAGGGCAGGATCGCCGATCAGCAGGGCCGCGTCAGCTTGCTCGAGCATGGCGATGGGGTCGGCTGGGTGTTGGATAAACGCGGGCTGCGTGCCCAGGAACTTGCGGAAGAGGATCTCGGTATAGGCCAGCGAGCTGCGCGAGGCGGTGTCGGCGGCGATGGTGCGGACTGCCTTGAGAGCGTGCGGCTGCTTCCCGTCTTTTAATTTAACGATGAGTTGGATAGAGCGCACGCGATCGAGCGATGCGATGGTGCAGCCGGGAACGATGGCGAGATCAGGCGTAAGTGAGGCGATAGGGATGAGGCCAAGATCGGCACGGGCCGCGAGCAGCTCATCGGCGCAGAGTGCGGGCCTGGTGTAGTGGAGCGTGTAGCGCTCGGCTAGCTTTGCTGCCAGAGGTGGGTGCTCGAAGTCCCACATGAGAGGTGCGGGGTTGAGGAAGTTGATGGCGGCTACGCGAACGGGATGGGATGATTTGGGCAAACGATAACTATTTGATACAGGCAGACTGAGAGAGTTTAATTCGGCGATCTGTTCTTTAGTTTAATAGATGTGGGCAGGAGTTATTCGATGCAGCGTGCGATAGTCGGCTTCTATCAGGACGAAGAGGGGCACTGGGCCGCGAGGCTTGAGTGCGGGCATGGGCAGCATGTGCGCCACGATCCGCCTTGGATGGTTCGAGAGTGGGTGTTGCATGAGGAGACCCGGGCCGAGCGGATTGGGCGGATGCTGGAGTGCAAGAAGTGCGATGAGGAATTAACCCCTCCATAAGCTTCGCCGTAGGGTAGGATTCATGACGGTCACGAAATTGCATTGATGGGCTGTCTGGAGGTCTTTACCGTGGATGGAATGAGCCGGTTTGGCCGCATTGTGTTTGGTGTGGCGATGGTGCTTTTTGGACTGCTGTACCTCTTCTACTCACGCGGCCTCATGCCCGCTCCCGGGCCACCGTGGACTGCCGAGACCGGAGTGTGGGCGTGGTTGATCGGCGTTGGATTTGTTGTTGCCGGCGTTTGCATTGTGGTGAAGAGGTGGGCTCGGGCTGCGACCGTTTTATTGGCTTCCGCTTTTCTGTTGCGCGTACTGTTTACTTTTGTGCCGCGGGTGATCGAGCATGTGCGCGATCCCGGTCCGTGGACCAGCGGAGCCGAGGTGATGGCACTGGGCGCGGCTGCGCTGGTGTTGGCTCGGGAGCTGGAATTATCAAACTCCATGTCGTGGGAGAGCCTGATGTTGGCCGGGCGTTTTCTCTTCGCGGCTGCGCTGGTGGTCTTCGGAATCCAGCACTTCCTGTATGCAAAGTTCATCGCGACGCTGATCACTGGGTGGATTCCGGGACATCTGTTCTGGGCCTATTTTGTAGGAGTGGCGTTTATCGCGGCTGCTTTAAGCCTTGCGACGAAGATACAGGGACGTCTGGCGGCGACGCTGCTGGGGCTGATGTTTCTGCTGTGGGTGATTGTTCTCCATATTCCGCGAGTTGTCGCTTCTCCGCATAATGGGAATGAATGGACCAGCGCCATGATTGCCCTGGCGATGAGTGGTGGATCGTTCGTTCTGGCAGGAGCTTTGCGCCACGTGGAACATTAAAGGATAAGCTTCAGAGTGCGGGCTCGGAGGAGTGGATTTTGTCGCAGCAGAATATTGGGAATGGAACGCCGCTGGACCAGGCTCGGATAGCATGGATGGCGTTGACGTTGACGCCGGGGATGGGACCGACGCGGATTAACCGGGCAGTGAAGGCTCTGGGCGCGGCGGAAAATCTGTTCGATGCTTCCTTGACCGAGTTGGAGGCGACCGGGATGCCTGCGCAGTCGGCGCAGTTCATCTTCGACGGCAAGGCGCGAGAGATTGCCGAAGACGAGATACACAAGGTAACGGAGGCTGGCGGCAGCATTCTGACCCAGCAGGACGCAGCCTATCCCGACCGGCTGCGAGAGATCTATGATCCGCCGGCGGTGCTGTGGGTTCGGGGTAATGCGGAGCTACTGGCGCGGCCGGGCATTGCTGTGGTGGGAACACGCCACCCTTCGCCCTACGGCACCGGCATGGCAGAGATGCTGTCGCGCGATCTGGCCAACCGGAGACTGGTGATCCTGAGCGGCATGGCTCGCGGGGTCGACACGGCGGCGCATAAGGGAGCGATTGAGGCGGGTGGCAAGACGGTTGCGGTTTGGGGAACAGGAATCGACGTCATCTATCCGAAGGAAAATAAAAAACTGGCAGAGAATATCGTCGCGTCGGGCGGAACGATCATCAGCGAGTACCCGCTGGGAACATTTCCGGCTCCACAGAATTTCCCGATTCGGAACCGAATCTTGAGTGGCATGAGCGTGGGTGTGCTGGTCATTGAGGCGGCGGAGTACAGTGGAACCCGCATCACGGCCCGGCTGGCGATGGAGCAGAATCGCGATGTCTATGCTGTTCCCGGCAACGTAACGAACAAAAACGCCTGGGGGCCTAACACATTGATAAAGCAGGGGGCTAAGCTTACGGCGACGTGGGAGGATGTATGGGAAGATTTGCCGTCACACATAAGGCGGCAATTGGAAGATGAGATAAGCGCCGCATCGGGTGGTGAATCGAAAATCACGGAGGCTGCATCTCTATTTAGCAATAAGCCGCTGCCGGAGCAGGAACAGATGGTTCTGGACCGGCTTAAACACGATGAGTCGGTGCAACTGGATGACTTAATTGAGCAGCTGGAGGCGGAGTTGGGGTCTGCTGAGATCTTTACGGCGCTGTTCGAACTGGAGCTTGCCGGTCGCATTCGGCAGCTACCGGGCAAGAACTATGTGCGGTCGTTCTGATGGAACCTTGTGGATAAGTTGCCGTATGTTACCCGTAGATAGTGCAGACGGAATCGAACAGCGGCAGTCTATCGTATAGATTTTGGTCAAATTTTGCGTCTCACGAAAGATGTCCAGTTCGCATATTTCCGGCAACTCGTGTTAGGTTCGCATTGGAATCCTGCGCAACGGCAGTTCTATGAGTTGATAGCAGATCGATTGATTTAAGGTTAGCGGTTTTGGGGATGAAGGGAACGAATGGCTAAATCACTTGTGATCGTGGAGTCGCCGGCAAAGGCGAAGACGATCAATAAATATCTCGGCAGTGAATACTCGGTGGAGGCCTCGATTGGCCACATCATGGACCTGCCCAAAAACGACATCGGCGTCGAGCTGAAGAAGCGGACGTTCGAGCCGACGCTGATCGTATCTCCCGGCAAAGAAAAGATTGTGGAGCGGTTGAAGAAGCTGGCGGCGAAGTCGGACATGGTCTACCTGGCACCCGACCCCGACCGCGAGGGTGAGGCGATTGCCGCGCACCTGTCGATGCAGCTTCTGCCTGTGATGAAGGACAAGTCGAAGATTCGCCGCGTGACCTTCAATGAGATTACGCAGAAGGCGGTGAAGGCAGCGTTTGCCCACGCCCGCGATGTCGATGAAAATCTGGTGGACGCGCAGCAGACCCGGCGCGTGCTCGACCGCCTGGTGGGATATCAGGTCTCGCCGCTGCTATGGGACAAGGTGCGCCGTGGGTTGAGCGCTGGCCGCGTGCAGACGGTGGCATTGCGCCTGATTGTGGAACGCGAGCGCGAGATTAATGAGTTTAATCCGGTTGAGTACTGGACCATCGATGCAGATTTGAAGACGGGCAAGAGTGCGCAGGAGTTCACGGCGCGCATGGTCGGCATCGAAGGCAAGCCGATCCGTGTCTCGAATGGCGTCGATAAGGAGGGCAAGGAGCAGTTTCTCTCGAATGCGCTGCCCGATAACGAGTCGGTTGACGAGGTGGTCGAGCAACTCGAGAAGGCTACGTGGACCGTTCGCAGCATTGAGAAAAAAGAGCGGCGACGGAATCCTCAGGCTCCGTTTACGACCAGCAAGTTGCAGCAGGAGGCAGCCGGTCGACTCGGATTCAACGTGCGCCGAACGATGGGCGTGGCGCAGAGGCTTTATGAAGGCGTTGAGATCGGAAGCGAAGGTACGGTCGGCCTGATTACCTATATGCGTACCGATTCGACCCGCGTCAGCGCCGATGCGATTGTCGATGTGCGCGAGTTTGTTGCCAAGCTGGGAGCGGCGTATCTACCGGCGAAGCCGAACGAGTATGCCGGCAAGAAACAGGAGCAGGCACAGGATGCGCACGAGGCCATTCGTCCGACGAACGTGAAGTTCACGCCGGAGTCGATTCGGAAGTATCTTTCCGACGAGCAGTTCCGCCTTTATCGCCTGATCTGGCAGAAGTTTGTCTCCAGCCAGATGACGCCTGCGGTCTTTGACCAGACCACGGTGGATGTCGCGGCCAAGGCAAAGCACACGTATGACTTTCGTGTCAGCGGCAGTGTGCTCAAGTTCGATGGCTTCCTCAAGTTTGAAGAAGAGGACAAGAAAGCGCGTCAGGCAGCCAAGGATAAAGCGAGCAAGGAAGAGCAGGCTGCCGCGGAGAAGCTTGCGCAGCAGAGCATTCAGCAGGAGAACGAGTCGCAGGATGATTCTGCTGATCGCCGTCTGCCGGAGCTGAACGAGGGGCAGGCGCTGGATCTGGCGAAGCTCGATCCGCAGCAGAAGTTCACCGAGCCGCCGCCGCGTTACAACGAGGCTTCGCTGGTGAAGGTGCTGGAAGAGCGCGGCATCGGTCGGCCTTCGACTTATGCTTCGATCATCAACACGATTCAGGATCGCGACTACGTCAAGAAGATCGGCGCAAAGTTTGTGCCGACGGAGATTGGCACGGTTGTCACTAGCCTGCTGGTGAAGAACTTTCCGTACATCTTCGACACGCAGTACACGGCGACGCTCGAAGGCGAGCTGGACGCGGTCGAAGAGGGTGAGGAGCGTTGGACCGATCTGCTGAATGGCTTCTATGACCACTTCGAGAAGGAGTTGAAGGTTGCCAGCACGCACATGGAAGACGTCAAGCGCATGGAGCAGGCCACCGAGGAGCTCTGCGACAAGTGCGGCAGTCCGCTGGTCTTGAAGTGGGGCAAGTTTGGCAGCTTCTACTCGTGCAGCAACTTCACCAAGGTAAAGCCCATGACGGTGGCGATGGGGCCCTGGAAGAAGGATGCAAAGGCAGTCACGAAGAAGGTGACCGCTGCATTTGAGTTTCCTATGATTGTGAAGGCGACGACCGATGATGTGATCGAATACTCGAAAGAGGTCGATGACGCGAAGGAGTTGTCTACCTCCATCAATGCTGCGGCCGAGCAGGGTAAGAAAATTACTGTAGAGCCGGTAAGCTGCGACTTCACTAAGGAGAACTTTGCTGCCAAGCCGGACCTTAGTGCTCCGGGTGCGGATGATGTTCCCGAAGAAGAGTTCTGTGATAACTGCGGTCGCGTGATGGTGCTGCGTAATGGGCCGTGGGGACCGTTCATGGCCTGTCCCGGATACAACGAGGACCCGCCCTGCAAGACGATTCGCAAGCTGACGCAGAAGGTGCAGCAGAAGCCGCCGGTGCAGCTCGAAGAGATGTGCCCGAAGTGCGGCAAGCCATTGCTGTTGCGCAATGGGCAGTACGGCGAGTTCATTAGTTGCAGCGGCTATCCGAAGTGCAAGTACATCAAGCAGGATCTGCTCGATGTGCCGTGCCCCAAGTGCGGCAGCGAGATCGCCGTGCGCAAGACCAAGCGTGGCGATACCTTCTACGGTTGCGTGAAGTATCCGAAGTGCGACTTCGCTTCGAACCTGAAGCTGGTCAATCAGGCCTGCCCCAAGGGAGACAGCTCTTATCTGCTTGAGGTGACGAGCGATAAGGGGACGTACCTCGTATGCCCCAACAATCGCGAGGCCTTACCGAAGCGACGCAAGAAGAGGGGTGCCGTTGAAGAAGAATCGACGACTCCTGAGTGCAGCTACGAGAAGAAGATTGCCGGGCCTGCGCCTGCTGTGGTGGTAGAGCGGCCTGACCCGGAGAAGACTCGGCCTGTGGTCGAGAGTGTTGCATAAAAATGAAAGAGAGAACAAATGGCAACGGCAGCGGATGCTGAACTGATTTTGCGGCTCTATGAGCTTCGACGGGAAGAGGCGCTGAGGAGTGCGCGGCGGTTTATGGTCTTCGATTTTCAGCCGAAGACGCTTGAAGAGCTGCGGGCGGTGTCGAGGGATGTTCAGTCTCCGCATAACCCCGCGTGGCGGCAGACCATGAGCTACTGGGAGATGGCTGCTTCGCTGGTGCTGCGCGGCGCGCTGGATGCCGACCTGTTTCTGGACTCGAACGGAGAGGGTATTCTGCTCTATGCGAAGTTCCATCACTTCCACGCCGAGACCGAGAAGGAGTCAGGCAATCCTTTCATGGGACAGACGGCAGCTCTGATTGAAAAATATCCGGTCGCGAAGGCACGATACGAGAGCTTATTGAAGAGGTTTGTGCCTGCCCAGACCCCGGCATAGATTTTGAGGGCAGGGTGCGTCCAGCCCAGCCCTCACTTTCCTTTTCGGCATCGCTTCTGTTACAAATAGGTTGGTAGCACTCAGGGTTCAGAACCCCGCTCATTGACACGCCTGTACAAATGATGAGCTGTAACTTATTGAAAAGAATAAGGTAGCGAACAATGGCAAAGGCAGTATGGAATGGCCAGACGCTGGCCGAAAGCGAGACATACGAGACAGTCGAGGGAAACATTTATTTCCCGGAGGAGACGGTCAAACGAGAGTTTTTGAGGCCTAGTTCGACGACCTCCAGTTGCCCGTGGAAGGGACTGGCCCGGTATTACACGGTGATGGTTGACGACCAGGAAAATCAGGATGCGGCGTGGTATTACCCCGATCCGAAGCCTGCGGCTCGCAACGTAAAGCATCACATCGCGTTCTGGCGAGGTGTGGAAATCACTAAATAGATTTAGAATCAATGCGAATGGGAGAGGCCGCTGCCTCTCCCATTCGCATTTAATAGGCCTGTGCCTGGTCCAGAGGTAAACGGACCTGAAAGCAGGTGGCTCCGGGGTTCGATTCCACTGTCAGAAAGCCTGAGTGGCGGCTGACGATGCGCTGGGCGGTATCGAGGCCGAGCCCCAGACCATGGCCGGGAGCCTTGGTTGTAAAGAAAGGTTCGAAGATGCGGGATTGAATGGCCCGGTCGATCTCAGGGCCGTTGTTCCAGACCTCGATGCTCGCCATCGTACCGGTGAGGCAGGTGCGGAGGCGAAGGACGCCAGATACGCCGCTCGATCGTATGGCTTCGATGGCGTTTTCGATCAGCACCGTCCAGACCTGGCTGAGCTCGCTGCCATAGGCGCTGATTGGCGGAAGCTCAGGATCGAAGTCGCGCTCGACGGTGATGCCCTGCAACCGCGATGAGAACATGGCCAGTGTGGTTTCAAGTGACTGGGCAAGATCGATGTCCTGAATCGGCGCCTGGTCCATGTAGGAGTAGTCCTTGATGGCGCTGATGAGGTCGAAGATGCGGACGGTCGAGTCGACGATAGCCTCGGTCATGCGCTCGACACGCAGCGACGTGGCAAAGGTGCCGATGGTAATAGGGACAAGCTCCGGTGGGGCATGGCGCGCCAGGTCATCGAGATGTTCGAGCGTGATGCGCGTCTCAGAGAGGGAAGGTGCAATCGTCCACGGCTCGGTGACGTTGTGGTCGATGAGCCATTTTGTCAGCTGCTCTTCGCGATCCGAGAAGGCCAGCGGATTCTGCGGCGCGACCGTTTCACTGGAATACGCTGCCATGCTCGCACGGGTGCGAATCACCCAGTCCTTGTAGATCTTGGACTGCTCCGGCGTAAGACAAAGCGAGCCTAGCAGATACTTCTGGTCGCCGTACTTGCGCAGCTCGCCGAAGAGGCTGGCTGCGGAGCGCTGCGCTGCAGAGGCAGGGTTGTTGAGCTCATGTGAGAGATTGCCCGCAAGTTTGCCCAGAGCCGAAAGCTTTTCGGCCTGCTGTTCCATGCGCGTTACTTCGCGCACGCGATCGAGCAGCACAGAGACGCACCGCTGTGCCATCGAGGGGATAGCTTCGAGCATCTCGGGGAAGAGCGACTCGTGAATGTCGAGCACCCAGGTGGGACCAATGGTGTAGCCATCGCCGCCGTAGGTCTTCATGCGCGAGAAGGGAAGCTTGCCGGTCATCTGTCCGGCGCGGCCGATGAACAGCGCCATAGGGCCGGAGTGGCGGCGGCGGACATGGATCTCCCCGCGCAGAATGAAGACAAGATGCGAGGTCGGCTCGCCTTCGCGAAAGACCATGGCGTCGTAATCGCTGATGCGCTCTGAGCCATGCGTGGCCAGCCACGTGTACTCCTCGTCGGAGAGGCCGATGAGCGGAGTGATCGTGCGCAGCGCAGCAACGATCTCAGGCAATGGTGTGGGGGTTGCAGGTGTGATAGGAACTAGGTATGGCTCGGCTTGGAGGGTCGCGGTTTCCATAGGGCGTGGCTCCAGTTCTATTCTTATGGTAGATGATGCTGTTAATTACGCAGATCTTTGTGTGCCGGTTCCCTTATAAAAGCACGAAGGGCGGAGCCAGAAGCCCCGCCCTTCGTTTGGTTGCGAATGGCGGTCAGGCCTTGACGACTGCTCCGTCCTTGACCACGACTGGGTCGAGGAACGGCATGGATTTGCGAAGTTCTGCGCCGACCTTTTCGATCTGGTGGCCACGCTCCTTCGAGCGGAAGCCCTCGAACTCCTTGCGGCCCGAGTTCTGGTCTGCGATGAAGCGCTCGGCGAACTTGCCGCTCTGGATGTCGGTGAGCACTTCCTTCATGGCCTTCTTGGTCGCGTCGGTGACGATGCGGGGGCCGGTGACATAATCGCCCCACTCCGCGGTGTCGGAGATGGAGTGACGCATGTACTCGAGGCCGCCGCGGTACATCAAGTCGACGATGAGCTTCAGCTCATGCAGCACTTCGAAGTAAGCCAGCTCGGGCTGATAGCCAGCCTCGACCAACGTCTCAAAGCCAGCCTTGACCAGCGCCGAGGTTCCGCCGCAAAGGACAGCCTGCTCGCCGAAGAGGTCGGTCTCGGTCTCTTCCGTGAAGGTCGTCTCAAGCACACCGGCGCGGGTGCAGCCGATGCCCTTGGCGTAGCTCAGTGCAAGCGCGAGCGCGTTGCCGCTGGCATCCTGCTCGACCGCTACCAGGCCGGGTACGCCGCCGCCTTCGGTGAAGACCTCGCGCACGCGATGGCCGGGGGCCTTGGGTGCGACCAGCGAGACATCAACGTCCGTGGGGGGAGTGATGGTGCGGAAGCGAATGTTGAAGCCGTGCGCGAACATCAGCGTCTTGCCGGGGGCAAGGTTCGGCTCGATATCGGCGTGATAGACCTTGGCGGCAGTCTGGTCGGGGGTCAGGTTCATGATGACGTCTGCCCACTTCGACACTTCGGCGACGGTGCCGACCTGAAGGCCAGCCTTGCGCGCACGCTCCACGTTGGGGCTATCCGTGCGGAGACCAACGCGCACATCGACGCCGGAGTCCTTGAGGTTGAGAGCATGGGCATGGCCCTGCGAGCCATAGCCGATGATGGCGACTTTCTTCGCCTGGATAAGAGAGAGGTCTGCGTCTGCGTCGTGGTATGCCTTAGCCATGATGGTGTTCGTTTCCTTTTAAGTTAATGGTAGCTCAGTGAATCAGTTGACGACTACGAATTGAACGGAATTTATTCGGTAATCGAGAAGTTTTAGTGCTCGTCAAATTCGTTGGGGATGATATCGGTCGTCGGCACGCTGAGAATATCGGCTTCGCCGTTTCCGTTGGGAGTGCCCAGCGCCTTGAGCACCCGGCTGGTATGGTGGCCGCGCCGCATCGCCATGCGGCCGGTGCGTGAGACCTCGAGTATGGTGTAGCCGCTCTCGCGCAGCACCTGGAGCAGTCCTTCGATCTTTGAGGAGCTGCCCGTCATTTCGAGCATGATCGACTCGGGTGCGAGGTCTACAACGCGGGCGCGGAAGACCGTGGCCAGCTCGAAGATCTGCGAACGGGAGGAGAGGCCATTCGGCTCGCGTGGCCCGGCCGAAACTTTGATCAGGCAAAGCTCGCGGATGACGGCCTCGCTGCGGCCTACCTCGTCGACATCGACGGTGATTTCGAGCTTGTAGAGGCTGGCGCGAATGCGGTCGGCGGCATGCTCCGGAGCCTCGCAGACGATGGTCATGCGCGAGGTGTCGAGGCGCTCGGACTCTCCGACTGTGAGCGAGACGATATTGATGTTCAGGCGGCGAAAGAGCGAGGCGACCCGGGTAAGAACGCCGGGCTTATCGGAGACGAGGGCTACAAAGGTGTGGAGCATTTACGGCTTCTCCTTGGAGTTAGCAGCGGGGTCAACAGGTACAGTGGTTGCGCGGGATGCTGGAGGCGCGGGATACGTCGGGATATAGGTTTTGGGAGTCTCGAAGAGGATGAGTTCTCCGGGCTTCGCCTTGGGTTTGGCATTGCTGCACAGATTGCCGGTGGTAATGCCATGGGTCTGAATCTCGGCAATGGAGTAGTTGGTATAAAGCTCACCACGCGAACGGCAGTCGCCATACATGTTCGCGAGGATGCGGATGATGGTTGCGTGACCCGTGTCCACGTTGATGATGCCGTCTTTGTCCGTCTTCATGGCGACGGAGCCAATTTGATCGACTCGCAGAGCTACGTTTAGGTTCTCGTCGGTGATCGGATGATTGGTCTGTGCGTTGATGATTTTGATTCTGACGCTATGCTCCTGTGTCTTCGCGAGCGCCGATGTAAGCGCGAAGAGAAGAAAAAACATGACCGCTCGGGTTGGAAAAACCGATCTATTGTTCATCAAAATTACCGAGGTTGAGCATTTTTTCCGTCATACAACGAAAGGTATCTACTCATCCTCTGCAGTCTCAAGCAGCGGATCCTTTGTCGGCCTGCGAACCATCTCGTGCAGTGCCGAACCCGGAGCGATCATCGGATAAACGCCGTCCTCTTTTTCGACTTGGAAATTAATCAGAAATGGTTTGCCGCTGGTGCGAGCTTTTGTGACTGTGGGAGTTACATCCTTGCGCTTGCTGACGGTTGCTCCTGCGATACCATGCGCGGCGGCGAGTGCGACGAAGTCGGGCGAGAGGATGGGGCTGGCGGCGTAGTTCTTCTCGTAGAAGGCCTCCTGCCACTGCCGCACCATGCCGAGGAAGCCGTTGTTGATGACCGCGATGTTGATCGCAAGGCCCTCCTGCTGAATGGTCGAAAGCTCAGAGGCGGTCATCTGGAAGCCGCCATCTCCTGCGATTACCCAGACGTCCTTCTCGGGGCAGGCCACCTTCGCGCCGATCGCTGCGGGCAGAGCAAATCCCATTGTTCCCAGTCCGCCGCTGGTGACCAGCGTGCGCGGAGTGTCGTGCTTGTAGTACTGCGCCTCCCACATCTGGTGCTGGCCTACGTCGGTCACGATGATGGTCTGGGCGGTTCTTCCGGCGGCTTCGGCCTCGCGCCAGATGTCGTTGATGACGTGCGCGGCGTATAGATGGCCGTTGTCGGGCAAGTTGATGATGTCACGCACTGAGGCATCGCCCTTCATGGCATTCACAGCCTTGATCCAGCTTGCGTCGGACTTCTTCGGCAGCAGCGGCAGCAGAAGATCGAGCGTCTGGCGCAGGTCGCCGATCAGCGCTACATCTACCTTGACGTTCTTGTTGATCTCGCTGGGGTCGATCTCGATGTGAATCTTCTTCGCGTTGGGCGCGTAGCTGGCGAGGTTGCCGGTCACGCGGTCGTCGAAGCGCATGCCGAAGGCGAGCAGAAGGTCGGCCTGCTGAATTGCATGGTTCACCCACGACTCGCCGTGCATGCCCATCATGCCGAGCGACAGCGGATGGTGCGTTGGAAACGATCCAAGGCCGAGCAGCGTGCTGGCAACCGGAATCTGCTGACGCTCGGCGAAGGCGATAACCTCAGCCTCGGCTCCCGACTGCGTGATGCCGTGACCCGCGAGGATGACCGGACGCTTGGCCGACTGAATCAGCTCGATGGCCTGTTTGATCGACGAGCTTTCGGAGCGCAGCATCGGGTGCGGCCGATGCGGCGCTGGCGCGGCAGCCTCGAAGTCGAAAGTTGCCATACCCTGCTGCGCATCCTTGGTGATATCGACCAGCACCGGGCCGGGACGGCCAGTTTGCGCGATCTGGAAGGCAGCGCGAATGGTCGGCGCGATATCTTCGGCGCGTGTCACCAGCCAGTTGTGCTTGGTGATCGGCATGGTGATGGCGGTGATGTCGACCTCCTGAAAGGCGTCCGAGCCGAGCACCTTCGACGAGACCTGTCCGGTGATGGCCACCATGGGAATGCTGTCGAGCATGGCCGTGGCGATGCCAGTGACGAGGTTGGTCGCACCCGGCCCGCTGGTGGCGATGCAGACGCCGGTCTTGCCCGAGGCGCGCGCGTAGCCGTCGGCCATGTGCGAGGCTCCCTGCTCGTGGCGCACCAGCACATGGTGGATGCTGGGAAACTTGCGCAGGGCATCATAGACGGGCAGGATGGCTCCGCCGGGATAGCCGAAGACCTTGTCGACGCCTTCGCCCGCCAGTGTGGCCCAAACGATCTCGGCTCCGGTGAGTTGCGGATGTTGATTTTTGTCTGCCATATTGCCCTCCATAAGTTCTGTTGCTCTGTGAAACGGTCCCGAAAAAAATTGCTAAAGGTGCAGCTTTGTTATGGGCACAGTCTTACGCATGCCCATACAAAACGCTAAGTTGTAACAGCGCCCTTCGACGCGCTGCTTACGGTGTTGGCATACTTGGCAAAGACTCCGCTGTTGAAGTGCGGCACTGGAGCTTTGACGTTTTTGAGACGAGCAGCAATCTCTTCCGCTGGAACCTCAAGCCGCAGCTCGCGGTTCGGAATATCGAACGTGATCGTGTCGCCTTCATGCACCGCGGCGATCGGTCCGCCAAGCTGAGCCTCGGGTGCAACGTGACCAGCCATCAAGCCGCGCGTCGCCCCGCTGAAGCGTCCATCGGTGAGCAGAGCGACCGTTTCTGAGAGCTCAGGAATGCCCTTGACCGCAGCCGTAACTGCCAGCATCTCGCGCATTCCCGGACCTCCGCGAGGTCCTTCATAGCGAATGACGAGAACATCGGACGGATTGATCTTGCCTGACTCGACCGCGGCGAAGCAGTCATCCTCGGAGTCGAAGACGCGCGCCGGACCCTGATGAAAGAGCCGCTCGTGCCCAGCCACCTTGATGACGCAGCCGTCAGGAGCGAGATTGCCCTTGAGGATGACCAAGCCTCCGGTCGGCTTCAGCGGCTTGTCCCACTCGTGAATCACAACCTGGCCAGGCGTCTCGTGCGCAGCCTTGGCCTCTTCGTGCAGCGTCTTGCCGGTGACGGTGATGGTGTCGTGCAACTGTCCGCGCTCCATCAGCCGCTTGGCCAGCAGGCGCGATCCGCCTGCCTCCTGATAATCCTTCGCGGTGTACTTGCCGCCCGGCGAGAGATCGCAGATGAACGGCGTGTGCTCGCTGATCTTGTCGAAGTCCTCCATCGAGATGGGAATGTTCAGCTCATGCGCGATGGCGATCAGGTGCAGCACAGCGTTGGTCGATCCGCCCGACGCGCAAACTGCGGCGATGGCGTTCTCGATGGACTTGCGGCTCATAATCTGGCGCGGCGTGAGGCCCTTACGTGCAAGGTCCATTACGAGGCGGCCAGCCTGACGCGATGCCTCGTGCTTCTCGGGCGACATCGCAGGAACGCCAGTGATCTCGATCGGCGAGATGCCGAGGAACTCGCCCGCCATCGCCATGGTGTTGGCGGTGAACTGGCCGCCGCAGGCTCCGGGGCCGGGACAGGCTGCTGCTTCGACTGCTTCAAGCTGGTCATCGTTGATCTTGCCCGCAGCGTGTGAGCCGATGGCCTCGAAGACGTTGAGGATGGTGATGTCCTTGCTGCTGCCATCGGGCTGTTGCAGATGACCGGGAGCGATGCTGCCGCCGTAGAGCATAAGGCCGGGAATGTCGAGACGCGCCAGCGCCATGATGGCGGCGGGCATGTTCTTGTCGCAACCGGCGATGCAGACGATGCCGTCGAAGGAGTTGGCGTGGGTGACGAGTTCGATGGAATCAGCGATGACCTCGCGAGAGATCAGCGAAGCCTTCATGCCCTGTGTGCCCATGGTGATGCCGTCGTGGACGGTGATGGTGTTGAACTCCATCGGTGTTCCGCCAGCCTCGCGAATGCCCTGCTTGACTGCCTCGGCGACTTTGCGCAGATGGAAGTTGCAGGGGCCGACCTCGGTCCATGTATTGGCGATGCCGATGATGGGCTTGTGCAGATCTTCCTTGCTGAAGCCTACGCTGCGAAAGTAGGAGCGCGCAGCGGCGCGGGACGGGCCTTCGGTCAGTGCGATGGAATTTTTCTTTGCGGGATCGAGTTCGTTGCTCAAGATGTCAGCCTTTCAGGTAAATCGAGTTAGCGGGTTAGCAAGTCAATGAGTCGGCTAGTCGGCGAAAGCAGATCCTCCCGCTTCGCGGAAGGATGACAATTTATGAAAGGGTTGCGGCCTTGGGTGCGGACCAGAAATCTTTATTGTGTTTGGATTCGAATGCGTCCAGTTCGGATTCGTGGCGCAGCGTAAGACCGATGTCGTCGAGGCCGTTCAGCAGGCAGTATTTGCGGAAGGGATCGATGTCGAAGTGCGCGTTGAAGCCTTGGTCGTCGGTGACGGTCTGGGCTTCGAGGTTGATGGTGAGCTTGTGCTCGGGGTCTTTGGTGCAGCGGGCTAAAAGCTCCTGGACCTCTTCTTCGCTGAGGCGGACGAGGATGATGCCGTTCTTGCCCGCGTTCGAGAAGAAGATGTCGGCAAACGTTGGCGCGATGACGGCGAGGAAACCGTACTGATTGAGTGCCCACGCGGCGTGCTCGCGCGAACTGCCGCAGCCGAAGTTCTTTTCGGCGATGAGGATCTGCGCGCCTTTGTACTCGGGCTTGTTGAGGGCGAAATCTTTCCGCTCTTCGACATGGTCGGGCGTCTCGACGTCGTAGCGCCAATCGAAGAAGAGAAACTCGCCGTAGCCGGTGCGCTCGATGCGCTTGAGGAATTGCTTCGGGATGATCTGGTCCGTGTCGATGTTAGGCAGCGGCAGCGGGACGGCTTTCGAGGTAAGGACGTTGATGGGTTCCATTAGCGTGAGCCTCCTTCGCTCTGCTTCCACTTGCGAATGTCGGTGAAGTGGCCGGTGATGGCGGCTGCGGCTGCCATCTCGGGGCTGACGAGGTGAGTGCGGCCACCGCGGCCCTGGCGGCCTTCGAAGTTGCGGTTCGAGGTTGAGGCGCAACGTTCGCCGGGTTGAAGAATGTCGGGGTTCATGCCGAGGCACATGCTGCAGCCGGGCTCGCGCCACTCGAAGCCTGCGGTCTTGAAGATGGAGTCGAGACCTTCTTCTTCAGCTTGGCGTTTGACCGCCTGCGAGCCGGGGACGACCATTGCGCGAACACGCGTGGCGATGTGATGGCCTTTGACGACGGCGGCTGCGGCGCGAAGGTCTTCGATGCGGCCGTTGGTGCAGGAGCCGAGGAAGACGGTGTCGATGGCGATCTCTTCCATCGGTGTGCCGGGCTTGAGCGCCATATATTCGTATGCGCGCTCGAAGGACTTGCGGTCGGCTTCAGTTACGGCTTCGTCGAGCGTAGGAACGTTGGCGTTAATGGTGGTGGTCATGCCGGGCGACGTGCCCCAGGTGACGGCGGGAGCCAGAGTTGCCGCGTCGATATGCATTTCGCGATCGAACTTCGCGCCTTCGTCGGTGGGAAGCGTGCGCCAGTGCGCGACGGCCTCGTCCCATGCCGCGCCGGTGGGAGAGAAGCGGCGGCCCTTGAGGTAAGCGAAGGTCGTCTCATCGGGAGCGATCATGCCTGCGCGGGCGCCGGCCTCGATGCTCATGTTGCAGATGGTCATGCGGCCTTCCATGGAGAGCGCGCGAATGGCCGAACCGGCATACTCGACCGCGTAGCCGGTGGCTCCGTCGGTGCCGATCTTGCCGATGATATCGAGGATGATGTCCTTGGCAGTGACACCGAAGGGAAGCTCGCCGTCGACGGTGATGCGGAAGGTCTTGGGCTTGGACTGCGGCAGCGTCTGCGTGGCCATGACGTGCTCGACCTCGCTGGTGCCGATTCCAAAAGCTAGCGCGCCGAAGGCTCCGTGGGTCGACGTATGCGAGTCGCCGCAGACGATGGTCATACCGGGCTTGGTTGCTCCCAGCTCAGGCCCGATCATGTGGACGATGCCCTGCGAGGCATCCTGCACGTCGAAGAACTCGATGCCGAACTCGGCGCAGTTTTTGCGCAGCGCGTTGACCTGCGTGGCCGAGATCTGGTCGACGATGTGGAGACGGTCGTAGGCGCTGGTGGTGGGAACGTTGTGGTCTACCGTTGCGATGGTGCGGTCGGGACGGCGCAGCTTGCGGCCAGCCATGCGCAAGCCGTCGAAGGCCTGGGGCGACGTGACCTCGTGGACAAGATGCAGGTCGATATAGAGGATGGAAGGCTCGCCCTGGGGCTCGACGACAAGATGTTGCTGCCAGACTTTTTCGAATAATGTTTTGGGTGTCGTGGTCATGATTTGGCCTTGATTTCAGGTTGTTCGGTGATGGTGTTGGCTCCGATGGCTGCCGGCTTGATTTGTTGCGGCTTGCCGTCGGGGTCAACAAGAATTGCGTTGGTGATGATCTGGTGAATCGTGGTGCCGAGCGGCGGCTCGGCGGTCCAGCGGGCGATGCTGTGCGTTAATGCCGCTGGAATGTGATCGGGGTCGATTGCCTTATTGCTGAAGACCCATAGGGTGTACTCGGCGCCGGGCTGATCGGGAGTCTTGTTCTGCTGAATCCAGTTGATGGCGGCGAAGACGACGAGCGGCTGCGGGAGACCGAGATCGACGAAGAGCAGGCCACGGTCAGGACAGAAGCGATAGACGCAGCCAGTGACGGTGAGATAGCGGTTCTGGTCGGCGAGAACTTTGCCCGGCATGGAGAGATAGTCGAGCGCGGTCTCGGCGAGCGACTTTGGCTTTGGCCCGGTCTGGCTCCAGAATGTCTGAGGTGCAGTGAGGTACTGGGCCAGAAATGGCTGAAAGTGAGGATCGAGGACGAGAGCGTTTTCGCGGCCATCTGCGGGCGGTGGGCTGTACTGCCACATCCACTCGACGTTTGACTTTGGTCTGCTGTCTTTGTGCTTGAAGAGGTCCGCGCGCGCCGCCGCCGTTCCTGTGATGAGGAGAAGGATGGCGGCGAGTTGGAGATGGCGGCGCATTTTTGTTTGTGTACAGCAACAACAACGGCAAAAAGCGAAATACAGAGATCCTTCGACTCGGCGCTTTGCGCCATCGCTCAGGATGACGTAACTGAAAGTGTTACGTTCTATCTCTAGACGGCGTGCATGGACTGGCGGCGATTGATGGACTCTGCCAGAGCCTGATGAACTCGCTTGCCCATCTCCTGCGTGGTGATGGATTCTCCGCCGCGAGCGATATCTGCGGTACGGTAGCCTTCGTCGAGAACCTTGTGTACGGCCTGCTCCACGGCGCGAGCGTCCTGCTCAAGATTTGCGGAGTGGCGAAGAATCATAGCTGCGGTCAAAATTGCGCCGAGCGGATTCGCCTTGCCGGTTCCAGCGATGTCAGGTGCGCTGCCATGCACGGGCTCGAAGAGATTGACTGCGCCGCCGATGGTGGCCGAGGGCAGCATGCCGAGCGATCCGGTGATGACGCCTGCCTCGTCGGAGAGAATGTCGCCGAAGAGATTTTCGGTGAGCACAACGTCAAAGTTACGGGGAATGTTCATGATGTGCATCGCCATCGAGTCGACGAGCTGATGCTCGAGAGTGACATCCGGATAATCCTTCGCCACCTCGGTAACAGTCGCGCGCCAGAGTTGCGAGACTTCGAGAACATTTGCCTTATCGACCGAGGTGACCTTCTTGCGACGCTTGCTGGCAAGCTCGAAGGCGATGCGAGCCACGCGGACGACCTCGTCGCGGGTATAGCGCATGGTGTTGATGGCCTCGTTCGTCTCCTTGTTCCAGGAGCGCGGTGCGCCGAAGTAGAGGCCGCCGAGCAGCTCGCGGACGAAGAGGATGTCAACGTTCTCGGTAACCTCGGGGCGCAGCGGAGAGCTGGCGCTGAGCGCTTTGTAGGCGGTGGAAGGGCGCAGGTTGGCGAAGCCGCCGAGGGCCTGTCGGATCTGCAGAAGACCGGCCTCGGGGCGCTTGTCGGGAGTGAGCGAATTAAATTTGTTGTCGCCTACGGCACCGAGCAATACGGCGTCAGAGTCCAGCGCAGCGTCGAGTGTAGCTTTGGGAAGCGGCGATCCGGTCTCGGTGATAGCGATTCCACCGATCAGGCCTTCGACGAAGGTGAAGTCGTGGCCGCCAAGCTCGGCAACAGCGCGCAGAATGTTGGTTGCTTCGCGAGTGACTTCGGGGCCGATGCCGTCGCCGGCCAGGACTGCAATTTTGAGGCGCATGAATAACTTTCCTTTTTTGCTGTGCGGCTAGTGGATGACGACCGCGGCTTTGTCTGGTTGCAGGAGGCCGAGGAGGTCCTGATCGTAGATAGATTTTTTGCGGTCGGCCAGCTCGGTAAAGCGGTGATAAACATCGTCGAGTTGTTCGCGAGTGAGCGGATGGCCAAGCTTTTCAAAGCGCTCGGAGAGAGCGCGGCGGCCGCTGTGCTTGCCGAGAACGAGGTTGGTATTGGCTACGCCGACAGACGCGGGCGTCATGATCTCGTAGGTCAGCGGATTGGCCAGCATGCCGTGCTGGTGGATGCCGGACTCGTGCGCGAAGGCGTTGGCTCCAACGATGGCCTTGTTGGGCGCGGCACCGAAGCTGATGCACTGAGCGAGCATCTGGCTGGTGGGATAAAGCTGTTCCATCCTGATGTTGTTGGTATAGGGGAAGCGGTCGTGGCGCACCATCAGCGCGGCGGCGATCTCTTCGAGAGCGGCATTTCCGGCGCGCTCGCCGATGCCGTTGATCGTGCACTCCACCTGACGCGCTCCGCCTTCGACTCCGGCCAGTGAGTTTGCCACTGCCATGCCGAGGTCGTCGTGGCAATGGGTGGAGAGAACGACGTTCTCGATGCCGGGAACGCGCGCTTTGACCATGCGGAAGATGTTGGCGTACTCCTCTGGCGTGGTGTAGCCGACGGTGTCGGGAATATTGATGGTGGTGGCACCGGCCTGCACGGCGACGGTGATCATCTTGAGCAGAAACTCGTGATCGGTACGGGTTCCGTCTTCGGTCGAGAACTCGACGTCTTCGGTGAAGGTGAGGGCGAGCCGAACGGCTTCGGCGGCCTGATCGAGCGCTTGTTCGCGCGAGATGCGGAGCTTGTATTCGAGGTGCAGATCGGACGAAGCGAGGAAGAGGTGGATGCGGTTACTGGGCGCTGGCGCGATGGCGCGGCCTGCGGCTTCGATGTCCTCGCGCTTACAGCGGGCGAGCGAGGCGATGCGTGTGCCTTTGACCTCGCGGGCGATGGCCTGAACGGCGTTGAAGTCGCCCTCAGAGGCGATGGCAAATCCGGCTTCGAGGATATCGACGCCGAGGCTCACCAGCTGATGCGCCATGCGCAGCTTTTCTTCGTGATGCATGGTGCAGCCAGGGGACTGTTCGCCGTCGCGGAGGGTGGTATCAAAGAAGACGATTTTGTTTGGGTCAACCATATAAAGTTGGCACTCCCGATCTAGACGTCATCATAATGCAGGCTTATGATGACTTCCACGTGTATTACCAATTCTAATTGAAGTATTCAAACTAAGTATCTCTCTTTCTAGCGGGGGTAACAGCATGGATCTGGTGCAGATGGAGACATTTCTGGCGGTAGCGGAGGAGCGAAGCTTCTCGCGGGCCGCGGCACGGCTTCATCGCACTCAACCGGCGGTGAGCCAGGCGATTGCGAAGCTGGAAAGCGAGCTGGGGGAGGTGCTCTTCGAGCGTTCGTCGCGGGACGGCACCCTGACCGACGCAGGGGAGGTTTTGCGAGAGTATGCCGCTAAGTTATTGAATCTAAGGAATGAAGCGGGTGCGGCTTTGACCGAGCTGCGGTCGCTACATCGCGGGCGATTGAACCTGGCGGCGAATGAGTACACCTGCCTTTATCTGTTGCCGCTGCTCGATGAGTTCAGGCGACAGAATCCGAGGATCAAGCTGGCGGTGCAGCGGTCGCTGGCTAGTCGGATCTCGGATGAGGTGCTGATGCATTCGGTCGAGCTTGGTGTGCTGTCGTTTCGGCCGGACGACGCGCAGGTAAAGTCGATGGTGGTGTATCGCGACGAGTTGGTGTTTGTGGTGAACCCGCGGCATCCGCTGGCGCAGGCCGGAACGGTCTCGATTCGCCAGCTGGGGACGCAGAACTTTATCGCCCACAACATTACTTCGCCGCAGCGGCAGAAGGTGATTCAGGCATTTAAGCGGCACAAGACCGTTCTGCACATGGGGGTCGAGCTGCCTTCGCTGGAGGCGATTAAGCGGTTTGTGGAGATGGGGAATGGTGTCGCCCTGGTGCCGGGGCTGACCGTCCGAACCGAACTGCAGAGTGGTTCGCTGGTGCGGGTGCAGATTCCAGAATTGCAGATCGAGCGCAAGTTACGGTTGGTCTATCGAAAACAGGCCAGTCTGTCCCATGTGGCGCTGGCTTTTTTGAAGGTGGTGGAGGCCTATGCGGCGGCGCATGGAGATCCTTACTGCTTTCTGCCGGAGCGGGGAATGTAGATTCGGCGTGAAATTTCGCAAACCGGGAAACCTTTATCTGGAAACCGCGTCTGTACCCGGTAGACTTACGCGCCGGAGACGACCTCTCCGGTGGATGGACACGAGAGAGGTATCCGATGAAGATGAACCTGTTTCATAAACCGATGATGCGAGCGGCAGTGCTGGCGCTCTGTACCGCTACCCTGAGCACGGCGCCGATGATGATGGCGCAGGATAATACTGCACCTCCTCCGCAGCAGCAGGACAACATGGGGCCACCGCCGGGAGGCCACGGTCGTGGCATGCGCGGCGAGCGGCAGGTCGAGATGCTGACCAAGCGGCTGAACCTGACACCTGACCAGGTGACGCAGGTCAAGGCCATCGATGCCGATCAGATGACCCAGATGAAGGCGCTCCACGATGACACGAGCACTCCCCAGGCAGACAAGCGCAGCAAGATGATGGCGATTCGTCAGGCATCGCAGGATAAGATCCGCAACGTGCTGACCGACGAGCAGAAGCCGAAATATGACGCAATGCTGGCAAAGATGCAGTCGCGGCGTCATAACCATGATGGCGGCGATGCAGGCGCACCTCCTCCTCCGCCACCACCGCAATAACAGTAGAAAAATGGGAACAACAGGCCGGGGGACACATCGTCCTCCGGCCTTCTTTCGTCCGGGTCCGTTGTGCGGGCCCTTGTGCGGTTACAATGAAGGACAATGACTACGGCGCTCCGTGACTGTTTCAGAAACGCGTTGCCTGTGGGACAGCGTAGAAGGTCATGGACGAATTCGAAGGGATCTAGCGAAGAATGAAGAAGACAATATTGTTGCTGGGCGCACTCATGCTGACAGCAGTTGCCGGTTACGCGCAGGAGAGCCGGCAGGACGTGAGCATAAGCGCTTCAGGAATATTTGCCCCCGAAGTGCACGGAAATGCCATACAGAAAAATACGACCACGACCCTGGGCCTGCTGGCCAGCTACCGCTATATGCTGACGCCGCGCAGCGCGCTCGAGGTGAACTACGGGTATGCGCAGAACACGGAAAAGTTCATCGTCTCGGGCAAGGCACAGGGAGGCATTCACACCCTTCAGTCGGAGTACAGTGCCGCCTATGTCTATAGCCTGAACTTCGGGAACTTCAATCCCTTCGCGGAAGCAGGCCCCGGCGTGATGGTCTACCATCCCCTGCTCGACAACGGAACTTACCAGATCGATGCCAAGTCGAATACCGAGATCGGCGGTATCTTTGGAGTTGGTCTGGCCTATGAGATCAGCCCCAGCTTCGATATCCGCGCCGAGTATCGCGGTTTCGTGGGCAAGACCCCGGACTTCGGTCTTCCCGGAGACATCTTCAAGACCAATAAGTACCAGCTCAGCTCGTCGCCTTCGATCGGTATTGCTTACCACTTCTAGTGGAACGCTATGCCGATAGAGCAAACTTCGGAATAAAGATATTAGGCTTCCATTCCTTACGTTACATCGTGAGGAATGGAAGCCTTGTACTTTTGCGGATTACACCTGCTGAAGTTTGGCTAGTTGAGCCGTTGGAGGCGGGCGATCAATTTCTCGGCCAGCGGTTCGCCGGACTCTGTCCAGAGAAGACGGCTGCTGATGCCGCAGTGTTTTTCGACCGAGAGGGTGAAGGCGAGCAGCATCTCGATATTTTGCTGGATGCGCTTTTGGGCTAGCTCGTCGAGGTCGCTGTCTTCGACGGTCTCATCCATGATCCAGGGAGTATCGAGGCCGAAGTCGATACGGATGTGGCCGTTCTGCTCGTAGCTGGCATCGTCGAAGGTGGGTCCGAAGCCGAGAATGCGGACGGTAGAAGGCTGCAGTTTCCACAGGGCATCGAGCGCGGCATCTGGATCACCTGCGCCATCCGATTCGGGCATCCACAGTTTCCACTTCATCTCAAACTCGTAGGCCATGTCGTCGTGAAGCTGCTCGGTGGCTTCGGCCACAGCGTTCTCGATGATGGAGGCCTCCGAGTCCTGGGCGCGGTCGTCGTTGACGTAGATGCGCTGATAGGTGGGAGCTTCGGTAAAGCTAATGGGATAGACGGATGCGGCGGCGACGCGCTTTTCGCCGCTGATGAGCGCGAACTGGCGCAGGACCGATACCAGCGCGGCGGGCAGTGCCTCGAAGCGGAAGTTAGGGAACCAGAGGCTTAGGTAGAGCTGATCGGCCATAGGTAGAGTTTACAGCGATCAGAAGCTGAGGGTTGGCCACCGGAATGAGAAGATAGATTGGGCGGGTTGATGCGTATTTCGATGTCTGTCGAGAGGCTGAGAGTTTGGTTGCTGGTGGGCGCGGCCCTGCTGGTCGCAGTGATCGCTGCGTTTCTGGGATATGCACACTATCGGGCGCATCGGTTCCTGACCGAACTTCCGGCAAAGCTTGGAATCGACGTGACGCGGGAGACGAATGCGTTCACCTATTCGCAGTCGGTGGGCGGCAGGACGATCTATACCATTCATGCGGCGAAGGCGATCCAGCATAAGGATGGCAAGTACACGCTGCGCGATGTCGGGATCGTGGTCTATGGGCGCGATTCCAACCGGGCAGACCGCATCTATGGCAACGAATTTGAGTACGACCAGAAGAACCAGGTAGCCAGTGCGGTGGGCGAGGTACGGATTGACCTGCAGGCTCCGGCACCGGCGGACGCTCAGGATAAACGTACCTATGCCGCCGGAGGCGAGCCTGTTGCGACGCAACATCCTCCGAAGGATGCACGCATCATTCACGTAAAGACCAGTGGGCTGGTCTTCATGCAGAAGCTGGGAGTGGCAGCGACCGACAAGGAGATTGAGTTTGAGTCGGGAGGAATTACCGGCAACGCCGTGGGTGCGGACTACGACTCCGATACCGGCGTGATGGTGCTGCACTCGGCGGTGAAGGTGGTGGGGTTACAGCAGGGGCAGCCTGCGACATTGACGGCTACACGCGCGGAGTTGGATCGGACCGACAAGCAACTGGTGCTGACGCAGGCGAAGTATGTGCTGGTGGGTGGAGCAAAGGCAAGCGCAGGGCAGACAGCGGAGGCGCAGCGGGTCGTCGTTCATCTGCGCGAAGATGGCTCGGCCGAGCGGATGGACGCCGAGGGAGCGGTGACGCTGACCGACGGCGACGGCGGCAGAGTGGTGGCTCCACGAGGCAATGTGTTGCTGAACGCGCAGAGCAAGCCTCTGTCGGCGGTGCTGTCAGGAGGGCTGCGCTATGTGGCGGATGAGCCGTTGCGTCAGGCACAGGGAGAGGCCACTGAGGGCAGGGCTTCGTTCGACAAGATGGGGCGGCTGCAGCATGTGGTGCTGACGGGCGCAGTGAAGCTACATGAGCGCGTGCGGCCTTCGGATACGGCAAATGCGCTGTGGAGCGAACGCGATCTTGGAGCAGGAACGGTGGAGCTTGCGCTGGTTGCGAATAAGGCCGGGAAGGCGCAGTTGCAGGATGCGAAGGCGAGCGGAGATGCTCGCCTGAAGGTCGCGAACCCGTCCTCCAAGCAGGGACATGTGACGATGACCAGCAGCGATCTTGCCGGGGATGTCTTGACGGCGCACTTTGTCCCTGTGGATGGAGTGCGGCGGATTTCGGTAGTCAATGGAGCGGGGCATACCTTCCTGCGGCAAGTAAATGCTCAGGGGGTGGTGAATACGAGTTCGGGAGATGGGCTTGAGGTGCACTTCCAGCCGACAGTAGGCCATGCCGGAGGCGCAGCGGATGAGATTGCTTCCGCAGTGCAGGAAGGCAACGTAACGATCACGCAGACACCAGCGAAGAAGCCCGCGGATGCGAACGCGCCGCAGCAGGAGAAGGCCACGGCTGCAAGATCTGTGTATGACGGTGCAACGCAGAAGCTGACACTGACGGGCAATGTGCAGTTGGCCGATGCGAGCGGCATGTTGTGGGCAGATCGGGTCGTCCTGGAGCGGCAGACGGGCAATGCAGAGGCAGATGGCGGGGTGAAGGCGAGCTATCAGCTCTCCGGGAATGGGAGCGAGCCGGTACATGTGCTGGCGTCGCGCGGCTCGTTCAACCACGACACCGAGCAGGCGGTGTTTTACGGCATAGCAGGCAAGCCTGCACGGCTCTGGCAGAGCGGTTCGCAGGTAGAGGCTCCTGTGATTGAGTTCGACCGGAAGCAGAAAAGACTGGTCGCGCACGGCGTCCGACAAGGCGATACGATGGTTGTGCATACCGTGCTGGTGAGCGCAGAGAGTACAAAGGCTGGAGCAAGCAAGGCCGTCGCTGCAAAGACAAGTGACAAGACCAGCGCTGGCAAGACTCAAGTCATACGCGTGGTCAGCCAAAAGCTGGTCTACGCTGACACGACCCGGCAGGCAGAGTTCAGCGGTGGTGTGCTGATCGAGAGCGTGGATGGCCGTATGCGGGGGCAGGATGCGGTCGTCTATCTGCAGGAGGCGCAGAAGCCGAGTGCAGCCAATGTGAATGCAAAGAATGCAACTGCCGCTCATGCGCTGATGGCGGGGCCGAGTGCGTTTATGGGCGGTGGTGTCGAACGAATTGTGGCGACCGGACCGATCGAGATCGACCAGCCGGGACGGCGAGCCACAGGCGAACGCGCCGTCTATACAGCGAGTGATGGAGTGTTTGTGATGACAGGCACGGCGGCAACTCCGCCGCAGCTTGTGGATGCGATTCAGGGAACGGTGACTGGGACATCCATACGGTTTCGTACAGGGGATGAGAGTGTCATGGTTTCTAATGGGGTTTCTAATGGAGTGGAAGGTAAACCGAGGGTTCGTACAGAGACGCGGGTGAAAAAGGATCGATGAAGACGTTATCGACGGAGGAGATCGGCAAGTCGTATGGTGGACGCCAGGTGGTACGCGGCGTAAGCCTGCAGATCGAGCAGGGTGAGGTTGTAGGTCTGCTTGGGCCGAATGGCGCAGGCAAGACGACCAGTTTCTACATGATCGTAGGGTTGGTGCGGCCGGATGCGGGACGGGTGTTAATGAACGGCGAAGATATTAGCCGGTTGCCAATGTATCTGCGGGCGAGAAACCACGGCATCAGCTACCTGCCGCAGGAGCCCTCGATCTTTCGCAAGCTGACGGTGCAGGACAATATCCTGGCGGTACTGGAGGCGCAGCAACTGAGCTGGGAGAGCCGCCGGATGCGCACCGAGAAGTTGATCGAGCAGTTGAACCTGGGGCATGTCCGCAAGACGCGCGGCTATGCGCTGAGCGGCGGCGAGCGCAGGCGAGTAGAGATTGCGCGTTGTCTTGCGATTGAGCCCGCGTTTATCCTGCTGGACGAGCCGTTTTCGGGAATTGACCCGATCGCCGTGCTGGACTTGCAGGAGATTATCTTCGGACTAAAGAAGAGCGGGATCGGTGTTCTGATTACAGACCACAACGTGAGGGAGACGTTGTCGGTGACGGACCGAGCCTACATCATCAACGAAGGCAGAATCTTTCGGACTGGTACGCCGGGTGATTTGGGGAACGATCCGGAGGTCAGAAGGATCTATCTGGGCGAAAATTTTTCAATGAGTTAGCCCGATACAACTTCTGTTGTAAGGTGCGGTTACTTCGGACAAGACATACACAGGGTTTCGCAGAGTTAGACTTACAGCGAGAACCGGTGGATACGTGTAGACTGTGGCCAACTGTGGTTGCTTGATTCGTTTTGAGGATGAATTGAAGTCAATGCCAAGGGGACAGCTGGTACAGAATTTATCGCAAGCCGATGTATGAGAGGTTAAGATTTGCTGCTGCAACCCAAGCTGAATATGAAGGTCTCGCAGCGCCAGGTATTGACGCCTGGACTGGTGCAGATGGTCAGCGTGCTGGCGCTGAACAAGCTTGAGTTAAAGGAGATGATCAACACCGAGATGGTGGAAAATCCGGTGTTGGAAGAACTTGAGGAGTCTGCGGTCTCGCTTGAGGAGCGGTCGGGCATGGAAGGCGACCGTGAACGTTCTGCCGAAGAGGTGGCGGCGGCGAGCGAACGAGTGGAGAAAGACCCCTTCGACGAGATCGACTTCGGAAGCTACTTTCAGGACTATCTCGATCCCGGATTCCGAACAACCTCAAGCTTTGAGGAGTATGACAAGCCTTCGTTCGAGAACTTTCTTTCGCAGCCCAGTACGCTGAGCGATCATCTGCTGTGGCAGCTCGGCTCGCTGACCTTGTCATCCGAGGTGCGAGCAGCGGCGGAACTGGTCGTCGGCAATCTGAACGAGAACGGCTATCTCACTGCCAGCGACGAAGAGTTGATGGAGGGGCTGGCGCAGTTCCGCAGTCCGGTCTGGTCGGGCCCGATTCCATTCGAGCGCGGTCTAAAGGCGAAGGCACTTCGCCCGCAGGCGGAAGAAGCCGGCAACGGCGAGGCGCACGAAGAAGAGGTTGAGATTGCTGCGGCAATCGATGGTGCGAGCGACCGGCAAGAGACGCTGCTGGCGGTGGTGCAGGAGGCCCGGTCGATCGTCAATTTTCTCGATCCGATTGGAGTGGGTGCCAGAGATCTTCGAGAATGTTTGCTGATCCAGATCTCAGCCCAGCAAGGCGAAGCGGAGATAGTATTGCGTCGCAGGCAGACGGTGGATCACCATGCCGATGACGATGAGAGTTCTATTGCTGCCGATGAGCCGCAGGAACCGGTTGACGATGCGGGACGCGCGGATATCTTTAGCGTGGCCAGCCATATCGTGTCGCACTGCCTGACGCTGTTGCAGAAGAAAGACATGCGCGAGCTGACGCGAAGCTGTGGCCGTACTCCGGAAGAGGTGCAGGCGGCAGTTGAGTTTATTCGCACGCTCGATCCTCGCCCCGGTCAACGCTACAACCAGAGCGAGGCGCGGCTGATCGAGCCGGATGTCGCCTTTGTAAAGCGTGACGACCAGTACATTGTGCTGATGAACGAAGAGGACATGCCAACGCTGCGGCTCAATCAGAGCTATCGGAAGATGCTGCAGCAGAAGCAGACGGAAAAAGAGGTAAAGGAGTACGTGAAGGAGCGTTACAAATCGGCGATTCAACTGTTGCGAAATATTGAGCAGCGGAAGAACACGATTGTGCGCACATGCGATGTGATCGTCAGGCGGCAGACGGAGTTTCTGGAGCACGGCGTCAATGCGCTGAAGCCGATGATGATCAAAGATGTCGCCGAAGAGATTGGGGTGCACCCGTCGACGGTCAGCCGAGCGGTCGCAAATAAATATGTGCATACGCCGCAAGGTGTGTTTGAATTACGTTTCTTCTTTTCGGAAGGAGTGAATGGACCTGAAGGTGGAGACCTGCCGTTGGTACTGTTGAAACGGAAGGTGAAGAAGTTAATCGAAGAAGAGGATGAACGAAAGCCGCTGACGGATGATCAGCTGGCGGCTGAACTGCAAAAACAAGGAATCCAGGTGACGCGGCGGACGGTGGCGAAGTATCGCGAAGACATGCAGATTCCGAGTACGCACCAACGTCGTGTACGCTGACCGCATCGAAGGAAAAAGAGGAGTCGATATGGACGTTGAGTACACAGGCAGACAGGCAACCATTACCAAAAAATTGAAGCTGCAGACCGAAGCGGGATTGGCCCGGATTACGAAGATCCTTGGAAACGCGGGTAATGTGCATGTGATTCTGGCTACGGACAAGTATCGCCAGAAGGCCGAAGTGACGATACAGATCAGGAACCAGAAGCTGGTCTCCGCATGCGAATCGACGGAGATGGTGCTGGCCCTGCGCGATGCGCTGGTCAAGATTGAGCAACAGGCAATTCGACACAAGAAGAAAAAGATGACCATCAAGCGGCACGGGAAGTCCGACACCGTGCCTGTCGGCAAGAATGGCAAGGATGCGGAAGAGATCGTTGCCGCAAAGCCTGCCGCGACCAAAGCTGCAACAAAGAGCAGCCCGGGAAGAAAGGCTGTGCAGATGCTGGTACATTCGTTTCCGTCTCACTCGCCTTTGGCAGAGCCGCATGTGGCCCGTTCGACCGACGGGGTGGCCCTGCGACCGATGACGCTCGAAGAAGCAGTAAAAGAGGCAGCATTTCGCGACCGGGACGTCTTCGTGTTCCGCGATCATGGCGGCCAGGCGATGGTTCTCTATCGTAAGCGCGACGGAAAGATGGAGTTGATCGAGGTTCCGTAACGCAGCGGTTGAAGGGATTCGTGGTGATGCTAGGATTTGTTCATGCCACGTAAGATCGCTAAGAAGGCTGCGAAGAAGGAATCGGGGACGGCTGGCAAAGGCGAGTTGGTGATTCTGACAGGGTTGTCAGGATCGGGAAAACTCTCTGCGCTCAAGACGTTTGAGGATCTTGGATACTACTCGGTGGATAACCTGCCGCTTGAGCTTGTGCCACAATTTGCCGACTTGGTGCGGCAATCGGCAGAGATTGAGCGAGCAGCACTGGTAGTGGATGTGCGCGAGGGGATGCGGCTGGATGAGTTTCCGGCGATCCTCAAACGTGTGCGCAGAGTACTTCCGACTCGTGTGCTGTTTTTAGAGGCGAGCGAGGATGCGCTGATCCGGCGCTTCTCGGAGACGCGGCGGCCGCATCCGATGGGGCGAACGAATACGGTGGTCAAGTCGATCCGCGCAGAGCGGAAGCGGCTCGACCCGATTCGGAACGTCGCGGACATTGTGCTCGATACGACGAAGTTCAACGTGCACGAGCTTCGTGCACACATCAACGCGCAGTTTGAGCGGGAAGAGAGTGACCAGAATCTGACGATCTCTTCCGCAAGTTTTGGCTTTAAAAATGGCGTGCCCTCGGAGGCTGACCTTGTGTTCGATGTGCGGTTTCTTCCGAACCCTCACTTTGTGCCGGAGTTTCGCAAGCTCACAGGGAAGCATCCCAAGGTGGCCAAGTACGTTCGGGAGTTTCCGCAGACGGCGGAGTTTCTGGACAAGACTACCGATATGTTGAAGTTTCTTTTGCCCCACTACATCAAGGAAGGCAAGAGCTATCTGACGGTTGCCTTTGGTTGCACCGGCGGTCAGCACCGGTCGGTTTTTATTGCTGAAGAGATGAAGAAACGGCTGACGGCTGCTGGCTATCGAGTAAAGACCGCGCATCGGGACATGCCGCGATAAAGATCGAAAGCGGCCATTGCTCGAGAAAAAGAGATAGCCAATAGAATAGTAGGATGTCGAGCGCAACGAAGATGAACAGGAGAGTGATGGCGTGAAGCGCATCTGGCGATTGCTCCTCTATGTACGGCCCTATGCGTTGTACTCGTTAATCTCTGTGACCTTGATGGCGGTCGTCGGTGCTATGACAGCGTTTCGTCTGCTGCTGGTCAAGCCGATCTTCGACAACGTCTTGAGCCCTCAGGAATCGAAGAGGGTACTGAACTTTCCCATCCCGCATACGACCTGGACGCTCGACCTGAACTTTCTGGTCCCCAGCCACTTTCACAATTCATGGACCATCGTTGCCTATGCGCTGGTAGTCTCTGCGTTGCTAAAGTCGGTCTGCGATTACGCGGGAACGTATCTGGTCAACTACGCCGGCTTCGGAATGATCACCGACCTGCGCAACGATCTCTACGATGCGATTCTGCGCCGCTCGGTCGCGTTCTTTCAGAAGCACACGACAGGAACATTGTTGTCGACGCTGATCAACGACATTGAGCGCGTGCAGTATGCCATGTCGACAGTGCTAAGCGATTTTCTGCAGCAGCTCTTCACGTTGCTGTTTACGATCGGCGTGGTGGTCGTCGTTGGCGGAAAGCTGGCGTGGGTCTTGCTGCTATTTGTGCCGATCGTGATCTCGTCGGCTCGCCGTATTGGCCGCGGAGTGCGGCACACGACACGCAAGGGGCAGGACAAGCTGGCGGAGATACAGAACATCCTTCACGAGACGATTACAGGCAATCGCATCGTGAAGGCTTTCGGGATGGAACTGTGGGAGATGGACCGCTTCCGCAGAGCGGCGACGAGGCTCTTCCAGGCGAACCTGAAGTCGGTGAGCGTACAGGCCATCAGCTCTCCCTTGATGGATGCGCTGGGATCGGTGGGAATCGCGCTTTTGCTCTTGTTCGGAAGAGAGCGAATTTTGCATCACGAGATGACGGCAGGTTCCTTCGTCACCTTTCTGATCGCTGTGTTCACGTTGTACGATCCGGTGCGAAAGTTCGCGCTCTTCTACAACAGCTTCCAGCAGGCGCTCGGAGCTAGCGAAGATATCTTCAAATTTATGGACGCGCAGGACGATGTGCAGGAGAAGAAGCGCGCACACGTTCTGAAGGGATTCAGTAAAGAGATCACATTTGAAGATGTAGGTTTTGCCTATGAGAATGAAGGGGAAAAGACACAGGTATTACAGCACATCGATTTCACCGTGCGGCCGGGCGAGGTGCTCGCCTTTGTAGGGCCGAGTGGCGCGGGCAAGTCTTCGCTTGTGAACCTCATTCCGCGTTTCTTCGATGTCAACGAGGGAAGAATCCTGCTCGACGGATACGATCTGCGCGATGTGACGATTGCCTCGCTGCGAAAGCAGATCGGTAAGGTGACGCAGGAGACGGTACTGTTCAACGACACCGTGCGCAATAACATCGCGTATGGGCAGCCCGATGTTCCGATCAGCAAGGTGGAAGAGGCGGCACGGATGGCGCTGGCGCATGACTTCATCATGAAGATGCCTGAAGGCTACAACACGATGATCGGCGAGAAGGGCGTTCGATTGAGCGGGGGCGAACGGCAGCGGCTTGCCATTGCGCGCGCGATTCTCAAGAATGCACCGATCTTGATCCTGGATGAAGCGACCTCGGCTCTGGATATGGAGAGCGAGCATCTGGTGCAGGCTGCTCTGTCGAACCTGATGCAGGGGCGAACCGTGTTTGTGATCGCGCACCGGCTTTCGACGGTACGCCGGGCGACAAAGATCGCAGTAATTGAGAACGGCCGTATCACCGAGATGGGGACCCATGAGCAGTTGTTGTCGCAATCGGGAACCTATCGGCGGCTTCATAACCTCCAATTCGGTAGAGATGATTTAGGCAGCGCGAGTGGCAACGAGGTTGTGCCCGCGGCAGAACTGGAGGGAACTGCATGAGCTCTGTTTATTCGATGACGGGGTATGCGAACCTGCGTGGCTCGGTGAGGGAGCAGCTTGGCTTTACGTTGACGGTCAAGAGTGTCAACCATAGATTTCTCGATCTGCAATTTCGTCTGCCTTCGTCCTGCGATGCTCTGGAGATGCAGCTTCGGCGCGTGTTGAAGGAGAGATTGCGGCGCGGGCATGTCGATGTAACGCTGCAGGTGGAGCGAAAGTCGAACGTCCAGATTCAGTTGAATTCGGCGCTGCTCGATGCCTATGTAAAGGCGTTTCGCGAGGCTTCGGCGTTGCATAGTCTGACGAGTGAGCCGGATATGAATTCAATGCTGCGGCTTCCTGGGTTGATGAGCGCTGAGAGCAACATGAACGAAGAGGCGCTCCAGGGTCTTGATGAAGCCGTGCTCTCGCTGCTGGATGAGCTGTTAAGTAAGTTGAATGAGGTGCGTGCGCAGGAGGGAGCTGCACTGGCGGCAGAGCTGCGTGCATCGATGTCACGTCTGCTAACGTTTGCGACGGAGGTAGCGGAGTTACGCAGCGGCGTGCGCGATGCTCTGTTTGAGCGGCTGCGCGCACGGCTGGCGGAGTTGATGCAGTCCACGTCGGTGAGCGAAGAGCGCCTGCTGGCGGAGGCTGCGGTGCTGGCCGAAAAGAGCGATGTCGATGAGGAGATCGTGCGCCTGCGTACCCATGTCGAGCACTTTGTCGGAATACTGGACGCAGGCGGAGAGGTCGGCAAGCGGCTGGATTTTCTGTTGCAGGAGCTGAATCGCGAAGCGAATACGATGCTCTCGAAGACCAGCGGAGCGGCGGGAGGAAACAGCCTGCGCATTACCGAACTTGGGCTCGAGATGAAGGCCGAGATCGAGAAGGCGCGAGAGCAGGTTCAGAATCTGGAATAAAAGAAACAAGCGGATAGACGGAATAAATATTGCGCAGGTGGAGTTTTCAAACGGATGGCAGGCATACTCTTCATTATTTCGGCGCCCTCAGGCTCAGGAAAATCAACGCTGGTAAGCCAGTTGAGAACGCTGGTTGCAGGACTGGATTTTTCGATCTCTTACACGACGCGGGCTCCGAGAGGTTCGGAGGAGAACGGGCGGGAGTACTACTTCATCAGCCGCGAGGAGTTTGAGCGCATGGTCGCGCGAGGAGACTTCCTTGAGTGGGCCGAGGTCTTTGGCAACTACTATGGAACGGCGATGTCGGCGCTCGATCATGCGCGTGAGGCAGGCAGGGACCTTCTGCTGGATATTGACGTGCAGGGTGCGGTACAGGTGATGAACAAGCTGCCGGCTGCGGTGTCCATCTTTATTCTGCCCCCGAGCCCGCAGGTGCTGGAGATGCGGCTGCGCAACCGCAGCATGGCCGAGCATGTAACCTCGGAGGCTGTAATCGAGGGCCGTCTGGCCGAAGCGCGGAACGAGTTAAAGCGCATAGACGACTACAAATATGCATTGGTGAACGATGTATTGGAGCAGGCGGTGGCAGAGATGCGAGCCATTGTTTTGTTTGAGCGTGGGGAGCGAGAGGGAACGCAGGAGCTGGCCGCGAGCTGCCGGACGGACGCTGCCTCCCAGCGTCTTAAAAGCGCGTTGCAGACTTTTGGAGCATAATGGTGGCACTATCCGATACAAGTTGTCTGGGACATTCGACCGTTCTAAGGTAGATTTTGTTTACGGGGTGAGACGCATGATGAATCAGAGTGCTTTCCACAACAAATACAGCCTGGTCAAAGGCGCGGCACGACGGGCCCGTCAGTTGCAGTCCGGGGCCTCTCCGCTGATTGCTGCCAAGTCGACAAAGGCCTGCCGCGTGGCGCAGGACGAGATCGAGCAGGGGCATGTGAAGTTTGTGTTGCCTGAGAAGGCCGTTGCGCCGACGCTCGATAACCTCGTTTAGCGTTTCGCCGCACGCGCGATAGCATAGAGTCATGGCTGGAGATGCAGAGCAGCAACTGCGGGCGTATGTCGATTACTTCCGCGATATGGGCATTCATGATTTCTACCGCCGCGGCGAGCCGATTGCGATAGAAGCGGCTGCGGTTGTCGTTGCCCCCTCGACTCCTTTGGTAGAGCCCTTACCGGTGGTTGCGAAAGCCACACATGCCCCCACGCCTGCTGTAGCGATTGCTGCCGTGCCTTTGAGCCATGTTCCCCAGGAGCCGGTCATCCCTAAACTAATCAGTTTTGACAATCTTGCGCCTTTGCCTGCAAGCCGGATTCCTGTGGCAGAACGAGAGGCAGCGTTGCAGGCCATTCGCAAGGAGATCGGCGATTGCACTCGATGCCCCCTGGCCTATGCAGGGAGACACAACATTGTCTTTGGCGACGGCAATCCCGGCGCCCGTCTCATGTTTGTAGGCGAAGGGCCAGGCGCGGATGAAGATGCCTCGGGTCTTCCTTTTGTAGGCAAGGCCGGTCAGTTATTGAACAACATGATTGCGGCGATGGGGCTGAAGCGCGAAGAGGTCTACATCGCCAACATCGTGAAGTGCAGGCCGCCGGCGAACCGTGTTCCCGAGCCGGTCGAGGCCAACACCTGCACGCAGTTTCTGGTAAAGCAGATCGATGTGGTACAGCCAGAGGTAATCGTGGCGCTGGGAGCCACTGCTGCGACTTATCTGTTGGGTGTGAAGCAGTCTCTGGTCTCGCTGCGCGGCAAGTGGCATAGCTGTCGCGGCGCAAAGCTGGCGGTGACCTATCATCCTGCGTTTCTGCTGCGCGATCCTCGACAAAAGGGTGAAGCGTGGAAGGACCTGCAGAGGGTGATGGCGGAGATGGGACTGAAGGCTCCGGCCAAGGGATAATTTTCCCCGTACGCTAGTTGGCAGATCCGCCTTGTGGCGGCGGAATACGCACGGCATTAGCCCGGCAGCTGCGAATAGGGCCGCAGGCTATGGGCTGCAGCGTTTTGCTCATACAAACCTCAATCGCCGTCAGGTAGTTGTTGCCGCAGCTCAGAGCCAGGCTCTCTCGCGGGAAGGATGGATTGGCGCTGGCGAAGAGGTCGAGAATCTGCGCAGGCGGCATCGATATCTGATGATCGAGCGTGGTCAGTTCCGTGGGGATGACAACGCTGCGCACGGCCTGACGGGCAAGATGAAAGAAGGCGTCGGCAGCGACGCCGGAGCATGTCCCATGCGTCTTCCACTCGTGGCGCAGCAGGCCGGCGTCGGGATAGATGTCGCTATAAGCGGATGGGTCTCTGGGGCCGGGTGCGTCGGAGCAGTTCTCGATATAGGGGCCTGTGTTGTTCTGTGGCCAGAGTCCGTGCAACGTAAAGGCGCGGTGTTCGGCGCACTCGGCTGCATTGGGATGGCTGTAGCAGAACTCGGGCGACCACGACAGGTTGAGAAGGTAGTAGTCGAATGGCTGATTCGCAGGGGCAGTTTGTGCGACGAAGTCTTGCCGCGACGATTCTTGCGGAGTGGCAGACGAGCGGCTTGGCGCGGGAGACGAGTTGCAGCCCAGCGCTAGAGAAAGCAGAAGGCAGATGGTGATGGACAAATTCTTCATGGGCTCGCCTGGAGATGCTGAACTGCACTGAGTTTAAGCTATCTATCGAATGCTAACGCACAGGGATTAACTGACATCGTAGTGTGAGCAGGTTCGATCGCTGTATCGTGAGCAGGCGCGGTCACTCAATGCATAAATTTCCCTATATTTCAAGGATGTTACCGCTAACATATTTTTGTATCGCACTGGACATCAGCGTCAGGATGACATAAGTTTTTGATGTCCATCGAGAGACAAAATCCTGTGTCGTGAAAAGAGATAGAACCTGTTATGACGAGTCTGGACCGTAGAGCTTTTCTGAAGGCCGCTGGTGCTGGTATTGCAGCGGCTGGATCTGGGATGCACATGCTTGCACAAGCGCCGCGTGAAACGGATCAACCGATATCTGCCAACGATCACATTCAGCTTGCGCTGATTGGTGCAGGAATTCAGGGGCAGGGCGATACAGGATGGGCGGTGCAGGTTCCCGGTGTAAAGCTGGTGGCCGTGGCGGATTGCTACGATGGCCGGCTGGCGCACTGCAAAGAGCTTTGGGGCAATGACCTGTTTACGACGCGGGACTATCGCGAAATACTCGTGCGCAAGGACGTGGATGCCGTTCTGATCGCCACCCCGGACCACTGGCATAAGCAGGCAGCAGTCGATGCCATGAATGCGGGCAAGGACGTCTATTGCGAGAAGCCGATGATCCATCTCTACTCCGACGGCCCCGAGATCATCGAGACGGCGCGGTCGACGAAGCGGATCATTCAGATTGGCAGCCAGCGCGTCAGCTCCATCATCTACGCGAAGGCGAAGGAGCTGCTGGCCTCAGGCGCGATCGGCCAGTTGAACATGGTGACCGCGCGCTGGGACAGAAACTCCGCCATCGGCGCGTGGGACTACTCCATTCCTCTGGACGCAAGCCCGGAGACATGCGATTGGCCGCGCTTTCAGGGAACGGCGGCTAAGATTCCCTGGAACCCGGAACACTTCTTCCAGTGGCGCAAGTGGAAGGCATATGGCAGCGGCGTAGCTGGCGATCTCTTCGTCCATCTCTTCAGCGGGACACACTTCGTCACCGGCTCACATGGGCCGACGCGGGCGATGGCGACCGGCGGCTTGCGCTTCTGGAAGGATGGGCGCAACGTTCCCGATGTCATGCTGGCTCTGTTTGACTACGAGGAAGGCTTCAATCTGAGTCTGCACGTCAACTTCGTCGATGGCGGCGAGGAGAGCGAAGGGCTGCTCTTTACCGGCTCCGAGGGAACCATCGAGATTGCGGGCAACTCCGTCATCCTGAACCGCGTGCCGCGTGAGAAGGAGCCGGGGTATACGGTCAGCACCTTTACCAACGCCATGCAGAAGGAGTACATCGCCAAGTATCGCGAAAAGTATCCGGCGCAGCCACTGACGGCGATGAGTCAGGTTGGGCTGGAGCGGTTTGTTGCGCCCAGGGGCTACAGCGATAGCTACGACCACTTCCACAACTTCTTCGACTCGGTGCGCACGCGCAAGCCGGTGGTCGAAGATGCGGTGTTCGGATTCCGCGCGGCCGGAGCGGCGCTGCTCAGCAACCTGAGCATGGAGAAGAACAACGTGGTGCATTGGAATCCGACCACGATGAAAATCGTAAACGCAGCTTCGTAAAGAAGGCCCGGTAAAAAAATATGAGAATCACTGCTCTTTCGCTCGCTTTTCTTCTTGTCATGGGTGCCGGTGTTGCCGCTCACGCGCAGGACCCGGCTCACGCCACGGAGTTTCGCAAGCCGACTCCGGGCAACGGGCCGGACGGCAAGCCGCGACTTGCGTTTCTGGCGCACCGGCTAGGCAACGATCATGCCGAGGCCATCACGACACTCGATATGAACGGCGACGGCTTCGACGATCTATTGAGCGGCGCCTACTGGTACGAGAATCCCGGGCCGCACGGCGGCGACTGGAAACAGCATCAGTACCGCACCGTTGGAACGCACAACGAGTTCGTCTCCGACTGCGGAGAGTGGACAATCGATGTGAACCACGATGGCGCGCCGGACGTGGTAACCACAGGATGGATCTCGAACGGCCTGTGGTGGTACGAGAATCCGAAGAAGCCCGGAGCGATGTGGCAGAAGCACTTCATCACCGATAGCTTCGACACCGAAGGCGGCGCCGAGGGCGACATCAACGGAGACGGCAAGCCCGATATCGCACTCGCGCACTACAACCACTCGGGCGTCATCTGGGTCGACTTCTCCGGCCCGACGCCGAAGGTGCATCATGTGGGCGGCAAGGCGCAGGACGGGCACGGGATTGGTATCGCCGACGTCAATGGCGACGGCAAGGCGGACATTCTGACGCCCTCCGGATGGTTTCAGAACGTCGACGCCGACCATGACAAGTGGATCTGGCATCCCGACTGGCATCTTGGCGATGCCGGGTTCCCGATTCTGGCCTACGACGTCAACAACGACGGCAAGGCCGACATCATCTATGGCCAGGGACACAGCTATGGCCTCTACTGGCTGGAGCAGGGAGGCACACCTGCACACCGTACATGGACGCGGCACACCATCGACGAATCCTTCTCGCAGTCTCATGCGCTCAAGCTGGTCGATCTCGACGGCAACGGCGTGCCGGTGCTGATTACAGGCAAGCGCTATCGCGGGCACTCAGGCAACGATCCCGGGTCATACGATCCGGTGGTTATCTATGCCTACAGGATCGACCGCAAGACCGGGACGTTTACGCGAACGACGATCTCAGCCAATGGCACGGCGGGCATCGGAACGCAGATCATTGCGGAAGACCTTGATCACGACGGCGACATCGATCTGGCCACTGCGGGCAAGCTGGGCGTGCATTTTATGGAGAACTTGAAGATATCCAATAACGTTCCTAAGGCGACTCGCGAGGCGCAACAGCCGATTGAGCGCAAGTGGCCGTTCCCGGGCGAAGGTCAGGAGGTTCCGCAGGAGGACGGGCCGCGCTGATTTTGACATGTAACCTGTATAACCCTATTTAGCCGGTTACAAGACGAGTCTTGTAACCGGCTAAATGCATTTTAAGTGGTTACATGTGGCGCGAGCGCTGCCGGATATGATTCACTTTTTTGCATGCCTAACGTACAAACTCGCCGCAACTTCCTTCGGACGGCCCCAATCGCCGCCGCCGCTCTTCCTGCCGTTCTACCTTTGACCGATACGTTGCTTCAAGCGCAGGCTCCTGCTGCTGAGGCTGGACAGGCTGCAACCTTTCAGGTATTCCCAGCCGAGACGATCGAAGGCCTGATGAACGAGCTTGAGGTCTCGCATGGCTCGAAGGACCTCATCACCGGCAAGGTCGGTGTGTCGATGACGATCAGCGCGGAGAACAACAAGGTGGCGAAAGAGTTTGAGTATCACCAGCACCGCGACCACGTCTTCCAGATCCTTGAGGGAATGACTCGCTATGAGCTCGGCGGTACGCCGAAGAACCCACGCCAGATCAGGCCGGGGGAGTGGCTGGCGCCCGATTCGGAGGGATGCAAGGTGATCACGCTCAAGAAGGGGGACATGCTGGTGGTCCCGAGAATGACGCCTCACAAACGCATTACAGAAGAGAGTGTGACCTTGTTGCTTATCAATGCCACGTCTCCGGCGTAGGCACCAATTCATCTGCGTATTTTTCAAAGCTGAGTGGCTCTGTTTTCTGGTTGTGGAAATGGAGCTGCTCAGCTTTTGGCTATGGTGGCTCCCCATTCGCGGAAGCGGTTAAGCTGGAGGGATGCCCTTGTTTTGCGATGTCGCCCTTCCGGTTCCTCTGGACCAGGCCTTTACCTATGCGGTGGATGGCGTGACTCCTGTGGTGGGGGCGCGTGTGCTGGTTCCCTTCAGCGGGCAGCGTTTGATGGGCGTGGTGCTGCGGGTGCATGAGGATGCGCCCACGGATGGCTTCGAGATTAAGCCCGTGCAGCAGGTGCTGGATGATGCGGCCCTGCTGCCGGATGAGTTGATGAAGCTGGCGCAGTGGATTGCGTCGTACTACGTCGCTCCGCTGGGCGAGGTGCTGCGGGGAATGTTGCCGCTGGCCGCCGAGGTGAAGCGACACTTTGTCTACAGCATTGCCGAGGCAGGACGGAAGGTGCTGTACGAGGGCGCGGCGAAGGGATCTTCGCGCCGGTCGAAGTTGTCGCCCGAGGAGCAGAACCGCGAGTACGCCGTGTTGAACTATCTGGAGGGTGGGGAGCAGGCTAAGATGTCGGCGCTGCGGTCGGCTACGGGCGCGAACAAGAGCCTGTTGGAGGGCATGGTTCGCAAGAAGTGGTTGACGCGCGAGGCGGTGGCAGAGGAGCGCGATGCGAGGCGTCTGGAGAAGGTAGCCGTACTGGTGACGGATGCGCGTCTGCCTAAGCTCAACGAGAATCAGACGGCGATTTTGGCAGAGCTGGCTGCGGTAGGTGGGCGGATGCGCATAAGAGATCTGCGGCAGACGCTGCCTGCAGTGCCGGAGTCCACGCTGGGGACGCTGGTAAAGCGTGGGCTGGTGAAGATCGAGGAGGTTGCCGAGAACTTCCACATGGGCGGTGTGGGCGCGCATGGAAAGAAGCATGCGCATGAGCACGCTTTGAACGAAGCGCAGATGGAGGCGCTGGGTACGATTGCGGCAGCGATGACGAAGGGCGGATTTGCGCCGCATCTGCTGTATGGCGTGACCGGCTCGGGCAAGACGACGGTTTATTTTGCGGCGATGCAGCGTGCGCTCGAGGCAGGAAAGTCCGCGCTGCTGCTGGTGCCGGAGATTGGGTTGACGCCTGCTATGACGGGGCAGATGGTGGCGGCGTTCGGCAGCGAGGTGGCGCTCCTGCACTCTCAGTTGACGCCCGATGAGCGCGCCGAGCAGTGGCACCGGATTCGCCGGGGCGAGGCGCGCATTGTGGTGGGAACGCGATCGGCGGTGTTTGCGCCGATGGTGAACCTCGGCCTGATCATCGTCGATGAGGAGCACGACTCCAGCTACAAGCAGGAGGAGACGCCACGCTACCATGGCCGCGATGTCGCCGTGATGCGGGCAAAGTTTAACGATGCGACGGTGGTGTTGGGATCGGCTACGCCGTCGCTTGAGAGTTGGGCGAACGCGGAGAAGGGGCGCTATGTGCGCGTGGAGATGCGGCAGCGCGTCGCCGACCGTCCGTTGCCAGCGGTAGAGCTGGTGGACATGCGCATGGAGTTCAAAGAGACGGGGCAGGAGCAGATCTTTTCGCGCAGGCTGATCGAAGAGACGCAGGCCACGCTCGACCGCGGCGAGCAGGCGATTATTCTGCTGAACCGGCGCGGCTACTCGTTTGTGGTGATGTGCCGAAGCTGCGGCGACAAGGTGGAGTGCGAGAACTGCGCGATCTCGATGACCTATCACAAGCCGGTGAGCGGCAACGATGCCATTGCCCAGCCGGGCCAGCGGCTGGAGTGCCACTACTGCGGATTTCGGAGGGGAGTGCCGAAGGTCTGCCCGAAGTGTGGGAGCGAGCACCTTTATTTTCTGGGTGCAGGATCGCAGCAGGGCGAGGAGCGGTTGCAGGAGATCTTTCCCGCGGCGCGGATAGGCCGCATGGACCGCGATACGGTCCGAGGACGCAGCGATATGGAGCGGTTGCTATCACGGCTCCATGCAGGCGAGATCAACCTCCTGGTGGGCACGCAGATGATCGCCAAAGGGCATGACATTCATGGCGTGACACTGGTTGGCGTGGTCGGCGCAGACTTTGCGCTGGGGCTGCCGGACTTTCGCGCCGCCGAACGGGTATTTCAACTGCTGACACAGGTCTCAGGCAGGGCGGGGCGCGGCGATCTGCGCGGAAAGGTGCTGGTGCAGACCTATCACCCCGACCACTACGCGATTCAGTTTGCGTCGCAGCATGACTATCCGGGGTTTGTGGGCAAGGAGATGAATTATCGGCGGTGGATGCACTATCCGCCCAACGCTGTGCTGGCCAATGTGGTGATCCAGAGCGAGAGGCTGGAAGAGGCTACGGGGTGGTCGTCTACGCTGGGGCGGTGGTTTCAGCAGACGCGGCTGGACAAGGTGCGCGTTCTGGGGCCTGCGGCTGCGCCGATTGTGCGCTTGAAGAGGATCTACCGATATCACTTTGTGCTGAAGGCGGAGCAGCGGCAGGCGTTGGGCACAACCCTGCGCGCTATGCTGGCCTTTGCCGAGACACAAGGAATACCTCGCCGGAGCCTGGTCGTCGACGTGGACCCGGTGCACCTGATGTGACCCGTGGCGGGCGAACTCCGATACTATTCCAGAAGGTGGAGTTCTTTGCCGGGCTTGAAGCGGACCGCTTTTCCTGGGGCGATGGTGACCTCAGCGCCTGTCCTCGGATTGCGTCCGATGCCGGTTTTGCGCGGTTTCACGGTGAAGACGCCGAAGCCGCGAAGTTCAATGCGGTCACCGGCGATCAGGTTTTGCTTCATGCTATCGAAGATGGCGTCGACGGCAGCCTCTGCTTTGGTCCGCGGGAGGCCGGTACGTTCAACAACCCTTTGTATAAGATCCTGCTTAATCATTTGGGGCCGCCGTCCTTGGGCTGTAATTTTTTTTCAACACATTTACTGACCGGGTTTAGTACCGTGATGGTAGAAAGTCGAAACAAGATTGTCAATGTAAGAACGCTACCGTAAGATGAAGAATCTAATGAGGCAACGGAAAGAGGGGCGTTTTAGGCCCCGGTTTCCCTTACCTCATGATAAGAGACTCGAATCGGAAGACGAAGGGAAGCAGATTAGCGTGGCCATTAAAAGCGACCGCTGGATTCGCCAACAGGCGATCGAGCACGGCATGATTTCTCCGTTCAGCGAAAAACAGGTCCGGGAAGGCGTGATTTCGTATGGACTTTCGTCCTATGGGTACGACCTGCGTGTTTCGGATGAATTCAAGATTTTTACGAACGTCAACAGCGCAATTATCGATCCGAAGGCATTCGACGAGCGGTCTTTCGTCACGGTGCAGTCCGATAGCGTGATTGTGCCGCCAAACTCGTTCGCGCTGGCGCGGTCGATCGAATACTTCAAAATTCCACGGGATGTCCTGACGATCTGTGTCGGCAAGTCGACTTATGCCCGGTGCGGAATCATCGTGAATGTCACGCCCTTCGAGCCGGAGTGGGAGGGGTTTGTCACGCTCGAGATCTCGAATACGACGCCGCTTCCGGCCAAGGTTTATGCCAACGAAGGGCTGTGTCAGATCCTTTTCTTTCAGTCCGATGAAGTCTGCGAGACCAGCTATGCGGACCGTAAAGGAAAGTACCAGAATCAGCAGGGAATCGTTCTGCCAAAGCTGTAGCGGCGGCCGAACCTTTCCCTGACAACAGCACACTGCCTGCCTGTAACCGTTGAGAAGTAGAGGCTTTAAGGGCGATGAAAGAGACAGCATCGGATGTACATCTGCGTATTGGGTTGATTGCGACTGACCCATTGCGGATTATTGGTTTGCAGTCGATGTTTTCCGAGAGCGGTTTCGAGGTACTTGCCCTATCGGTACCGGGAGCGCTGGACGCATCCGGTGTATCGCTGATTTTGATCGATGCCGCATGTACGGACCATCTCTTCGAGTTGTTGGCTACCTTTCATCGGCGTCGCCCGCGCCTGCGGCTGATCGTGATCGGAGTGCAGGACGACCACGAGTACATCCAGCAGGTGATCGGCGCCGGAGCCAAGGGGTACCTGACCCATACGGCGAAGGAGAGCGAGATTCGCATGGCGATCGAGATCGTGCAGGACGATTCGCTATGGGCACCCAGAAAGGTGCTGGCAAGGCTGCTGGAGTCGTCGTCGGCGACTGAGACGGCAAATACCGCAGTAGGCAGCGCACCGAAGTTTACCGAACGCGAGGTGCAGGTGCTTCGCCTGCTGGTGACCGGCAGCCCGAACCGGGAGATCGCTCGCGCACTCGGCATCGATGCGGTGACGGTGAAGGCGCATGTGGGCCGGATTATGCGGAAGGTCGGGGTGGCCAACCGCATCGCGCTTACGATCGAGACGCTTAATAGGAACCTCCTCGAGAAGTAGTTTTCTATTGACTAAGAAGTTAACAAGAATCGCTCAAAGGTATATAGACCTTCGTACCGTTGTGATGGCTGTGGATGTGATGCAGAGTGTCATAAGCAACACAGACCTGGGAGAGGGGTTGTAGAGAGCGTGTCAGGGGTAACTCTGGCGCTATCTCTACAACCCCCATTTTTTGTGTTACCTCAGGCAACTCTGCTAAGGTACAACTCGGCTTTGGTTCTTCCCATCTCATCGAATGTTGAAGCGGCCACTCAAATCAAAGTCTTGGAAAGTGAAAGGCATAAAAACTATGAAGCGGATAACAGTGATTGCATGTGGATTGGCCATGGTGGCGAGTTCTGTCTCGGCATTTGCGGCATCGGATAAGGCGAAGCTGACAGAGCGCCTGACAGATGCCCAGAACGTCGTTCGGCAGATTATGGCAACACCGGATAAAGGGATCCCGCAAAGCATCCTCGCTGGCGCGTCCTGCGTGGTGGTGGTTCCTAGCTATAAGAAGGCAGCGTTTGTTGTTGGCGGACAGTATGGCCAAGGTGTAGCCACCTGCCGCACGCCACGCGGCTGGAGCGCTCCGGTATTTGTGCAGCTTGCCGGCGGCAGCTTCGGATTCCAGATCGGCGGACAGGCCACAGACCTGGTGCTGGTTGCGATGAATCAGCAGGGGCTTCAGGACATGCTGAAGAACAAGTTCAAGATCGGTGGCGATGCCGCTGCTTCGGCCGGCCCGGTTGGCCGCAACGCCCAGGCCGGAACGGACTGGAAGCTGAATGCGGAGTTCCTGACCTATTCGCGCAGCAAGGGACTCTTTGCCGGCATCAATCTCGACGGCACGGTGCTCTCGCAGAACCAGGACGACACCCGCACGATGTACGGCACGGACCTTCCGTTCCAGACCATCCTGAAGGGCAATCAGGCAACACCGCCCGAGGCGCGTCCGTTTGTTCGGACTGTGGCCCACTACTTCGTCGTCTCCAAGGCGAACCAGTAGATTCAAACAGTAATTTGCGAAGGGCGGCCGATCTGGCCGCCCTTTGTTTTTTGAGAACAAGAGCACGACACGCTAGTAGACTGAATGCTTGAGCAAGGCTACACAGCGACAGTCACGGCGGGAAGAAGTTACGGCTCGAGAGTGGGCCGAATTCTTTGTTGTAAGGGTTTTTGTCGCGTGTTTGGCTGTCCTTCCAAGAGGATTGGCGCGGAGAGTAGGCGCCGGAATTGGCTGGCTGGCGTTCAACGCTTTAGGCCGTCTGCGCAAGGTGGGGTTGCGCAATCTGCAACTGGCGTTTCCGGAGAAGAGTGCTTCAGAGCGCGAGACGATTCTGCGTGCGGTCTATCGCAATCTGGGCTGCCTGCTGGCGGAGTTCTGCCAGATGCCGTCTTATACTCCGGAACGGGCAAGCAAGTTTATTCGCTATGACGGTCTGGACAGCTATCTGACAGCACGGGAACGAGGCAAGGGTGTGCTGGTGCTGACCGGCCATCTGGGGGCGTGGGAGCTGTCGAGTTTTTATCACTCCCTGATGGGGTATCCCATGGGAATGGTGATCCGGCGGTTGGATAATCCGCTGGTTGATACCTTTGTAAATCGTATCCGGTGCCTGCATGGGAACAAGGTGATGCACAAGGACGATTTCGCGCGCGGCTTGATTGCTTCGATGCGTGGCGGAGAGACGGTCGGGATTCTGATGGACACGAATATGACGCCTCCGCAGGGTGTCTTTGTGCCGTTTTTCGGCGTTGAGGCTTGTACCGCTTCCGGAATGGCCCGGATAGCGCTGAAGACAGGAGCAGCGGTGGTGCCGGGCTTTCTGTTATGGGAGCCGCGAGAGAAGAGATATGTTTTACATTTTGGAGCGGAGTTGAATCTGGTGCGTACCGGTGACTCCGAATCGGATGCAATCGCGAATACAGCCTTGTTCACCAGTGTGATTGAAGGTTATGTGAGGCAGTATCCCGAACAGTGGCTATGGATGCATCGGCGATGGAAGACGCGGCCTGCGGGAGAGACGGGGATCTACTGATGGCGAAGATGAGTGAAGTCGCTGGCTGGATTGGGGCGGGAGCTTTGTCTGTTGATGGAGAGATCGACCGGGTTTCGAGCATTGAGACGGCTACGGCGAGTTCCGTGGTCTTTGCCGTCGATCCGGCGTCGCTCAAGGCCGCAGTCGAGTCAAATGCCGGCCTGATTCTTGCTCGCAAAAGGCTTGAGGGCATGGAGAATGACCCGCGGATCTGTCAGGTTGCCGATCCACGCTATGCCTTTGCGGTTGTCGCCAAAAGATTAAAGGGGAAGGGATTTGAGGCTGAGGTTCATCCTTCGGCCGTTGTCGGGAAAGGCGTGAAGATTGGCGCAGGGACGCGCATTGGGCCGGGGGTGGTGATCGGCGATGGAGTCTCTATCGGCAATGACTGCGACCTCTTCGCTCGAGTCACCCTCTATCCGCAGACGATTCTGGGTGACCGGGTGGTGGTGCAGGCAGGAGCTGTGCTGGGCTCTACCGGCTTTGGCTATGCGCGTCATGCGGAGACTGGGGAGTATGTGATCTTCCCGCAACAAGGAAGCTTGCATGTGGAAGACGACGTTGAGATCGGGGCAAACTCGACGATCGATCGCGGCGCCTTGGGTGAGACGAGAATCGGGCGAGGGACGAAGATCGATAACCTTGTGCACATTGGGCATAATTGCGTGATCGGGAAGAACGTCATTATCGCAGCGCAGACTGGCATCTCGGGGTCGAGCGTGGTGGAGGATGGTGCAATCCTAGGCGGCCAGGTTGGGATTGGCGAGCACGCCACTGTAGGGGCTGGGGTCATTCTGGGTGGTGGCGCGGGAGTGCTGAGCGGGAAGAAGATGCGCGGTCCGGGAGAGGTCTTCTGGGGACGTCCGGCGCGGCCTCTGAAAGAGTATCTTCGAGATCTGGCCCGGTTGCGGAAGGGCTGAGCGAGGCATTGGCATGGCGATCCTGGTTGTGGGCGGACATAGCCGAAACATCGGTAAGACCAGCGTGGTCGCGGGATTGATTGCAGCGTTGCCGCAGATGAACTGGACGGCGTTCAAGGTGACACAGTTCGGGCATGGGGTGTGCTCGGCCAATGGAGAGCCCTGCGACTGCGAGACGGATGATCATACGATTGCAATCAGCGAAGAGCGGCAGGGCGCCACTGGGACCGATTCTGCACGTTATCTGGCGGCGGGTGCAATGCGTTCGTTCTGGGTGCGAACCAGGCAGGGCAATTTGGCAGAGGCGATGCCTCGGATTCGCAAGGAGCTGGAACGAGCAGAGAATGCGGTGATCGAGTCGAACAGCATTCTCCGATTTCTTAGACCGGACATTTACCTGAGCGTGCTCGACCCTGCGGTGGAGGATTTTAAGGAATCGGCGCGGCTTTATCTTGATCGGGCGGATGCTGTTCTGGTGCCTGAGGGGGTGCTGGGGCGGCCGGAGTGGAAGGGTGTCTCGCTAAAACTGGTGCAGGGAACGCCGGTACTGGCGATGCGGCCTCCGGTTTATGTAACAGACGAGGTTGTGCGGTTTGTTGCGGAGCGGATCGGCTCGCGATAAGGGTGCGAAAGCATCGCTATATGAGAGTTGAAAGCAAGAACAATTGCAGACGCAACCCGGCAACGGCAATTTCAGTTCTTATCTCTAGCGGTAGAGATGCTATGTGCAAAATATTGCATGTTTGACTTGGATTGAAAGGTAATTCGAAGGGATAGGTAATAAAGATTCGACTGGCGAAACAAGCATATTAAATATATATTCGCCATTCGCCAGGGAAAATACTGACGGACAGTTCGGTAAATAAGCACGCATTGCAGTATTTGAAGTGGGTTCCCAGGACGAAACAATGGACACGCACACACTTGTTGTGATGAACGTGCTTCTGTATGTGATGTATGCGGGCGTGATTGTGGTAAATGCCCGCATGATCGGCTCGGCAAAAGGTGTGGTGTGGTTTGCGGGGGCAAACCTGAGCCGGGGTGGTGGGTTGCTGCTGACGCTGCTGGGCGGCGTGTTGCCGATGGCCCAGCCTTTGATTGGATTGCTGGCAGTGCTCGGCATGATGATGCTGCATTTCAGCTTCGACGAGCTGCTGGAGCGCGGCCCCAGATTGCGATCGCTGCAATATGTTTTGGTGGGCGTGGTGGCTGTGGGCACGATCTATCTGTTGATTGAGCCATCCCATTATCCGGCGATGCTGTTGCTTGTGTGCGCGACGGAGAGCGTGCAGGTGGCAGCGACGGCGACGGTGGTATTTCTCTTTGCGGGCGAGGATATTGGCTTGGTCGCGAGCCTGAGCGGCGTGTCGCTCGTCGTCTATGCCTTTCTGTTGTTGCTGCGCGTGATGGTGAGCCTGAAGTTCGGCACGCCCAACTATCCGGCACTTGCCAACGAGATGCTGCGCTTCTGGCTGGTGGGAACGCTGGTAACGAATAGCGCTATTGCCTTCGGCTTTATGTTCCTCTCATCGGCGAAGCTGCGCATGGAGCTGCTGTGGCATGCGCAGGTCGATGAGTTGACCGGGTTGCTCAACCGGTGGGCGCTGACGCGCATTGCGACGCGAGAGATAGCGCGGTGCGGCCGCTCCAAGGGAGTGGTCGCTGTTGTGATGATGGATCTCGACGGTCTGAAGCGAGTCAACGATGCGCTTGGACATGCATGTGGCGATGCCGTTCTACAGGCAGTTGGAAGGGCACTGCTCGAGACGGTGCGTGTGCAGGATGCCGTAGCTCGCATGGGTGGCGACGAGTTCTGTATCCTGCTGCCGGACACGGGTCTGGTCGAGGCAGGGATGGCTGCTGAGCGTATACGGGCGCAGGTGGATGCGCTGATAGTGCAGTGCCGGGGAGAGTTTGTTCCTGTGCGAGCGAGCCTGGGTGTGGCTTCGTCGGAGGGATGCGAGCTCTCGTGGCAAAGTCTCGTGGAGCAGAGCGACGCCGCACTCTACCGCGCCAAGCGCTCTGGCCGGAACCGGGTCGTAGCTGCCGATCCGATTGAGGCAAAGGGAGAAGCTGAGGAAGGCTGATTCGTAGAAGAAAATAGAGAAGGCTGTTCGCTGGTTAGCGAGCAGCCTTCTTTGTTTTAAAGGAAATGAGATTACTTAATCGTCCCGTTAAGGCCGGAAGGAAAGAAGACTCCCTTGTGAATGGTGGCGCTGGGGTCGGTTCCGGTAACGATGGCGAGGATCTGCGAGGTAGTGCGGCCCCAGCCGATAGAGTTCGAATCGCAATCGACGATGGTGGATGAAGCGACCGACGCCGAGCTGCCGTTGAGGGTGACCATGGTTGTCGTAAGGCCGATGTCGTCGGCCTTGGTTCCGGTGTAGGTGGTTGTCGACGCGCCGGAGGGATTCGCCAGCATGGAGCGCGCCGCCGAGATCTTCTGCGTGAGCGTGTTGAGGGTTCCGGTTCCGGCATCGAGAGCGTTGATGCTGGTGCGGATGAGGCCGGCGTGATAAGCCTCGACTGCGTGAATCCCTACCGCTGCGGGCAGAATTGTTTTTTTATCTTGAATCAGGCCTGCTGCTCCGTGATAGGCGCTGACACCGACGTCCTCGAAGATGTAAGCACCGATGAGAAAGTTGGCGTCGTTGGCAAAGGGATCGAAGGCAGATCCGATTCCTGCCACAGCGGCAAGCGCGTTGAAGGAGTTGTAAAGATCGATGTTCGGCATCGACACCGCAGCTGTGCTTAACGCTCCCTGAAGAAAGCTGACGTGCTTGCCTTCTTCGAGTGCAGTCTCCGTCGCATAGGCCTGGATGGTCGGCATGGTGAAGGTAACTTTGGTGAAGCTGGGCTTGAGCGTGACCGTTCCTGCAGTTCCACCGTTGACGCTGACCGGGATGGGAGTAGGAAGTTTGTCGATGGTGACGCCTGAGGCGGCGAGGTTATAGAACTGGGCCTCAAGGTATTCGAGGTTGAGGGCGAAGTTGAGGATATCGGTATCGGTGATGGCTGCCTGGGCGTCGGCCTTTGGTGTAAAGGCAAGGCCCGCGAGCGCTGCGCCGCCAATGGCCAGCAAAGCACGGCGACTGGAGATGATGGAATCGAGTTGTTTGGTCTCTGGATTTGCCATGATGATCTGTCCTTAGGATGCAGTCGTTGAGATGGAGCCGTTGAGGCCGTTGGGGAAGAAGCCACCGCTCTTTACGCCTGCGCCGGACGCCGCGGCGTAGACGATATGGAGCACCTGATCGGTGGTGCGAGAGAAGGCGATGGCGTTGGTGGTATCACATGCGACGATGCTGTTGATGCTAAGCATAGTCTCGTTGCCGCCGCCAAGCTTGCCGCGCAGAGCGGAGACCTGGTTGGCATAGTTGACGTAGGTCTGGTCATTCTTTGCTGCGGCCATGCCTACGAGCAGCGTACGAATCTCTGCGGCGTGATAGGCTTCGACGGCCTGAATTCCCGCTGCTGCGGAGAGGATACTGGCGTTGGTAATGGCAGGGGCAGCACCGGTGTAGGCGGTAACGCCTACGTCCTCAAATACGAATGCGCCTACAAGGAAGGCACTGGGGCTGGAGAAGGGATTGAAGCTCGAACCGATGCCGGCAGCCGAAGCGAGGGCGTTGAAGGCATTGGTGAAGTCGATGTTGGGCCGAGCAACGGGTGTTCCGCTGTTCTTCGAGATGGTCGCCTGAATAGCGCGGACATGATTGAGCTCGTCTTGTGCGATTTCGACAGCGTATTGCTGCATGGCAGCGGAGAAGCCTGGAACGGCGGCTCCGCCATTGACTGTTCCAGCACCAGAGAGAGCATCGGCAGAAGAGAGGCCGCTGCCGGTGGCAGCGCGAAGGTAGAACTCGGCTTCGAGGTATTCAAGGTTGAGCGCGAAGTTGAGAATGTCGTTGTCCGGAACATCCTGAGGAGGAGTGGTGGTCCCACCGCCGGAGGACGTAGATGCGGGTGAATTATTGCATCCGGCCAGAAATGCAGCCGCTGCTGTAGTTCCTGCCCCAGCCATGAACGTTCGACGGGAGACTGCTCTCTTGATAAGTTCATTTACTTTTTCCACGATAGGACCTCTCCTGAATGCAGGTTGAGTTGCGCCTTCATTCGGAGTACGGCCCCGCTGGTGCGGTGGATGTAAGAGAATTCAAAAAAACTAAATAGATTGGACGGGAAGAAGCATCAGGTCTTCAATGAGGCCGACTTCTTTTTGAACGAAAGGTTCTGCGTAACGCACACCCGCGAGCAGGCCATAGTGGCGTGCTGTAGCGAAGGTGCGCTCGCGGATATCGTCCTCGCGCACGAAGATAGAGTCGCCTGTGGATTGAGATGCGTATTGCGAGCGATAGGCTACCAGAGCCTGATAGCGCTGTTCGATGTGCGGTGTGATATCGACGACGAAGGAGGGGCGCACGTCGGCGTAGAGAGAGGCGTAGAGGATCTTATAGGGTCGGTGAGGCTCACCGGGGATGTCCAGCTTTGCGAGGCCGCTGATGAAGCAGGACTCGTAGCCGAGCGTGGCGCTGGTGTAGTGGTCGGGGTGACGGCCCTGCCAATAAGGCAGGATCACGACACGAGGCCGCAGACGACGGAGCACCTCTGCCACCTTAAGGCGATTGGCTAGCGTGTTCTCAACGTTGCCGTCGGGCAGGTCGAGAGCTTCGCGGTGAGCGACGTTGAGGATCTGCGCGGCGGCGATGGCTTCGGCCTCGCGTTCGGCTGCGGTGCCGCGTGTGCCTGACTCGCCGCGGGTGAGGTCGAGGATGCCTGTGCTCCAGCCGCGGGCGTGCATGGCGAGCAGAGTGCCGCCGCAGGTCTGCTCCACGTCGTCGCGGTGGGCGGCAATGGCAAGAATGTCGATGGAGGCCATGGTGGTTATGGTAGCAGCGGGCAAGCTTAAAGAGTGGGGCCCTATGCTTTGCGTGATCTGCAAAGCATAGGGCCTGATTTGTGATTTGTTTCGAGGCGAAGGTTTAGTTATCGGCGTCCGTGACGGCGTCTAAATAGGCGACGTCGAGGGCCGTGCCCTGTACAGTGACGTACTGGTTATCGATCTCAGAGCCATCGACGGTGCTGAAGACATGTACCTGGCCACCGTAGGCGGTATAGATCTTGTTGAAGCCCTGTACCCAGCAGAGGCCAGTGAGGTCGCCGTAGTAGTAGAGGTTCTGATTTGTGTTGGGATAGCCGACGGTTGCACCGGCAGCGGTACTGCCCGGTGTGACGTTGGGCACGATCTGAGCGGTCTTGGCTCCGAGATCGAAGCGCGTGAGACAGTTGTAGTTTGTGTTGAGCTTCTGACGCTCGCCGGTAGCGCAGTATTGCGAGCCGATCCAAAGGGTATTGTTGTCGGCGAAGAGCAGCTTGGTGTGGGTGCCGTCAGAGATGCCGTACTTGCCGGTGACCGCAGTGGAGGGACTGTTGGCGGCGGCGGCCAGGTTGACGGTGGTGAGATAGCCGGTAAAGAGACCGTCGGGCATCTGTTGCTGTCCCGCTACATAAAGTGTAGTGGAGTCTGAAAGCGCGACTGTGGCTCCGCCGGGAATGGGAACGTTCGAGACGAAGGCGGAATTATCGGGGATCGTCTTAGGAATGGTGTTGACGTTGAGCGTGCTCTGGTTGAGCAGTGTAAGGCTGGAAGTAGTTCCACCGCACTCGGGGCCGCAGTTGAGGATGAAGGCGGTGGTGCCGTCCAGCGAGAAGTAAGCTCCAATGGGGCGGTCGAAGGTGTTGGCTCCGCCCGCTCCTGCTCCTGTGGAGTTGACCGGAACAAGGCAGTAGACGGGCAGATTGAGTGGCTGGCAGTCGGTTGCGCCGGTAGACTGGATGGCCAACTGAGAAGTGGCGAACTGGTTGGCGTTGAGCTTGACCAGGCGGTAGATGATGTTGGAATTACGGACCATGGCAAGCACAACCGTGTCGCCCTGGTTGACGGCTACCTTGTCGATGTTCGGCAGATTGAGGCCGTAGCTACTGCCCGTGGCGTTATCGATGACGGCAAGCTGACCGGCGGCTTCTTCTGCCGCGTAGTAGTGCATGAAGCCGGGAGGAATAGCGATGGACGCGGCTCCAGGGAACTTGCCCGCCGACCCGGACGAGGATTCCTTGCTGTAGTCGATGATGCCCAGGCTGCCGTCAGTATTGGAGTAGACGTAGCCATGAACCTCCGCCGGGAAGTTGAAGATCATGCTGGGATAGCCCGAGTTATAACCGGAGATGGAGAAGGAGGGAATGGTGCCCTCAATATTGCTGCGGATGTCGCGCTTGGCGTCCACGATGGCCAGGGCTCCCGAGGCACTGGCTGATGTGCTCGAACCGTTGACCGTATAGGCGATCATGACCCGCTGGGCGAGTTTACTGGGTGGAACCGGCCGGTCGGCAAAGGTATATTGCGGAAACTTGTAGTAATAGTATTGAGCGCTGTGGCAGGAGCTGAGGGTGAGGCACGCGATGGCGATCAGCAGACCGCAGTAGATCTGGGCGCTGAGGGACTGGGCAAAGAGACTTCGATTCTTCAACGTGGACAAACTCCAACCTGAGCGCTGCGGCGTATTTATGCGGAGCCACGGCTATCCGCTGAGTATAACAAAGGAGGCAGGGTGGCTGGGTCAAAGGGGAATCCCGGGGAGCCTCGATGGCCGGGTTTGGAGCGCATCCGGCTGGTGGCTTAGGATGATAGGAATACCCGGAGAAGAAGATGAGTGATGGCGCTGGCGGTATTGGCATTCGTTATGTAGCAGAACCCGCTGCGGTAGACAGGCTGTTCGCAGGTGGAACAGTGCTGTGCGATGGCGCAATGGGGACGATGCTTTACGCGCGCGGCGTGTTCATCAACCGCAGCTACGACGAGCTGAACCTGTCGCAGCCGGAGCTGGTGCGCGAGGTCCATGCCGAGTACCTGCAGGCGGGCGCGGAGGTGGTGGAGACCAACACCTTTGGAGCGAACCGCTTTCGGCTGGAGCACTTCGGGATTCAGGATAAAGTCCGTGAGATCAATCTGGCCGGCGTAAAGCTGGCACGGGAGTGCGTGGATCAGATTCGCGAGAAGCAGGCCAGCGAGGCGTTTGTAGCCGGTTCGATCGGGCCGCTGGGAGTTCGGCTGGAGCCGCTGGGCAAGGTTGGGCTGGACGAGGCCCGGGATGCATTTGCCGAACAGATTCGAGCGATGGCCGAGGGTGGCCCCGGGGTTGGCGTCGATCTGCTGATGATCGAGACGATGACCTCATTGTCGGAGTCGAAGCAGGCGATTCGAGCGGCGCGGAGTGAAGCTCCCTGGCTTCCTGTGGTGGTGATGGTCACTGTCGACGAGGAAGGGAACTGCCTCGATGGCGCCTCCGCAGAGACTGCCGCCAACAAACTGACAGAGTGGGGCGCGGACGCTATCGGCTGCAATTGCAGCGCCGGACCGGCGACGGTGCTGAGTGTGATCGAACGGATGCGCAAGGTGACCCCGCTGCCGCTGGCGGCGATGCCGAATGCAGGGATTCCGCGAGCGGTCGAGGGGCGGACGCTTTATCTGACGTCGCCTGAATATATGGCGAGCTTTACTCGCAAGCTGGTGAAGGCGGGTGCGACCTTTGTGGGCGGCTGTTGCGGAACGACTCCAAGCTATACGCGGGCGATGAAGAGCGCGCTGCGTGCTCTGGGCGCGATGGAGACAGGTGCGCAGGTGATGGAGAGCGGTGACTCTGCCGCAGCTGCCGTCGTGAAGAACAAAGTCGAGCCGCCACCGTTGGCGCAGCGGTCGAAGATTGGGTCGATGGTGGCTGCGGGTGAGTTCGTCACCATGGTGGAGATTGTGCCGCCTAAGGGAATCGATTGCAGCAAAGAGGTGAACGGCGCCGCCGAACTTCACCGGCTCGGAGTGGATGCGATCAACGTGCCGGATTCGCCGCGGGCCAGCGCGAGGATGAGCGCCCAGAGCCTGTGCGTGCAGATTCAGCAGAACGTCGGCATCGAGACGATTCTGCACTACACCTGTCGCGACCGGAACGTGCTGAGCATTCAGAGCGATCTGCTGGGAGCATCCTCGATTGGGCTGAAGAACGTTCTCTGTCTGACCGGCGATCCGCCGAAGCTGGGGAACTACCCCGACGCGACGGCGGTCTTCGACGTGGACGCGATTGGGCTGGTGAACATCGTTCGCAACCTGAACTGCGGGCTCGATATCGGCAAGAATTCGATTGGCGAGTCAACTGGATTTACGGTTGCGGTCGCAGCCAATCCGGGAGTGCCCGACATCGATCAGGAGGTCCGACGGTTCGCCTATAAGGTGGAGGCAGGTGCAGAGTACGCGATTACGCAGCCAGTCTTCGATCTGCGGTTGCTGGAGGCATTTCTGAAGCGGATTGAAGGGTTCCGTATCCCGGTGATTGCAGGGATCTGGCCGCTGACCAATCTGCGTAATGCGGAGTTCATGAAGAACGATCTGCGGGTGAGTATGCCCGAAGAGATCATGGTTCGGATGGCCGCGGCGACTTCGCCCGAGGCGGCACGCGCTGAGGGGGTGAAGATCGCGCAGGAGATGCTCGCCGAGGCGCGACCGATGGTGCAGGGAGTTCAGGTGAGCGCACCGTTCGGCAAGTATGCGGCTGCGGCACAGGTGCTGGGTCTGGTGGAAGTGGGGGTGGTCTGATGGCCGACTTTGAGCAGAAGCTGACCGCACTGGAGGCCGTGGTCGAGAAGCTGGAGCGCGGTGATCTTTCGCTCGATGAGTCGGTGCGGCTGTTTGAAGAAGGAGTGAAGCTGTCGGACGCGTGTAAGAAACAGCTGGAAGACGCTGAAGGCAGGATTCAGGTGCTGGTCGAACGCGGAAGCCGCATGGTGGCAACTGATCTCGATGTCGAAGAGGACGACGAATAGCGCTATTGCGCCAGCGTCTGCAATGTGCTGTCGGCGGAAGAAAGCCTGACCTCGCGCATGCCGCGCAGCGAGTTGCATAGATAGATCGCATCCGCCGATTCCAGGTCTTCGAGTGTCAGGATTCTCTCTTTCGCTCCGGGATCAGTTTCGAGGATGTGACGACGGAAGACACCTGGGAGCACGCCGGAGCTCAGCGGAGGAGTGAGTAACCTACCTGCTCTGCTGATGAAGATATTGCTGATGGCTCCCTCGGTGATTTCGCCTTTCTCGTTCAGAAAGATGACTTCGTCAAAGCCATCATTGCGACACTTCGCGTATTCCGTTTCGTATAGTTTTCGCTGGGTTGTCTTATGACGAAGGAAAACATCTGTTGACGAAGTGCGTTCTGAAGAGAGATGGATGCGACCTGTCTGCCAAGCGATGTTTGCAGTGTGCTTCGCATAGGTGATGGTCAGGTCTCCTGATTCGGCGAGCAGGGAGCGCACACGATAAAGCTCTCCGGGTTCGAACAGAGACGCTTCTGCGATCAGTTGCGCTTTGATGGCAGCCCTGTCGAAAGCAAAGCCGAAGTAAGTAGCGGAGGACTCCATGCGATCGAGATGCATGCCGAGCAGGCGAAATTCCCCGTTCCAGAGCATTGTCTCAATCAGCTGAAACTCGTGCCGCGCGCGGACGAGGAACTCCGCCTTCAGCAGGCACTCACGATACTCGTCCTTCGGATCGGAGTCAGCGACAATCCCCCCACCCACTCCCATCTGCGCTTTGCCTTCATACAAGTCGAGCGTGCGAATGGCCACATTAAATGTTGCGCTCCCATCAGGAGCCATATAGCCGATAGAGCCGGTATAGATTCCGCGCGGCGCTGCTTCCAGCTCGTGAATGATCTCCATGGTACGAATCTTGGGAGCGCCGGTGATGGAGCCGCTGGGGAACACCCCTTTGAAGATGTCGTAATAGGTAAGCCCTTCGCGAAGCCTGCCCGATACTGTCGAGGTCATCTGTAACAGTGTCTGATACGTTTCGACGGAGAAGATATCGTCCACCTGCACGCTGCCCATCTCGCAGATGCGGCCAATGTCGTTGCGCAGCAGGTCTACGATCATTACGTGCTCGCAGCGATTTTTTTCATCGTTCTGCAAGCGAATAGCAGCCTGCACATCTTCCGCAGCATCGAGGCCGCGCGGCATCGTACCCTTCATGGGACGGGTGATGATCTTTCCTTCTTCGATCTTGAAAAATAATTCCGGAGAAAGTGAGAGAATCTGATGTCCGGCTACATTCAGGAACGCGCTATAGGCCACAGGTTGCTGCTGCAACAACGTAGCAAATGCAGCGTCAGCCCCAATTTCAGAGCGGACGCTTACCTTGTCGGTGAAGTTGACCTGATAGGTCTCTCCGGCAGCAATGCATTCCTTGATACGCTCGATCTTCCCGGTGTAGTCCTCTTCCGAGATCGCCAATGTAACGCTATCCGCGAAGTTGGCTGGAGCTTTTGTCGTCTCACTGGATAAAGAGAGTGGCAGGTCGCCATCGAAACGGCCGGTCTCGTGATCAAAGATTACAGGCTTGCGATAGATTCCAAACCATGCCAGCGGGAGACTCTGCTCCGTGAGAGCGATGCCCTTGAAACGCTCGAAGTGATACCCGCACTCGTAGCTGAGATAGCCGGTTGCATAGAATCCCTCGGCCAGCGCCTGCTCGATGCGCCGGAAGAGTTCGGGAATTTCTTCAAGCGTGCGGGCAGTTATTGTTTGAACAGGATCGAGAAAGAGCAAGCTTCGCTTGTTCGATGGATCGAAGCAGGCGGTCTGGAGCAGGACAGAGTTCGGATTGCAGGCAACCAGAGTGTGCAACTGCTGCGGAAGCTGGTGCCATCGATTCAAGCTGTCTCCATTGACGCGGCGCAGGGGATTCGATCATCCTGCCGCAAGCCCTCCCGTTATCTTAATTCAGTATTGATCTTTTCGAATTTGCACGAGGTCGTTCATTTACCCGCCGTCACCATGGCAACTGCAAAGCGCAATTCATGCAGAGATAGAGTCTTCGACGGCACCCACCATGCCGCTCTCTTAGGAGGGAATCACTCTTACCAGTCTCGTCCGATGTGAGGTATCCGCGCGCAGTCTCCTTCGGTGAGATAGCAGCGCAGCAAACCGCACACGACTGCCATTCCTACGCCGACGATCATGAACCATATGCCCGAGCTGGTCATGATCTTTCCCCTGAAGTAAGGAAGGAGGAAGACGACAACTCCTCCATACATCAGGATTGTCAGCACGATACGCCATGTTTTTCTCGTCATCTCTCAACCTCCTTTGAAAGCGCGTCTCTCATCTCTTCTCCACCGCATGGCACTCGGCCTTTGGATGTCCATCGACACCATCGGCATAAAGAGTTACACCGCGCGCGCCCGCGTCCCACCAGATATAGCGCCCGGCAGCATAACGCGCACCCGAGCCGGAGATTACATTTGCGAAGACCAACGCCTGTCCATGGATAGGAAGCACAGCCAGATGGTTCTCTCCGGCGTTCAGATAGTCGACCGTGAAAGGCCCCGAGGGAAGGCCAAGCGCGACGCCATCGGCACCGCACTCGAAGGTGGCATGAATCCGTGTGACTGGAACGCCCGGCAGGCGCACGGAGAGGTCCTCCGCAAGGGGCGAAGCCACCGTCCCTGCTATCAGCACTATCCCGGCAATCACAGCCGCATATCGCATACGCAATCTCCCGCGCGCACTATGCTATGCCGAAATCATTCGCCTGGCCACAAATAACATGCCAGGCACCGGCAGCGATACTTCGCTGCATCGCTCCATGGTTTTAGACGGGCGGCGCTCTCTTTTGTCTCGTTTGCTCCTGCCTTTGCTGCCGGGCACGTTGCCGGGTGTTTTCTCCCTTTAATTCCGGTTCGCGGAAAATCCGGGAATTTGAGGCTTCAACTCAAATCAATTCCTACGCTATGCTTGTTTCAATCGTTGGAGAGGCATAAACCCAGCCGCTACTGCACGAAGGAGATGTATCTTGTCGAACAAGACCTCAAACCACCTCTATCTCATCCCCATCATGTCCGCTGCGCTCGATGTTCTCGAGTATCTCCAGCGTGAGAACCGCTCTCTTCCGCTCGAGCAGATCTATCGCGAGACCCGCCACTCCAAGACCAGCGTCTACCGCATCCTCAAGACCTTCGTCCATCGCGGATACGTGTCGCAGTCGCCCGACGGTCTCTATCGCAGCGCCAGCCGCCCACGCAAGATGCGCTTCGGCTTCGCCGGACAGAGTGGCGATCAGCCCTTCTCGCAGGCAGTTACGGAGAGCCTGCGCGCCGCTGCTGCGACCTCCGGCGTCGATCTGCTCGTTCTCGATAACCGTTACGATGCATCGACCGCACTCGCCAACGCTGAGGAGTTCATCCGCGAGCGGGTCGAGCTTGTCATCGAGTTCCAGGTGGAAGACCACGCCGCGCCCATCATCGCCGCGCGCCTCGCCGCTGCCGGCATCCCATTGATGGCCATCGACATCCCCCACCCCAACGCCACATACTTTGGCGTCGACAACTATCGCATCGGCTTCCAGGGTGGCGAGATTCTTGCTAATTATGCCATCGACCGATGGGGTAAACAGGTGGACTGGATGCTCGGCCTCGACATTGAAGAGGCGGGCACGCTCGTCCAGAGCCGCACCACCGGCGCGTTCGAAGCCGTCCGCACCCTGCTGCCGTCGTTGCCGATCGAGTCCTTTGTCCGCATGGATGGCCGTGGTCTCCGCGAAGAGAGCCATCGCCTGGTCAGCGACTTCCTCCATCGTCACCCGCACGACAAACACATCCTTATAGCTGCCGCCAACGACTCCAGCGCTCTCGGTGCGCTCGAAGCCATCCGCGAGCTTAATCGCCAGCACGATACTGTCATCATCGGCCACGACGGCATCCCCGAGATGCTCGCCGAGCTTGAAGACCCCACCAGCCCTGTGCTGGCCTCGATCTCGCCGGACGTTCAGCAATACGGCCCGGGCCTCATCCATCTTGGTGTGCTGCTCGTCACCGGCAACACGGTGCCGCCCTACAACTACATCGACCACAAGATCTTCAGCCGAGCCACTGTTCCGGCTTCCGTCGAAGTCGTATCAAGGTAGAACGGCTCACCAAGCATGAAGAACACTCGCCGTCAGTTTCTCCGCAACTCTGCTATCGCTGCAACTGCCGCTGCGTCACCTCATCTTTCGTTCGCATCGAAGGATGAGGTCGCGCCCTTCCGCACGCCGTACAAGTATCCAAAGCTCATTCTCAAAGCCACCGGCAAGAAGGGTGACTTCGATGAGCGCAGCGTGGACGACCCCATCGTCTTCCACGCCAACGGCGCCTTCTACATGCTCTACATCGGATTTGACGGCATCGGCTACCAGACCGGCCTTGCCAGGTCGACGGACCTTCTCCACTGGGAGCGCGTCGCGCTTGTCGCCCCTCGCGATCCGTCATCGAAGTTCACAAAGTATAACCTCGCCCTCAGCTCCATTCTTCGCGACAAGCAGCTTCGCTCCAACGGTGAAGCCATCAAGATCAACGGGCGCTATCTCGGCGCGTGGAACGCCTACCCCGGCGCAGGCTACGAAGAAGGTGCAGCCGTTATCGGCCTGGCATGGTCCGACGATCTTCTGCACTGGCAGCTCACCGATCCCATCCTCTATCCGCAGGACGGAGCACCGTGGGAGCATGGTGGCCTCTACCGTCCCGATCTCATGCTCGACCGCGGAACGTATTACCTCTACTACAACGCCAAGACCGACCCGCTGCCGAAATCTGTCGGCGGAGGCTGGCACGAGCAGACGGGAGTAGCCACCTCAACCGATCTCAAGACGTGGAAGCGATATCCGGAAAATCCTATACTCCGCAACGGCCCCCGAGGCAGCGCGACCTATCCGGCGTCGAATCCCATTCACGCTACGCAGCCACCCACTCCGGACGCACGCGACAGCCGCTTTGCCTCCAATCCCTTCGTCGTACAAAACGGCTGCGACTTCGCCATGTTCTACTTCGGCTTCAACTATGAGCGGCCTGGCCGCGCCCGCGAGCTGCTTGCGCTCAGCGTCGATCCTTACACCTTCGTCAAAGTGCCGGAGATACTCATCGACACCGGAGCGCCCGGCAGCATCGACGAGACCTTCGCTCACAAGCCGTCCGTTATTACTCACGAGGGCGTGCTCTATCACTTCTACTGCGCGGTCTCGGGTCAATACCCGAACGAGATCCGAGGCATCGCCGTAGCCCGCTCCAAGCCGTGGTAGCTATCACTTCACGATGAAGTGATAGCTGCCCGAAGCCACGCGATACTCCGCCGCACCATTGGATCGCTGCACAAATGTAACTTCCGCAGCCTTCTCCGCTGGCGTCGAACCTTCCATCACCGCAGTTCCATCGGCCGCCGGAACCCAGACCGTCCCCGTCTCTCCCGCCGGAATGGTCACATCCATAGCAAGCGCACCGTTGTCTCTCTTCCAGTCACTCTCGATCTTTCCCAGCTTCGAATCGTACGAGCACCGCACCCAATCCACGCCATCGACAATCGCCGGGTGGATCGTAATCCGCTCATCCTTCGCAGAACGCGAGAGATCGAAGTCGATTCCGCCCAGCCCGCGATAGAACCACTCTTCCGCGCCTCCCAGCATGAAGTGGTCCTGCGAGCTATGCGGATTGGCGTCCCACGCCTCCGTCAGCGCGGTCGCGCCCGCCGCAAGCTGCGAGCCATAGCTCGGCGGATCTTTCCGCATCATCATCGCCATCTCGACATCGCTGCGTCCCGCTGCCATCAATGCCCGCAGCATGTATGGATAGCCGATCTCTCCCGTAGTCACATGGTCGTTGTGCGCGTGGATGTCGGCGACAATGTGTTCCAGCACGGTTGCGCGCTCCGCCTCCGGCACCAGTCCAAGCGAGAGCGGCATCGCATTCGCCGTCTGGCTGCCCTTGTCGTACTGTTGCGTCGACGCATTCCAGAAACGCGCATTGAATGCCGTCCCTGTTCGCGAAGCCAGCGCGTCATAGCCTGCCGCATCCTCCGGCTTGTCCAGCAGTCTGGCAATCTTCGCCATCGTCACCGCATCCTGATAGAGCATCATCGTCGCAGTCACACCCAACGTCGTCTGCTTGCCAAACCCCGGCCCGCCCGGTCCAATGTCGTACCAGTCACCCAGCCCATAGGCGACGATGCCGTCCTTCGCCTTGCCCTCTAGGAACTTCACGTACCGCTGCATCATTGGATAGCTCCGCTGCAGCTCGCCGATATCTCCATAGGCGCGATACGCCGACCACTCCGCCAGCACGCTGGCCGATCCCCACTCCGGCGAGTCATCAAAGACGCCATAGCCTTGTTTGCCAAAGACGGTGTACTCCGGCGCAATCGTCGGAACCATCCCATCCACCTTCTGCGCATCGGCCATATTTTTTTCGGTCGCGGCGAACAGTCCCTGCAGATCGCTGTTGAAGATCAGCCCCGGAGCCACAAGATGCGTCTCCTCCAGCCATCCCAGCTTCTCGCGGTGGGGACAGTCGGTAAACAGGCTGACCGAGTTGTTCTGCATCGCCATCACGATCAGGTGATGAATGCTGTTTAGTTGCTCATTTGAGCTTGTGAACTCGCCCACCACCGGCGAAGAGGTATGCACCGCATCGCCGATCAGCGAAGCTACCTCTCCCGTTCCCGAGGCCCACTCTACCTGCACATAGCGAAAGCCGTAGTAGCTGAATCGAGGATGCCACTCCTCCGCGCCCGTACCCTTCAGCGTGTAGCTGAACCACTGCGGCCCCTTGGAGCTCATCTGCGATACAGTCCCATCCGCATTCAGCAACTCGCCGGGAATCATCTTCACGACAGCGCCCTTCGTCCCGCTCACCTTCACATCGGGCCATCCGGCAAAGTTCTGCCCCAGGTCATAGACCGTCACTCCCGGCTTTACCTCCGTCGTCTTCACCGGCATATATGTCTTCATCACTTCAATCGGCGGAGCGATCTCAGACTCCAGCTTGCCTCCGGGCCCATCCACCACACTCACCCGTTTCCATCCCTTGTCTCGAAACCCAGCCGAATCCCACCCCGCCTGCTCCTTCGTTGCATCGTAGTCCTCACCACCATAGGTCGAAGAAAAAGTGATCGGCCCTGCCGCAGACTTCCAGGAGCCATCGCTTACGATCGTCTTTGTCTTCCCGTTGGCATACGTCAACCGCATCTGCACCATTACCATCGGCCGCCCAAAACTGTTCACCAGCTTGGTGTAGCGGTGCGGAGTCCTCACCACGTTGAACATCCCATTGCCCACCATCACGCCCACTGCATTCTTGCCCTGGCGCAGCATCGAGGTCACGTCATAAGCCTCATACCGAACCGTCTTGCCATAGTCCGTCCATGACGGAGCCAGCTCGGCGTCGCCCACCTTGCTGCCGTTCAGATGCACCTCGCCCTGCCCCAGCGCGGAGACATACAGCATCGCCCGCACCAGCTTGCGCTTCACCGCGAACTGCCGCCGGAATATCGGCATATCCTCTGTCTTGTTCGTCGTTCCGGCCTGGGCAATCCACTTTGCCGTCCACTCTGCCGGAGCCATCGTCCAACTTGCAGCCGCGCTCCACGGAGCGGAATCGCCTCGCTCGTCCCAGACCATCACCTTCCAGAAGTAAGTCTTCTCCGCAACCAGCGGCTTTCCTCGGTAGACGATCCCAAAGTTATCGCCCGACGCAACTCGCCCACTGTCCCACACATCGCCTTGCCCTGCGTCCAGAGCCTTCTGCGAAGAAGCCACCAGCACGCGGTAGGCACTTTGCCCAACGCCGCGCATATCGCTGCTCGCCGCCGCCAGCCGCCACTCCAGCTGCGGTGCAACCTCTTCCACCGCCATCGGTTGCGTCTTCGCATCGCATTGCAGTTCCGCCGCTGCGAGTAGTCGTCCCTCAGCATGTCCTGCCCCACATCCCAACCCTGCGAACAACGTACACACCACCACGCGCAACCAAAACTGAGGCATTCAAGGCTCCTTCGAATATTCCGACTTACAAAATTACCCTGCTGTCCATTGTTGTGTCTCGGTAAATTTTTCCTCTGGTGAAATTCCGGGCTCTTCGGCAGACGGCCCCCACTATCTTTGACACCCTTAAAAGGCGCATACTACGTCAAATGAAGTGTTGAGTTGCGTCTCCCGGCAAGGAAGCAGCTCATCAGGAGAACTCCCATGCGACCCGTCACGCAACTTGCCCTGGCCGCCCTTCTCATCGCGACCCCAGCCGCTTTTGCTCAGGTTCAAACCCAGACCCAGGGACCGGTGTCGACGATTCCAACCGAGTCGCCCATCCCCGGCAAGCCCACTGCGACCCCCGATGAGAGCAAGGCCGCTGCGGCCAAGGCTGCTGCCAAGACCGACTCCCTGCCATCACCCGGTGAAGACCTCGATCCCCACATTAAGAAGGGCAGCGAAGACGACGTCAGCGCCGTAGGCGACCGCAACATCGGCGGCCGCGGCATGGGCAACTGGTACTCCACCGACTGGGAGATCCGCAACGGCAAGCAGTACTCCATGGAGATCGAGAAGTCGGCCCACATGGTCACCGATCCCGTCATCAACGAGTACGTCAACCGCATCGGCCAGAACATCGTCAAAAACTCTGACTGCAAAGTCCCCTTCACCATCAAGGTCATCGACTCCGACGAGATCAACGCGATGGCACTTCCCGGCGGCTTCTTCTACGTCAACAGCGGCCTCATCCTCGCCGCCGACGAAGAGGCCGAGCTTGCCGGTGTGATGGCCCACGAGACCGCACACGTCTGCGCCCACCACGCCGCCCGCGAGATGACGCGGCTGAACTACATGCAGATCGGCTCCGTCCCGCTCATCATCTTCACGCAGGGCTCGTGGACCGGCTACGGCATCTACGAGGCCTCGCAACTCGCCATCCCCGTCACCTTCCTTCAGTTCTCCCGCAACTTCGAGGCCGAGGCCGACTGGCTCGGACTCCAATACATGTACAAGGCCGGCTACGATCCTCAGGCCTTCATCCAGTTCTTCGAAAAGCTCGACGCGCTCGAGAAGCACAAACCCGGCACGCTGGCCAAGGTCTTCTCCGACCATCCTCAGACGCCGGACCGCATCGCGCGTTCCGAAGAAGAGATTGCGACCATCATGCCGCCCCGGCTCGACTACATCGTCACCACCAGCGAGTTCGACGATGTCAAAGCCCGCCTTGCCCGGCTCGAAAACAAGCGCAAGCTTAACGACAAGAATGGTGGCAACAAGCCAACTCTGCGTCGCGTAGGCGGCACCAACAACGATCCCAATAACCCCAACAATCCGGCCAACTCCGGCGACGACAGGCCAACACTCAGCCGCCGCGATTAATGCCCTACAGTTGGGACAGGTTGAATACGCTTGCAGATCCGGCGGTTCGAGTGACCCTCATCCGTCGCTTTGACAGACTTACCCCTCAAACGTCTGCGCGATGGGGCACGATGTCCTCTACGCAGATGCTTCGCCATCTTGTCCTTGCCTTTCGCATGGCGATGGGCGAATGCGCAGTCGCCGATGCTGCGTCGAGAAAGTTCGATAATCCACTTGTTCGTTTCGTTGCGCTTACTCTGCCCATCCCATGGCCTAAAGGAATCAAGACTGTTCCCGAGATCGATTGTGCTGCATTGCGGCCCTCGTCTGTGGACTTCGCGGATGAGCACGCAAAGATAGCAGTTGCCATCCGATGCTTCGGTGAGGTCTCCGCCGCAAACCTCTGTTCCACTCATCCGATGTTTGGCTCGCTCAATCGATCGCAATGGATGCGGTGGGGCTTTCGCCACACCGATCACCATCTTCGCCAGTTCGGTTGCTGATATCTGCGATCAGGATTCCATTGGCTCGCGGCTCACTTTGCAGCCGTAGTTTCCTCCATCATCTCCTTCACTCGCGCCGGTCGATACAGATCTTCAGAGATCTCCGCCAGTCGTGAACGATGCACCTGCTCTCCCAGCCCATAGAACTCGCAAAAGCTCATAATCAGCGGCTTCCACTTGTTGGGATCGATGCGGTTCCCATCCCTTCCCATCAGAATCTCCGGGTGCGCATGCACGCGCAGAATGCGAACCTCAAGCGCGATCAGGCTCCCGTTCGTCTCAGGAGCGAAGGGGTGAGCAGCCGTCAACTCCGCCTCCATCTGCAACGGGCATTCGCGGACCAGCGGCGCATCGACAAGCTCGGCATCCTCCGGGGTAAATCCCGATGCACCAAACTTGTCTGCGCAAAAGGTATATCCGCGAGCCTGTTTGTGCGGAGGCACCGGGTCGGAACCCGTAAGCCGCGCCAGCCCATTCACCTGCGACACCTCTGCCACCGAAGGCAGATTGATCGTGCACTGGCGCGTGCGTTGCAGATTCTGCGGCGTCTTGGAGTTCGCACCAAAGCCGAGCATGCAGTTCCACCCCAGCCACCATGCCGAAGAGATGGGCGCAAGGTTCGGTGAGCCGTCCTCATTCAACGTGCCGATAAGCACAACAGGAGTGCCGACATAAAGAATCGAAGGATGAACAGTTAGATGCATCGTGTGATTTCCTTTTCGAGATGAGATTCTCTCGACCATAAGCAAACCCGCGCCGCACAACACTCCGAATAGTGCCTTCAAACTCGACGCAGCACCCGGCAACAGCCACCGCGATAAAATAGATGCATGACCACCAAGCGCACAACGGGCTACACCGACGACCACGCCGCCGCCGGCCTCGACATCAAATTTCCCGCCATCGAGACATGGAAGAACCAGTTCAAGGCTTACGAGATCCTCGTCGACGACCCTGAGTTCACCAGCGTCTGCCCCAAGACCGGCCTGCCCGACTTCGGCCGCATCACCATCCGCTACATGCCCCGCAAGAGCTGCCTCGAGCTCAAATCGCTCAAGGAATATCTCTTCACCTACCGCAACCTCGGCATCTTTCAGGAAAACATCGTCAACCAGATCCTCGACGACGTGGTCAAAGCCTGCGATCCCGTCTGGGCCAAGGTAGTCGGCGACTTTCGCCCCCGCGGTGGCATCTCGACCGTCGTCGAAGCCTTCTCACCGCGCCCCAAAAACTCCAAAGGCCCGATGTAATCGCTGGATCTCAAATCCGCAGGAAGAGATTCCTGCGGTACATCCAGAACAGAATCAACCAATAGATGAGAAGCGCAACGATGCCGAACATCAGCGGCGCCAGGCCCAATCCAAATATCTGGAAGACCCGATAGCCCAGATGGATGTGCAAATTTCGCTGAATGGACTCTCCGAATAGATCGGCTATCAGATAAGCCGCGATTGAGTTCATACCGACGACCACCAGCGGAAACGCCCATCGCCGATACGCCTTCACGTCGATCACCCAAGAGAACACTGCAAGGAAGTAGAAGCATAGGCCGCCGCTGAACAGCGTCCACGCTGGCGTCCAGATGCGCTTCACGATGGGGCATACTCCCGTCACATGCAGCAGCAGCGAAGCAGCGACAAGCAGCGTTCCCACAACCCAAAAGCGCTTCACCGGAATCTTCGGCGCAGCCGAGCGGAACCACTCGCCCGCTCGCAGACCAAGCAGCATCGTTCCCAGCGTAGGAATAAAACTCAGCGTAAGATAGCCACCCTCATTGAAGGCGAACCGAGATGCGCGCGGAAAGAGATTCAGAAACCAGACATCGAACGCCTGCCCAAGATTGCTGTTCTTGTTCCAGTGCGCGGCAAATCCGCTGAAGTTGTGGTGCCACGTCGCAGGCACGCCAACCGCTGCGTAGTCAAAGTTCGCCCCCGGCGCAGGATAGAGCGCCCAAGCCAGCCAATACCCAAAAAGAATCGTGCCCAGCGCCGTCCATTGCCACTTCGGTCGGCAATACGCCAGCAGAAACGCGAACGTATATCCCATACCGATCTGCGTCAGCGTGTCTTCAAAGGTGAAATAGGTCTGCCCGCTATGGGTTGACCGCAGAAAGATTCCCAGCGCAATCAGAATCAAACTTCGCCACAGCGTATGCGCCAATTGCTTCCGAAAGCTCTGCCCTTTGCGAATACGGCTATGGATCGAATAGGGAAGCGCAACGCCCACCAGAAACGTAAACGACGGCTGGATCATGTCATGCAGACCAACGCCCGCCCACTCCACATGCGTCTGGTTGTAGGCAAGCACATGCCAGAAGAGGCTATGAGGAAACGCCCGTGCGACGGCGGCGAAGCTCAACACCTCGCCCATCATCAGCAGCATCACCAGTCCGCGATAGGCATCGACGGCAACGTTGCGCGGAGGAGTCGCGGTCCGCGGTGCCGCTGGCTGGACCAAGTTAGCGTGTGGGTTCGCGTGTACTTCGCTGATCGTCGCTTGCATGCATTTCGCTCCGATTGCTTATCTCATGCCTGTCTGAACAGGCATCACGACTTGAATCTGTAGAGCTTTAGAGCCTTCGCAAGGTAACACATGAAATTCGTGTATGCCTGCGAAAGCTCAATAGTACGAAATAAAAATGAATTATAACGAAGTAAAAACGTATTGCAGCTAAGAAAAAACGTAGTATAACGAAACAACCGATAAAGTGCCGTCCGGGAACCTCTACAGGCTAACTCTGTAGATCGAATGCATCGAGATTTAAGGGGGAGAAGAGAGTATGAGCGACGAATTGCGTAACGCGTTGGACGATATTTCAAGAAGGAACTTCCTTCGCCTCGGCGGCATCACCGCCGTTGGCCTGAGCGTTCCGCAGCTTCACGCCGAGGCCGCAAAGCCGCAGGGATCAAGCATGATCGGCGTTCCGTTCGCCGCGAAGAACCCAAAGATCGGCATCATCGGCGTCGGCGGAAGAGGAACCAGCCTTCTCGGTAATCTGCTCGCAGCCGACGCGCAGATTCTCGCCCTCTGCGATATCGTGCAGGAGCACGCCGACCACGCGCAGTCACTCGTCGTAAAGGCCGGACAGCCCTCTCCCGAGCTGTACACCAAAGGCGACCACGCCTTCGAGTCGCTGGTGGCCCGCGACGATCTTGACCTCGTCATCATCGCAACTCCGTGGGACTGGCATGTGCCGATGGCCGTCGCTGCCATGACGCACGGCAAACACGCCGCCGTCGAAGTACCGGCTGCCGCCACCATCGAGGATTGCTGGAAGCTGGTCAACACCTCCGAGCGCACCCAGCGCCACTGCATGATGCTCGAAAACTGTTGCTACGGCTACAACGAAACCCTCATCCTGCGCATGACCCACGAAGGGCTCTTCGGCGACCTGCTCTACGGAGAAGGCGCCTACCTCCACGACCTTCGCGAAGAGCTCTTCTCCAATAAGGGAGAGGGCTTGTGGCGCCGCACCGTTCATACCCAGCGCAACGGCAACCTTTATCCGACGCATGGTCTCGGCCCCGTGGCGAATTATATGGGCATCCAGCGCGGCGACCGGTTCGACTACATCGTCTCCATGAGCACGCCCCAGATGGGACTCGATGCTTATCGCAAAGCACACCTGCCGTCCTCCGATCCTCGCTGGTCCGAGCGTTACATCACCGGAGACATGAGCACCTCGCTCATCAAGACAGCGAACGGCCGCACGATCACGCTCCAGAACGGTACCGTCAACCCCCATCCCTACAGCCGCACCAATCTGATCGCCGGCACCAAGGGTCTCTTCGTCGACTATCCGCCGCGAATCTATCTTGACGGACAGACCGGCGGTGAGGAGTGGGCCACGATCGACTCGTGGAAGGATCACCAGCATCCGCTGTGGAAGCGCGAAGGCGAGATCGCGCAGAAGCTGGGAGGCCACGGCGGCATGGACTACATCATGCTGTACCGCCTGCTCGAGTGCATGCGCAACGGCCTGGTGCCCGATATGGATGTCTACGACGCCGCAACCTGGTCCGCACCCGGCCCACTCAGCAGGCTCTCGGTGGCCGAAGGCAGCGCGCCTGCTAAATTTCCCGACTTCACCCGCGACCACTGGAAGGAACGCACCGCATCGCAGATCGCCACCCAAACCTAGATTGGTTTTATTAGGAGTGTCATCCTGAGCGAAGCCTCTCGCAGCTTTATCGCGAGAGGCGCAGTCGAAGGACCTGCGGTTTGCTCCAGCACTTGACACTCCTGCTATCCTTAAAACAGGAAAACAAAGTCCGGCCAGCGCCGGACTTTCGCTTTTAAGTCATACCGGAAGTCTGGACTTAGGTCCTTTGTTTCGAAGACTTTGGATACTTTAAGTAGGGGAGGGGGGATACCTGCAAAACGCGATGAACGAACAGCCACAATCCGCTGCTATCCTTCCCAACATGGCCTCCGCGACTAAACCGAAGCCCTCTGCTGCCTCCGTCGTTGGAGCGACCACGGCGCTTGTCCTGCTCACCGCGCTCAACTTCGTCAACTACATCGACCGCTACATCCTGCCCGGCGTGCAGGAGCAGATCAAGGGCGAGTTCCACACCACCGACGCGCAGATCGGCTCGCTCACCCTCTGGTTCATGCTGGCGTACATGTTTACGTCGCCCATCACCGGCTGGTTGGGCGACCGCTTCCCACGCAAGCCGATGATCGTTATCGCCGCCCTCTTTTGGAGCGGCATCAACTTCCTCACCGCGACCGTGCATTCTTACGACTCGCTTAACGTCCGTCACGCTGCGCTCGGCGTCGGCGAAGCCAGCTTCGGCATCTTCGCGCCCGCCATCCTCGCTGACTTCTACCCCGAAGACCAGCGCAACCGCGTCCTCACTATCTTCAACGTAGCTATTCCCGTTGGCGCGGCGCTCGGTTACCTCATCGGTGGAACGGTCGGTGAACATCACGGCTGGCGCATGTCCTTCATTGTCTCCGCCGTTCCCGGAGTCATTCTCGCGCTGCTCATCGCCTTCTTCATGAAGGAGCCGGCACGCGGAGCCAGCCAGCACGACAAGGCCAAGCTGAAGAAGGACACAGTCGTCACCCTGCTCAAAAATAAGGCGTACCTCGCCTCCATCCTCGGTTACGCTGCCGTCACCTTTTCGCTCGGTGGCATCTCGTGGTGGATGCCTTCGTTTCTCCAGCGTGTCGATGGCCGCAGCGAGTCCTCCGCCGCATTTCTGATGGGAGCGATCACTGTTGTCACCGGACTCGGCGGCACGATCGTTGGAGGCACCATCGCGCAGAAGTGGTCATATAAAAACTCCAAGGCGCTCTACCTCGTCCCTGCGTGGAGCGCGCTGCTCGCCGTCCCTCCCGCGTTGCTCTGCTTCTTCGGCCCTAAGCCATTCACACTGCCCTCGCTCGCCGTCGCTGTCTTCCTGATCTTTCTCGGCACCGGACCAGTCAACGCAGCCACAGTGAACGCCGTTCGCCCCGAGATCCGAGCGACTGCGCTGGCAGGACAGCTCTTCATGATCCATGCTCTCGGTGATGCCATCTCGCCGCGCATCATCGGCAGCATCAGCGACCGCAGCAATCTCAACACCGGCCTCGGAGCCACGCTGATCACCCTTGTTCTTGCGGCCATCATCTTCTTCGTCGGATCGAGATATGCTCCCGAGCTGCATTCCTCCGAAATGCAAGTCGCAGCATGAACCTTGCTCCAATACTCCCGTATCTGGCGTGGTTGATCGCTCTCTTTTGGGTATGGAAAGCCATCGCCGCTGCGCGTGGACTTCCCGGCATTCCCGACATTACGCTGCCGCAGTACGACGTTTCTCCCGAAGGCAATCCATCTCTCACCGTCATCGTTCCTGCTCGCAACGAAGCGGCTGACATCGCAGCCTGTCTGCAATCGCTGCTGCAACAGGACTACGCAAACCTCCAGATCATCGCTGTCGATGATCGCTCCGCCGATCAGACCGGAGCGATTATGGACTCACTCGCTGCCGCGCATCCGGACAAGCTTCGTGTCCTCCACATCACCGAACTCCCACCGAATTGGCTGGGCAAGACACACGCGATGGCCTTAGCCACGCGCCATGCAGCATCCGACTATCTTCTCTTCACGGATGCCGACATCCTCTTTCGTCCCGATGCTCTTCGCCGCTGCCTCGCGCAAGCCATCGCGACCAACGCCGACCACTTCGTCACGCTGCCTACTCCTACCATCAAGACTCGCGGCGAAGGCATGTTGCTCGGCTTTCTTCAGGTTCTCGGGCTTTGGGTTACGCGTCCCTGGCGCGCTGATAATCCTCGCGCTAAGCGCGACTTTGTAGGCATCGGTGCCTTCTGCTTGCTGCGCCGGTCGGTCTATCAGAAGCTAGGCGGCTTCGAGGCCGTCCGCATGGAGATCCTCGAAGATCTCAGCCTCGCCCGCCGCGTCAAGCTGATGGAGCTTCGCCAACGCGTGGCCATCGCTCCCGGCCTCGTCAAGGTGCATTGGGCCTCTGGAGCGATGGGCGTAGTTGGCGTAATGACGAAGAACCTCTTCGCTGTCTTCGTCTTCCGCATTTCATTGCTGCTGATTGCCTGTGGATGGCTCGCGCTGTTCTACCTTGCGCCCATCGCGTGGCTGGCATGGCCAGAGACGCGCATCCCATCCATCGTTACTCTCGTAGCCATCGCTCTGCTCTATCGTTTGGCCGGGCGCCTCAGCGGAATCTCCGCATGGTACGGCGTCTTGTTTCCGATCAGCGCAATCCTGTTTCTTTATAGCCTGCTGCGGTCCATGGTCATCACGCTCAAACAAGGAGGAGTCACCTGGCGAGGCACGTTCTATCCTCTCGCTGAGCTCCGCAAAGATGTCTCAACGTCCCACTAAGGATGCTGTCCAGGGGCTGATTCTAGCTGCAGCCACGGCACGAAATTTATCCGGGTCCGAAGGAACTGTTCCACGCAGAAGATTGCTCCGTCTCAGATGGGTAGCGTTGTTGATCCCGCCGTATGCTGAAAAACACATGCTGTAACCGGCATCGATGGCAATCTTTTCAGTCGTTTCGTTGAAGCAGCCTTTCTCCCCAACCGGGTAAGCCAAACTTTTTACATTGCTTCCAAGCTGTCTTTCGATCGCGTTCTTTGAGCCTTCCAATTCCTTCTTCTGTGCTTCCGGCGATAGTTTTCCGAGGATCGCGTGAGACAGGGTGTGCGATCCAATCGTCATTCCTGCCGCCTGCATCTCTCTTGCCTCGTCCCAGTTAAGAAATCGTCTCTTCACTTCGGGAAGCTCACATTCAGCTTCGCGCCGGATATCGTCCATCATCTCCTCTGCCTGAACAGTGTTCGCCTGTTTGTAGTGCTGCAGGACGGCGTCAATCGCAACCCCTCGATGCCCATTCAGTGAGAGCTTCAGCGGCGTTGGAGATTCAAGTTGGATCTCTGTTCTCTTCGTATTTCGCAGGCGATATGCGATCTCGTCCCACCACGGCACCGTAGCTGTACCTACATAATCGCTAACAAGGAAAAAGGCAGCCGTCGTTCCAGAGCTGCGAAAGACATCCAGGGCTTTGGTGTAGTTGTCCAGATATCCGTCGTCGAATGTGAACGCTACATACAGATGCTTTACAGGTGTCTTACCCGAAACCAGGTTCTCCAGCTCCTCGCCGGAGACAATGGGAGCACGCTTCTTGAAGTATTGGATTTGGGCATCCAGTTCATCGACTGTGGCACCGAAGAGATTCCTATCGAAGCATGTCTCCGTTGGCACACCAATCCGATGGTGACTCACAATCAAAATGCCGGGCTTCGAGTGGTGCAACTCAAGTGCTCGGAGAACCCCCAGCTTCTGTAAAGCACGGGCCAGGAACATTTGGTACGACATACAACTCATTTCCGGGGAGGAAACTTCTCGGAGAATTTTCGTACTTTTCGATCATGCGTTCCGTCTTTCTACTTGCAACGAGCTATCGATCCCGTACTATCGACTTCCTACCAGCTCATGTCCATACCGCTTTTCCACATACTCATCGAGAATCACCTGAAACTCTTCAACGATTCTGTCGCCCTTCAATGTCGTAAATAATTTGCCATCAACGTACACAGGCGCCTTCGGTTCTTCGAAGGTTCCTGGTAGTGAGATGCCGATATTGGCGTGTTTGCTTTCTCCGGGACCATTAACAATGCAGCCCATTACCGCCAGCTTCATCTCTTCCACGCCGGGATACTGCTTCTTCCACTCCGGCATCGAGGCCACCAGGTATCCCTGGATCTTCTCTGCAAGTTCTTGAAAATACGTCGAAGTCGTTCGTCCACAGCCGGGGCAGCTCGTTACCTGCGGCATAAAGCTGCGAATCCCCAGCGATTGCAGAATCTGCTGCCCACAGCGAACCTCTTCGCTGCGATCACCCCCCGGGGTAGGCGTCAGGCTGACGCGAATCGTATCCCCTATTCCAGAGAGCAGGAGTGGGGCCAAACCCGCCGTCGAGGCCACTACACCCTTCATTCCCATTCCGGCCTCGGTCAGCCCAAGGTGGAGCGCATAGTCACAGCGCCCGGCCAGTTCGGTATAGACGTCGATCAGGTCGCGTACGCCCGAAACTTTGGCGCTCAGGATGATCTGGTCCCGCCGCAATCCATATCGTTCTGCCGCGGCGCCATTGTCGAGCGCCGACACCACCATCGCCTCCATCATCACGTCGCGTGCGGGCAGGGGATCGGCAGACTTCGAGTTCTCGTCCATCATCTTCGTTAGCAGAGCCTGATCGAGCGATCCCCAGTTGACCCCGATCCGCACCGGCTTCTGGTGCTTGACTGCTACTTCGACCATGGTCCTGAAGTTGTCGTCGTCCTTGCGGCCAATCGAACAATTGCCCGGGTTAATCCGGTACTTCGCCAGCGCCTCCGCCGTATCGGGATACTTGGTCAGCAATAGATGGCCGTTATAGTGGAAGTCGCCGATGATCGGAGTCGTCCAGCCCTTTTTGGCAATGCCCTCGACAATATAGGGAACGGCTTTGGCGGCATCATCATTGTTGACGGTGACTCGCACCATCTCCGAGCCTGCCCGGGCTAACGCCGCAATCTGCTGCACCGTCGATTCAACGTCCGCCGTGTCCGTATTGGTCATCGACTGCACCACGACCGGGGCATCCGAGCCCACACGAATCCCACCAATATTTACTGTTACTGCACGTCGACGCTGTATCTCAGGCATAAAGTCTCCACCCTCAAGTTTATCACTGCGTCCGGCTCGGGCCTCACGGTACACTGTCATCTAAAGCGGTCTAAACATTCGTAAAATTTGATCTTGCTCCTTTTATCCTTGGCCCGGTAGCTCAGTTGCATAGAGCAGCGCACTCCTAACGCGAAGGTCGCAGGTTGGACTCCTGCCCGGGCCACCACCCTCTCCCCCCATTGAAAAATGATCTTCTGTCGCAACTACCCCAATCAAACTGTGTTCAACTCATTTTGCTGCACTCAGGGACGATGATGACAAGAAAGTTTCACCTCTCCAGGCGTAGTTTGTTAGGGCTGACAGCATCCGCTTCACTCCTCTTCGGCTCCACGATCTCCTCACTCGCTCAGAAACCGCAGTCCCGTATTGCCGGAGAGATCACTTCCGAGCGCGTCGTGATCCCCAAATCACAGCCTCCCCTGGCCAAATTTGCCGAAGACAAGGGAAGCCTTGCGCCTCAGACCCAGCTTGGCAGCATGAGCCTTGTTTTCAGTCGCTCCGCCGCGCAGGAGGCCGATCTTCAGGCCCTGATTGCTGCACAGCAGAACCCTGCCTCGCCGCAGTATCACGTCTGGCTGACTCCCGACCAGTTCGCCACCCGCTTCGGCATGTCCGACTCCGATATCTCCAAGGCCGAGACATGGCTTGAGCAGCAGGGCTTTACCGTCGAAGGAGTGGCGCGCAGCAAAAATCGCATCACCTTCTCCGGTACGGCGGCGCAGGCCGAGGCCGCCTTTGGCGTCGAGTTGCACAACTATCAGACCGACGGCACCACCCACTTCGCTCCTGCCAGCGATATCAGTCTTCCCGCGGCACTCTCTCCCGTCATTCAGGGAGTCACCAATCTTTCGAACTTCCGTCCTCACTCGCACATGCTGGTGAAGCAAGGCCAGGTCGTTCCCACTGCAAACTTCACCTCGGGCCAGACTGGCAATCACTATCTGACTCCTGGCGATATCGAGACGATCTACGACATTAAGGCAGCGCAGAGCGCAGGGTTCAATGGCGCTGGCCAGTCGATTGCGATCATGGGCCAGTCTGCCGTCACACTCTCTGATATCGAGAACTTCCAGAGCGCTGCGGGCCTCACGAAGAAGGACCCTACGCTCGTCCTTGTGCCGAGCACTGGTAGCTCTACCGTTTACACCGGAGACGAGTCCGAGTCTGATCTGGATCTCGAATACTCGGGTGCTATCGCTCCCGGCGCGACTATCTACTTTGTCTACTCCGGCAATAACACCAATGCCAGCGTGAACGACGCCATCGAATACGCCGTCGATAACGACATCGCGCCCATTATCAGCACCAGCTACGGCGGCTGCGAAACTGAGTATTCGGCTACGTCATACGCAACCGAGAACAGTGTGTTTGCACAGGCGGCAGCGCAGGGACAGACGGTGATCGCGGCTGCTGGAGATGAAGGCTCGACCGATTGCTATGGCGTCAAGGGACTCAGCACCGCGCAGCAGCAGGCCCTTGCGGTAGACTTTCCCGCCAGCAGCCAATATGTAACTGCCATGGGCGGCACCGAGTTCTCCACCGCCAACGTCGCCAGCGGCAGCAGTTACTGGACAGCGTCCAGCGGCAGCGATGTTATCAGCTCAGCCAAGTCCTACATCCCTGAGCAGATCTGGAACGACGATTCTTCGACCATCGGTATCTCCGCAGGCGGCGGCGGTGTCAGCGTTCTCAATACCACCCGGCCTTCCTGGCAGGTGGGTGTTCCTGGTATTCCCTCGGGTACTACCCGCGTGGTGCCTGATATCTCACTCGATGCCTCGCCCAACAACGCTGGCTATCTCTATTGTTCCAGCGACACGGGGACCGGAATCACGGGCAGTTGCTCGAATGGCTTCCGCGACAGCAGCAACACCAACTTGACCGTTGCCGGTGGCACCAGTTTCACCGTTCCTATCTTTGCGGGCATGGTGGCCATGATTAATCAGGCGACCGGCCAGACGGGGCAGGGCGTCGTCAACCCAACGCTCTACACGCTTGCCGCCAATACCTCGACCTACGCCTCGGCGTTTCACGACATCACTACCGGCAACAATGCCTGCACCGCCGGAACAGCTTATTGCACCACCGCAGCGGCGAACACCTCGCTCTATGCCGCCGGTCCCGGCTACGACCTGGCCAGCGGTCTTGGCTCGCTTGACTTCAATAACCTGCTTACCGCATGGAAGGCGGCTGCAGTCGCGGGTAGCTCATCGCTCCTCGCCACGACTACAACCATTACCGCGGCCAGCACTGCTCCAGCCTCCGGCGCTGCGGATGTACTCACTATCTCTGTCGCTCCTTCTACCGGTACGGGCACACCCACCGGTACAGTTGCGATTCTGGTAGATGGCACGCCAGTATCGCCTGCGCCAACGCTTTCGAGCGGTACCACTACCTATAGCTTCTCTTCCACTACCGACGGCTCACACGTCATTCGCGTGACCTACTCCGGCGACGGAACCTATGCGCCGTCGACCAATACGCTCGTTGTGAATGTGGGTGCGAACTTCACGATTGCTGCAGCCCCTACCACCATTACCGTAGCCTCTGGAAGCACAGGCACCTCTACCATCACGGTAACTCCGGTGAACGGTTATACGGGAACTATCGACTGGTCGGTCACAGGCCCCTCGTCGCTGGCAGCCTGCTACACCATCGGCAGCAGCACCAGTACAACTACGGTCAGCGGAACCGCTCCCGTACCCGCAACGCTGACGATCTATACATCTGCGTCCCAATGCTCCGGAGCCAATGTATCGCCTTCAGGAAGTGGTGCGAAGCTTCGATTTTCCAACTCCCACCCTCAGGCTGCTCGCGGAAAGTCTCCTGCGCGGCCATTCTCTCCGGGGACGGGAACAGGCATAGCTCTGGCTGGTTTGCTCTTCTGCGGTCTTCTGGGAGGCCGTTCTCGTAAACTGCGCATCTTCCTCGCGCTCGGTGTCATCTCGGTGGCGACGCTCTCGACCTTTGGTTGCGGCAGCAGTAGCTCTACCACCACGACAACGACTAGCAATGCAGCCTCAGGAACCTACGCTCTTACCGTAACGGGAACGGACAGCGCATCGTCGAAGTCCTCCTCGGCGAACATCACCCTGGTCGTTCAATAGCGCAACACAAGCTGTTTTTGTTCCGACAGGCAGGGACTTTACCGCTCGGTAAAGTCCCTGTTTTGAATGGATAAGACCCATTTTGCGGCCATCGCTTCGTCGTTCAAATATCGGTACGGTTCCAGTTGAAGAGAGGCCACTTTGCGGGGATCTCTGAAGCGAGTGTTTTGCGCTGATCAACAACAAATGTTCTGTCAGCTAAAAAATCTGCAACCGTACCTTATTCGAACATGTCTAAACAACACAGGCCGCTCTACTTGGGGAGTATCATTAACATCGTGTCGAAATATTCCATCGTCGTTCCCTTTCATAACGAAGAAGACAATGTCACCACGCTCTACGATCGCCTCAAGGCCATCATGGAGCATGTCGGCGACAGCTTTGAACTGGTCTTCGTCGACGACGGCTCGCGCGATCGCACCTATCGCCTGCTCGAAGAGATAGCCGCGGTAGACAGCCGCGTCCTTGTCGTTAAGCTTCGCCGCAACTTCGGCCAGACCTCGGCGCTCGCCGCCGGCTTCGATCATGCCACCGGTGACTACATCCTCGCCATGGATGGCGATCTGCAGCACAATCCCGACGAGATCCCCAACTTCCTTGCCAAGCTCGAAGAGGGCTATGACGTCGTTAGCGGCTGGCGCTCTCACCGCGGTGATAACTTCATCATGCGCCGCATCCCCTCACGCGCGGCTAACTGGTTGATGGCGACGCTCAGCGGCGTCAACATCCATGACTTTGGAACCACCTTCAAGGCGTATCGTCGCGAGGTCATTCAAAATATCCCGCTCTACGGCGAGATGCACCGCTTTATCCCTGCGCTCGCTTCGTGGTACGGCGCCAGCATCTGCGAGATTCCGATCTCCAATCCTGCCCGCGAGTTCGGTAAGAGCCACTACGGCATCTCCCGTACCTTCCGCGTCTTCTTCGACCTGCTGACGATCCGTTTCCTGTTGAAGTACATGACCCGACCGCTGCACTTCTTCGGAACCATCGGCGCGCTGGGCGTGGCTACCGGCTCGGGCCTTGCCATCTGGCTGTTCATCCTCAAGCTGCTCAGCGGCCAGCCAATTATGGATCAGCATGGCCCCATCTTTGTGATCGCCGGTATTTTGATCCTCGCTGGTGTTCAGATGATTGGCATTGGCCTCCTCGGCGAGTTGCAGGTTCGCCACTACTTCACCGCAGCCCACCGCGCTCCTTATGCTGTAGACCGGGTCATCCGGCTCCGCTCCGAAGAGAGTCTGCTTCAGTAAAGTTGCTGCATCCAAATTGCATACATAGCAAAGCCCCTGATCAAACTGACAGGGGCTATGTTCTTTTTGCAATAAAGTTGCCGAGGCTTGAGGTTACTTGGTGTCCTTCTCGATCTCTTCCTGCGACTCGATCTCCTGCTGGGCCTCTTTTTCGGCGTCCTTGAAGGCCAGTACGTCTACCTGGTCCTGGTTCTTCGCCGCTGCCACCAGCGGATCGCTTAGTCCCTTCAGGTGATCGGCAAAGTCTCTCATGCACTGTGCCTGATCGTTGGGGTGTCCCGGAGCCGCTGCTTGCTGTCGCAGCATCGTTTCCAGTCTCACGGTAGCTCCCAACCGGTAGGGAATGACTGTATACGATACGGGATCGCGCATCTCGAAGACGTCTTCGCGCAATTTGGTTTCTCCGGCGATTACGCCCGCTTTCGCCGTGGCGAACGATTGCCGGGAACAGATAGAAGCAATTGCAGCGGCACCCTTGGCGGCCAGCACCGTCGGTTGCTCCGAGGGCACCCCGGTAATGGATGGCTCCGCCTTCCCATGGCATCCCAGAATCCCTGTCGCCAACCCGGCGGTCAGCAATCCAGCCCATAGCCCACGTGCCAGCCCACAACTTAGCCCATACCGCATCCGTACACCTCAGAAGGACCTGTATATTATGCGCAAATTTACAGATAAAGTTCAAAACCGGGAGAGGTCCACCAACGACGCCTGAGAACACGGCGTCTCGCAGCCTGCGATCATCACGCAAAATACCATGCCGCAAAGAGCAGGCGCTATCTAAATCTAGGCCCATCCCCCGCTCTTTTCCTCTGTCCGCCTTGCTCAAAAAAACACAGTAGAATCATCTCTGACGGCATCCAATTCAGAATGCAAGCCATCCAGATTCTCGCTCCCGGCGGCCCCGACGCTCTCGTTCTTCGCGATCTCCCCACACCGGCTCCCGGCCCCGGCGAAGCTCTTGTCCGTCTTGAAGCTTCAGGCGTCAACTTCATTGACGTTTATTTCCGCGAAGGCCGCTATCCGGCGAAGCTGCCTTACACTCTCGGGCAGGAGGCTGCGGGAACGGTTGTGGCGATTGGAGACAACGTCACGACGGTAAAGGCCGGAGACCGGGTCGCCTGGTGCTCCATTCCTGGAACTTACGCCCAGTTGGCCGTTGCTCCCGCCGACCGCCTGGTTATCATCCCCGACGGGGTCAGCTTTCAGCAGGCAGCCGGAGCCATGTTGCAGGGGATGACCGCCCATTACCTCGCATATTCCACCTATCCCATACGCAGAGATGACGAGGTCCTCATCCATGCCGGAGCCGGTGGTGTAGGGCTTCTCTTTATTCAGATGGCGAAGTTGCTTGGGGCACGCGTTTACACCACTGTCTCCAACGATGAGAAGGCCGATCTTGCCCGTGCCGCCGGTGCCGATGAAGTGATCCTCTACACCAAAGAAGACTTCGCAGCGAAGATCAAAAAGATGTGCTCCGCCGGTCTGCACGCTGTCTATGACTCCGTTGGCAAGTCTACATTCGACAAATCGCTCGAGGTTCTTCGTCCGCGCGGAACCCTGGTGCTGTTCGGCGCTTCCAGCGGCCCAGTGCCGCCCTTTGATCTCATCAGGCTCTCCGGTCTCGGCTCGCTCTACATCACCCGGCCCACTCTCAAGGACTATATTGCCAGTCGCGCAGAGCTCGAGCTCCGAGCAGGCGCTGTCCTTAATGCCGTCGCCGACGGCACACTCAAGCTTCGGCTCGAGCACACGTATCCACTTGCCGACGCGGCCCACGCTCATCGTGATCTCGAAGCCCGCATCACTACGGGAAAGCTGCTTCTTATTCCATAAGAATCGACCACGGAGGTGGATCGCGCTAAAATTTCAGCCATGGCCTCCAAAGTCCCCACCCTTTACGAATGGCTAGGCGGCGCAGAGCCCCTCAATCGGCTCATCGACCGCTTCTATGAGAAGGTTCCTTCCGACCCTATTCTTGAGCCTCTCTTCGCTCAGATGCCGAAGGAGCACTTCCAGCATGTGGCCCAGTTCATCGCCGAGGTACTGGGTGGTCCCGACGATTACTCCAGACTTCACGGTGGACACGCTGCCATGATCCGTCACCACCTGGGGCGGGGCATCACGGAGCAGCAACGCCACCGCTGGGTTGGCCTCCTGCTTGAAACCGCAGACGAGCTGGAACTTCCCTCCGACCCAGAGTTTCGTTCTGCTCTCGTCGCCTACCTCGAGTGGGGTTCTCGCCTCGCCGTTATCAACTCGGCGCTCCCTGCCGATACCCCAGTCAGCGATGCGCCGATGCCCGCCTGGAACTGGGGCGTTCCCGGCGGTCCCTATCAGCCGGATACCCCTGAATCCTGAAGGCCGCAAGCGACAGGACCTTGTCGATCCGCATTCGGGCTATGCATTCATTTTGACTTCCACCTATCGATGCCTCAAACTTAAGCCTCACCCTTTTTCTCCTGCGGCGTGGCATCGTATCTCCAGCCGTTCCACCTAAACCCTTTGTCCCGATTCGGAATGCTCGGGAAGCGCGGTGAGACTCCGCCACTGCCCCGCAACTGTGATTCGCGCACGCAGCCGTACTATCGCTGCGTGAATGCCAGCCAGCCGCTCCCACTGATGCCGTAGCGCATTGGGAAGGGAAGCAGCCAAGCCCCACGGCCATCATGCATCGCGTCAGTCAGGAGACCGGTTCCGTCTGCGTACATCAACCACATTCCCGAGGGGGGAATGGAGGAGCTTCACTCATGTCTGCACCTCTGCACCGTTCCGCGGCAGCGTCATCTCTTCGCACGCTCGCTGCACTCGCCGCCATCCTGTTTCTTGCCGCGCCTTGCGCTCGCGCCGTCATCGTTCGCGGCACTGTTACCGACCCGCTCGGCGCCGCCGTCGCCGGAGCCCGTGTCCAACTGATTCAGGGTAAGAGCGCCATCGCCGCCTCGCTTACCGGCCTCGATGGCTCCTTTGAGATTCGCAGCACCGCGCCGGGACGCTTCCTTCTGCTTACCTCGGCGCGTACCTTCACGCCTAATATCGGCCAGGATTTCTACGGCGGTCGCACCGATGTTGTCACCCGCAACGTCACCCTCGAGATTGCCTCCGTTACCACCGCTGTCACGGTCACTGCCACCGGAATCCCTACACCGATCCAGCAGGTCAGCTCGCCAGTCACGCTCATCCCACAGTCTGATCTCGTCACCCAGGTCGGCATCGTCGATGACCTTCGCCAATCTCCCGGCGCGGCTGCCGTTCAGACCGGTCAATACGGCGGGGCTACCTCGCTCTTCGTTCGCGGCGGCAACTCCACGGCCAACAAGGTGCTCATCGACGGCATTCCCGCTGAAGACGTGGGCGGGGTCTTCGACTTCGGCAATGTCTCCTCAACCGGCCTTACCGGATTTGAGTTCTACCGCGGTCCCAATAGCGTCCTCTACGGTTCTGACGCCGGAGCTTCTGTTGTCAGCCTCAACAGCCCACGCGGCAACTCTCTTCGCCCTGCGCTCAACTACTCGGGCGACGCCGGTAACTTCCACACCTATCGCAACGAAGCTGCCCTCAGCGGTGCATGGAACCGTCTCGACTACTATGGTGCCTTCTCACGCTTCGACAGCTCCAACGCGCTGCCTCTGGACAGGTTCCACTCCGCCACTTCGGTAGCGAACCTCGGCTTCAACATCACTGCCAACACGCAGGCTCGCTTCACTTTGCGCAATGCTGTTTCGGCCAGCGGTCTGCCCAGCGCGCATGACTTCTACGGCATCTCCTCGGACGGCAAGCAGGGCGATCAGGACATCTACTCCGGCCTCACCCTCGAAAACCGTGCGCTCCAGAGCAAATGGCATAACCTTGTCCGCTACGGAATCGCCCGCAAGCGCGAGCAGGAGCACCAGTTCACCAACGTCGGCGAGCCTATCACTTATGACTTTGGCGGCGGCGACGTCTTCACCGAATACTTCGGCAATAACGTCACCATTCGCGGAGCCAACGGATATACCGCTACCGGGCAGGCGTCCTTCTTTCTACCCAACGAAGACTCCGCCTCCAACCGCGACGAGCTCTACTACCAATCCGACTACGCCTTCACCCACCACCTCACTGCCCTCTTCGGCTTCCGTTACGAGAACGAGCGCGGCAGCTTCGTCGAGCCTGACTTCGGCGAGGACGAGATCACCAAGCGCACCAACTATCAGTACACCCTTCAATTTCAGGGCGATATCAAAAGCCGTCTCTTCTACTCCCTTGGCGGTGCAATCGAAAAGAACCATCTTTACGGCGTAGCCGGAACACCGCGCATCGGCCTCTCGTATGTTCCTGTTCGCTCCGGCAACGGCTGGTTCAAAGGAACCAAGCTTCGCGCCAACGTCGCCACCGGCGTTCAGGAGCCAAACCTTGCCATCGAGTTCCAGAGCCTCTACAAGCAGTTGGAACTGGCCGGGAATACCTCAGCCATCGCGCAGTATCACATCACCCCGGTCGGTGCGGAGCGCTCACGCACCTACGACATCGGCATCGACCAGAACATCCTCAGCGAGAAGCTCATCCTCAAGGCAGGCTACTTCCACAACATCTTCGATCATCAGTTGGAAGGCGTGCAGTCAGGCGCACTGACGCAATACTTCGGCCTGCCGCCCAGCGTGGTCTCCGGCCTCTTCTCGGCTTATCTCAACTCGCTGGCCTTCCGCGCACAGGGCCTCGAAACCGAGTTGCAATACCAGCCTACTCGCCACATCTTCCTGCGTGGCGGTTATACCTACCTCGACGCTGTTGTGATCCAGTCGTTCTCCGGTGACGCCATCGCGGCCAACACCGGCAACCCCACGGAGAATCCCAACCTTCCCGGCATCGCCATTGGAGCCGAGAGCCCCCTGATCGGTGCTCGCCCCTTCCGTCGCCCACCGCACACTGGCTTCTTCACCGCACAGTACACCACCAGCAAATTCTCCGCAGCCCTCAAGGGGGCGCTCGCCAGCCGCTCTGACGACTCCACCTACCTCGACGGCTTCGATCCCAACTTTGGCAACAGCCTTATTCTTCCCAACCGCGATCTGGACTTCGGCTATGCCAAGCTCGACGCCAACTTCCTCTTCGCTGCCACCAATCACGTCACCATCTTCAGCCAGTTCGGCAATCTGCTCAGCCAGCAGCACATTGGTCCCATCGGCTATCCTGGCTTGCCCTTCACCTTCCGCACCGGTCTGAAGATCAGGATTGGCGGCAACTAACCGGTTTATATAGCAGCACGCGAAAACGGCCTTTGGGTGATGAACCCAAAGGCCGTTTTATTTTGTTGAGGATCGTTTATCAGGCGACGAGTGCGGGCCGATGTACCCAGCGAAAACCCTGGCCGGGGTCTCTTTCGTCAGCGCTTGGCCCCCAGCTTGCCGGGACAGCCACATCGAGCATGCGAAGGTAGACGCTGAACTGGCCGCGATGTTGATACCAGTGATTCAGCATGATGTCGCGCAGGAATTGCATTCGGGGTATAGCAAGCAGTTCCTCATCGCCGCGCATCAGACGCCAGGTTTCGCGCATGCTGTCATCGTTGTACGCGAGCAGCACTTTTCTCACCGTGACGACGCTCCGATCGAACGTCTCGAGGATCTCTCCAACGCTGGTGGGCTGAGTCTCCATGGCGAATTCGGGAGCCTGTACAGGGTTCTGCTGCACTGCCTGCACGACACCTCCCGGGACGCGCGCAAGATGAAAGGCCAACTGCCCGGCCGTCATGGAGCGCTCGTGCGGCCTCCAGGTCAGCTTGCTCTCGGGCAAACGCTCAAGAAAGATGCGAGTGATCGGTGCCTGTATATCAAATTCGGTAAAGATAGACTCTGCGAGTGACATAGCTTCTCTCCTTTTGGGGTGATGGTTACAGAATGCAAAGAACGATCGGTTGTGCGAGAGGGAATGACTCTCCATCTCACCCTCGCCATGCTTTCGAAGATGTTTAGGCTTTGCCGCTACGGCGCTCCGCAGCTTCGCGAATCCTCTTCATGAAATAGCCCCAACCGTTGTTGACGCTTCTCTCTCCCTGGGTAAACTCCGGCGGAATCATGCCGGCTGCGCGGTGCACGAACTTTACGCGGGTCAGACCGTTTTCTTCACTCAGCCTGTATTGCACGTTCGAGAAGGCAGGCTGTGACATGAACAGCGGTCCGCAGATCTCCAGCAGCTTGGGCGGTTTGATGGCCTGCACGTGGCCCCAGAAGTGTCCCGTATTGTTGCCCAGATCGCGATACCAGCGGCCGCCGGGCCATGGCTCAAGCTTCATGGAGAGCGACGTTCCATCTGGCGTCTCGTTGAGTGGCCCGAGCTGTTCGAGGATGGACTCGAACACGATATCGATTGTTGCCGCGATCAGCTCGTCTTGAACTACCTCGAGCGTTTGCATTGTCTGTTCAGAAGCTCCAGCCGCCATGGTTATCTCTCCTTGTCTTTCCTGTTTGGCTCTCGCGAGCGATTTGGTCCAGCATCCTGCGCTCGGCCCATTGCCGGATCAAGTCGATCCGATGGGCCCAGTAGCGCTCGTAGATCTTTCGCCAGTCATGCATCAGTCTCAGCTCCATTCACGTAATCGATAGAGCCGAGGTTTGCCCTGCTCCGCGAATCCCAGTCCACCGTTGAAGGAGGATTGGAGATGACGCCGAATCCATCGGTCCTGATCGCACCTGGTAGTATTGGTTCAAATATATACCCATATGAGAATATGTCAACTGCAAACGAGAACCATACGATAAATGGCTCAAAGAATGCCATGAAACATCTAAGATAAGTTGTTCGATCTGGTTACGTTATCTTCGGTTCTCTCACGCGTCTAACGATTGGAAGGGAAACATCAATGACCCGCTATTTTCTGGCCCTGACTCTTCTGACTGCCACAACCCTTGCAGCACAAGCTCAGCAGGAAGGTCCCACCCCGACGCAAGCTCTGGTTGCTGTCGATGCTAAAAACCCCACGGTCCCGACGATCTCCGATGTCACGATCAAGGTAAATAATCGGGCGACCCAGCTCACCAACCTCACGCCGGTGCAAGCTTCCGGAGCACAGGTTGCCATTCTCATCGACGATGGCCTGCGCATGAGCATGGCGCGCGAGCTGCCTGCGCTGCGTGATTTCGTCAAAGGTCTCCGCCCCGGAACCGAAGCCTTTGTGGGATACATGCAGAATGGCCGAATCATTAACAGTCAGGGCTTCACGACCGATCTCAATGCGGTTGCAGATGATCTGCGCATTCCAGTCGGTTCTCCCGGCCTCAGTGCCAGCCCCTACTTCTGCCTCTCCGACTTTGTGAAGAGGTGGCCTGAAAATGCGAGCTCAACTCCCAAAGCCCGCTTTGTACTTATGATTACGAACGGCGTCGATCCTTACAATGGCAGCACCAGCATCACGAACCAGAACAGTCCTTACGTCGACGCTGCGGTCAAGGACGCCCAGCGGGCCGGTGTTGCCGTCTACTCCATGTACTATTCGGACGCCGGTATTCGCGGCGGCCGTGCCAGCTTCAGCGGCCAAAGCTATCTTGCTCAGATAGCGCAGGGCACTGGTGGAACTGCTTACTATCAGGGAGTGGGTAACCCCGTCTCCATGGAACCGTACCTCAAGCAGTTTCAGAAGGCCATCTCCGAGACCTACGTTGCCAGCTTTATGGCTCCCGGGGGCAAGGGGTTGGTGCAGCTAAAGGTCTCCACCAAGCTGCCCAAGACGAAGCTCAACGCACCAGAGTATGTGAATCCCGGAACGCAGATACAACAGTAGCGAAGAGCACTACTGTCCCGAGTTGGAAGTAAGCGAGCCGGCCTGCAACTTCACCAGTTCAGGCTGGTCGAACTTGCTTGGCCCGAGCACTGCGATCTTCGGCAGTGAGCCGCGAACCATCGCTACTTCATCGCAGGCGTAGAGGCGCGGGCAGTTCTGGCAGTCCTTGTAGATCTTGTCCGGCAGAGCGGTGCGATCTACGGTTCTAAAGCCGAAGTGAAAGAAGAAGTCAGGGATGCGGGTAAAGAGGCTGACGCAGCTTACGCCCTGCTCTTCCGCCTCATCGAGCAACGCGCGTAGCAGCTTGCCGCCAGCGCCCTGCCCCTTGGCCTCGGGCTTCACCACAATCGACCGTACCTCGGCCAGATGTGGCCCATAAAGGTGCAAGGCACCGCAACCTAGGAAGACGCCGCTCTCGGACTCGGCAATCTTGAAGTCGCGGACGTTCTCGCAGATCTCGGCGTAGTTGCGGCGCAGCAGCGTGCCATCGCCGGAGAGGGAGTTGACCAGGTCGAAGATGTTCACGGCGTCCTGTAACTTCGCCGTGCGCACGGTAGCTCCGCCCACACGAGGGCGCGACGATGCGGTTGATTCACTTACTGGCGACAGTGGACTAAACACTGACATAACAGCCGTCTTAAACCTTTCCAGACTCGGCCTCAAGCCGCTTGCGAGCATCCGCAAGGGCCTGTCTGACCCGGTGCCGCGCCGTGCCGCCAACGACGTCGTGGCAGTCCAGCGTTGCTTCTAGAGTAATTGATGCGTAGAAATCCTGATCGAACTCTGGCCCGAGCTGCCTCAGCTCTTCGAGAGTAAGCTGGTCAAGCTCGCGGCCAGTCTCCAGTCCAAGACGGACGGCATTGCCGATAATCTCGTGCGCCTTGCGAAAGGGAACGCCTTTATTTGAGAGATAGGTAGCGGCGGCCATGGCGTTCAGGTATCCCGTCTCGGCGGCGAGTTTCATGCGGTCGAAGCGGAACTTGAGCGACGCGGTAAAGGCGGGAAGGACGCTAAGCATTCCGGCGATGGTGTCGGCTGCGTCGAAGACTGGCTCCTGTCCTTCTTGAAGGTCTTTGTTATAGGCGAGGGGCAGGCCCTTGATGAGTGTGGCGAGGGTGGTTGCCGCACCAAGCAGGCGTCCGGACTTGCCGCGGATAAGCTCGGTGAGATCGGGGTTCTTCTTCTGCGGCATGGCGGAGCTGCCGGTGGAGAAGGCTTCGGGCAGGTCTAAAAATCCAAACTCTGCCGTCGAGTAGAGGGTCAGTTCCTCGGCGAAGCGCGAGATGTGGATGCCGAGGGTGGTGAGGGCCTGCGTGAACTCGAGGGCGAAGTCGCGATCGCTGGTCGCGTCCATACTGTTGGGCGTGGGACCGTCGAAGCCGAGGGCTTTGGCGGCGATGGTGCGGTCGAGCGCGAGCGTGGCTCCGGCGATGGCGCCCGAGCCGAGAGGGCAGAGGTTCATGCGCTTGCGGGCGTCGACGAGGCGGCTTGAATCGCGCTCGAGCTGGCTGACGTAGGTGAGCAGCCAGTGGGCGACGAGGACGGGCTCGGCACGCTGGAGGTGGGTGTAGCTGGGCATGACGGCTTCGCCTGCGTTCTCGGCGAGGTCGATAAGGGCCTTGCGCCATTCGCGTAGACCGGCGAGGGTAGCGTCGATGGCGTCGCGCACGAAGAGGCGCATGTCGGTGACGATCTGCTCGTTACGACTGCGGCCGGTGTGGAGCTTGAGGGCGAGGTCGCCGATGATCCTGGTGAGCTGAAGCTCGGTGAAGTGATGGATGTCCTCAGCCTCGGGCGCGGAGGCAACGACGGCCGGAGTAAGGGTGGTCTGAGCGAGAACTTTGTCCAACCCGTCGAGCATGGTGGCCAGTTCGGCATCGGTAAGGATGCCTGCGGCAGCAATGACGCGGGCGTGCGCCTTCGAGGCGGCGACCTCCTGCGGGAGGAGACGCCAGTCAAAAGGGAACGAGCGCTGCCACTCTTCAAAGGTTTTGTTGAGTGGCTCGCGGAAACGGCCTGACCACATCTTACTTGGTTGCTCGTTAGACATCGGTATCTGTTCCTTTGGTATTGCTTTGCGAACGTGGCCGGCTCCATGTCCAATTTTCAATTTCTTTGAAACTTTGTGCCTGCATCTTAGAGCGGAGCAGATTCAATATTTCAACTGTTGGTGTAAAGACAGTCGTATATTCGTCGTGGTCTGCGTAACTCACAAATTCTTTCGAAGATGGGAAAAACGCAAAGTCTATCCATTGCCCGAGCAGACACTCGAGTATGTTAACGACTTCCGCAGTATCTTCAGCTTCAAGTGTCGAGTGCTCCAATCGAGACTCGTCAGTAACAATTCCCAATCCCTTGAGATACCAAATAAGTTCGCGGGGATTGAATACGAGTTGCTCGATACATACAACCCCTTTGTTGGCTTCGAATGAGTCAAGAAGAGTGTGAACAAAGGTTGATAAGTCGTTAAGTGGAGTGGCATATGTTTGCTGAAACATGAATGGTGGTTCTTGCAAGCACCACTTATCCGAAGATGCCGCGCTGATTTTCATCGTCTATTTCTTGCTGTCCTTAGTGCTTTCAAGCTGTGGCATCTCGGAGCCCTTGCTTAGAGTGATGAGGCCGCTCTGTGCGTAGGTCATCAGCTTGGCGCGGGTGTCGGTGATGTCGAGGTTGCGCATGGTGAGCTGGCCGATGCGGTCGCGTGGAGAGAAGGTGGATTCGGTCTTCTCCATGCTGAGGCGCTCGGGGTGGAAGGTGAGGTTGGGAGAGTCGGTGTTGAGGATCGAGTAATCGTTGCCGCGGCGCAGCTCAAGTGTGACTTCCCCGGTGACGGGCTCGGCGACCCAGCGTTGTGCGGCTTCGCGCAGCATGATGGCCTGGGGATCGAACCAGCGGCCCTGATAGAGCAGGCGGCCTAGCTTGCGGCCGTTGTCGCGGTACTGCTCGATGGTGTCCTCGTTGTGGATGCCGGTGATGAGGCGCTCGTAGGCGATGAAGAGCAGAGCGAGGCCGGGCGATTCGTAGATGCCGCGGCTCTTGGCTTCGATGATGCGGTTTTCGATCTGATCGCTCATGCCGAGGCCGTGGCGACCGCCGATGCGGTTGGCTTCGAGCATCATCTCAACGGGATCAGGAAATTCCTTGCCGTTGAGTGCGACGGGGAAGCCTTCTTCAAAGCGGATGGTGATCTCTTCGCGCTTGATCTCGACATCGTCGCGCCAGAAGGCGACGCCCATGATGGGGGCGACGATCTTCATGCTGGTCGAGAGATGTTCGAGGTCCTTGGCTTCGTGCGTGCCGCCGAGGATGTTGGAGTCAGTCGAGTAGGCCTTCTCCGACGACATCTTGTAGGCGAAGCCGGACTTCTGCATGAAGGCCGACATCTCGGCGCGGCCACCGAGCTCGTCGATGAAGGCGGCGTCGAGCCAGGGCTTGTAGACCTTGAGGTCGGGGTTGACGAGAAGGCCGTAGCGATAGAACCGCTCGATATCGTTGCCCTTGAAGGTGGAACCGTCGCCCCAGATGTTGACGTCGTCCTCCTTCATCGCCGTCACCAGCATGGTGCCGGTGACAGCGCGGCCGATGGGTGTGGTGTTGAAGTAGGTGACGCCCGCGGTGGTGATGTGGAACGCGCCTGACTGAAGCGCGGCGATGCCTTCGCGCACGAGCGGCCCGCGGCAGTCGATGAGACGTGCCTTCTCCGCGCCGTACTCGAGCGCCTTACGCGGAATCTCGTCGTAATCGGCTTCGTCGGGCTGGCCGAGGTTGGCGGTGTAGGCGTACGGCAGAGCGCCCTTCTGCTTCATCCAGTGGAGCGCGGCGCTGGTGTCCAGGCCGCCGGAGAAGGCAATACCGACCTTCTGGCCGACAGGCAGGGATTCGAGAATTACGGACATAGTGATGCGGACCTCAATAGGTGAACGTGAATGATTAGGAGCGTTTGCGAGGCTGAGATGAGCGGTTGCGGCTGCTGGCCGTCCGCTTGGCGCCGCCAAGCAGCATCAGCAGAAGCGCTTTCTGTGCGTGCATACGGTTCTCTGCCTGATCGAAGACGACCGACTGCGGGCCATCTAGCACAGCATCGGTGACTTCAGCGTTGCGGTGCGCGGGCAGGCAGTGCATAAAGACCGCGTCGGGCTGCGCGTGGGACATCAGCTCTTCGTTGACCTGATAGGGCTTGAAGATGGGCGCGCGCTTGGTGGCTTCGTGCTCGAAGCCCATGCTGGTGCATACGTCGGTATAGACAGCATCGGCACCGGTGACGGCCTTAATGGGATCGTGCATTAGCGTGATGCTGCCGCCTGTCGATTCGCTGATCTCGATTGCCTTGTGAATGATATCGAGCTTAGGAGCAAAACCTTTAGGCGATGCAACGATGCAATGTGCGCCAAGCTGTGCGGCGGTCAGCATCAGCGAGTGGCAGACGTTGTTGCCGTCGCCGACATAGGCGAAGCGCAGCCCCTGTGCCGAGCCGAAGCGCTCTTCGAGCGTGAAGAAATCGGCGATGGCCTGACAGGGATGCTCAAGGTCGGAGAGTGCATTAATGACGGGAACCTTGGAGCATGCGGCCATCTCGGTGATGGTGTCGTGCGCATAGGTGCGCAGCACGATGATGTTCATCCAGCGCTCGAGGTTGCGCGCCATGTCGGAGAGTGATTCGCGCTCGCCGAGAGGAGACTGCGTCTGATCGACGAAGATGGCGTTTCCGCCGAGCGTGTTGATTGCGGCTTCAAAGGTGACGCGTGTGCGCAACGATGCCTTCTCGAAGAACATCACCATCTGGCGGGCGTCGAGCGCATGGCGGAAGTCTTCGGGGTTGGCCTTGACGGCGTGAGCGAGCTCCATGATGGCTGCCATCTCCTGCACGGTGAGGTCGGCGATGGAACAGAGGTCGCGGCCGCTGAGGCGTTTACTTGCTTCGCTGAAAGCAGTGTCTGACTGGATGCCAAGGGTTGCTGTCGGCTTGCGCGAAATCTCTTCGCCGTCTGCGGGCTTCGGGTTCATGACTACGGTTTTGCTACCCATGGGCTTTTTCTCCTGCCGGTGCGGTCCCGGCATATGCTGCTGCAAGATCTTTCAGAATTTCGTCGAGCGCGTTGACGGCAATCTCAACATGCTTGCGCTCAAGAATGTAGGGCGGCAGGAAACGAAGCACCGTCTCGCTGGTGCGGTTGATGATGATGCGGCGCTCCATCATCTGCGCGGCGGCCTGCTTTGCCAGCTCGGCGGAGTTGATCTCAATGCCGAGCATTAGGCCCGTGCCGCGAACATCGACGATGCAGTCGTGACGGGTTGCCAGCTCCTGAAGCTTCGATTTGAAGAACTCTCCCGTGGCTTGAATGTGTGCCAACGTGTTTTCGCGTTGCATGGTATCGAGTACAGCAATAGCGACAGCGCATGCGAGAGGGCCGCCACCGAAGGTCGTGCCATGCTGGCCGGGAGTGAAGCCAAGAGCAGCCTCATCGGTGCAAAGCATCGCTCCCATGGGGATGCCGCCGGCGATGGGCTTGGCGAGCGTGGTGATGTCGGGCAGGATGCCGTAGTGCTGGTAGGCAAACCATTTGCCGGTACGGCCAAGACCGCTCTGAATCTCGTCGGCGAGCAGCAAAGCGCCGGTGGAGTCGCAAAGCTCACGAGCAGTGGCGAAGAACTCCTTCGAGACGGGATGGATGCCGCCTTCGCCCTGAAGCGGCTCGATGCAGATGCCGCAGACATCGTTCGAAAACTTCGCGCGCAGATCGTCGACATCGTTAAAGCGCACAAACTCGACATCGGGCATGACCGGAGCAAACGGTTCGCGGTACTTCTCTTTGTGAGTCGTTGCAACCGAGCCCATGGTGCGTCCGTGGAAGCTGTGTTCCATGGCAAGAAACTTCGTGCCGATCTTGCGGCCCTTCTCGCGCAGCAGACGAGCGTGAGAGCGAGCTAGCTTCAGCGCGGCCTCCCATGCCTCGGTGCCGCTGTTGCAGAAGAAGACGCGATCGAGACCGCTGATCTCGGTGAGGCGAAGCGCGAGGTTCGCTGTGCCTTCGTGATAGAAGAGGTTCGAGGTGTGGAGCAGGCGCTTGCTCTGGTCGAGAATGGCCGCTTCAATGGCTGGATGAGCGTAGCCGAGCGCGGAGACGCCGATGCCGCTCAACAGATCGAGGAAGTCGTTGCCGTTTTCATCGCGCAGGTAGACGTCGTGTCCACCGACAAAGAGATAAGGATTGCGCTCATAGGTATGGAGAAGCAGTTTGCTCTCCGCCGCCTGTATGGATGCCAACTTCATGCGACCATTACCTCCGTTCCATCATTCACTCGGGTCGAGCAGAGATCAGGCAGCAACATCGCCGACTCCGCAGGCAGAATTCGTACACGTTTGACGCCATGCGTAAGGGCATTGCGGCAGGCATTGAGCTTTGGCAACATACCGCCAGAGACAACCTGCTGCTTCTCCAACGCCGGAATCTGCGACAGCGTCAGCCATCGCATCACGTTTCCATCCGCTCCCTTTACGCCGGGGACGTCGGTAAGAAAGACGAGGGTATCGGTCTGCGTGCAGATGGCGCAGGCTGCGGCCATCTCGTCGGCGTTGATGTTGTAGTACTCGCCGTCGAAGCCCAGAGCGATGGATGAGATGACAGGCACAGCGCCCATCGTCCAGATGGCTTCGAGCCAGCGGGAGTCTGTTCCGGCGATCTCGCCGACAAAGCCGAGATCGGGGTTCGTCTTCTTCTTGCGCGCGCGAAAGACATGGCCATCGCCGCCGGAGAGGCCAACAGCCGCCTGGCCATGCGATCCAATCGCAGCGACCAGCGACTTGTTGACGCGGCCCGCCAGCACCATGATGGCGGCATCGCGGGTCTCGGCATCGGTGATACGCAGGCCGGAGACGAACTCGCTCTTCTTGCCCATCAGCGCCAGGGTGCGCGTTAGCTGAACGCCACCGCCGTGGACGACGGCAACCTGGTTTCCGTCGGCTACCAGCTCGGCGATTGCTTTGCCGCAACCATGTAGAATCTGGGGATTTTCAAGGGCCGCACCGCCTAGTTTAACGACAAATCTCACAGCAAGCCCTCCTGTTCTTTCCAACCGCACATCAGGTTTAAATTTTGAACTGCCTGACCGGACGCACCCTTCAACAAGTTGTCCAGGCAGGAGACGATGACCATCCGCTTTCCATCCGGCGCAAGCTCGAAGCCGATATCGCAGAAGTTGGTACGAACGACGTGCTGGATCTGCGGCAAGTGCGGCGTGGGATAGAGACGAACCATGGGGCTGTCCCGATAGAAGTCTGAGAACATGGCACTGATCGCTGCGGGCTCGGTCGGCCGCTTGAGCCGCAGATAAATGGTCGCGAGAATTCCGCGTGGAATCGGTAGCAGGTGAGGCGTGAACTGAATCTGGTCGGAGTCCAGATGAAGCTGTTCCAGCAGTTCGCCTCTATGCCGATGGCCGAAGACGTTATAGGCAGAGAGATTGTCGGCGGCATACATGAAGTGAGTCTTTGTCGTCGCGGCTTTTCCCGCTCCGCTCACACCCGACTTCGCATCGCAGACGATCCCGTGGTCGAGATCGACCAATCCTGCCTGAACCAGAGGAGCGAGTGCCAGAATCATGGACGTGGAGTAGCAGCCCGGGTTCGCAACCAGACGAGCGCGCTTGATCGCGTTGCGGTGCAGCTCGGGGCATCCGTAGACTGCCTCTGCCTGCAACTCATCTGCGAGCGCGGGTTTGGCATCCTTCAAGCGATAGACGTCCCGATTGCGCGTCTCCTGCAACCGCCACGCGCCGCTCAGATCGACGACTTTGATGCCGCGCTCGATGGCTTCGGGGACCCATTCGCGCGATTGCTCATGCGGCGTAGCCAAAAATAGCACCTCGATTCCTTCGTCGACGATTCGGTTCCAGCTGAAGGAATAAACCGGATTGGATTCCGCCGCGCCCGGGCCGGTAAGATAAGGATGAAGCGCCTCAAGCGAAGTGGACGGGCCGACCTCGGCCTCGCCTGCGCGGCCCAGAAAGGTCGGCTTCGTTCCTTCGAGAGCAGGGTGATGCAGCAGCAGGCGTGCCAGCTCGCCACCGGCATAGCCGCTGACGCCTGCCACAGCGATGCGGGGTGGACGTGAGCTGGCAGTCAGGGTGCCAACGCTTTTGGTCGATGTTTGCAGTGCTTCGAGATTAGCCAATGTAACCTTCAATTCGCGTTTTTAGTGCCTTTGCCTGTTGTTCGTCAGGGCAGATGATGAGAATGGTGTCGTCTCCGGCGATGGTGCCGACGACCTCCGGCCAGTCTTCGTAATCGATTCCGGCAGCGACTGGCTGAGCGCCGCCGGTCGTTGTAACCAGAACAAGAAGGTTTGCTGCCGGACGCACTTCAAGGCCGAAGCTGTGAAGGATATCGCGGATACCCGGCAGCGCGTCTTCGGCTGCGTCCTCTCCGCCGGGAAGGGAATAGCCGGCAGGCCCCTTGGAGAGCCGGAGCTCATGGATGTCCCGTGAGAGGGTGGCCTGAGTGACATGGAAGCCTCGACCCGCAAGTTTTTTCCGCAACTCATCCTGATTGGCAACGGAGGCCGTTACCAGCAACTCTCGAATTACGGTATGACGCTGTTGTTTCATGCGGGTGATTCACCTATTAAAAAATCGCAATATAACTCTGTAAAAGATTGCAATGTATCTATGTTAACGGTCGCAACACACTCATGGAAATGGATCGTAAGGCTTAGATGTCAGCCCCGGACAGAAGAATAGGGCATGTATAAATATACATCATCGTGTATATTTATACATGCCCCCGCTGATTTGCTTTATGAAGCGTATCAAAAAAAGGAAGGTACCTCTGGCGACACTTGAGCATCGCTGGACGTATAGTGAAGCATGGACCGGTTTTTTACAAATACGTTAAACCCCGCTGCCCTGACCCCTGCCCCCTTGTCTGCCCAGAGCCCCCTGCGCGTCTCTCCGCGCATTCCTTCCTCCTTGATTGATGAAAAATTTGAGCATGACTCCTGCGGCGTCGGCTTTGTCGCTGCCGTGGATGCCGTGCCGACGCATAAGATTCTTGAGCAGGCTTTGACCGCTCTTGGCCGCCTGGCGCACCGTGGTGCGACCGCTGCCGATGGAAAGAGCAGCGATGGCGTGGGCGTGTTGACCGCTGTCCCGCGCACCTTACTGCTGCGCGCTACCAATATTGAGTTGGATGACCAGCAGGCGCTGGGTGTGGGCATGCTGCTGCTGCCGCTCGAAGAGACGCGGGCAGAGGCGCTGCTCGAGCGCTGTCTGCTCTCACACGACTTTAAGGTGCTTTGTTGGCGCGACGTTCCTATCTGTACGGAGTGGCTTGGAGAAGAGGCCCTTGGAACGATGCCGAAGATTCGGCAGATGTTGGTGGTGGATGCGGCCAACGCCGAAGCGGGAACCATGGAGCGGAGACTCTATCTGGCCCGGAAGCAATTTGAGCGGTCGCACGAACGTGGGGATGTGACCGGCTATATCTGTTCTCTGTCGTCGCAGACGATTACCTATAAAGCAATGGTGGCCGGAAGCTTTCTGGCGAACTTCTTCCCCGACCTGGCGTCGGAGGAGTTTGTCACGCCGTTCGCGGTCTTCCATCAGCGGTATGCCACCAACACATTGCCGACTTGGCATCGTGCGCAGCCCGGCCGCAAGCTAGGCCACAACGGTGAGATCAACACCATTTGGGGAAATCGTGCGCGTATGACGGCCCGCGATTCCACGCTGCCGGTAGAGTGCAAGCCTGTGCTGACCGAGGGCGGCACGGACTCGACCAGCCTCGATGAGGCGATTGAACTGCTCTCGCAGAATGGCAGAACGCTGGCCGAGGCGGTTCGCATGCTCCTCCCGCCTGCGTCCGAGGGTCACGAAAAGTCTTCGTTCCTGCGTTACCACATCGATTGCGCTGAACCGTGGGATGGCCCGGCAGCACTGGCCTTCAGCGACGGCAAAGTTGTTGGCGCTGCATTGGACCGCAACGGTCTTCGCCCCTGCCGTTTTGCCGTGACCAAGGATGGTTTGGTGGTTGCAGGCTCGGAGATCGGTCTGGTCGATCTCGATCCGGAAGTGGTAGTGCATAGCGGACGTCTTGGACCGGGTGAGATGTTCCTTGTCGATCTCGAGGCCCATAAGGTCTACGAGAACGAGGAGCTGTTGCAGATCTTCGATGCCGGAGCGACCTACGCCAAGCTTGTAGAAGATACTCCGCTGAACCCTGTCCCCTTCCATCCGATTGAGGCAGCGACCCTCTCGGCGACGCATCGTGGATTTGGCTACACACGCGAAGACGTGAAGATGATTCTGCAGCCGATGGCAGCCGAGGGCAAGGACCCGGTCTGGTCGATGGGCGACGACACTCCGCTGGCTTTTCTGGCGCGTTCGCCACGGCCTTTGTACGCCTACTTCCGGCAGCGGTTTGCGCAGGTGACCAACCCCGCGATCGATCCTCTGCGCGAGGCCTGCGTGGTTTCGCTGCATACGCGCCTCGGTCCATGGGCCCATCTGCTCGACAAGAATTCGCCGCTGCCCGGGCTCTCGTTAGCGTCGCCTTTTATCTCTCTGGGGCAAGTTGAGGCTCTGCGGAAGCGCGAATATCCTCATGCGGCAGAGCTGAACTTTGCTGAACTGCAGTGCGTCTTCAAGCCGGAGAGCACCCTGCTTCAAGGACTCGATGACATCTGCATGCAGGCCATTCAACTGGTCCGCAACGGCGCGCGCATCCTCTTGCTCTCCGACCGCTCGGCGAGTCCGGAGCGGCTGCCGGTTCCGATGGCGATGGCCACCGGAGCGGTGCATCAGGCATTGGTTGGCGCTGGTCTGCGGACGCTGGCCGGAATCGCCGTTGAAGCCGGCGATTGCCGCGATATTCATCACGCAGCAGTCCTGATCGGCTATGGCGCTGGCGTGGTTTGCCCGTGGCTTGCCCTTGAGACTGCTTTGAGCGTGGCACCTGCGGGAACGGATGCAGAGGCGTACGAGCGCAAGATGCTGAAGGCGCTTGATGCCGGTCTGGCGAAGGTGATGTCGAAGATGGGCATCTCGGTCGTTCACAGCTATCGCGGCGGACATCTGTTCGATATCCTCGGCCTGCACTCCAGCGTGGTCGATCGCTGCTTTGTCGACACTCCCGCGCCTCTTTCGGGCATCGGGTTTGCGGAGGTGGAGCGTCAGCTTCGGCAGACGTGGCTGGTGGATGAAGGAGTTGCTGCTACCGCAGACCTGCCGGACTATGGCTGGGTGCGCTTCCGCAAGGCCAACGTCTCTGAGCCTCATGCCTGGCAGCCACCCAACGTCAAGGCGTTGCAGTCTGTAGTTGGCACGGCGCGCAATGTTCCGCAGCCGACCGATCCGGCGGGCGCGTTTGCCATCTTTACCCAGGAAGTTCTGGAACACGATCCGGCTGTCCTGCGCGATCTGTTGAAGATTCGCCCATCGGCCGCTGAGCTACCTTTGAGCAGTGTTGAATCGCCGTCGAGCCTGTGCAAGCGGTTCATCGCCAGCGCAATGTCCCTCGGCTCGTTGAGCCCGGAGGCGCACCAGACCATCACTGCCGGTATGAACATGCTCGGCGCACGCTCGAACACTGGTGAAGGCGGTGAAGACCGAGCGGTTTACAAGCTTAACTCCGTCGACGGCGGCAGGATCCATCAGGACGAGGAGCTGATCCTACAGGCGCGGTCGCGTTCCGGCGGTGGCGCTGCTGCAGTGGCAGAGCCTGTCGTCGAAGCTCCGGCTGTGCATACTTCGCTGAACAACAAGATCAAGCAGATTGCCTCCGGACGTTTCGGCGTGACGGCTGAGTATCTGGCGCACGCGGAAGAGATCGAGATCAAGGTGGCGCAGGGTGCGAAGCCCGGTGAGGGCGGACAGTTGCCCGGCCACAAGGTAAGCGGGATGATTGCGCGTCTTCGCCATGCTCAGCCCGGCGTTCCGCTGATCTCGCCTCCGCCGCATCACGACATCTACTCCATCGAGGACCTCGCACAGCTTATCTACGATCTGAAGCGCGTGAACCCGAAGGCTGCGGTGGGCGTCAAGCTGGTCTCCGGCTGCGGCGTCGGCACAGTTGCTGCCGGTGTCGCCAAGGCGTATGCAGATTTCATCGTCATCGCTGGCAATGTCGGTGGAACCGGTGCAGCGGCTTTGTCGAGCATCAAGTATGCAGGCAATCCATGGGAGCTTGGACTGGCCGAGGCGCAGCAGGTGCTGATGCAGAATGGTATGCGTGGGCGCGTTCGTCTGCGTACCGATGGTGGTCTGGCGACTGCCCACGACATTCTGATTGCGGCTCTGCTCGGCGCGGATGAGTATGCGTTCGGTACAGCGGTACTGGTAGTTCTGGGTTGCGATATGGCCCGTCAATGCCACCTGAACACCTGTCCCACGGGCATTGCGACGCAGAAGCCGGAGTTGCGGGCGAAGTTCCGCGGCAAGCCGGAGCATGTGGTTCGGTTCTTCGAGCAACTTTCGGCTGACTTGCAGCAGTTGCTGGCGAAGTATGGCTTCGCTTCGCTCGACGAAGCGATTGGTCGTACGGACCTGCTGGAGCAGGTCAGGTTCGACGGCAACCTCGACCTTCAGCCGATGCTGGCGAAGGTCTCGGAAGGTGCAAGCCGGTGGATGGGTGGTCGCAACGACCAGCCAACGGTTGGTTTGCCGCTGGATGAGGCATGGGTCGCTCCTGCGCTCGAGGCTGTTGAGCAGGGCAAGCCCTACGTCGTTGAGTCCAAGATTGCTAACTGCGACCGCGCTATCGGTTCCCGTCTTGCCGGAGAGTTGGTTCTGCGGCGCGCTCAGGCTGATCTCCCCTCGGATGTGACCTTCAATCTGAATGGCACGGCGGGACAATCTTTCGGTGCCTTTGCGGTCGATGGCATGAAGCTGGTGCTCGATGGACAGGCCAACGACTTTGTTGGCAAGGGACTATCCGGTGGCGAGATCGTGATCCGCGCCTGTGGTCTGGCGGCGAAGGACAGCGGGCAGCATGTCATCCTGGGCAATGTGGCCTTGTATGGCGCTACGTCCGGGAAGCTGTTTGCCGCAGGCCGGGCGGGAGAGCGATTCGCCGTTCGTAACTCTGGCGCAATAGCCGTTGTTGAAGGTGTTGGCGACCACGGTTGCGAGTACATGACCGGTGGCGTTGTGGCCGTTCTGGGCCGGGTCGGCATGAACTTCGGAGCCGGTATGACCGGCGGTTTGGCGTGGGTCTACGATGCCGACGGTTCGTTCGTGTCGGGTCAGCGATACCACCCTGAGTTCATCTCCGCAGAGGGATTCAACTCAGTCGATCAGGAGTCGCAGGAAGCCTTGAAGGCGATGATCGTGGCTCATGCGGAGGAATCTTCCAGCGGATTGGCAAAGGCCATGTTGGCGGACTGGCCGAAGCAGGCTGCGGCATTCGTTCGGTTGACTCCGGTTCCGCAGGCGTAATTTTCCCTCCACTTCTCTGGCCGAACAGGCTGGTAGAAGACGGATGTAGTGTATTTGCATTCAACGGTAATGGATTTACGGGTCAGTCTTGCTTTCAGTAGGGCTGACCTTTTCTTATTTGAGATGGATCGCTGTGGAAAAGTGGAAAAATGCATAAAGATGCATTTTTGAGGGCCAAGTCGGGTTCCGTTGGTAGATTTATCCAGCATTACTACAGTTGCAAGACTAAGCTTTTGCCGAAAATTCACGTTACGGACTGAGCACCGAAGTGGGAGAGGGCTTGAAGAAGACGGAAGAAGAGCTGGCAGCCTGTGAAAAGTATCAGCGTATCCTCGATGCGGCTGTGGAGGTAATCGCCGAGCGGGGATACTTCAAATCGCCTGTAAGCGAGATTGCGAAGCGCGCCGGGGTGGCGGACGGGACGGTTTATCTCTACTTCAAGAGCAAGGACGATGTCCTGCGAACGGCGATCGACCGAAGATTCGAGACGTTCTATCAGCAGATCGCAGATGCATTTGTGACCATCGCAGGCCCGCGAGAGCAGCTCGAGTACATTGCACAGGTACATCTGGAGAGCTATCAGGTGAACCGGAGCATGGCCGTACTGCTGCAGACAGAGATGCGGCAGAGCGCAAAGTTCATTGCGGAGTTCTCGCACCGCCATCTGGCAAGGTACATCCAGACGGTTCGCGAGGTGGTTCGGCGAGGACAGGATATGGGCATCTTTCGGAGCGATCTCTCCGACGGCGTGGTAGCGCACTGTATGTTCGGCACGATTGACGAGCTGGTAAGCTCGGCGATCTTTACCGGGCGAATCTATGACGCCAAGGCTACGGCGGCGCAGGTGATGGATGTGCTGCTGAATGGGATTACCGCGACGAAGGCTTAAGGTCTTCGCTGAAAAAACCGAGGTACGGAACGAAAGAGTCTTCGGCGACTGCATCTTCAACCAATTGCTGCAATAATGCCCTCTGACAGCCGATGCTGGAGGCGACATGTTTGACCTGACGACTTTGAACGATGTTCTGGTGAAGGTTACGGGGCGGGGTGAGCGTCCTGTAATGCGATGGCAGGATGCGACGGGGGAGTGGAGGTCGATCTCTTCGACCGAACTTTATGGACGGGTGCGGGCGCTGTCCGATGTGCTGCGCGGATGGGGGCTAGGTAAGGGCGACCGGGTCGTAATCCTTTCAGAAAACCGCTGGGAGTGGGCGGTAACGGACTTTGCTACGCTGGCAATCGGCGGAGTCGATGTGCCGCTTTATCCAACATTGACGGCGGAACATGTCGGTTACATGGTACGGGACTCCGGTGCGAAGGTGGCCGTCGTCTCTTCGAAGGAACAATATGACAAGCTGACCACCGCCGGAGACATGCCGGAGCTGGAGCATGTCGTGGTGATGGACGCCGGAGAGTTTCCCGGCACGGAGAGCTTTGCCAGGCTGATCGAAGGTGCGCAGGCAAAGCAGCAGCGGGACGCGGCATTCGATGCGATGGTGAAGGGCGCGCGCGGAGAGGATCTGGCGACGATCATCTATACGTCGGGGACGACCGGCGAGCCGAAGGGCGCGATGCTGACGCATGGCAATCTGGCCAGCAATCTGAATGTTTCAACCGATCCGTTTAAGTTTTCGGATAAAGATAGCTGCATCTCGTTTTTGCCGCTGTCGCATGTGACGGCGCGACACCTGGACTACGCGATGATGTGCAATGAAGCGACGGTGGCCTATTGCCCGAAGTTCGATCTGCTGCCGCAGGCCATGAAGGCGTTGCAACCGACAATCTTTGTAGCGGTGCCGCGGGTCTACGAGAAGATTCGTCAGGCGGTGGAAGGGAAGTCGGCTGCGTCGCCCGTGAAGTCTAGGATTCTGAAGTGGGCGCTGGCGACAGGCAAGACACACAGGCCGGAGACGCTGGAGGGGAAGATTCCGGCGAGTATGGGATGGAAGCTGGCGAACAAGCTGGTGTTCGGCAAGATTCGCGAGGCATTTGGCGGACGCGTAGAGGTGTTTATCTCCGGCGGCGCTCCTTTAGGCATGGACACAGCAGGATGGTTTGCCGATGCAGGGATTCGGATATTTGAAGGCTACGGACTGACAGAGACTTCACCTGTGATTGGATTGAATTATCCGAACGCGCACAGAATTGGAACTGTGGGCAAAGCGGTGCCGAATGTGCAGTGTCGGTTTGCCGCGGATGGCGAGCTTGAGGTGAAGGGGCCTTCAATCTTTCCGGGCTACTGGAAGAAAGAGAAGGAGACGGCAGAGGTATTTACACCGGACGGCTGGTTCAAAACAGGCGACATCGGAAAGATAGACGAAGATGGATTTCTGTCGATTACGGACAGAAAGAAAGAGCTGCTGAAGACCAGTGGTGGAAAGTTCATTGCTCCGCAGCCGATTGAGAACAGGCTGAAGGCGAATACGCTGGTAGCGCACGCGGCGATGGTGGGCGACAAGCACAAGTTTGCCTGCGTGCTGATTTCTCCTAACTTTGCGGCGTTGGAAGGATGGGCCAAAGGGCAGGGCATCGCTGTGGGAGATCATGCTGCGCTGGTAAAAGATGCCAAAGTAGTGAAGCTCTATCAGGAGATTGTAGACAAGGTGAACGCCGATCTGGCCAGCTACGAGAGCATGAAGCGAATGTACGTTGTGCCGGATGAGTGGTCAGTGGAAGGCGATGAGTTGACGCCGAGCATGAAGCTGAAGCGGCGCGTGGTCGAGAAGAAATACGAGAAGGCGATCGCGGCATTCTATGCCGATGAGGCTACGGCAAAGGTGCGGTAGGCTGGAGGCATGGCAGATTCAATGAAGAAGCGCATCGGTGTGCATGTCGGTACGGCAGGTGGATGCTGGACGGCGGTAGAGCGTGCAGTAGCAGCGGGAGCGAATACGTTCCAGATATTTTCAACGAGTCCGCGCATGTGGAAGGCTGCGCCGGTAAAGCCGGAGGACGCGGCGAAGATGCTGGCGCTGCGCGCTCAGCATGATGTGGGGCCGGTGGCCGTCCACGCGAGCTATCTGATTAATCTTTGCAGCCAGACCGAAAGCGTACGTGCGAACTCGACCACTGCGTTTCGCGGCGAGGTAGAGCGCGCTCTGGCGTTAGGTGCGGAGTATCTGGTGCTGCATCCTGGAAGTTGGAAGGGCCTGACCCGAGAGGAAGGATTGCGGCTGGCTGCGCAGTCAATCGAGCGGGCGATTGATGGGATCGACTTCACCGGGAAGAACTTCAAAATTTTGATCGAAAATACGGCCGGTGCGGAATTTTCGCTCGGCGGCAAGCTGGAGCAGGTGGCGGAGCTGGTGGAGACGTTGAAGACCTGCGCTCCGGTAGCGGTTTGCTTGGATACCTGCCATGTGCATGTGTCGGGATATGACATCGTCTCGGCGGATGGCTATATCGAGACGATGAAGCTGGTGGAGTCGACGGTGGGTTTCGATGCGGTAAAGGTCTGGCACTCGAACGACGCCAAGGCCGCGATGGGATCGAAGCTCGACCGGCATGAACATATTGGCGAAGGAACGATTGGAGCGGAGGCGTTTCGCCGGCTCTTGCACGATGCCCGATTTGCTCACGCGGCATTTATCGCCGAGACGCCGGTCGATGCTCCCGGTGATGAAGCGAGAAATGTCGGGGTTTTGCGAACGCTGGCAGCAGGGTAAACGCAGATTGATCTGGTGACTTTAAGATTTATTCTGACGGACTTGTGAGCGTTGCAGTCGTAGTATCTTTCTGCGGTGGAAGTTTTGCACTGATCAGCGCTTCGACCTGGTTCCAGACACGCGGATCGTTTTCGATCTCGATATGTGGCCCCATGAAGAGGCGAGCGTACCAGGGATATTTGTCGCAGTCGACGTGGGTGTCCTTGTAGTCGAGCTGATAATTGCCGATGATCTGCGTTTTGGTCGGATCGACAGCGCGGATGGTAGGACGGCCGTGAAGCATACCGTCTAACTGATAGAAGTTGACTGCCTGGGCTACGTTCGACGGGATGCGCGGATCGCCCTCTCCGATCTTCGAGACGCGGTCTACAAGGATGGTCAGCAGAACGGGAATCTTGTCGTCCTGAAGCTCACGGGCCATCGTGACAGTTTCGGAGGCTCCCCAGCTATGGCCGTAGATGATGATACGGGCATGTTGCTTTTCAGCGAGAGACAGGGTTCCGTCGTGGTTCGTATCGAGCAGGTGCAGGATTCGTCGAAATGCTCTTTGGCCGTGGGAGTTTTGAAATACCTCCGCATCGACTCCAACCGGGTGTTTCTGGCGAAGATGCATCGCAAGCTGCACCTCGCGATGAATAACGTTGTCTTTCGCGACGCGGCCTCCAAGAAATCCGATCACGATGACAGGAGAAGTAGCGGGAGCCTCATTTACCGCAGGCGTATGCAAGGGCAGCGTCTCGGGGTCCGTCGTCAATGCCGATGCTGATGGAAGTGTCGCAGCGATAGCGGGGAGCGGTGCGGCTTCAGCGGCCTGTTGTTCGAAGGGCATACCGAGGCATGGCAACGCCGAGAGAAACGCGATGGTAAGGATTGAGGGCAAAATTCCGAACCAAGGGGATGGCTTCTGACGGCCTGCAACTGATGGAACGAATTTGGCAGATTTCGAGTACACAACCACTCCCCGATGCAGGTCTGCCATCCGTGGTGCTCCTGCATCCGACTTCGAAGAGAGTGTAGTCCTTTTGGCATGGTTGTTGTCGCGATGTCTTCTTGTAATTTTCTTGCTCTGATCGTGTAAGCGGTTTTAGTATTGCCGTGCAGTTTCGGGCCGGCTGGTAAAGCCATATGTGTCACGAGGACACCGCCATGAAAGTGCTGAAAGCAATTGGAATTGCGGCCGGAGGTGCGCTTGCGGCCGCCGCCGCGGTAAAAATTCTTCGTAGTGGACGATGCAAACAGGTACTTCTTGACGGGTTCAATCGAACCTGTGTTCGGGTAGACCAGAAGATCGGTTGGCCGGCGTTGCCGGTTCCGTTGGCGCTCGGGGTTCTGGCCGGCTACCGAAATACGGTGCGAGAGAAGAATCTCACCGACACCAATACGCCGGACACCGTGCCGGGAACTCCTCCGAGCTATCCCAATGTAGTGACGGCTCGCACGCCGGATGGAACGTTCAACGACCTGAAGTGCCCCTTCATGGGAAGCGCGGGCGCACGATTTGGGCGCAACGTTCCTTTGGAGGAGACCTGGCAGCAGAAGATGCCGGAGCTGATGACGCCGAGTCCGCGTGTAGTGAGCCTGGAGCTGATGACTCGCAATGAATTTACGCCCGCGAAGACATTGAATCTATTAGCGGCGGCGTGGCTGCAGTTTCAGATTCGTGACTGGTTCAGCCATGGCAAGAGTGTCAAGGAAGATCCGTGGCAGGTGCCGTTGGCACAGAATGACACCTGGCACGAGAACCCGATGCAGGTTTTGCGAGTCATGCCCGACCCAACGCGGACCCCTGCGGATGAGGGCAAGCCGCTTACCTACGTCAACACGGAGACGCACTGGTGGGACGGCTCGCAGCTTTATGGCAGCACGGCGGACTATCGTGCGAAGGTACGTACGGGAGTTGACGGCAAGATCTTCGTCGGTAAGGATCATCTAGTTCATCCCGACCCGACTGCGCTCGTGCAGTTGCAATCTGCTGCGCTGGTGGGATGGTGGGTGGGACTCGAACTCTTTTTTACGCTGTTCACGCTGGAACATAACGCCATCTGCGATCGGCTGAAGCAGGAGTATCCAGAGTGGGGGGATGACGACCTGTTTGAGCATGCGCGTCTTATCAACGCGGCAATTATCGCTAAAATTCATACCGTCGAATGGACGACAGCAATCCTGGGACACCCCGTCTTGCAGATTGCCATGCGTTCCAACTGGTGGGGACTGGCCGGAGAACATATCAAAAATCTGTTCGGCAGATTGAGCGGAAGCGAACTGATCAGCGGGATACCGGGCTCTGAGACCGATCACTTTGGAGTGCCTTATTCGCTGACCGAAGAATTTGTAGCGGTGTATCGAATGCACCCATTGATTCCTGATGACATTACGTTCTGGTCGCGGGAGACGGGCGATGTCCTGCAAAAACTCAACTTCCAGCAGATTGCCGGTAATGACGCACAGAATATCTGCGACAGCGTTCACATCGAGGACCTACTGTATTCGTTCGGGTTGATGAATCCCGGTGCGGTCGTGCTGCATAACTATCCAAAGACGCTGCAGCACTTTGTAAGGCCGGACGGCATTCTGATGGACCTTGCGGCGCACGATATTATGCGCTGCCGCGAGTTGGGAGTTCCACGGTATACGAAGTTCCGCAAGCTGCTGAACCTCCGGCCAGTAACGACGTTTGAGGAGTTGACTCCAAATGTGGAGTGGCGCGAAGAGATACGACGCGTCTACAACAACGATATCGACTCGGTGGATTTGATCGTGGGTCTGTTCGCGGAGAAGCCGCCCGAAGGCTTCGGCTTCAGCGATACTGCCTTCCGCATCTTCATCCTGATGGCGTCGCGGCGGCTCAACAGCGATCGCTTCTTCACCACCGACTTTACCGAAGATGTTTACAGCAAGGCCGGGATGGATTGGATCAGGGACAGCACGCTTTCTACGGTGTTGCTGCGGCATTATCCGTCGCTCGCACCAGCACTGGAAGGGGTAGAAAACGGGTTTGCTCCATGGAAGGCTAAAGGCGCGCAAACCTAACGATTGGCTGGAATTTGCCAGGAAGAATGCGTTCGCAAGCAGCGATGGCGTGGTTTTCTTTACAATCAGATATATATGCCAGAGATGCAGACGAACGAGACTGAGAAGCAGGCGCGGTATAACCCGGCGGAGATTGAACCGAAGTGGCAGCAGCGGTGGGACGCCGATCCGACGCTATACGCCGCCGAAGGGCACGATGCGGGCAAGCCGAAGTACTACTGCATCGAGATGCTGCCTTACCCCAGCGGGCAGTTGCACATGGGGCATGTGCGGAACTATGCCATTGGTGATGCGCTGGCCCGCCACATGTGGATGCGCGGGTATAACGTCCTGCATCCGATGGGATGGGACGCGTTTGGTTTGCCCGCAGAAAACGCCGCACTGAAGAACAATACTCCGCCGCGTGAGTGGACCCTGTCGAATATCGCTGCTATGCGTAAGCAGATGCAGCGGCTTGGCTTGAGCTATGACTGGGCGACCGAGGTCACGACCTGCCTGCCGGAGTACTACCGCTGGAACCAGTGGTTCTTCTTGAAGATGTACGAGGCTGGTCTCGCCTACCGGAAGAAGAGCAAGGTGAACTGGTGCCCAGACTGCCAGACGGTGCTGGCCAACGAGCAGGTGGTCGACGGCCGCTGCTGGCGGCACGAGGACACCATCGTCGAGCAGCGCGACCTGACACAGTGGTTCCTGCGGATCACGAAATATTCCGATGAGTTGCTGGACGGCTTGGACAAGCTGGAGGGCTGGCCTGAGAAGGTTCGCACTATGCAGCGCAACTGGATCGGCCGCAGCGAAGGCACGCTGGTCGACTTCGCCGTGGACGGCGAGGTGAAGGCCGAGGATTGCGCGAAGATTACGGTATTTACGACGCGAGTGGATACGATCTTCGGAGCGACCTCAGTGCAGCTTGCTCCGGAGCATGCGGTGGCCAAGGCTTTTGCCGCTGAGGACGCTGCCCTTGCCGAGAAGATCGAGGAATTGCTGGCGCAACAGACGCTGGCGCGTGAGTCCGGAGATGTCGGCGCTATCGAGAAGCATGGCGTGGATACGGGTCGCTTTGCGATCAACCCGTTCAATGGCGAGCGCGTTCCTATCTGGGTGGCGAATTACATTCTCGCGGACTACGGCACAGGGGCAATCATGAGCGTTCCGGCGCATGATGAGCGCGACTTTGAGTTTGCTCAGAAGTATGGCCTGCCTGTGAAGCAGGTCATTACACCCAAGGTCGATGCTGGCGATGTGCCGCTTCCCTATACGGCAGAAGACGACGCTGTGCTCATTGATTCAGGCGGATGGACGGGCGAGAACTGTGTGGAAGCCCAGCAGAAGATGGCCGGGTTTGCCAAGGCAAATGGATTTGGTACGGCCACGGTTACATATCGCCTGAAGGACTGGGGCGTGAGTCGTCAGCGCTATTGGGGAACGCCGATCCCGATGGTCTATTGCGAATGCTCCGGTGAAAATCCGATTCCGCTGCCGGAGAGTGCATTGCCGGTGGTGCTGCCGCCGCAGGTAGACATCACGCAGCAAGGCGGATCGCCGCTGGGCCGCGTGCCGGAGTTTGTGAATACGACCTGTCCGAAGTGCGGCGGCCCAGCGCGGCGCGAGACCGACACGATGGATACGTTCGTCGATTCGAGCTGGTACTTCTATCGCTACACCGATTCAAAGAACGCGAACGCGCCGTTTGCCAGCGAGAAGGCGAATTACTGGTTTCCGATCGACCAGTACATCGGCGGCGTGGAACATGCGATTCTTCACCTGATCTATTCGCGCTTCTGGACGAAGGTGATGCGCGATCTTGGATTGATCAAAAACGATGAGCCTGCGACGCGATTGTTCACGCAGGGCATGGTCATCAAAGACGGCGCGAAGATGTCGAAGTCGAAGGGCAATGTGGTTTCACCCGACGACATGATCGCGCGCTACGGCGCGGACGCTACGCGCATGTATGCGCTGTTTGCGGCTCCGCCTGACCGCGATCTGGAGTGGCAGGAAGAAGGCGTCGCCGGCATCAGCCGCTTTCTGAGCAGGGTCTACCGGTTGATCACGAAGTACGATTCAATCGCGGGAGACATGCCTGAGAGCGCGTCCGCTGCCGAGGCGCAGCTTCGTCGCAAGCTGCATCAGACGATTGCCAAGATTACTCTGGACTTCAGCGGGCGCTGGCACTTCAACACCAGCATCGCTGCCGTGATGGAGCTGGTAAATGAGTTTGCCGCTGCTGAAGCGCTGATCGATGCCGGCAAGATATCCGGTGGTGCTGTTCGTGAGCTGCTTCGCAACCTCGTGCTGCTGCTGTCTCCGTTCGCTCCATTCTTTGCTGCCGAGATGTGGGAGCAGATTGGCGGCGAAGGTGCAACCTTCCGCACCGCATGGCCTATTGCCGATGAAGAGCTTGCTCGCGAGAGCGAGATGGAGATCCCGGTTCAGGTAAACGGAAAGCTCGTCAGTGTGTTGAAGTTCCCAATTGGGCTTGCTGAAAACGCGATCAAGGCCGCTGCGCAAGCCGATGAAAAGGTAGCTTCAAGGGTCGCCGGTAAGAATGTGGTGAAGGTGATTATGGTGCCTGGCAAGCTGGTGAACCTGGTGGTGAAGTAGTGAAGGCGCCGTCGCAGGATGGCGTCGTAATTGCTGCGGGAACGGTACGTGGAACACAGTCGTTTGTGCATGTGCTGTCGCAGTGCTGGAAGCGCCCTTCGTGGACAGCGCTGGAGGTGCTGTGGCGTTGGGTGTATGGCATCCCGGCGCTGCTGGTGCTCTGGTACGAAGGCACAAAAATCCTGCAGACCGCTCCGCTGGATCTGCCCGCGTTGAAGTCGATGTCGATCCTGGATGCGATGGGATCGGCGAAGACGCTGGCGGAAGCAATGGCAGTGGTGCTGCCGCCGGTAGCGCATGTGTTGGCGTGGCTTGGTCCGTTATTGGTGCTGGTGTGGGTCGTAGTTTCATCGATAGGGCGGACGGTGGTGCTGCGGCGCGTAGATAGCAGTCTCCATGCGCGGGTTGGCACGCTGATCGTGTTGCAGTCAGTGCGAGTGGTGGCGCTGCTGGGAAGCTTTGCAATCTGGTTTGTGTGCATGCAGTGGGCGGCGCGAGTGAACATCGTCGGCCCGATCGCCGCTGGCGGCGAGCCGAATCTGGTCGGCTACTGCGCGATGGTGATCGTAGGGACGCTGGGACTGTTTTCGCTTTGGGCCATTGCGAGCTGGGGGCTTAGTGTAGCTCCTCTACTGGCCATGCTGCGGGATATCGGCGTCGGCAAAAGCTTTGCGGCGGCGTTCCGGCTGGGGCCGCTCAAGTCGAAGCTGATGGAGATCAACCTCGTCATGGGGATCGTGAAGATCGCGCTGATCGTGCTGGCGATGGTGCTTTCTGCCACTCCACTGCCGTTTGAGGCGGTAGCGACGCCGCAGTTCCTGACGTGGTGGTGGGCCGGGGTGACGGTGATCTACTTTGTGGCCTCGGACTTCTTCCATGTGGCGCGGCTGGTGGCCTATCTGGAGCTTTGGCGCGCCTACGAGGGGTCTTCGCTGGGGTAGGCACAAGCGGCCATTTACACTGGATACGTGGACACTTCAACGATAGTCATTCTGGATTTTGGGTCGCAGTACACGCAGCTCATCGCGCGGCGTATTCGCGAGTTCAACGTTTTCTCCGTGGTGCTGCCCTGTACCGCCTCGCTGGAAAAGGTGCGCGAGCTGAACCCGAAGGGCGTGATCCTCTCGGGTGGCCCTTGCTCGGTCTACGATGCTCAGGCTCCGGCGGCGGACCCGGCGGTGCTGGCGATGGGCGTGCCAGTGCTGGGCATCTGCTATGGATTGCAGTTCGTCGTGCATCATCTGGGCGGCAAGGTACAACCGGCAGCGGCGCGGGAGTACGGCCACGCAGAGGTATCGGTTATTGCGGAGACGCCGCTGTTCCGTGGGTTGCCACAATCGCTTGATGTCTGGATGTCGCACGGAGACCATGCCGAGCAATTGCCGGAGGGCTTCTCTCTGACGGCGAAGACGGCCAATGCTGTTGCCGGAATCGCCGACGAGGCGCGGCGAATCTGGGCTGTGCAGTTTCATCCCGAGGTCGCGCATACGCGGCAGGGAATGGCGCTGCTGAAGAACTTCTGCCTCGATATCTGCGGAGCGAAACAGGACTGGACGCCGGAGCATTTTATTCAGGCTACGGTCGCTCGGGTGAAGGCCCAGGTCGGCGATGGCCATGCCATCTGCGGATTGAGCGGAGGCGTTGACTCGTCGGTCGCCGCAGTTCTGGTGGCGAAGGCGATAGGCGACCGGTTGACCTGCATCTTCGTAAATAACGGCGTGCTGCGCAAAGACGAGTTCGCCAAGGTGCAGAAGACGATGCGCGAGCAGCTTGGGCTGAACGTCGTTGCTGTTGATGCAGGCGAGCGCTTCCTGTCGAAGCTGGCTGGCGTGACCGATCCCGAGAAGAAGCGAAAGGTGATCGGCAACGAGTTTATCGCCGTCTTTGATGATGAAGCGAAGAAGATCTTCGAGGCGGAAAAAAGCGCTGGCGAAGAAGTCGCGTGGCTGGTGCAGGGAACGCTCTATCCCGACGTCATCGAATCTTCGAGCGTGCATGGACCTTCGCACACGATCAAGAGCCATCACAACGTCGGCGGCTTGCCGGAGAACATGAAACTGAAGCTGATTGAGCCGCTGCGTGATCTCTTCAAAGACGAAGTTCGGCGCATCGGCCGCGATCTGGGCATGCCCGAGGATATTCTCGAACGGCAGCCTTTTCCGGGGCCGGGACTTGCAGTCAGAATTCTCGGCGAGGTCACTGCCGATCGTGTCGCCTTGTTGCAGGAGGCGGACGAGATTGTTGTCTCCGAGATCAAGGCCGCTGGACTTTATCGCAAGGTTTGGCAGTCGTTTGCGGTGCTGTTACCGGTCAAGAGCGTCGGCGTGATGGGCGACCAGCGCACCTATGCTTACACCTGCGCGATTCGTGCGGTGGAGTCCGAGGATGGCATGACCGCTGACTGGGCTGCTCTGCCTTACGAGGTGCTGCGGACGATCTCGAGCCGCATCGTGAGCGAGATTCGCGGCATCAACCGCGTGGTTTACGACATTACATCGAAACCGCCGGGAACGATTGAGTGGGAATAACGATCAGTGGCTGGTCGCAGGAAGGTTCGGTTTCAGAACCTGAGAGCGGCGAGCCGTGGTCTGGACGACGATACGCGTGTTGCGGGCGAAGGTCACTTCGCCGCCTCGCTTGATCCACCGATTGTAGAGAGATAGCGCTGCACCATAAGCTCCAAAGCCCGCAGCTATGTTTGCCGACCCGCTCGCCGTTCCGACGATGAAGCCGATGAGGCCGATGCTGTTGGAGGCTCCGGCATTCTTGCGGAAGAGTTCTCTATCGCCGTCGTCACGGTCCTGATGCAGCGGACTGGCCGCGAGCGCAATCAGCAGCAGGGGAACAATGACCTTGTCCTGCGGCTTTGGCTTTACCTGGCCTTCGGAGTCCATCGCGAGATTTTGAGCGGAGGATGAGTCTGCGCTGGTGACGGCAGCCTGGACATTCTGCGTTTTTCCGCTGGGCAGAACAAGCTGGCGGAAGTCGAAGTGCAGGACGCCGACGCGTCCGAAGCGACGTGCTGGTTTCGCCTGCGTGACAGCGCCTACAAGGGTTGCGCCTTCGGGAACGGCAATAGTGTGGTCGGAGTTATAGATAGGCTCGGACACGGTAGCGTGAATGACCTGTCCCGATTTAGAGGATGCAGAGCTAAGCTGGTCGGCGAGGTAAGCGTTGACGATCCAGGTGGAAGAATCGGCTGGTTTGGCGGTGAGCGTTAGAGCCGGAGCGGATTGCGGTGGAACGCTAAGCGGAGCTGCTGTCTCGACGGTCCACGCTGTCCCTTTCTGAATGCGCTGCGGATGATAGGGAAGCTGCGTGTAGAGAAGCTGGGTAAAGCGGTCGCCTTTGCCGGGAGCGGTGAAGAAGGCGAGCTGATCGCGCAGGACCTGAACGCCGTTGTCGAACTGCCGACGGATGAAGCCGCCTTTGCGATGAGGCGGCGGAACGAGGCGATAGATTGGCGCTCCGTCAGTGGCGGTTTCGGTGGTGATAGGCAGAGCGCTTCCATCGTCGAGGCGGATTGCGGTGAAGCGGACCACAGGGATATAGAAGGGCGTGAAGTCTGCGCGAAGCCGTGCGGTGACGCGATGAGAGTGATCGGGACGAAGTGCTGTGACTGTGCCTTCGAGCACGGTTTTTTCGGGAAGAACGAGCTTGTTGTCGGCGTAGACGGGATAGATGAGTTCAGCACGGATGGGTTGGCCGACGCGCATGGGGAGATGATCGTCGGTCTGGACGACGAGCGGAGTCCCTGCAGGAATGATTGCCGTTTGGCACAAGGCAGTGCAGGATGCCAGAAGGATGGGCAGGAGCAGGGAGGGTCGGCACTTCATCTGGGGGAAGGGTAGCGCAGCCAGGTTAAGGCAAGCTGAAGGCTTGTCGACGATAGTTTCCATTGCGGTGTGTTGAATCGTCATAGGTTGCGCTCCTTTCTGTGTGAATCTGCGAGACGAGATTAAAGCAAAGACCCCGGCTCAAAGTCGGGGTCTTTGACTGCTTGCTTGAGCTGCTGATTAGCCAAGCTCTGCGAGGCTCTTGGCGCCGAACTTGAGGTACCAGGGGCTGGCGGTTTTGAGGGCGTTGTTGACATTGTTGATGTTCTCGACGCCGGTGGTCTCGAGCCACTTGCGGAAGGCATCTTCACCCTGCTTGGCGTAGATGGCGATGCCGTCTTTCCAGGTGGCGCGGCCGCAGAGGACGCCGTTGTACTTGGTGCCGGACTCGCCTGCAAGTTCGAGGGTCTCGATGAAGACTGGATTCGAGACGCCCGCAGAGAGATAGATGAAGGGCTTGTGCGTCATCGATTCAGCATCGCGGAAGTGCTGGAGAGCCTCGGCACGGGTGTAGGCTTTTTCGCCCTTGAAAGCCTTGGTGCCTTCGACGAACTCCATGACGATGGGGACTTCGACCTTGAGGACGTCTACGTTGTAGCGGGCCTTACCGAACTCGGCCATGGCGCCGGAGACGATCTCTGGCTTCTTCATGGCGTAGGCGAGTGACTTCTCATCGCCGCCGTTGGCATCGTAGCCGACAAACTCGAGGAAGAAGGGGATGTCGTGAGCGAGGCACTCGTCGCCGATGCGCTCGATCCATGCCTGCTTGTGGTCGTTGATGTGCGACTTCTCAAAAGGAGTGTAGTAGAGCAGGATCTTGATGCAGTCGGCTCCGGCTTCCTTGAGGCGGCGAACACTCCAGAGGTCGAGCAGGTCGGGCAGGCGGCCAGGAGTCTGAGAGTCATAGCCGGTCTTCTCATAGGCGAGCAGGAGGCCCTTGCCATTGCGATGCTTGGAGGCGGGCAGGCCGAACTCGGGGTCTAGCAGAATTGCGGAGGCGTGCTTGGTGAGGACCTCGGTGACGAGGGTCTTAAAGACTTCGAGATCGTGTGCGTCGGCTGCGGCTCCACGCTCTTTGGCAAGGGACTTCTGGAGGGAGCCGCGCTGGTCCATCGCCGCTGCGGCGATGACGCCGCGTGAATCGGAGACGGATTTGAGTCCGGCGAGCTTACCTGGGGTCAACTTCGACATTGCTGTGGTTCTCCTGTGCAGTTTTGCGTTTATTTGTACGAGGCCATTTTACACAGTGCAGATGAGAGTGATTTTTGAGGCTCTTTGCCGGAGCAGAGCAATGCTGATCCCCTGACTAGACGGCATGAAAAGCCCGTTTGGGAAGTACCCCTACCCCTGTACTTTTTATGCAAAGTATTCAAAATAAACGACTTATTTTCTAAAATATTGATTGCAAAGGAGTTGCTGTTTTTGCCTGATTTTTTTCTCTCTATTTCAATTATAGAAAGAGGGAGGGAACTCTTTTGCAATGGGGATGTTGCTTGGTTTCAGTAGGTTAAGCCAAAGTGGGACTTGACAGGATCCTCGACAAGGATTGATGAGTCCTGCCGTGATGAACCTTTTGCCATCCGAAGACAGCCGACTGAGTGGTCAGACTAATGCAGATGCTTCAGCTTGTCAGGATTCCGCATGACATAGATGGCTGCGACCTTTCCGTCTTCGATCTCGAGCGCTGTCGTCTGGAGTTCGCCATCGGCTTCGAGGGTGATGAATCCGGGCAGTCCGTTGATGAAGGCGGCACGAATAAACGTCGTTGTCTTGAACAAGTTCGCCAGGCCCTCGAACAGCTTCATCACGGCATCGAACCCGAGGATCGGTCTTATGGCCGCGGGACGCTTGCCGCCGCCGTCTGCATGGATGCTGACATCGGTTGCCAGCATTGCGCCCAAAGTCTTGAGGTCGCCGCTGCGCGATGCGGTAAAAAATGCCTCGGCAAGTGCAAGGCCGCGTTGTTTTTCTATCTGGAAACGCGGCCGGGCGCTGCGAACGTGTTCGCGTGCGCGTGAAGCAAGCTGGCGGCAGGCTGCAGGATCGCGGCGGATGGTCGCTGAGACCTCTTCGAAGCCGAGACCGAAGACGTCGTGCAGAAGAAATACGGCACGCTCCAGTGGAGAGAGGCGTTCGAGCGCGAGCATCAGCGGCAAGGTGACGTCCTCTACCTCTTCCTCTTCCACGACAGGATCAGGGAGCCACGGGCCAATGTAGGTCTCGCGTTGGCGACGCGCCGATTTGAGCTGATCGAGGCAGAGGCGCGTGACCGTGCGACGGAGGAAGGCCTCGGGTTCGCGGATATCGCTGCGCTCAATGTTCATCCAGCGGATGAAGGCATCCTGCACGATATCCTCGGCGTCGGGCACGGAGCCGAGCATGCGGTAGGCGACGCGCGTGAGCTTTGGACGCAGCGGCTCGAAGCCTGCCGCTGCGTCCTCGAATCTCGTGTTCTCGATCAAGCGGCGACCGCCTTGTTGGCGGCTTTGATCATCTCCGGATCGGCCCAGACGCCAAAGCCAACCGCGATGCGGTTCCAACCATTGATGATGTTGATCAACAAGGTGAGCTTGACCTGCTCCTCCTCGGTGAAGTGGGCCTTGAGGGCTTCGTAGGCGCTTTCATGCGTGTGACCTTCGGAGAGCCGTGTCATCGCCTCGGTCCAGCCGAGCGCCGCACGCTCGCGGTCGGTATAGCAGGGAGCCTCGCGCCATGCCGACAACAGAAAGAGGCGCTGCTCGGTCTCTCCGTTTTCGCGCGCAAAGACGCTATGCATATTGAGGCAGTTGGCGCAGCCGTTGATCTGTGAGGCACGAATCTTCACAAGCTCGCTGAGCTTCGGCTCGAGGCTGGCGGCGATGGCGATGGAGGTAGTGTGCCACTGCTTCATCAGTGCAGGTGCAGCGGTAAGCGGATTCAGTTTGGCTGTCATGAGCAATCTCCTTTTGGGGTTACTACCACCATGACGAGACAGGAGCAGCGAGTGTGACATGCAGGCTGAGGAAAAGATTTTGACTAGGGGAAGACGGGAGAGGTCGCCCTCCCCTCATGCTGACCTAAGTGACTCGATCGTATTGAGATGATCGCTGATGGCCGGTGCAAAAACTTTAATGCGACGCGGCCCTTCGTTTTCGTTCGAAGGGCCGCGTTGCATTTCAATTCGATGCTGCGATGCGGTCAGCTTGCCTTCGGGGTTTCGAAATTGAGCATCCAGTTGATACCGAACTGGTCGGTAAGCATGCCGAAATAGGCTCCCCAGAACATGTCTTGCACGGGCAGGATCACATTACCCTTTTCGCCGAGGGAGCCAAAAAACTTGTCGACCTCATCGCGGCTCTCGCAGTTAATGCAGATGGAGACGTTGTTGCCCACGGTCATGGGCGTGCCGGGAGGGCAGTCGGAGGCCATGATGACCTGGTCGCCTTTGGACAGGCGCGAGTGAAGGACCATATCTTTCGTCTCTGGAGTTACCTCCATAGGACCTTGTGAGAACGGCATGATCTGCACGTCGGCGTCGAGGCATTTGGCGTAGAACTCCATGGCCTGACGACAGTTTCCGGAAAAGTTGAGATAGGCATTGAATTCTTTCATGACTGCTCCTTTTGTGTGTGATGAGGACTTTGCTTACTGCTTTGATGGTGAAAGGTTGGCTTATTGTCAGAGGCTAAACAGGGTCTACTGACAGCATTCTGTCAGTAGACTTCTGTAAATTTCATCCACCGGCGATGGCCCCTATAATGAGCAGCGGCTCGCGGGCAGTGGCGATGGCTTCGGGCAACGGTGAGTCTGGAGACTGGTGGGAGAGGTCTTCTTCGCAGGCGAAGAAGCGCAGGAAGGGGCGGCGCTGCAAGGTGGTGTGGTCGCGGATGGTTCCCGAGAGCATGGGGTAGGTGGCTTCGAGGGCATCGAGGACGGAGCGGAGGGTGATGGGTGCGGCAACGTCAAGCGTGACTTCGCCGTGCACCTGCGCGAGGTTGCGCAGATGCGCTGGCAGTTCGACGCGGATGCGATTTGTCGTCATGCGATGGTCTGGACCTCGACGGAGAGCACAGCGGGGAGATCGCGGACGATAGGCGACCAGCTATCTCCGGCGTCGGGCGAGACGTAGACCTGGCCGCCGGTGGTGCCGAAGTAGACGCCGCAGGAGTCGAGCTTGTCGACGGCCATGGCGTCGCGGAGGACATTAACGTAGCAGTCGGATTGCGGGAGGCCCTTGGTGAGCGGCTCCCACTCGTTGCCGCCGGTGCGGCTGCGGTAGACGCGAAGCTGGCCGTCGAGGGGGAAGTGCTCGGAGTCGGACTTGATGGGGACGACGTAGATGGTTTCGGGTTCGTGGGCATGGACGTCGATGGCGAAGCCGAAGTCGGTGGGGAGATTGCCGCTGATCTCGTGCCAGTGGTCTCCGGCGTTGTCCGAGCGCATGACGTCCCAGTGCTTTTGCATGAACAAGGTATTGGGACGTGCCGGGTGCATGGCGATGTGGTGGACGCAGTGGCCGACGTCGGCCTTGGGATCGGGGATGTATTCGGAGTGAAGTCCCTGATTGATGGGCTGCCAGGTCTTGCCGCCGTCGTCGGTGCGAAAGGCCCCTGCTGCGGAGATAGCGATATACATGCGCTGGGGGTCGCTGGGATCAAGGATGATGGTGTGCAGGCACATGCCGCCCGCGCCGGGCTGCCAGCGTGGGCCGGAGCCGTGCTCGCGCAGGCCGGGAAGCTCGCTCCAACTCTGGCCGCCGTCGGTCGAGCGGAAGATGGCGGCGTCCTCGATTCCGGCGTAGACGGTGTCGGGATCGGTGAGCGAGGGCTCGAGGTGCCAGACGCGCTTGAACTCCCACGGATGCGCGGTGCCGTCGTACCACTGATGGGTGCCGGGGACGCCTTCGTAGGCGAACTTGTTGCCGACGGGAGACCAGGTTTGGCCGCCGTCGTCGGAGCGCTGGATGACCTGGCCGAACCAGCCGCTGGACTGCGAGGCGTAGATGCGGTTGGGATCGGAGGGCGAGCCTTTGAGGTGATACATCTCCCACCCGGCGAAGTGGGGACCGCTGATGTTCCACTTTTCGCGCTTGCCGTCGGAGGTGAGGACGAAGGCTCCTTTGCGGGTGCCGACCAATACTCTTACCTTGCTCATGACTTGCTCCCTTCGATGATGTCTGTCGATGAAGGCCCGAAGATGCTAATTGCTGATGGGAAAGATTGCGCTAAGCCGAGTGTCACGGAGAAAAAGGCCAGCCCAGAAAAATATGCCGATGAGGATGGGAAAGACGCACTCGAAGACGGGGTTGCCGACGCGCATATGGATGGCGACGGCACCGCCGAGATAGCCGGTGATCAGTACCGCGCCAAAGATGGCGGTTCGCGGAATGACATAGACGAGGACACAGATGAGTTGGATGATGCCGAGATCGACGGACAGGTTAAGCGGAAATCCGAGCTGAAGGAAGGCCTGGACTACCGGCGCAGGTTTGAGAAGATGCCCGATGGCGTCGAAGAGCATGAATACGACGGCGAGGATGCTGAGGATGCGGCCGGTCCAGAGTGGCTTACCTGATGCTGTCTGTGTCTCTGCTTGCATGTACTGTCCTCCATCTTTTAATGACTGCTGGATTTGCTGCTAAAAGGGGGAAGCAATGGGTTGGGGTCGCGGTCCTTCCAGCGGCGATGGGTCTCGGCGAGAACGGCTTCGCGGTTGCTCGCCATCTGCGCCATCAGCTCGCACGGAGCGCCGGTCTGCTCGTGCTTTGCGCTCCAAAGAAGCAGTTCCAGAAGCACGGGCGCCAGATCGATTCCTCTTTCGGTGAGGCGATAGTTGATCTTTCTTCCGTCGGTCTCCTCCGGCTCACGGAGAATGATCTTACCGGCCTCGAGCTTTTGCAGGCGATCGGCAAGGATGTTGGTCGAGATGCCTTCGCCGGACTCCTGAAACTCCTTAAAGGTCTTGTACCCACGCACCATCAGGTCGCGGATGATCAACAAAGACCATCGGTCTCCGAACTTTTCGAGCGCAATGCTGACCGGGCAGCCGGAGCGTGGCTTTGATTTTGACTTTTCTGGCACGGTTGAGACGATAGCTAATTCACTTGTTCTATGCAAGTGAATTAGGCGGATGAACGCACCGACTTTTTTCGAAACCTTTTTTGAGTGGTGGTGTTTAGGAGGGGAAGAGGCGGAAATCCGCTTTGAGCGAATTCCGCGTCATCTGTAATTCTTCTCGGACAACGAAGCTGCAATTCTTGTAGCTTCGTTGCTTTTTATTTGCGCGGATCTTTCGTCCGCAGCCACGCCCGCAAAACCAGAAGAAAGTATCCGCCCTGAATGATCAGGACTGTGGCGTAGGCCGCGAGAAGATGCCTGTGCTCGATGGTGCTCAGGTTGAAGAAGGTGCTCCAGGTCATTGGGCGGTCTCCAGAGAGGCTTCGATGGCGCTGAGTGCGGCTTCCTGCTCGGCCAGTTGGCGGCGGCGCTCGAGGGCGAAACGGAAGCACATGATAAAGATGCCCCACATGGCCCAACCGGCGATGTTCCAGACAAAGGCGGGCATCATCGATGGATCGAGCCCGGAGTCAGGACCGCCGCCAAAGACAGGGGCGGGGTGCTGCGTACGCCACCAGCGGATCGACATATAGACAATAGGAACGTCCACCGCGGCGAAAACGGAGAGGACCGCAGCGAGGGTCTGGCTCTGTCCAGCGGAGGAGAAGCGCCGCAGCATCAGGTAGCTGACGTAGAGCAGCCAGAGCAACAACATGCTGGTGAGGCGCGGATCCCACGTCCACCAGATGCCCCAGGTTGCCCGGCCCCAGATGCTGCCGGTGATCAGGCAGATGCTGGCGTAGACGACGGTTACTTCGGCTGCGGTGAGGGCGAGGGCGTCCGAGGTGAGGGCCTTGAGCGGATCGCGGCGGCGCCAGTAGAGGTAGGCCAGCGAGGCCAGGAAGTTGATGTAGGGGAAGATCAAGCTCAGCATCGAGCTGGGGACGTGGTAGTAGAAGATACGTCCAGCGTCGCCCTGGGCCGCGTCGGTGGGCACAAGGAAGATTGCCTCGCGGAAGCCGATGACGAGGACGACGATGCTGGCGAGAAACCAGAGCCAGGCAACTGTGCGGAGAATGGCGGGTCGGGACACTATGCGGGTAATTTTACCGCGAAAGCCCTACTCGGCGTTGAGAACGGTCTCAAAGAGCAGGACGCAGACGATGGTGAAGACGAGGTCGTATCCGGCAAGCTGGGTGATCCAGGTATTGATCTCGAGGGGATCGAGTTGGGCGGTGAGGACTCCGGTGGTGGCCTCGACCATGCCGAGGAGAGCAGGCAGCGAGATCGGCAGCAGCAGCAGGGGTAAGAGGAGTTCGCGGTTGCGGGTGCGCAGGCCGAGCACGGCGAAGAAGGTTCCGTTGACCACCAGCGCCCAGGTGCCGAGGGGGAGAATCAACGCGAGCAGCCACGCGTTGCCGAGGACGTGCAGGTTATAGAAGATGATGAAGACAGGCGCCAGGATGGCTTCGACGACGAGGACGAAGAGCATGTTGGCGATGGCCTTGCCGAGGAAGAGCGCGGACGCCGGAGCCGGGGCCATGCGCTGAGCTTCGAGGACCTGATGGTTCTGCTCGCGGGTCCAGGCCTGGTTGAGCGCGGTGACGGTGGCGAACAGCAGCGCGACCCAGAGGATGCCGCCAGAGATCTGGCGGGAGACGGCGGCGGTGGGATCGAAGGCGAGTGAGAAGACCACAACGACGAGCAGCGAGAAGAAGAGCATTCCGTTGATGGAGTCGCGGGAGCGCCACTCGATGCGGAGGTCTTTGCGGAGATGGGCGAGGATGTGGCCGATGTATTTCATTTGGTGAGGTCGGCCAGGGTGGCGTCGGTGGCGCGGAGGTAGTCGGCAGGAGAGAGCAGGATTTGCAGGCCGCGCTGCCCGGCAGAGATGGAGATGAGGTCGTGCAGCTCGATGGTCTCGTCGGCGTAGGCGGGGAAGGGTTTGCGGGCGGCCATGACGGTGACTCCGCCGCGGATATAGCCAGTGAGGGGCTCGACTTCTTTGAGCGAGGCCAGCTCGGCTTTCTTTGCGTTGGCGGCGTGGGCTAATTTTTTGAGGTCGAGTTCGGCGTCGCCGGGGATGACGGCGAAGAGATGCTCGCCATCGTTGGTGTGTGCGAGGAGGGTTTTGAAGACTTGCTCGGGGGGAAGGCCGATCTTGCGGGCGACCGAGATGGCGGTGAGGTCTTCGGGATCGACCTCGTAGGCGCGCAGCTCGTAAGAGATATTGAGGCCGTCGAGCAGGCGGGCGGCGTTGGTCTTTGTGCTGGCTTTGGCTGGCGGCTTCACTTGGTGGCGGCCTCCGGCTGGACGATTTGGCCGCCGCGCATGTTGAGGGTGGTGTCGGCGATGGGTTCGGCGAGATGGGCTTGATGGGTGGTGAGCAGGATGGTGCGTTTGCCGCCGCCGACGACTGGCCAGGTACGGAAGTCGGCGAGCAACTCGACCATGTGGTGTGCGGAGGCTACGTCGAGGTTCGAGAAGGGCTCGTCGAGGAGGAGGATCTCGGGGTCGGTCTGAAGGACACGGGCGAGCGAGGCGCGCTGGCGCATGCCTTGCGAGTATTGGCCGACGGGGCGGGTGAGATTGGGGTCGAGGCCGACGGCGCGGAGGGCCATCTCGGGGCTGCCGACGCAGGCGCAGCCGCCCTCGCGGTGCAGGGAGGCGAAGTAGTTGAGGTTCTCCATCGCCGTCAGCTCGTCGTAGAGCATGGTGGAGTGACTCATATAGGCCATGCGGCGGCGCTGGCTATGCGGAGATTCGGAGAAGACGCGGGCGGTGCCACGGGTGGGAGTGATGAGCCCGGCGAGGACGCGCAGCAGGGTGGATTTTCCTGCTCCGTTTTCGCCTACGATGACGGTGCAGGTACCCGATTCAAAGCTGGCGGAGACGTTGCGGAGAGCGGCGAAGGTGCCGTAGATCTTAGAGACGGATTCGAGTTCGGCGGCGGTGCTGCTGGGTGAGCCGTTGGAAGGCTGGGCTGACTTCTCCATTTATTTTTTGAAGTCGGCGGGCAGTGCGGTCGCTGTGGCTGTGGGAGTGGCTGGTTTGGCCGGAGCGTACTTGGAGGCGCATTTGGCCTGAAGCTGCGTCGCGTGGAAGACTCCGTCTTTGCCATAGGTGCCTACGGCGAGTGCCTGAGCATCGTCCTTGAAGGTGTCGGGCGGAGGCTCGACGCCTTTATAGCTGACCTTGAGGGTGCGGTTCTGTTCGAGCAGAGAGAAGTCGACGTAGGTTCCGCTGCGATGAATGCTGCCCGGAGCTACGTTGCCTGCGACGCGGAGATGGCGGACGTAGGCTTTATTGCCCATGGCCTGCAGCTCGCCGATGGTGACGTAGTAGCTCTTGTTGTCCTGCACGCCGGTGTAGGCGAGGTACCCCATCGTGGCGATGATGATGACCGCGGCAATGATGATCTTGATCGGACTTTTGCTGGCTGCGCTGGACATGGTCTTCGCCGTTAAGTGTACGAGATCGAGGGTGATTTTGAACAGGGTTGGCGATTTGGAGGGTGGAAAGGCTGGATTTTTCGTGAGATGCAGAACTTTTCTTTTCCTGTGGCGTAACCACATCAGTTATGGCAGACTTATGTGGCTGCGCCACAGGAGGAAGATCGTGGGAGATTCGAAGCTCGATTTGTTGCAGGGGACGTTGGACCTGATGGTTTTGCAGACATTGTCTGCCATGGGCGAGATGCATGGGTACGGTATCGCGCGGCGCATCGAGCAGGTGAGCGGCGATGAGGTGCTGCTGAATCAGGGAACGATCTATGCGTCGCTGGTGCGGTTGCAGCATCGCGGATGGATCTCGGCGGAGTGGGGAACGTCGGAGAACAACCGCAAGGCGAAGTTCTACTCGATCACGAAGCGCGGGCTGAAGCAGATGGCCGAGGACACGGTCTATTGGCAGAGGCTGTCGAGCGTGATGGGCCGGGTGCTGGCGATGGGCGAGAACGGAGGCCAGCAATGAAGAGCTCGATGAGGGATTTGCTACGACAGGGTTTTCAGCGGCTTGGCTCTTTCTTTCATAAGCGCCCGCTGGACCTTGATCTGGATGCGGAGATGCAGAGTCATCTGGAGCTGGCGGTGGAGGAGAACCTGAAGCGTGGGCTCTCTCCCAGTGAGGCGCGACGGCAGGCACTGGTTCAGTTTGGCGGCATGGAGCAGGCGAAGGAGCAACAGCGGGCGGCGCGTGGAATGCCGTGGCTCGACATCGCTCTGCAGGACCTTCGCTACAGCTTGCGAACGCTGCGGCGCGACTATATGTTCACCCTGGTGGCAGTCGCAATTCTGGCGCTGGGCATTGGAGCGAATATCGCCGTCTTCAGCGTGGTGAATACGATCCTGCTGCGACCTTTGCCGTTTCATGATCCGCAGAAGCTGGTATGGATTGCGCCGCCTGACGCCAATGGCTTGTCCGCCTCGACGTACTCTGCGGACGCCTATGACGATCTGTTGACGATGAATCGCTCGTTCGAGGATGTGACCGGCTACTATGCGTTTTCGACCCCCGACAATCTCAGGCTGAAGGGCAGCGGAGAGCCGACACCACTTACCGGCATAGGAGTGATAGGGAACTTCTTTCATGTGCTGGGTGTGGAACCCGAGCTGGGCCGTTCTTTCACCAAAGATGAGACGGTGAAGGGAGGGCGTGCCGTGGTGCTGCTGTCGCACGCCTACTGGCAGCGGCAGTTCGGCGGAGACCGCGGCATTGTCGGTAGGTCGATCACGCTGAATGGAACGCCGACGACGGTCATAGGGGTGCTGCCTGCCACATTCGATTTTGGCGCGGCGTTTGCGCCGGGCTCGAAGGTGGATGTCTTCGAGCCGACGGTCCTCGACGATATTCGCAACGAAGGAAATACGCTGGCGCTAATTGGGAGATTGAAGCCGAACGTGACGCTCGCGCAGTCGCAAGACGAGGCAAGGACGCTGTTTCCCAAGTTTTACTGGAGCAAGAAGTATCCGGATTCGGCTGGGAACTATACAGCGAGACCGATTGAGCTGAAGCAATATGTAAGCGGCAAGTTACGGCGGTCTCTGATTACGCTGTGGTGTGCCGTAGGCGTGATTCTATTGATCGTCTGTGTGAATCTTTCGAACCTGTTGCTGGCCCGGGCGGCGTCGCGGAGCAAGGAGTTCGCGCTGCGCAGCGCTCTGGGTGCGGGGCGCGGACGGCTGGTGCGACAGCTATTAACGGAGAGCCTGGTGCTGTCCGGGATGGGAGCTGCGGTTGGGCTTGGCCTGGCGTATGCGATCACCTCGTATATCGCGCATCAGGGATCGCTTGCGCTGCCGCTGCTGAACGAGGTGAAGGTGGATGGCGCAGCGCTGTTGTGGACGGTGGGGATCAGCGTTGGGGCTGCGGTTCTGTTTGGGCTGTTGCCGGGGCTGAAGATGTCGAGCGGCAACTTGCAGGAGGCATTGAAGGACACGGGGCAGGGAGTCAGTGCCGGCAGGAACCACGAGAGGCTGCGGTCGGCGCTGGTGATCTCCGAGGTGGCGCTGGCTTGCGTGCTGCTGGTGGGCGCGGGGCTGTTGCTGCGGAGCTTTCTGCGTGTGCTTGATGTCGATCTCGGCTTTCAACCGTCGCATGCGGCTGCGATCAAGATGGACTATAACGACGGCGGAAGCACGGACAAGAGAAACGCGATCTTTGAAGAAGCCATTCGACGGGTCAGCGCGCTTCCGGGAGTAGAGGCAGCGGGCATCTCGGACAATCTGCCGCTGGAGCGCAATCGTGGGTGGGGCGGGCCTCAGGCCAAGGGAAAGACGTATAGGAACGGCGAGGTTCCGGGTGCATTTGTCTATATTGTTTCGCCGGGATATGTGACTGCAATGGGAATGCGTCTGCGCGGGCGCGACTTTACCTGGCAGGACAACATGAAGGGCGAGAGCACGGTGATCCTGAATGAGAAGGCAGCGAAGTTTGTCTCTCCCGGAGAGGACGCTGTGGGGAAGGTTGTGCTGATCAATGGCCATGAGGTGCATGTGATTGGAGTCGTCGCGGATGTTCATGAGACCAATGTTGAGGGAACTTCGGGCGAACAGATGTATCTGCCGACGATGCGCGACGAGTGGGGTCCTGAGGGTGCGGAACTTGTGGTGCGGACGAAGTTGCCGCCAGCTCAGTTGGCGGGGAGCGTGCTGCAGACACTGCGGGAGTTGAACCCGAATCAGCCAGCGGTTGAGTTCAGGCCGATACAGGGCATCGTCGACCGCGCAGTCTCGCCGCGGCGATTCTTTGTGATGCTGGTTGGTGCGTTCGCGGGATTGGGATTGCTTCTGGCTTCGCTCGGAATCTACGGAGTGATCTCGTACTCGGTGACGCGCCGGACGCAGGAGATTGGGATTCGGATGGCGTTGGGTGCGTCGGCTGGAAAGGTGCAAATATCCGTGATCACAAAGACGCTGCAACTGGCTGCGATTGGCATTGGGGTTGGGATCTTCGCGTCGATGCTGGTGGCGAATTTAATCTCGTCGCTGCTGTTCAGCACCAATCCTAATGATCCGCCAACCTTCGCAGGGATGATTCTTTTGCTGGGAGCCGTGGCTGCATTGGCTGGATATCTGCCGGCCCGGCGCGCTTCGCGGATCAACCCCATGGTTGCGTTGCGGAATAGTTGATAGGAATGCGCGATAGGCGCACGCAACCGCTTTCAATCGCTCCGGCGGCGTATACTAACTCGATAACAGCGCCGTTTTTGAGCGAGGAAAATTGATGAACAGCAATGGCAACGGGCAGCATTTGGATGGTGGCGCGGCGAACGGCAACGGATATAAGGTGCCGACGGGGCGAGCGGAATGGATTGTAAAGCGCAAGGCTGAGGCCGAGCGTACGGGTGACACCAACATGTCGCAGATGCACTTTGCGCGCAAAGGCCTCATTACCGAAGAGATGGCCTATGTCGCGCAGCGCGAGAAGATTGCGGCCGAGCTGGTGCGGAGCGAGGTTGCCAAAGGAACGATGATTATTCCAGCCAACATCAACCACGTTGAGCTGGAGCCGATGGCGATTGGGGTGGAGTCGCTGTGCAAGATCAATGCGAATATCGGCAACTCGGCGCTGGTGTCGAACGTCGATGAAGAGTTGCGGAAGCTGCATACCGCCGTGCACTTTGGCGCCGATACCGTGATGGATCTTTCAACCGGCGGCGATATCCCGATGATTCGCGAGCAGATTCTGCGGCACTCACCGGTGCCGATTGGCACGGTGCCGTTGTATGAGGCGCTTTCGCGTGTGAAGAAGCTGGAAGACCTGAATATCGACCTGTATCTCGAAGTGATTGAGGAGCAGGCGCAGCAGGGTGTGGACTACTTCACGATCCATGCCGGTGTGCTGATTCAGTATGTTCCGCTGGTGGCCAAGCGCATCACCGGTATTGTGAGCCGCGGCGGCGCGATTATGGCGCAGTGGATGACTGCGCACCACAAGCAGAACTTCCTGTATGAGAACTTCGACCGGATCACGAAGATTATGGCGAAGTACGACGTGAGCTACTCGCTGGGCGATGGTCTGCGGCCGGGTTGCGTGGCAGATGCCAGCGACGAGGCTCAGTTCGCCGAGTTGAAGACGCTGGGCGAGTTGACGAGGCAGGCGTGGAAGAGCGATGTGCAGGTGATGATCGAAGGGCCGGGGCATGTGCCGCTGGACAAGATCAAGGAGCAGGTCGATAAGGAAGTCGAGCTTTGCGACGGCGCTCCGTTCTATGTGCTGGGGCCGCTGGTGACGGATATCGCTCCGGGATACGACCACATCACGTCCGCGATTGGCGCGGCGATGATTGGATGGCATGGCGCGGCGATGCTCTGCTATGTGACTCCGAAGGAGCATCTGGGCCTGCCGAATGAGAAGGACGTAAAGGACGGCATCATCGCCTACAAGATTGCTGCTCATGCGGCTGATATTGCGCGACACCGTCCGGGAGCACGCGATCGGGACGATGCGATCTCGCATGCGCGGTATACGTTCGACTGGGACAAGCAGTTTGCGCTGTCGCTTGACCCGGATACGGCTCGGGGGATGCACGATGAGACGCTGCCGGATGACTACTACAAGGAAGCGGCTTTCTGCTCGATGTGCGGGCCGAAGTTCTGCAGCATGAACTGGTCGAGTAAGGTGGACAAGTTCAATGAAGAGCAGCATGGCTTGAAGAAGCCTGATTTGACGCAGATTGTTACCGAGCAGATGGCATTGCGCGGATAGCTTTAGCAGGATTCTTTAGAAAGGCCCAGCAGCGATGCTGGGCTCTTTCTTTTGATGCCGAAGTATGCGTGGATGTGATAGCTTGATTAGTTTTAGTTATGGTTTGGGGGTGCGCCGATGTTTGGACTGACCGACGAACAGGAACAGTTGCGAAAAGAGGTGCGGGCGTTTGCCGAGCGGGAGATTGCGCCGCATGTTTCGGAGTGGGACGAGAAGAGTCTGTTTCCTGCCGAGGTGGTGAAGAAGCTGGGAGCGATGGGGTTGATGGGGGTGATCTTTCCCGAGGCGCTGGGCGGTGCGGGGATGGGCTACGTGGAATACGTGCTGGCGGTGGAGGAGCTGTCGCGGGTCGATGGCAGCGTGGGGATTATTGTGGCTTCGCATAACTCGCTTTGCACGAACCACATTATGCTGGCGGGCAACGACGAGCAGCGGCAGAGGTGGGTGTCGAAGCTGGCGAGCGGGGAGTGGCTGGGAGCGTGGGGCTTGACCGAGCCGGGGTCGGGGTCGGATGCGGCGGGGGCGCGGACGACGGCGGTGAAGCGTGGCGATAAGTGGGTGCTGAATGGGAGCAAAACCTTTATCACGAATGGGAGTTATGCCGACTGTGCGGTGGTGCTGGCGGTGACTGACCGTGAGCAAGGGACGCGAGGCATCTCGGCGTTTGTGGTGGAGAAAGGGACGAAGGGGTTTCGCGCAGGGAAGAAGGAGAACAAGCTGGGGCTGCGCGCCAGCGATACCTCGGAGCTGATCTTTGAGGAGTGCGAGATTCCGGGGGAGAACCTCGTGGGGAAGTTGGGTGAGGGATTCAAGGATGCGATGCGGGTATTGGATGGCGGTAGGATTTCGATTGCCGCGTTGAGCCTGGGGATGGCGCGGGGGGCGCTCGATGCGGCGATGAAGTATGCGCAGCAGCGGCGGCAGTTCGGCAAGGCAATCAGCGAGTTTCAGGCGATCCAGTTCAAGCTGGCGGATATGGCGACCCAGTTGGATGCTGCGTGGCTGCTGACGATGCGTGCGGCGCAGATGAAGGATAAGGGGCTGCGGGTGACGCGGGAGTCGGCGATGGCGAAGTTGTTTGCCAGCGAGGCGGCGTGCCGCATCTGCGAGGAAGGCGTGCAGATTCATGGAGGGTATGGGTTTATCAAGGACTATCCGGCGGAGAAGTTTTATCGCGATGTGAAGCTGTGCACGATCGGCGAGGGGACGAGCGAGATTCAGCGGATGGTGATTGCGCGAGAGCTGTTGGGGACGGCTCCCAGCCGGGGATGATGGACTGCGAACACCGATTCACGCATTGAGAACCGACAAAGAAATACAGGGGTCTCTCCACTACGGCGGCAAGAAGCGCCGCCTTTGGTCGAGATGACGTGCTCTCGTACAGCTCCGGTCGAGGTGATGTGCTTTGGGGCTATTTATTTAGCAACTGCTGGAGGACGATGGCTTCGTTGTGCTGTTCGTCTTTGGCTCCGTAGAGGAGGGTTGCCGGGCCTTTGGCTACTTCTTTCTTTAGGAGCGCTACCTGTTCGGGGTTATTTTTCAGCTCGGCTTTGTAGCGGGTTTGAAATTCGTGCCATTTGGCCGGATCGTGGGCGAACCATTTTCTTAGCTCGGTGCTGGGAGCGACGTCTTTGAGCCAGAGATCGACTTTGGCCTTTTCTTTCGTCAGGCCTCGGGGCCAGAGGCGATCTACGAGGATGCGAGTGCCATCTTCTTTAGCGGGAGCTTCGTAGACTCGTTTGAGCTTGAGCATGGGTCTCTGTCTCAGAAATATAGTTTAGTGATTCAACTATTTACTAAGTCAATTATTTAATATTGAACTACTTAATAGCCAATTCCTGGTCTCTTAATAACCGGAAAACTCTTCAGCGCGGATATTGGCTTCCTGCACGCCGGATTTTTTGAGGAGCTTTTGCATGGCAGCGACCATCTCGGGTGGCCCGCTGAGGTAGTAGATCGGGTGGCTAAGATCGGGTAGATACTTTTTGAGCATGGCTTCGGTGATGTAGCCGGTTTCGCCGTCCCACTTGGTGTGAGAGTTTTCTACCTCTGTCATGGTGGCGATGAGGGTGAAGTTGGGATTCGTCTTTTGTGCGGCGGCCAGCTCGTCGAGGAAGGCAGCGTCGTTCGGGGTTCGGTTGGAGTAGAAGGCGAAGAGTGGGTGGTCCAGTTTGTCGTGCGTAGCTTGAAGGACGATGCTGCGGACGGGTGTGATGCCGATGCCTCCGGTGAGGAAGACGGCGGGGATGCGAGCGTCTTCGTGGAGGGTCAGCTCGCCCCAGGGAGCTTCAAGGTCAAGTTCGGTCCCGAGGTCGATGAGCTTCAGGGAGCGCTTGAATGCCGTGTTGCGCATGCGTGTGGCGATGATGAGGTCGTCTTCATAGGGAGCGGAGGCAAGTGAAAAGCTGCGTTTGTTGCCCTCGGAGTCGTTCTGAGGTGGATTAGGGAGGGTGAAGTCGCCGCATTGCCCTGGCTCGAAGGTGAAGCCCTCCGGCTTTTCAAAGTGAAAGGCCATAGTGCCGGAGGCTACTTCACTGCGGCGCTTCAGCTTGATCTTGTAGGTTGCCACTTGGCGAGTCCTTTTCGGTTTAGGTGCCGTAGCCGCGGTGCTTCATGGCCGCCAGCTCCTCGTCGCTGGGCCAGGAGATGGTCAGCAGAAAGGCGGAGTCTTCCTGTGCTTCGACATCGTGGCGAATAGAGGCGGCCAGAGTGAAGAGATTGCCGGGGCTGAGCTCATGGGGATGGCTATTGACGTTGAGGCGAACCTTTCCCTTGAGTACCTGGATGGAGATGCTTCCGTCGGCGTGGTGCTCCTTCATCTTTGCGGCTTTTTCCATTGTGATGAGGACGATGCGGAAGTCGTGCTTTTTAAAGAGGGTCTTGGCGTAGTGACCCGAGGGCCAGGGTTTCTTCTGCTCGGAGCTGGCTATCTCTTTAAGTAGATCGAACTGCGCCTGCTTGTCGACCATGGTGCCGTCTTGCTGGGAAGTGGTCATGTTTCATCTCCTTGGATTGCATTCGATGGTTATGTCACTCCTTCTACGTTGGATGCATGAATGTTCGTGCGGGGCCAATTCTATAGGTTGATCAGGGGTGACGGGCAGGATGGGTAGAATGTGGGGATGGAAATCAAACGCATCGGTTCTCAGGCATCAGGTAAGGGTCCGGCAGATTGGTTTACCGGCACTGTGCGGATCGACCCTCTCTTTCAGGCTCCCGACCCGGCATTGGTAGCTGGCGCCAGCGTCACGTTTGAACCGGGAGCGCGCACCGCGTGGCATACGCATCCGCTGGGACAGACTTTGATTGTTACTGCAGGCTGCGGATGGGTTCAGCGGGAGGGCGGGGCGATCGAGGAAGTTCATCCCGGCGATGTGGTCTGGTTCGCACCTGGGGAGAAGCATTGGCACGGCGCTACACCGACGACGGCCATGAGTCACATTGCGATTCAGGAGCGGTTGGATGGCAAGGTCGTCGATTGGATGGAGCATGTCAGCGACGAGCAGTATCGCCGGTAAGATCGGGTTTTATGGTTTGGATTTAGAACGGGTAAAGGCGAAATACAGGGGCCTCTCCACTGCGCTTCGCTTCGGTCGAGATGACGTGCTCTTACTGCTTCGGTTGTGATGCCGTTGTTGGTAGAGATGTGAAACAAGGGTCCGAGTAAGTTGATCTTGGAAGCGTGGTCTGGGGGTGGAGCGGTGAAGACGAATCTTACGACGGCTGCGGTTGGGTTTGCGAAGGAGAATCAGGCGCGGTTTGTGGAGGAGTTGAAGGCTCTGCTGCGGATTCCTTCGGTCTCCACCCTGCCGGAGCACGTGGGTGATGTGCGCCGGGCGGCTGAGTTTGTGGCTGCAGAGTTGAAGCGGATTGGGATGGAGAACGTCCGCCTGATTGAGACGAGTACGCCCGAAGAGATGATTGTGGACGAGGAGGGGCATGCGCGGAGGGTGCCGATGCGGATCGGGCATCCGCTGGTCTATGCGGACTGGCTTCATGCTGCTCCGGGCGCGGATGGGAAGGCAGCGCCTACGGTGCTTTGTTATGGACACTACGATGTGCAGCCGCCCGATCCTCTGGACGAGTGGAAGACGCCTCCGTTTGAGCCTACGGAGAGGGATGGGAACATCTATGCGCGTGGGGCGGTAGATGACAAGGGGCAGATGTGGATGCACGTGAAGGCGCTGGAGTCGTTGATGGCGGCGGGGGGCGGAAAGCTGCCGGTGAATGTGCGCGTGATCGTCGAGGGCGAGGAAGAGGTCGGCGGCGAGGGGATTGCCGCGTTTGTACGGAACGATGGCGAGCAGTTGAAGGCCGATGTTGCGCTGGTGTCCGATACGGAGATGTTTGCGCCGGAGCTGCCTACGCTGTGCGTCGGCCTGCGGGGGATGATCTACACCGAGATTGAGGCGTGGGGGGCGCGCACGGATTTGCACTCGGGGATGTATGGCGGTGCAGCGCCGAATCCGTTTGTGGCGCTGGCGCAAGTGATCGCGAAGCTGAAGGATGAGGATGGAAAGATCCTGATTCCGGGGTTTTATGACAAGGTGCAGAAGCCTACGGCTGCGGAGCTGAAGGCATGGAAGGCGCTGCCGTTCGACGAGGAGCACTATCGTGAGACCGAGGTGGGTTCGGTCGCGCTGACGGGGGAGCCGGGGTATAGCGTGCTGGAGCGGACGTGGGCGCGGCCTACGCTCGATGTGCATGGGATGCCGGGCGGGTTCATCGGAGCGGGCGCTAAGACGGTGATTCCGGCGAAGGCGTTGGCGAAGGTGAGCATGAGGCTGGTTCCGGATATGACCCCAGCGGAGAGCTTTATGCAGTACAAGGCGTATGTCGAGTCGATCTGCCCGAAGGGAATTGAGCTTGAGGTGAGGTTGATTCACGCGGGCGATGCCATTGTGGTGAGCACGGACAATGAATATGTTCGGGCGGCCACGGAGGCGATGCACGAGGTCTTTGGCAAGGAGACGGTGTTTGTGCGCGGGGGCGGATCGATTCCGATTGTGGGGGACTTTGAGCGCGAGTTGAAGATTCCTACGGTGATGATGGGGTTTGGGCTGCCGGACGACAATCTTCATGCTCCGAATGAGAAGTTCCATCTGGCCAACTTTCATCGCGGGATCGAATCGATTGTGCGGTTCTTTATCCTGCTGGGAGCCTGATGGTGGGGCTGGCTCCGTCTGATGTGAGCGGGTACGTGCTGGCGGGTGGGAAGAGCTCGCGCATGGGACGGGACAAGGCGTTACTGGAACTGGCGGGTAAGCCGCTGGTCTTGCGGGCGGTAGAGAAGTTGCGGCAGGTCTGCGCGGAGGTTTCTATCCTTGGAAACAGGGAAGAGCTGGAGGCATATGCGCCGCTAATTCGGGATTTGCATGAAGGCTGTGGGCCGCTGGGCGGAATAGAGGCTGCGCTGGCACATTCGACGAAGGCGTGGAGCCTGTTTATGGCTGTGGATATGCCTTTTCTGCCTGCGGGTTTTCTGTATGCGTGGACGAAGAGCGTAATGAAGGCCCAGCATGCGAGGATAGCTTTATTTACGGTCGATGGCCGGCCGCAGCCTGCTCTTTGCCTAATAAATCATGAGGTTGCGCCGTTTGTGCATGGGGCGGTAGAGCGAGGAGAGTTCAAGCTGCTTCCGGTGTTCAGGGAGGCCGCGAAGGCGATTGGGGCACAGCGCGGATGGGATGCGGATGAGACGCTCCTGAACCTTCCCTGGAGTGGAGAGTTGTCGGCTTTTGATAATGATTTGGATGGGTGGGCGCCAACAGAGGCACAGCGAGCGACATCGCACCTGTGGTTTGCGAATCTGAATACACCCGAAGAGTTTGGCGCAGCCGAGGCTTTTACTGGACTGCTGGAGACTGATTAATTCAGGACAGGCTGCATAGCGGAGGGTCGGTTATGCATCTGATAAGACTAAGACAATAGCCGAAAGAAGGCAGGGACGATGGCCGAGCAGGACAGCGAGAGAGACCCGCGGAACAAACGGGGTGTGGAGGCGACGGATCATGAGGGATCGGCCCATGTGTCTGACGCTGGGACTACCGATCTTGTCGATGGGGACGACTCGCTGATTGCGGAGGTTTCGCCGGATGTGGCTCCAGTGGTTGAAGAGTTTATGGAGCAGGCCGCGCAGCAGAATGAGGCGGCGGCTGAGGCAGTACCGGATGTCAGGAACAAGCCGGGCTCCTATATCTCTTTTGAGCATGTCTACAAGTCGTTCGACGGCTTTGTGGTGCTCGATGACGTCAGCTTCTGTGTGAACTCGGGCGAGACGCTGTGCATTTTGGGGCGTAGCGGCGTGGGCAAGTCGGTGTCATTGCAGATGCTGCTTGGCTTTCTGAAGCCGGATAAGGGAATCATCCGGGTAGCCGGGGAGGACATCTGCGGGCTCAATGAGCGTGAACTGCAGGCGATTCGGCGCAAGGTGACGATGGTGTTTCAGAATGGAGCGCTGTTCGATTCGGTGACGGTTGGCGAGAATGTAGCGTTTCCGCTGCGAGAGCGTGGCGAGCTGGCCGAGGAACAGATTCTGCAGGTAGTTAAGGGTTTGTTGGAGATGGTGGGGGTGGCGGGGATGGAAGATCTGCTGCCCTCGGACCTGTCGACGGGGATGAAGCGATCGGTGGCGATTGCGCGAGCGCTGGCGGCCCAGCCGGAGGCGGTTCTCTACGACGAGCCGACGACGATGGTGGACCCTCTGATGGCCCACCTGTTAGGAGACCTGATCGAACGCCTGAAGCAGCAGCTTCACCTGACCAGCATCGTCGTAACCCACGACACCCGGTTTGCAAAGAAACTGGCCGACAGGGTGGTGTTCCTGCACGGCGGCAAGGCGCATTTTTTTGGAACGATGAAAGAGATGGAAGAGAGCGAAGACCCTGTGCTGAAGGAGTTTCTGGCGCTTGATGAGCTGACGGTGCCGGTATAGTGCGGCCTGCGAAAACGCATTAACGCAACTTTTATCAACAAGATGCATTAATAGAGGTAGCAAAATTTTGCAGATTTAGGTTGCTATGTCGTAGGGGGCAACGTATCCTTAAGTCTCAAACACGTTGCTTCCGCAGGTTTCTGTGAGCTTCTGAATCTATTGGAGTTAGCATAGGGACCTGATGCTCTGAACCGTGTTTTTTCTTGCAGCATTTGAATTTTTTGATCGTGCAACATGCCTAGGTGATTTTCTGGCATCTTACCGACTGTGAAGTCCCCGAGATATCACAGTAAAGAGGCGTTCGCTATGGCGACACCGGATTATTTGCAGCAGGTTATTGTTTCGGCGAGAGCACGGGCTGTTCGAGACAGAAGAACTTATTCGACCCGATTTGGATTGTTTCGCCGTCCTTCGATGACCAGCATGGTATGGGCTTCGTGGGACCTGTTAACTGTTTTTGTAGCGGTGATCCTGGCGTTGCGTGTCAGGGTGGTCCTGCCCCCGCAGGTTCCGATGCTGCATGTCGTCCCGGACCTGATCGAGGCGTCGCCTCGGACGCTGTTTTTGTATATTGGCTGGTTTGCGGCATGCCTGGTCTTTTTTGCACGGTCCTATGGGCTGTATGGCCCGATTCAGAACCGCAGCGGATTGCATGAACAGAGGATGACCGTACAGGCGGTGCTGGTCTCCGGGCTGCTCCTGTGCGGGGCGCTGTACTTGTTCAACGGTGTGGCGATCTCACGGATTGTCGTCGCGCTGGTGGTCCTGTTTTCGGCGGCCCTGCTCTGTGTGCGCCGCGCGATATGGCGGCGGATGGCATACAAGCGCTTTCGGGAGGGGATGGAGACCCGCAATGTGTTGATCGTGGGTGCCGGGCGGGTAGGGTATGCCCTGCGGAACCACCTTGAGTCGCTGAACCATCTTGGGTTTCGGTTTAAAGGCTTTGTTGCATTGACGGAACGGGAGGCGGAGTCGGGCGACGCAGAGGTAATTGGCGATGTGCGCAACTGCCTTTCGCTGGCGCGATCGCTTTTTGTGGATGAGATCTTCTTCTCTGTCCCGGCTGACAAGAAGCTGGTAATTGGCATGGTGGAAGAGGCGCGTACGGCCGGGATCGACGTTCGGGTAGTGCCCGACATGTATGACGGCCTGGCGTGGAATGCTCCGGTCGAATATATCGGCCAGTTTCCGACGATTCCGCTCCACCGGCGGGACTTCCCCATGGGGGCGTTTCTGCTCAAGCGCGCGCTGGACATTGTGTTGGCATCGGCTGCGCTGCTGGTGGCTTCACCGATCATGCTTGGAATCGCGATTGCGGTTCGTCTGGACTCCGAGGGCTCCATCTTTTATGGAGCGGAGCGTATTGGGCGGAAGGGAAGGACTTTTTCCTGCTATAAGTTCCGCACCATGGTGAAGAATGCCGATAAGCTGAAGGCCGACCTTGAGCATATGAACGAGCGGGATGGCATTCTCTTCAAGATCGCCAATGATCCTCGCATTACACGGGTTGGCGCGGTGCTGCGAAAGTACTCGCTGGACGAGTTGCCGCAGTTCTATAACGTCTTGCGCGGAGATATGAGCCTGGTAGGGCCACGGCCCCCGATGGCTGCCGAGGTAGAGCAGTACGATCTTGCTCACCTGCGCAGGCTGGACGTTCTGCCGGGAATTACCGGCTTGTGGCAGGTGGAGGCCAGGCAGGACCCCTCGTTCGATAGCTATATCTCGCTGGATACAGCTTATGTGGAGAACTGGAGCCTTTGGCTGGATCTGAAGATTCTGGCGCGGACCGTGCACGTGGTTTTGAGCGGAACCGGCACGTAGGCAGTAAACTTAAGGCTGTGAAGATAGCTCTCGCACAGATTAATCCGACGGTTGGGGACTTCGCCGGAAACACCAAAAAGATACTTGAATATGCGATGCGTTCTGGAGAAGAGGGCGCATCGCTTGTTGTTTTTCCAGAGCTTGCTGTCTGCGGATATCCTCCGGCGGACTTTCTGGAGAAGGCTTCCTTTCTTGCGAGAGCAGGCCAGGCGGTGGCTGAGATCGCTGCGTGGACGGCGGGGAGTGGACGACCTGCGATTTTGTGCGGGACAGTGATGCCGGCGACGTCGCCGGTGGGCAAGAGGGTGCGGAATGTGGCGGTTCTGCTGCGCGGCGGTGAGGTAAGTTTTGTGCAGCAGAAGATGCTGCTTCCGTACTATGACGTCTTTGATGAGCAGCGTTACTTTGAGCCGGCCGGGGACCAGGCACTGACCGCAGTCGATGGACAGCCACTGGCGATCACGATCTGCGAGGATGCCTGGAATGACAAAGGCTTCTGGCCGAGGCCGATGTATCAGGTCGATCCGGTTGAGTCCTTGATGGTGAAATGGGGAGAGCAGGCGGAGGGACTGGCTGGACATCCGCGCATGATTTTGAATATTTCGGCTTCGCCGTACTGGCAGGGGAAGCCGCAGGTACGCCAAAGGATGCTGACGGCTCTGGCGGAGCGGCACGGTGCCTATGTAGCCATGGTGAACCAGGTGGGCGGCAACGATGGTCTGGTCTTCGATGGCTCTTCGCTGGTGATTGGGCCAAAGGGAAACATTGTGGCGCGAGGGGCTTCGTTTGCCGAGGATATTGTGATCTTCGATACGGATGCAGCCGACGGAATGAAAGCTGCAAGCAACCCTGCGCCGCTGGATGAAGTGGAAGAGGTGTGGAGTGCGCTGGTGTTGGGAACTCGCGATTATGTTCGTAAATGCGGGTTCTCGAAGGCTGTTGTGGGGTTGAGCGGAGGCATCGATTCGGCACTGGTGGCTGCGATTGCAGTGCAGGCTCTGGGAGCAGAGAACGTGCTTGGTGTGGGCATGCCGAGCGAGTACTCTTCGCTGGGCTCAATCGAGGATGCGCGGGCGCTGGCCAAGAATCTTGGCGTGAGATTTGAGCTTTTGCCGGTCCATGATGTGTTTGCGCAGTATCAGCAGACGTTGCGACCGCTGTTTGAAGGAACGCCCTTTGGGCTGGCAGAGGAGAACCTGCAGGCGCGAATCCGTGGAGGGCTGCTGATGGCGCTGGCGAACAAGTTTGGCTCGCTGGTGCTGACGACGGGCAACAAGAGCGAGATGTCGACGGGATATTGCACGCTGTATGGCGATATGGTGGGTGCGCTGGCGGTGATTGGCGATGTGATGAAGACCAAGGTCTATGCGATCAGCCAGTACGTCAACCGTAAGTGTGAGGTGATTCCGTGGGCGACGATCGAGAAGCCGCCCTCGGCAGAGCTTCGGCCGGAGCAGAGGGACACGGATTCGCTGCCACCGTATGAGGTGTTGGATCCGATCCTCGAGGCCTACGTGGAGCGGTATTGTTCGGCCGAGCAGATTGCGGAAGAGCAGGGAGTGGATGTGGCCCTGGTGCGATCGATTCTGCAACTGGTTGAACGGAGCGAATATAAGCGGCAGCAGGCGGCTCCGGTGTTGAAGGTGACAAAAAAATCGTTCGGAACGGGACGCCGGTTTCCCATAGCGGTCAAGGTTCAGGTGTAATAGGAGTGCTGCGCGCGTAGAGCGGCGGCGGAGGGAAGGATTCTTTGAAGATTTCAAAATGCATGTTGGCAGGATTGGCGTCGGTTCTCAGCGTTGCGGTAGTAGCTGGAGCACAGACAGGGACGACAAATACGGCACCGAAGGCAACAGCGCCGACCCCGGCGTTGCAGTTGAATGATCTGGGGCAGACCCCTAAAGCGGACCCGTTTCCTCCGGCAAATCCGAAGTACTTTACCGCAGCTTCGCCGACCGTCGATACGGTAAATGCTTTTCTGAAGGCATTGTGGGGATACGACTCCAACCGCATCTGGCGAGTCGAGGCGATTCAGACGACGGCTGCTCCGGGCGTGAGCAAGGTGGTGGTCTTTATCTCGGACAAGTCGCCGAATGCGAAGGTGCAGACCGCGGCGTTCTTCGTGACTCCCGATGGCCACCATGTCATCGCCGGCGACGGTGTGGTTTCGTTTGGCGCGACGCCGTTTGCCGATCTGCGTAAGACGCTCGAGGAGCATGCCGATGGCGCAGCACGTGGCGCGGCCGGCAAAGACTTTATGCTGGTTGAGTTTGCCGATCTGGAGTGCCCGCACTGCAAGGAGGCACAGTCGACGATGGATCAGCTGGTGAAGGACTTCCCCAACGCTCGTGTGATCTTTCAGCCCTTTCCGCTGGCCCAGATTCATCCGTTTGCATTCAAGGGTGCGGCATATGGGTATTGCGTACAGAAGCATAGCGACGCCGCCTTCTTTACTTATGCTGCAGCGGTATTCGACACGCAGGCTGGCTTGACCGCGGAGACCGGCGATGCCACGCTGAAGAACGCTGTGACCAAGGCAGGCCTGGACCCGGCAGCGATTGATGCATGCGCGGCTACGCCAGCGATTAAGGCGCAGGTGGATGCTTCGGTGAAGCTGGCGGAAGACTCCGGCGTGAACCAGACTCCGGAGTTGGCCGTAAACGGGCATCTTTTGCCGATTACACAGATTCCCTATGAGACGCTGAAGAAGATCATCGCCTACCAGGCCCAGTTGGATGGAGTCAGCACAGGGGCGCCTGCGGCCGGCAAGTAATTTTTTGAGGAAAGAAAAAGAAAGCGCACCCGGATTCGGGTGCGCTTTCTTATGCGCGTGACACTGCGTTAGGCAAAGATGACGGTCTTGTTGGCGTAGGAGAGGATGCGGTCGCTGAGGTGCCAGCGGACAGCTCGGGAGAGGACGAGGCGCTCGAGGTCGCGGCCTTTCTGGATCAGGTCGGGAAGCTGGTCGTTCTGCGAGATGCGGGTGACGTCCTGCTCGATGATGGGGCCTTCGTCGAGGACCTCGGTGACGTAATGGCTGGTTGCGCCTATCAGTTTGACCCCGCGCGCGAAGGCGGCATGGTAAGGGCGTGCTCCTGTGAAGGCGGGTAGAAAAGAGTGATGCACATTGATGATACGCTGGGGATAGGCGCGGACGAACTGCGGGGAGAGGACTTGCATGTATCGGGCAAGGACAGCCAGATCGATGGAGTGATCGCTCAGCAGGGCCATCTGCCGTTGTTCGACCTCGACCTTGTTGGCAGAGGTAACGGGCATGTAGTGGAAGGGAATTTTGTGGAAGTCGGCGAGCGGTCTTGCTGCTTCGTGATTGCTGATGATGAGCGAGAGATTGCAGCTCAGCTCTCCCGTCTGATGGCGGTGGAGCAGGTCGGCCAGGCAGTGGAGATAGTGTGAAACGAAGATGGCGACGTTTTGTGGGGGCGTGGCAAAGGTGAGGCGCCAGTTCATCTTGAACTGCTGAGCTAATGGCGTGAAGGCAGCGCTGAAGTTTGTTTCGTCGCAATGGGCGTCGTCGGTGGCGAACTCGATACGCATGAAGAAGAGGCCGAGCTCGACGTCCTGGTGCTGGTCGGCATTGAGGATGTTGGCGTCGTATTGCTGTACGAGGAAGTTGGCAATGGCGGCGACGAGACCTTTGCGGTCAGGGCAGTCGATGAGGAGAACGGCGGTCTTGGACATAGCGCTCTACTGATTAGAGCATTTTTCAGATGGATGGCCTGACAAATGTGCTGAGTTGGATATGACTTATGTTCAGAGCCGAGGCGACATTCCAAATGGATAGAAGTTCTTTTAGGTATCAGAGGCAGATCAGTAAGAATCACCTTGATGTGAATTGACTTCGAATCTACACATCAGTGTTAGGATGACTCCCAAAAGGGCTCTCCCGATAGGAGATTTGCAGGATGAAATGCCCGGTTTGCCAACGTGCGTCGGTGAGACGTTCGAGGCGGCGGTGGTATGAACGTATTTTGAAACATTTGGGTATTGGTCCGTTTCGCTGTGATGGTTGCACTGTCCGGTTCTACCGCTTCACCTTCTTTGGAAAATATTCTCGAACCGATTAAACCTGATGGATTGATCGGATTGGCTGGGCCGATGTCAAAAAAGGCTCGTACAGGATTTCCTGTGCTTTTCCAGGGTAGGGAAGAATGGTACAGGGGGAGAGAGTCGGATTTTTCCGCTGTGCGGCTCACGATGATTTTGTGAGCCGCGCTGGTCGGCTCAGGCCATTCGTTGAAACGGCCTGGACATCGGCGGCTTGACGCGAGTTGCGTTGATGAAACTCTCTCGCTCGATCTTCTGCCTGCTTTCCACGGTGCGCGGAGCGGCCTTGGGCTTTGCGGGGCCGGCCCATGACTCTTCTTCAATCATCGCTGCAGTCGCGCGGTCGTAACCCATGCGCTGAAGAATAGACATGTCGTCGCGGTCGCTCGTTTCTGCTGTTGTGACGGCGGATGATTCCACCACTTCTGGAACCACAATCTTCGCGACCTCGGTTGCATTACCCGAGGACATGACCGATGCCGTGAAGTTGGCGGTGAGACGCTGGGCGCACTTCTGGCCGCACAGATGCTTTACATCCTTTCGGGACTGCTTCGGCGATTCCCACCCGCGCAGCTTCAGCTCGCCGCCCTGCTCGTAAGCCACAAACCAATGACTTGTGGTCTCCTGCTTTTCCGCTCCGCACATATCGCAATTGATCGCCTGCCGGATCATCTCTGTTGTCTCCCCAAAGCCGCTGTTTTAAGTTGTGCGTTGCGGCACATTACTCTCATCGGCGGAGATGAAAGAGGGATGAGTGAAAAGATTGCCGTCATGCCAGGCTGCTTTCCCGGTGCGGTCTGTTGGTGTCTGATCGAACCGTCTCAAATATTCCCCCCAACTTTGGGCAAAACACTTAATCTAAAACCATGCTCCCGCTCACGTACTTAGCTCTCGCAATCCTGACGGGAGTATTGATTTTTGTTCGGCTGCGGTGGTCCCGACTCTCGCAAAAGACGCGTAACGTTCTCATCTTCTGTGCCGCTGCGGCGCTGATTCTTTACGCGCTCCTCTTTGTTACGCGCTGGAACACATCCTCTGACCATCTGAATGCGGCGATCTATTGGGCTGCCATTGCGGGCTACGAGTTCTTTCTCCTTCTCTTTACGCTCCTGCGGCCTCGCTGGCTCACCACGATCATTGCAATAGTTCTCATCGTGCCGATTCTCTCTGCAAGCCCATTCCTTCCACTCGCCGAGCTCTTCAATCCTGCGCCCCATACCGTCGTTTCCATTGGGCCCGACTTCACCAGCGACCGTGTCGCGTGGGGGACTGGAACCGCGCCTACCTCCGGGTTCGATCTCGTGATTTATTCCCATCCTTCGTGGACACGGTTTCTTCGACGTCGCCGCCAGGCCGCGCACTATTTCAGTGGCCAGTGCGATTCCTCGCGAGCCTATGCGACGCTTGAACCCGATGGAAAACACGTTCTTATGTCCTGTCCGGCGGCTCCGAATCAGCAACCTGATGCTGCACGAAGCCTTGTAGTAAAGCTCTACTGAAATTCCGCCTAAAATCACTACTAAGGAGTGATACCGTCATCTCAATGAGCCAAGCCCTTCTCCAGACCAGCCTCGGTGACCTTCCCCTTGTCGCGCGCGGCAAGGTCCGCGACATCTACGACCTCGGCAACCAGCAGCTTCTCTTTGTCGCTACCGACCGTATCTCCGCCTTTGACCATGTGCTCGCCACGGGGATTACGGACAAGGGCCGCATTCTTACCCAGCTCTCGCTCTTCTGGTTTGAGCTGCTTCAGGACACGGTTAAAAACCACCTCGTCACTGCTGACCCCGCAGAGTTCCCCTCGTCTTGTAAGCCATATCTCGACCAGTTGGCAGGACGAAGCATGCTGGTGAAGCGTGCAGAGATGTTTCCGGTCGAGTGCGTTGTTCGCGGTTATATCTCTGGGTCTGGTTGGAAGGACTACCAGCAGACCGGCTCCATCTGCGGCATTCAACTGCCGGCTGGATTGCGCGAGTCCGATAAGCTTCCCGAGCCCATCTTTACTCCTGCCGCCAAGAATAACGTCGGCCATGATGAAAATATCTCCTTCCAGAAGATGGTTGATACCATCGGCCAGAAGCCTGCCGAAGACCTGCGCTCCCTAACGATCAAAATCTACGAAAAGGCAAGCAAACATGCGGCCAGCAGGGGATTGATCCTGGCCGATACTAAGTTTGAATTCGGGCTGATTGACGGAGAAATCACGCTGGCCGACGAAGTTCTTACACCTGACTCCTCGCGCTACTGGCCTGCTGAAAGCTACAGCCCGGGTGGCGCTCAGCCATCTTTCGACAAGCAGTATGTCCGCGACTATCTTGAGTCCATTCGCTGGAACAAGCAGGCTCCGGCCCCGGGGTTGCCGCCGGAGGTGGTTGAAAAGACAAAAGCCAAGTACCTGGAAGCCTTCCGCCTGATTACCGGTCGCACAGAGCTATGAACCTGAACTATTTTGACTGGTTCCTAATCGCCATCCTCGGCTGTTCGACGGTCATGGCCTTTGTCCGGGGCCTCCTGATCGAGCTCTTCGGCTTGGGAGGCCTTATCGCCGGTGTTCTGCTGGCCTCGTGGAATTATCCTGCGCTGGCGGCGGTTCTTGGGCATGTCATTACAGAAACTGCCATTGCCAATGTTGTGGCGTTTCTATTGATTGCCGTGGGTGTGATGATCCTCTCTGCCCTGGTGGGAAAGGCGCTTCACCATACCGCGGACGCTATCGGGCTGGGTATCTTTGACCGCCTGCTGGGGGCGGTCTTCGGCTATCTTCGCGGCTGCCTGCTTTGTGTGGCTATTTTGATGTCCATTACAGCGTTTCTTCCGCCAACCACGGCTGTTGCAAAATCTTCTTTAACTCCCTATTTCCTTGCCGGGGCGCATGCTGTATCCTTCGTTGTACCTCACGACCTTCGTCAGCTCATTCTGAACGGCGCGGAACAACTCAAGCACACCGCACCCGATTGGATCAAACGGCACGAATAGAGTGACAATGAGAATGCACCGCAAATCTGGACTTGCAAGCGAGGACATTATCTTGAAGCGCGAAATGGACGGTCTCATCACGCAGATGCACAGTGCCGGCATCCCCTATGCGGAGGCCATTCGCCAATTCAAGAAGCGCTACATCCTCGAAGTCCTCGCGCATCACAAGGGCAACCAGTGCAAGGCCGCTGAAGAGCTTGGCATGCACCGCAATACGCTCAGCCGCACCCTGGCCGAGCTCGACCTTGACACGGCTGCGATCCGCAACGGAATGCGTCGTCCGCCCAGCAGCGAGCGTCTCCGCGTCCAGAGCATCGCCAGCGCCCGATAGCCGTTGTTCCCGTCTAACCAGTAGTAGATGATCTCCCCTCTTCAGTCACGGCTTACAGCAATGACACGTGGCACAACGGCCTGTGCACTGCTGGGGCTCTCGCTTACAGCTTTGGCGCAAAAGCCGCCCGCTGCGCCAGCGCCCTCTCCCACGCACACCGCGCCGACTAAGAATCAGGTTCGCCGGGCCGAAGACGCCTATCTTGCAGGCGCGCGCCTGCTTGAACGCAATGATCTTACCGCTGCTCTGGCGCAGTTCGAGAAGGCGGCAACACTCAATCCTGACAATAATGACTATGCTGTGGCGGCTACGCTTGCCCGCGAGCATCGAGTTACGGAGTTGGTACAAGGGGCGGCGAAAGCTCATCTTCTCGGGCAGGAGACAAAAGCAGAGACGTTGCTGACTGAGGCCCGGTTGCTCGATCCGCAGAACCGTATCGTTACGCAGCATAAGGCTCCAGGCGCTCTTCCAGTCACGTTCCATCCCGAGGTAGAGCCCTGGATCAAGCAGCCAGCCTCTATCGCGGGTCCGATTACGCTCATGCCTGAGCCGGGAGTGAAGAGCTTCCATCTGCAAGCCGATAGCGAGGCCGTCCTGCAGCAGGTGATGACAAGCTATGGGATTCGTGCGGTCTTCGACGACTCGCTCCCCCACCAGCAGATCCGCTTCAATCTTGAATCGGTGCCTTATGAACAGGCCGTCCGGGTTCTCTTTGAGATGTGCGGCCTCTTTGCTGTTCCTCTGGACGCCAAAAGCGTCATGGTTGCCAAAGATACTCCGGAGAACAGGGAACGCCTGGAGCGCCAGTTGCAGGAGACTATCAGCATTCCCGGTATGACCGCGACGGAGATCAACGACCTGGGGAACGTCTTACGCAACGTATTTGAAATAAAACAGTTGACCGTGGAAAAGGGGCTTGGAGATCTTGTGCTCCGGGCTCCGGAAGATACCTTGAAGGCGGTAAATCTGACCTTGGCCGATCTGATCGACGGCGGCAGCCAGATCATGATTGAGGTCAAATTCTATGCTATCGACAAGACGCGCCAGCGCAATATCGGGCTTCAACTACCCCAGCAGCTAGGTCTCTACAGTGTTGCCGGAGAAGCGTCCAATATCGTCAGCCAGAACCAGACGCTGGTCAACCAGGCCATCGCGGAGGGCTTGGTTCCGGCAGGAGCAAGCAATGTGGAGATTGCACTGGCCCTCATCGGCTCCGGCTTGGTGCAAAGCTCACTGCTCACTTCGACGATCGGAGCATTCGGAGGCGGACTTACCCAGGCAGGTGTTACCGCCGACGTCTTTCCGAAGCTGAATCTCGCACTGAATTCCAGCGACAGTCGTGCGCTGGATGATATACAGGTTCGCGTTGGCGACGGTCAGACTGCGGATTTCCGCGTCGGAACCCGCTATCCCATCACAACGTCGACCTATACCACTGGTGCAACGGCAAGCACGGCCTCGCTCGCCGGAGTGACGGTCAATGGTGTCAGCGCATCCAGCCTGCTCTCGCAGCTAACCGGAAGCTCAGCCGGTGTGACGATTCCGCAGATTCAGTATGAAGATCTGGGCCTGACTCTGAAGGCCACGCCTACCGTGCAGAAGTCGGGCACCGTCAGAATGCATATCGAGCTCAAGATTGAAGCACTGGCGGGTACGGCCTTGAACAATATCCCTGTCCTCGCGAGCCGTCAGTTTTCCTCTGACATTACTGTCGACGATGGAAAAGCTGCCTTGTTTGTCAGCTCATTGAGTAAAACGGAGTCCTCTGCCGTCAGCGGCCTTCCCGGGCTTGGCGAACTGCCGGGTTTTCAGAGCACTACCTCGGATAAGGTTGCCGAAACCGATTCCAGCGATTTGGTCCTTCTGATAACGCCGCGCGTTGTCCGCAGGCGCTCCAATATCATTGCTGGTCCGCGCATCGCGCTGAATCTTCCTCAGCAGCCAGATTAGGGCTGCCATCGAGCGGTAACCATACGGTAAATACGGTGCCATGACCTTTGCCGCGCCGCGACTTTGTTCGGATATGCCCGTTATGTTTTTCGACGATGCCTTTGCTCACCCATAGCCCCAGCCCAGTGCCCATCATCTCCTTCGTGGTCTGAAACGGCTCAAAGAGATGCTGCATTATCTCGGGACTGATTCCTTCTCCTGTATCGGCGACTGTTAAGCGCACTCCGCTTTGACCGGTCAGCCAATTTGTCTGCCGATGGAGCCGCACCAGGAGCCGTCCACCTTCGCTCATTGCATCCAGCGCGTTACGCACCAGATTATTGAAGACCTGCCGAATCTCACCTTCCAGGCAGAGCACCGGCGGCGAATCTGCCAGCTTTACCTCCAGGGTAAGGCGTCTCACCAGGAGCCTCCCGGTGTAGAGGGTCATCATGGTGCGCAGCAGGTCGGCTAAATCCACGCGGGTCGGTTTGCTTTGCTGTCGATGAAAACGAAGCGTCTGCAAGGTGATCTCTGTGACACGGGCCAGCTCTTCCTGAGCGATCTGCGCATACTCCTTCATCTCTTCGATCGAGTCTGACTTCTGCACCAGGTACAGCAGGTTGGTAATCGACTCAAGTGGGTTGTTGATCTCGTGTGCGATCGACGAGGCGAGTTGCCCTACCGCCGCGAGCTTCTCGGACTTGCGCAGTGCTTCATCCTGCAGACGTGCCTGGGTCACGTCAGTATTGATCGCCACGCCGCCTGTGATTTTGCCGCCCTGCAAGACAGGAGTAGCCACGCTTCGAATCCAGTGCCCCGGTACCCGCACTGTCTCGGTGGAAGCCTCACCCGCTAATGCGCCCTGCAATGTCTTCAACTCGGCAGGGAAGCGATCCCCATTCATTGTCCGTGCCCATCGATTCGTTCGTACCGCTCCGTCTGGAGTGGCGATGTAAATGCCATGGGGAAGGCTCTCAATCACTGCGTTGAGTTCCGCTGTCCGCTGCTCTGCCTGCGCATTGACCTTACGTAGATCGTCTTGTTGCTGCAGCATGTGGGTTGCATCGCGAAATGTAACGACAACCCCAAGCACTTCTCCTTCAATCGAGACAGGATGTGCCGACATCTCCACGAGGAAGGAGCTTCCATCTTTGCGGAAGATGGTGTCGGAGAGATTGCTCAACGGTAGATTTTGCTGAAATACGCTGTAAATTGGACACTCTTCTGCGGAAGGATGCTTCCCGCCTGCACGATGGCGATGCACTAACTCATGAAGGTCTTCCCCCAGTAACTCCTCACTATCGAACCCCATGAGCTTCGCTGCCAGGCGATTGACGAACGTGCACCTTCCTTCCCGATCCAAGCCCCAGATGCCCTCTCCCGACGAATCCAGAACGGCTTGCCATTGCCGCATCTGTCGCTGATCCTCCGGTGTTATCGCCATCTGATTGATCCCATAGGTAACCACCCATTCGCTCCCGTCACCCATTCAGATGCAAAACGTTTCCTACTAGTCCACCTCAGCCTTTTGTCTAAAAACGTCTCACTTTCTCTTCTGCCTTTCTTTTCCTCTGGCGAAGTGGCTGGCGCGTTGACCGTAGGTGGCTTCCGCCGTTATACTTGAACCTGTGAGAGCGGGAGTAGCTCAGTGGTAGAGTGCTTCCTTGCCAAGGAAGATGTCGCCGGTTCGACCCCGGTCTCCCGCTCCAAAAAAGCCCTGTCTGCGGTACACTTCACCTACAATTCAGCGGGCTGCGATAATAAGATAGCCCATCCTCGAGGCGCGGTACCCAAGTGGTAAGGGAGAGGTCTGCAAAACCTTTATGCGTCGGTTCGATCCCGACCCGCGCCTCCAAAGATTCAGCAAGTTAGAAGCCCTCCAAATCGGAGGGCTTTTGTACTGTGGTGGAAATTGTGGGGAGAGCAGGACTTTTCGGTGCTTCGACACGCTGCTCTGCTTCTACTGAAGAGCAAATGATGTTTGCGGTGCCATGCGCTCGGCGTGGGCAATCTTCTGCCGGCTAACGAACAACTCCATCTTGTCCATTGCCTTCGTCTGATGCTCTTGTGTCGGATGAGCATATCGGAGAACCATGTTGATCTTTGCATGACCCAACATAGCTGCCAACGTCACAAGGTCGATCCCAGCCTCCACTGCGCGAGTAGCCCACGTATGACGACAATCATAGAGGCGGAAGGGCGTAACCTTGCTATCTCTCACCGCGCGATCATGAGCATTGTTGACCTTGGGCACAGGGCGCGTCGCATCCGTTTCGCAAGGAAATAGAAATTCTCCGCGATCCACTTCAGTCTTACCGTCCGCCTGGCTGTTGGAAGCAGTGGCATCAGCGTTGGCACGGCGCGCCGCATCCTCCATACGCTTGGCCAATATACCCTTGGCCGTTACCGTGAGCTTGATACGGCGCTTCGCCGCTTTTGTCTTCCCGTGGGGGTTGAACCAATAATTCTCTTCTAGATGGACATTCTTCGGCTCAATCCTATAGACCTCTTCGGGTCGCGCTCCTGTTTCAAGCATCAGTGTGGCCACATCCCGCAGCATGGGAGTTGCCCTTGCTAGATACTTCTCCTGCTCGTCATATGTCAGAACGCGGGTTTGTTCGTTGTCTTCCCGCAGAGCCTTTGCTGCTGTCTTCCCAATAGGGTTTCGCAACGGCACATCTGACTTGATTGCGTGATTGAACATCGCACGAAGGCAAGCCAACTCACGGTTGACCGTGGCAGGTTGAATCCTTTTATTGGTTGTCGTGCGTTTGTCTTTACCTCTGACGGTCCCGTACTGACTTAGGCGCGCACTCTTGAAACGCTCCACTTCATCGGGTGTGATCTTGTCGAGTGACGCATCTTTGAAATGGCGTAATAGCGCGACACTGCTGGTAACGTAGCGTCGATAGGTGGCAGGGTGTGCCCGATGCTCCCGCTCTGACCAACTCAGGAAATCTGCCAGTGCCGTCTTGAAAGAGGGAATCTTCTTCCTCTCGGCAAGGCCGAATCTGCCGCTGGCGAGATTGGATCGATGGGTTGCCTCCAGAGTCCTCGCTTTATCCTTGTTGCGCTGCTTCGTGCTCACACGAACGCGCTTCCCCTCGAATACAAATTCAAACCAATACACCCCTCCACGCTTAAAGATGCTCATTGATCCTCCGATTTGCGGCTCTCACGTCTGCTGCGATTGATGCTTTCCCCTTTTTCGGTCCAGTAATTCCGATTGCGAAGCGCTCTCCGGCAACTCTCGCTGCAACCTCTTGTGCCACGTCTGTAAACCGGAAAGTGATGCCCACAGTGAAGGCAGGTTCCTATCTCTCGCTCCGCGCGATAGTCAAGATGGAATTGATAATAGATGGCATTGCGGATACCCTCACTTCGCACATCGGGGAGGTATATCGCACCTCCACGGACAGGAAACAGCTTAAGTGGAAAATCATTCAATACCCCACAAAGAGCAATTTGCGCGTATGGAACGAAATCGGCAATCTTCTCTCGGTTTGATTTTCCGAGAGGGATGATCTCGGTTGAGAAATACACTGTGCCTAACACACTAGGATCAATGTCTAGCAGGTCGTGCATGGCCTTCATCATTTCCAACCTGTCAGCTTTGCCATTTCGGTCGAGCTGTTGGAGCAATTTCGTGGCGGCTGCAAACTTTTTCTGCTCGTGTCTCAGTTGCTTCATGCTCTGGACAACGGTCAGTGTATAGGTGCCGTCGTCTTCACGATTTAGAGAGCGAACTTTACCCCATACAGGACCAAATTTCTGGCAGAACTGAATCAATTTTTCATCATCAACGGCATCGGCGAACTGATATATGCCAGAACCTTCGGCAGGCGGTGACTTTTTATTGAGCTGGTTTACTTCATAACGCCGAAATTTTTGCAGAAGGTCCAAAGATGAAATGCGCGTGTTCTCGACATCTCTGGTTTCGATGGGATTGGAGAGGTGCCCAGAACCCCTAATCAAGAGTGAGCCTCCGTGCTTCTCTACCTCGATGCTTCGTGCCCATAACGGGACAATCACGCTTTGTTTTTGTTTGCTCATCGCGATCCAATCGCAAGACGGAAAATGTAGTGAGATGAATTATTTACTAAAAACATCTTGCCGCATAGGCTTGCAGGAGTCAACATTTATTTGGGAGGCATTATATGAGCGTAGACAAATTGCATTCGGTGAAGGGTTCTGCGGAGTTTCTTGGTGGTCTGAGCGAATACACAATTCAGGCATGGTTAAGCTCAGGAAAACTGATGCGAACTAAGGTGGGGTCACGGACGATGATCCGCGAATCTGAGTTGCTTAAGGCGATGAATGATGGCGGAAAGTCGCCCATGGTACGCCGTAATTTGAGCAAATAACGGAAGAGACTGCACGGGCGCATTGATGATCTACGAGCGCTACCTGTATGCCTTCATCGCTAGATGAAATCAGAGTCCGTCCCGCACAACACTGACGGACAGATTTCGCAAAAACGAAAACCCGGCGGTTGTAGCCGCCGGGCACTTTACAGGGAACTTTGCTATGCACACACTACCATTTGCCTTGGACACGGGCAAGCAAGAAGGTGTGGACTCTCCCATACTTCTAACGGCACCACAGTACGCCGCAAGACGCTGGAAATTGATCGCTCTTCACACTCCTACCACCAACGGCTGCTCACATCTCCAGAATGGTTGCAGCGTCGGCAAGCATCCCCACATCCTCAATGGATTGAATGGAGCCAGCTCAGATGAGGTGGTTCTTCCTATCGTGGGGGCGCAGTGAACAATTCCTCAATACCCGACCTACAGTACATCCGTGAAAACGTTTCTATTATTGCGGTAGCCCGAGAGTTAGGGCTCACGGTGAATGGCTACCGCGCTCGCTGTTGGCGGACGGAGAACCATCGCAACGGTGATGCCGATCCGTCGATGGCATTTCGGAAAAAGCAAAATACAGGGCGGTGCTTTATCTGCGATCCTCGCACATGGTCGAACATTGACCTGGTGATGCTCGTTCGGGACTGCAAGCTGCGAGAGGCAATTGCGTGGATCACAGACAGATTCCCTGTTCCATCACTTCCGAAAGGGGCTCACATTAAGAAACGCGAATCATGGTCCCCATGCTATCGCGCCAGTGATACCGACAGTGTTGTCGGGATGCTTGTAAGAAGCGGCCTCTGGTCTACGCTCTCTAATGCAGAAAGGTCTATCCTGCCTGTTTTGTCTGAGTTTATGAGCTGCGATACAGGGCTCGCAGAAATCTCCTACCGTGGCCTAATGCAGCATTCCGGCGTTGGCAGTCAGGCAACAATAGCCGCAGCCTTGCAACATTTTGAGCAAATGAGATTTTTACAGGTTATCCGAAATCGAGCTGTAAGCCCTCTTCGACGCGTAAATCAATACTACTTCACCCTTGATGATCCTGAATTTCAAGCAATAGCCGCGAACACGTTTCAGCAGCAGAGGGCTGAAATCGAACTTCAAAAGCAACTCCGCTCTGAAGAGAGAGAAGCAAGATGCCAGAACAAGGTACCTGTATAGGTAATACTCTCTTCACTGATTGAAGTGCTTACACAATTATCGCTTCAATCTAGTTGAAGCGCGATGTTCGCGGTGTGCGTTTAAGACAAAATGTCTACTTCAATGGAGAAACGCGGCATTGCCCAATCGTGAACGCCGCCGGGCTGTGCTCCCTCAACCCTCAGTCTAATAATCGCGAATAGGGACTCAGCAACAGTCGCAAATGAATTGGCGGACACTCTCGGATACTTTTCACGAGCGCTGGTTGGCACCATCAGTCCAACACATTAGACTTGCATCGGCGCGCCGATGCCGAGGTAAAGTTTCTCCTGCTGACGATGATCCGTGCACTTCAGTTGTGGACTCAAAACGCGATTGGTGAGGGCGTCACCAAGGGTTTGCTGATAACTTTATGCAGATTATTGGCGTTGACCACAGTACAACGTTGTACTCGTCTACGACGCAAACGGCCTTAGTACGTCAGTAAAATTTGTGAACCCCATACCGATTGCCGCTCCGCCAGTTCTGGTAATGGCCATTTCGATGATGGGAATTCGTCGCGCCGGGATACCTGCCGCCGTGCGAAGTCGTATGGCGGGCACCCCCGTAGTAGGGACAACTTTCAGACGAGTAATGCTCTGCACTGTACGTTTTGGTGTGAGATGTAATTCGAAGTTTTGAGCGACTGGCATATGCGGGAGTCACGCACACCATGATGCAAAGCCATAGCAATCCAATACCGATCCGTTTTACAAGCTCCATTGGTTTCGACCGTTCTGATAACCCGGAATTTATTGCTGCGAATTTAATCCATGATGAGATTTAGACCATCTCCGTACCCTCGCTTGTGTTTCCAGTAGCACTGACTTTGTGAGCTTAGAGGCAACGCGGTCGCGATCTTCTAGCATTCTGTCGGAGAGAAACTTGGCTCCATCGGAACTACTGACGTTTGCGCTTGCAAGGCTTAACCAGAAGTATGCTTCGCTATAATCCTGAGGGACACCGGCACCATCCTCATAAAGCCTTCCGAGATACCACTGGGCGGCTGGATAGTCTTGATCCGCAGCCTTTTGGTACCATAGAGCCGCTTGGGTGTAATCCTTAGCGATGCCGCTTCCTTCCTCGTACATGTTCCCAAGTGAAAACTCTCCTACCGCATCGCCCTGTTCTGCGGCCTTTCGATACCAGTAGACCGCCTGCTTATAATCCTTTGGGGCCGCCTGCGAATAGTCCTCTGCTATAGGAAGACCAATCTGATACATCATGCCAAGTTGTCCCTGAGCATCAGCATCACCCTGCCCAGCCGCCTCGCGATACCAAGCCTCGGCCTGAACTTCGTTTTTCTGTATACCGCGACCATCTTCGTACAGATGAGCGAGTTTAGATTGGGCGAACGCAAACCCCTGCTCGGCTGCTTTTTGATACCAGCCAGCAGCCTGTGCTGAGTCCTGTGAAACACCTTCGCCGTTGTCGTACATCTCGCCAAGATTGGATTGCCCCGCCGCATTTCCTTGGGCAGCGGCTTTGTGGTACCAGAGCAAAGCGTGCGCGTAGTCTTGGGACACACCTTGACCGTTTTCGTACAGTGAGCCAAGGTTAACCTGTGCGAACGCATTACCGTGCTCAGCAGCCTTCCTATACCAAGCAGCAGCCTGAATGTAGTCTTGCGTTACACCTCCGCCAGTCGAGTATGCACTCCCGAGCTTGAACTGTGCATTCGCGTCTCCGCTAGCAGCTTGCTTCTTTAACGTGATAATGCTCTGAGTACCTGTCGCATGTGTGGACTGTGCCCATACTCCAGCAACGCACCACAGCAGTCCTAAGGATGCCCATAGATGCAGGGATTGCGCTCTTAATTTTGCGTCCGGCCACATAATGCCATACCTTTCTATCGCAAAAGAGTGTATGCGCTAAATATAGCGCACGCGCCAATCCGACGATGAACGGATGGCATCGGATATCTGCGTGGCGTTGGGCGAGCGAATCAGAGAGATGCGCCGCGTCAAGGGTTGGCGACAGATAGACCTTGCGGAGCATTCAGGAGTTCACGAAGTCCACATCTCAGATTTGGAGCGTGGATCACGCGAGGCAGGATTGCGAACCCTCGACAAGATTGCCACTGCTCTGGGGACTACGTTATCGGAGATGCTGAAGGGATTGTGATCCTCGCTCAAGTGGTCAGATCCGTGACAAAGTGGGACTGAAAGCATTCCTCCGACGTCTTTGAGTCAGTTCTTCTTCGATCGCAAAAGTGGCAACTTGCGCCCTTAAGATGGATATATCACGATTTAAGCATCGTCTTGCGCTTTCTTCGCCTTTATCTGCCGTAAAGCCCACATTCAAAATGGCTTTTATCAAGTTCCTGACATAAAGCGAATTTGTGTCCTTCGATGCGAAGTTGACCCAGTGCCCATACGGTATTGCTCATGCAAGCCTAACAATCAAAAACATTCGACTCGTTTCCTCGTCCGCAAATTTTGCAAAGAAGAAACACACGCCTCCTGCATTCCGCTAATTGCATAGCCGCATTGTTTCACCCCGAGACCCTTTGTTATGGCAGATAACATCAGTATTTAAAGCATTTAACTTGACGAGGCATGTCCCTTTACATATGATCCAGCAGACACCAAACAAATTAGATTTGACTTCTTGAGCTAGTAAGTCCTGACGTGCAATTTCTCCCAGTATTTATTTGTCTGTCTGTGCGGCACATTCTTCTTCTTGCTGGTTATTGTTGGACTGGAGTTAGATCATGCCTTGGTTTCCTACGCGCAGTATTGCGCGAATTATTTGTGCGCTTTGGGTCGATTTCAGGCAGCACTCGATGCCTATTTGCAGATGCGTCGTGTACCTCATTATCGGGTGCACTCTTGCATCGGCGCAATCTTCGTCTCCGGCAGTCTTCGATAAAGATGTTCCAATCCCGACGATAACGGAACCATTCGGACAATGGGATGCTACTGCCCTGAATGAGATCGTGGACCATCTTAAGGTTGTCGGTACTAGTCCCTGGAGCGGACTTCAAGGAACGGGTCAGATTACTTATGGAGTGGAAGACACAACTGCTTATAGCGCGACGCTGTCCATCCTCGATGGTACCGGCTTTCGACTAGACGGTCAGACAGCAAAGGGAGAGTTGAGCATAAGAATTAATGGGGGGCGTGGCAAGATTCAAGAGGGCGATGGACATCTATATCCTCTGCTCCCAAACACAGCGAAATCAGGAATTGTTCAGTTTGAACTTCCACGCCTCGCTAATTTTCCTTATTCGGGCACATCACTTCTAGATCGTGGTCTCGTTGTTATTGATGGAAGGTCCCTCCATCGCATTACCTATGAGACCACTACGGCAGACGCGAGCGAAGTAGTGCGGAAGAAAAATGCCGTTATCACGGATTTTTACTTCGACCCGACATCCCATCTCCTAATAAAAAGCGCCAATTCGATTCGGATTGATGGTGCTGGTAACGCTGATTTTCTCCGCGTTATCTCCTACGACGACTATAGATCGGTACAAGGATCTATGGTTCCATTTCGATTTACGCAGACGCTAAATGGGCAGAAGCAATGGACCCTGCAACTCTCGACGGTTCAACTCAATCCAGCCCTTGAAACCTCCTCTTTTGAGTTCTAAGGATTACATCGTGAATCGAATCCCACTTGGCCTTCGTCTAGCCGCGCTATGCCTCTTGACCATATGCCGTCCCGCAATATCGCAGGATTACCTTACTGCCACCGGCAATCCTTCATTCAGTGTCAATATTCCCGTTGAAAATGGGTTTATCAACGTTGCTAACGGCAATTTGCACATGGAGTTTCCATTGGCAACGCATAAGCAACGCGGTGCGCTTGCACTCGATGAAAAACTTGTCTATGACAGCCGCATCTGGATGATCGGCCATTACAACAACTATTATTGGTGGCCGACAAATGTTCCTAATACTACCTTGGCGCAGGGAGGATGGAGATTTGTCACAGGTGCCGAAACGGGAACCATCACTTATACACTCAACTCTGGAACTACTCAAGGTACATGCCAGGCCCCAAATCGCGGCCCAACCGGCACTCAGGACAATTATGTATACACCATAAGTTGGAGTGATCCGAGCGGCACCAATCATATCTTTGATGCTTCACTTTTCGACGATGAGAATACTTGTGGGTATCCCACCTCAAGGACCATTGACGGTGGGTATGCAACCGACGCGAGCGGATATTACGTTAGCGGAGATTCGAATGGAAATGCAGTCGTTGTAGATAAGAACGGAACTCAGGTATACCCGGAAGTAATCGACCGTTACGGCAATTATTGGTCGCTCGATAATAATGAAAATCTGATTGATGATCTCGGTCGAACGCCGGTTATTGCTACGACGAATGGGAATGTGACCTATTACGATGTTCTGGCTCCTAATGGGCCAATAAACAATAATGGCACACGTGTTCGATACACTGTCACGACAACACCGATTCAGGTCAGTACACAGTTCAATGAGACCGGGGTTGTTGAGTGGAGTGGGACGCTCTCCCCGATATCAAGTATCCAATTGCCTGATGGCTCCTCCTATCGCTTTTCATATGATTCATATGGCGAGATGACGAGTGTTACTCTCCCAACCGGAGGCGTCATCACCTACGGCTGGGGCAATTATTTCGATTCTTATCAAAATGAAAATCGGTGGCTGACGTCTAGAACGGTAGGAAATAATCCGGCAATGACGTTTACGCCTTCGGTCATTACACAGTGCTCCAGTGGAGGAACTGGCTGCCAGGAACAGATGGTTGTTCATAAGCCGAGTGGGGATGAAACTGTCTACACGCTTACATTAAACAATGGAGCGTGGAATACGAATACCACTGCCTACACTGGCTCACATTTGTCGGGAACGCCATTAATGAATGTGGTCAACACCTACGACTTTTCAAATCCATGCCCAAGCCAGATATGTATTGGCGCGAACGACATTACAAAATCGACTGCGGTGACAACCCTGTCTGATACTGGCCTTATGACTCAGACTCAATATGGTTATAACGACCCGTATCTGGGGAATTTAACCTCTTTGAAGCAATGGGATTACTACACAGGCAGCCCATCGGCTACCCCAACTCATGAGACGGATTATGTCTATTCCGGTTATGACCTAACACAATCGACAAGTTTTTATAATGGGACTCAAGTAGCTCAAATCACTTATGGCTATACTCCGTCCCCCACTACGACCACCTCTGGAATAGCTCAACACGGAACAACAAATGCGGGCGGCCCGTATCTCCAGACAGTCTCTCAATGGATCAATACCGGTGGTTCATCGACAACCATATATGCAATGGACGATACCGGGATGGTCACTAGTATCAAAGACCCAAAAGGTAATCTTTCCAGCACAAGTTATCAATGCGCCAATGCTCTACCATATCAATCCACAAATGCGTTGAGCCAAACGACAACCTATGGATATGACTGCAACTCTGGCGCAATAACCAGCGTAAAAGATCCTAATGATTCGGCGGCTGGTCGCTCAGGTACAACATATAGCTATGAAGCGGTCGCTGGGCGATCCTGGACTATAGGGCGTCCTGATGGAGGAACAACGACATACTCTTATCCCTCCTCAACAGAAGTTGATACAGCCGTTACCGCTACTCCCGATCCGACGATATCATCACAGGACATCTCTGACGCCTTTGGCCGAACATATCAGCATATTCAAGCAGGGATTTCTACTGAAATTGCCTATGACGCGAACGGTAGAAAGTCCTGTGTTACCAACCCACATGTTATCGGAACACCTTCGTCTACAGACGGAAGCACCTGTATTACCGTTTACGATGGCTTGGATCGTCCGAAGAAGCAAACGCAGCCAGACGGAAGCACGCTAACATGGAATTACACAGGCAATGTCACAAGTTTTAGTGATGAAGCTAGCAATACTTGGTCACGTACTAGCAATGCTTTTGGACAGCTAACCAATGTTGTAGAGCCAGGGAATCTTCAGACCAGCTATAGCTATGACGGTCTTGGAAACCTGGTGACAGCGATCCAGGCGGGCGGATCAGGAGATACATCGCGAACCCGTACCTTTAGCTATGATTCGCTTTCTCGAATGCTGAGTTCTGCTATACCAGAGTCAGGAACTACCAGCTATAGCTATGTTGCCAACGGCAGTCTGTGTGCAGGAGATGTATCGCTCCCATGCAGCAAGACAGATGCACGGGGAACCACGATAAATTACGCCTATGATGCATTGAATCGTTTGACAGGAAAAACTTATTCTGACGGAACTCCTAATGTGGCATATACCTATGATAGTTTCTCTGGCTGGGGACAACCTCATGGAGCTTCTATAGGTAGGCTCGTTCGAGCCTTAACATGTAATGCTTCTTCTCAATGCAATGATGATCTTTACAGTTATGATCCTATGGGGAGAATCAATCACCTCGAAGGCGCAACGCCCTCAGAGGCAGGTCATGCTGCTCATTGGACTCAGATGCAGTATGACCTTGCAGGGAATCTTACAGCCTTGCTATATCCGGATGGGCATGTCATCAACCAAACGTTTGATGGGGCTGGCAGATTGTCAAATGTCATCTATGCATCACAAAGTACCCCCTATGGTTCCTTCACCGGAGGAACCATAGTTAACATTCCTTATATTTCCGCCATTAACTATTTTGCAGACGGCTCTCCATTGCAGACTACCTTTGGAAACGGCATGGTTGAAACTCTAAACAAAAACTCCCGACTCCAGATTCAAAGCCTAACTGCGTGGAATCCAACATCTCCATATAACTCACAACCCTTTTTGGCGCATACGTACTGCTATGTAAATTGTGCAACCGGTGGGACCGCCAATAATGGCAACATATGGGGAATTACAGATACACTCAATCCCAGTCAGACTCAGGGCTTTACCTATGATGCATTAAATAGGATCAGTAGCTTTTCCTTGGGCGGAGCGATCAGTCAGCAATACAAAATCGACTCCTTTGGCAATATGAGCCCTATGTCGGGAACAAATCCCGTGTTTTCGTTTGATCCAGCCACAAATAGAATCAACAACCTTCCTTGCGCTGCCTCTTTGGCTCCTTATGACACAGTTGGGAATCAGATTTGCGATACCGACAACAACGGTGCGTTAAGACAGTATTCCTTCGACGCGGAGAACCGCATCAGCCAGATTGCAATGCTCGGAAGCGGCACTCCATTCGAGACTTATTTCTATGATGGTGATGGCAACCGAGTTCGGAAAGCCAATGCAAACGGCAACTTTACCGAATATGTCTATTTCAATGGTCAACCTATAGCAGAAACGGATCAGAGCGGGGCCTGGACGGACTATATCTATGCCAATGGCCGCAAGATTGCGATGGATACGGTGGCATCTACGATCTGGATGCACGGCTCCAACCAGACACCCGTCGAGGCGGCTGTCAATCTTGCTCTTCCAGGCGTGATCAATATTTCTACAGGTGACAAGCTTAGTTGGTATCAGTACCAGCAGTCGAGCGGCGGTACAACCGGTGGGATGAATTTGATCTTTGATAACGGGTGGCAGTTGAATGGGGCATGCACTTCGTGTTCTGGTCAGCCTGCTGCCGCGCTTGACCAGAATGATGTTGCCGTTGATAAATGGAGTGGTAACTTCGGATGGGAATGGCGAACTGTGGACCTTAGCGCTTATGCAGGTCATTCCATAAGCGGAGCGCAACTGCTCAAGGATGTTGGAGCGCCGTCGGATAGCTGGGATCTTTTATTTAGCTTTATATCCATCACTCATGCAGATGGCCGAGTTGATACGATCTACGACGGCATCAACCAGATAGGACTTAGCATGCCAGCGGTTGCGGGATTGGAAAACAACTGGGCTTCTTATAACGGTGTGATTGGTTCGGTACAGACTCGGTATTATGTTGATGACCATCTCGGCACGACGCAGATGGAGTTTTCGGCAGGGGGATATCCGCTCTGGAAGGGCCAATTCGCTCCCTTCGGTCAGGAACTCGATACTCAATACACCGCGAATCACTACAAGTTCACCGGACTGGAACACGATTCGGAGAGCGGCCTCGACCACACTCAGTTCCGGCAATACGGCTCGACGATGGGCCGATGGATGTCCCCCGACCCCTACAACGGCAGCATGGACCTCGCCAATCCCCAGAGCTTCAATCGCTATAGCTATGTGGGCAATATGCCGATGCGCTTCATCGATCCAAGTGGCCAAATTCCTTGTGTTCCCGTCGCTGATCCTGGGATAACGATTGCTACCTGTGTTGCAATCACAGCGACGGAGACTTGCGGACCCGTTTGTGGTGCAGTCGCCGGAGGAGCTGCTTTTATTGGAGCCGTTGTAGCCGACCTATTTACGGGCGGTTTCTTTGCTCACCCAACGTTCCACGGATCGCTCCAGCCCAGGCCCAATTCTCCGAATAGCGGGCAGCAACCGGATAAGAAACCTTGTTCTGCAAAATTGGCTCAAGGGGTGCAGAGCAACACAGGAACGTCTATTTCGAACGTGCAATCTGCAGGCTCGATCGGGGGGCACGCCAATTACACGTTTGATGTCGCTGACCCCTCTGGATTTCAGAGCATCCTAAATCAAAACCCTGCGTGGCCTTTGCCATTCGGTATCGATCAAGGATCGCGCTATGGGTTGGTCGGATCGACTCACATAGAAAACACCCTTACGGGAGGATTCATCGGGCATACGGACCTGTTCAACGGGCACTCGTTCCTTGCTCCTTTGCACTGGCTCGTCGATGTAGGAGTTGGCCATATTCCAGGAGTCAATCTCGACTTCGGATGCAAGGCGGGTTTATGAAACATCCTGGAATGATCTGGTTCGGAGTTCTTACTTGCCTCTTTACGGTCAAAATCGCTAGCGCGGCAAGTGTTATCAATGCCGTTGCGCTGCCGAGTACGGAAGGTTCGGTTGCAGGAGCAGCTTTTTCGCCTGACAGCAGTCGCTTGGCGATTATGAGGAATGTCGTTGTTCCGGGCTCATCGAGTCCGCGACACGTCATGCAAATCGTTGAGCTTCGATCAAGACAAGAAGTTGCCCATGCTGATGTTCTGAGTGCGGAGCCTACTGATCTGGCTACTAATGTTCATATGATCGCGTACTCGCCGGATGGACGCTATCTTTTGCTAGCGACAAAAGGTTCAGACGTGCTGTCGATCATCGACGCAACTACTCTTCAGCCTGTGAACCGAATCGCTCTCCATCCAGAAGCAGAATCACGCACGTCTCTGGGGCAGGGACATCGATACTTCAGGGGCGTTGTGAGCCTTGCAAGTTCGGCTACAGGGGACGTGTTCGGCGTGCTCACGCATGACGAGTTGCAAGGCAATGAAGCGTTCGTCGGGTCGTTTTCTTCCAGGCAAATTATCAAAGGCTGGAGCTTAGGGAAGGGGCGAACAGCGACGCAGCTTGGTCAAACATCCCTCTCGTTGAGTGAAGATGGTTCGAGGACAGCCATCTCGGTACTGCCCGATCAAAATAGCCTTCCGAAAGGCTTCAACAATCTGCGCCTCTACAACTCAAGCAGTGGAGAGATGATCAAGTCGATTAGGACGGATGGCTTGGTGGGACAGATCATGCTCCTGTCCGGCGAGAACATCCTTGCATCCAGAATCGATACTCCCGGCCTCTTCTCCAAGAAGACGTGCATCGAGAAATGGAGCTTTAGCTCCGGAATCCTCGACAGACAGTTCTGCGACAAAGGCTATACCGTGAGTGCCGCTCTTGCGGCTTCCGTTACTGCGGGTCGTGTCGTTGGCTTCGCCTCTCAGATACACAAATCCATAGAAGGCCAGGTCTACGCAGCGTCGGGAAGAGTCGATGTCTGGGACATCAAATCGGGAAGTCTGATCGCCTCTTCAGCCGACGTGCCGCACTTCGTCTCCTCTCTACAGGTGAGTTCTAGCGGCGAATGGGTCATGGCAGATCAGACGCTTTTCCAGGTCAGCACTTCTCCCTAGTCGCGTCTGTGGGGAGGCTAACGTCGCTGGGTTAACCACATCTCCGTTCCTGAAAATCCCTGTCTCAGCCAGCATCTCTAAAAGCGCGGTGCTCTGCACCGGGTTGACTATGACACGTCACCCCGGAATGGGAGCTGTGGAGGAACCTTGGGTTGCTGTGGGGGAACTAACTGAAAACAGGCGACTAATAGAAAAACTGGGCTAAACGGGGTATGCTGTAGGGCGAGCGCATGTAGCTGTAGGGGAACCCGTTGAGTCTCAGTCCCTTAGCCCGCCTCCGGCCCCCCTGTTGTCCTTCGAGCGACACAGAGACATCGTGCGGCCATCTTCCTGAAATCCAGTTCATGCGGTGCTCTGTGAAGGCTCCTATCCTTACAAAATATGAGTTGCCCATAGCTGTTCCCTTTCTATTTTTAATCTTTGCTTGCGCCTCATGATTTTCAATTTTCCTGGGCATCGGGGAACCGCGAATGCATAGATGGCATCGGTGGGTGTGGGGTGCCGGACAAAGGACACGATTCTGCGATGGTTCCGGGAGGAGCATGATTCACATAAAGAGGTCGTTGGTCAAAGCGCAGCGATGCGAAGGCAATAACCTTGCCTGTTCACCGATGCCGAGCCGCAAGGTGGCATAGAACGCGATTGCAGGTCATGCGCGTGGGGCACTCGCACGATTTGCGGACAATTGAGGATGTACGCGCTCTCTTGCGCCTCTTTGGCGGCACTCAAGAAATCTCTTGTAGTCTTCGATGGCGTTCATGCCGCGAGATGTGGCGAGGCGAAACTCAGAAGTGTGGCATATTCTAGAATTTTGCAGGGCGAAAGAACTTTCCGACGCCGTGGTGGAAACTGTGGGGAGTACCGACTTGGATGGGCTTGTATTGCCTTCTACGCCAATCCACAAAACCATCGATTCTATTGGGCTTTACAAGTACATCCAAACCACCAAAAACTACCCTGAGAGGTCTGCAAAACCTTTATGCGTCGGTTCGATCCCGACCCGCGCCTCCAATCATTCCACAACTTAGAGGCCACTCTGTCCCGGGCAGCCAGGACGCAAGAACGTGCGCTTAGAAATATTTCTATCCCTTGCCACAGCATCTAATTCAAGGGAGGATCCAACAGTGCGCTATCTGTTTTCCATTCCGACCATTGCTCTCCCTACCCTCGCTCTCTTCCTCTGCAGCCTAGGTATGTCTGCTCAGACCCCATCTGCTGCGACTGGCCAAACATCTCCACCTCCCGTGAAAACTCATAAACCGTCGAAGCACCGGAGCCCTGGTGGTGATGTCGGCAGCGGGACTGGCGACATCGGCAAAGGGGCTGCAAAGGGAACCGGAGCCGCAGCTGAAGGCGTTGGCAAAGGTGCAGGTGATCTCGTTACTCTGCACCCGATCGGCGCTGCCACCGATGTCGGTAAGGGAGCAGGAGTTGCTGGAAAGGATGTCGGCGTCGGTGCTGTTAAGGGGACAGGCAAGATCGCGAAGGGCACGGGCCGTGGCATTGGCAAAATCTTCCACCATGGCCATCAGGACGATACAACCACGCCCTCACCTGAGAGGCAGAATTAGAGCCGGAGACGATGACTTTTGCACGAATTGGAGAACCTGCCATTCTGCTCGGTTGGCGGACCGAATAAGGAACCCCCAAAACGCTGGGTGAATAGATGTCGCGCAACGCTGAGTGTGATTTAAGTCGTTCTCGATATTTAATCCACAAAAAGACAGCACTTCGATCTTGCTGAGCTAGCATCGTTGGCGTATCTCGCTGCGTAACAGAACGGCAAGCACCCGGATGGGTAAAAACCTCGATTATGCAGTGATTATAGGCCAGCAAACACAGCTCATTGATAGAGTTGGCTCGACTTCTCGACTTGAATGAAAACAAAGGGAATTTCGACAGTGAAAGTTAATTTTTATTATTAACTTGACAATAGTTCGATCTGACACCTATACATATCGCGATTCATTATGGGAGCGAGGCGTTCGATCTCGACCCGACTTTTGCAGCAAATTGAAGGAGGCGTGATGCGCCGAAGATGTCTCAAGATGTGGTGGGTAGCGCTGACGATGTTTTCTGTTTTGTCGCTATCCTTGGTGGCTCAGCATACGTCTGCTGGGGTAAATGGAACGGTTACGGATGCAGCCGGACTTGTACTGCCCAATACGGATGTGGTGCTGACGAACGTCGACACAAACGTAGCCGCGCATGCGAAGACGAATCACAGCGGGTACTTTGCATTCGTAAACATCAATCCTGGCCAATACACAATGACGATCACGAAGCAGGGATTCAAGACGGTGGTTCTGCCTCCATTCCAGCTTCTCGTCGACCAGACATTTACAGCGAACCAGAAGATGGATGTCGGCACAGTCAGTGAGACCGTCACGGTGGATGCCAGCGCCGAAGGTGCAATGCTTCAGAGAAGCTCGTCTGAGCTTGGAAACGTGATCGAGGCAAAAGAGATTCAGAACCTGCCGCTCAACGGGCGCAACTTTACCCAGTTGATGATTCTCTCGCCCGGCGTAACGCCTATTTCAACGGCCCAGGGATCGGGCATCAGCACGACGGATGCCGGCATCAGTGCTATTCCAGGCACTGCGTTTTTCAAGCCCTCGTTCTTTGGTCAGCAGAATCGCGAGACCTTTTATTTGATGGATGGAATCGTCAACACCGACCTTCGCGGTGCCATCTATGGGTTTCTGCCGATCATCGATGCGATGCAGGAGTTCAAGATGCAATCGCACATGGACAGCGCGGAGTTTGGAGTGGTGACGGGTGGAGTCATCAACATGCTTTCGCGGTCTGGCACCAATCAATTTCATGGTTCGATATGGGAGTTCGACAGGAACAATCTTTTTGATGCGCGCAATTCCTTCTCTGATTTCTGTTCGGTAGGCCGCTGCGCGCCTGGCACACCAACCACAACGCCTGCTCCGCCGGGACACTATGTACAGAACGAGTTTGGTGCGGCTGTCGGTGGGCCAATCTTCAAAGACAAGCTCTTTTTCTTTGGAGCTTATGAAGGCTGGCGTTACAGTAAGCCAGTTCTTTCGCAAGCGTTGGTTCCGACCGAGCAGGAGCTGGGAGGCGACTTCTCCAGCACGGCATATTCGTACTACCAGAATCCGATCTTCAATCCTTACTCGACCACATGCTCTGGAGGAAAATGCACGGTGCAGCGGTTTCAATGCGATGCTTCCGGTAATCCGATTGCGCCAAACCCCAATGGCATACAGACAGGGGGAACACCTTGCCTGAAGGTGCCTACATCTCTTCTGAATCCGACGATGCAGGCCTACATGAAGGCTTATTATCTTGCGCCCAATGCAGCAAGCTCCGAGCCGTCGGGATATAACTTCGTAGAGAGCAGACCTAACATCGATAACAACAATAGCTATCAGCTTCGGTTGGACTTTCATAAGAGCGATAAGAACTTCGGCTTTGGCCGAATCAGTCAGATGTGGGTCTATGACACTTCGCCAGTTGCAGGTACGGTGAGCTCCAATGTCTCGCACTATCATGCGTATAACTTCGGCGGCGGATACACCCACGTCTTCGGTCCAAATCTGATCATGGATGTACGAGGCGGAGCGATGCTGAAGCCTTATCAGTTCAGTCAGGCCGCCGCACCGGGAGGATACAGCGCAGCAGAGCAGGCAGGGTTTTCGAACCTGGCCCAGTATGGAGGCATGTACATCAATCTGGCTGGTCCGTACAGCACTTCGAACGCCGGCCATGAGGGCACTCTTTATCGCGGCAATCCTGTCATTAATGGCGGCGGCAGCATTACGTGGATCAAAGCCAGCCACACACTGAAGGCAGGCGTTGATTATATGTATCAGAATCGTCTGCAGCGCAACCTCTATCAGCAGTTCACGTTCAGCGATTCGACGACAAGCAACATCAATGCTTCGAAGACAGGCAATTCGTTGGCATCCGCTCTGCTAGGGCTTCCTGCGACCTTTACGGCACAAAACCCCGACTTCTCGGAGGACTACTTCAGCATGTCGCTGTGGTCGGGCTACATACAGGACTCTTGGCGAGCGTCTTCCAAACTGACGATTAACGCAGGTATCCGGTACGACTACATCCCTGCAATCCACATGCTGAATGACAGGCTGGCCAACGCTCTCGACATTCCGAATCAGCGATACATCATTCAGAAACAAGTGGCTGCATGTACTTCAACGTTCTCAAATCCTTGCATCCCTGGAGGACTTGATTCTGTACCTCACAACGCCAATATCGTCTTCGCAAATGGAGAGCAGCAGGCTGGGGCAGCTATCAAGGACAACATCGGTCCGAGGCTAGGTTTTGCATACCAGGCGCATGACAAGACTGTTGTGAATGGCGGAGTCGGTATTCTGTACGACACCATCACGGCCCGCAGCCAATGGGTACAAAACAATATCGAAGGCCCGACATGGCCTTGGACGACCGGCATCTCGGCACAGCAGGTTAACTTCTCTCAAAATGGTGTCTGGCAAGGAGGCGCAGGCAATCCTCTCACGCAGATCACCAGCCTTGAGGGCAACTTTCCCAATCCAGTGATCGCGGCCACGCCATGGCTTTCTACCGGTGGTGGCTACGTGAGCGCGCCTAACTTCAAGGACCAGCGCGCTGTCGAGTACAACCTGCAAGTGCAGCAGCAGGTTGGAGCGAACTCGGTCTTCACTCTCGGATACGCGGGTTCGAAGAGCACACGGCTGGACTTCACCGGTTTTGCGAACGCGGCGTCTCATGCTTCCCCTGCTGGAACACCGCTGACAACGATCGATACTTACAAATACATGCCGTGGATGGCGCCTGGATGGCACTATTCGACGGATACCGGATACGCCAATTACAACGCGCTGCTTGCACAGTTCCAAAAGCGCATGTCCCGTTCATTGAACACGATTATCTCCTACACCTGGTCGAAGAACCTGGACAACAGCAGCGGATGGTTCAATGCGGAGAATGGAACTGGAGGCGGGTCGGTTGTGCAGAGCTTCTTTACGCCTCGAAACGCGTATGGAGTCTCGTCGTATGACACTCGCCATTTCTTCACCTGGAGCACTGTCTATGGGCTGCCGTTTGGAAAGGGGCAGCAATGGGCGCAGAGTGGATGGCTCTCATATCTCCTCGGAGGAATCACTGCTAACTATGTCTTCCAGGCACGCTCAGGTCAGCCGTATAACCTTGGCGTAGGAGGTGATCCGGCAAATATCTCCGGCGACAATGGCTCCGTGACGGGGTACTCCCGGCCGAACGTTGTCGGTAATCCGATGCAGGGATCTTGCGGGGCCACTCCAATCGGTAAGCGCGGCGCTAGCGGCGTCTGCGAATTCAATCCCAGTGCCTTTGCTATTCCCAGTGGCTCTTATGGAAACATGGGCAAGATGATCTATCGCTTACCTAACTACAACAACCTGGATTTTTCGTTAGTGAAGGTGACGCCGTTGTACGAAGGTTTCAATTTGGAGCTTCGTGCCGAATCGTTCAACACCTACAACGTTGTTATTCCGGGTGGCCCGGGCACTACGATCGGAAACTCTTCTGCCGGACTAGCAACGACGCTCGGAAATACTCCGCGCGAGCTTCAGTTCGGTGCGAAGATCACGTTCTAAACTTCGCTGAAATACACGATGAACTGGGAAGGAAAGATCAGGTGTGTAACGACGCTGATCTTTCCGCCCATGACTACGGCAGTGCCAGGGAATGACATGCGCGAAACCGATACAGATCTAAATCGTAGAAAGCTATTGAAGCTCGGTGCTGCTGGTATTGCAGTTACGGGTAGCCGGAAGATATTTCCGCAGCTCGTCGCTCAGGAGATTCGCTCAGGGCAGCAGCCCGTGGTCTTGCGTTCTTCATCGCTTGAAGTGACGTTGGACAGCGCCAATGGTCTGCCGCTCTCGTACCAATTGAGAAGATCAGGCGTCGTCTTTCGCGGCGAAAGCGCTGGAGTTCCTCTGAAAGCGCGCGTCTGCCGTCATCATCCGTGGTCGTTCGATGATGTCGAAGTACGGCCAGCGAGCCATTCGGCCTTACGAAACAGGGCGGACTTTCACTTTGTGTCGGTAAGCTCCGGCGCACGAGCCGCAACATTCATGCTGTCTTACATCCTTGAAGGCAATACAGTTAACGTGACATTGGAGGGCGTGCGCGAGGAATCCGGTTTCGAGCTGATCTCGCTCTCTATGCCAACGCTTGTAAGCGTAGGCGAAGAGGATAGTGCCGCCTGGCTAGCGCATGGCGATGATGGTGGAGACATGGTTGTACTCCGCGAAGCACAAGCAGGCAAGCTTGGCCTGAATACATTCTGGGGAGAGATCAACGGTGTTCTTCCTGTCGTCATGACGGGACACTCTGGCGCAGTGTGCGTGCAGGAGACAACCGCCTACATGGATGGAACTCTTCTCGCGGTCTCAGGTACAGCTCCAAATCGGAGCGTGTCCATGGGAACGACAAAGGTCCATCGCGTTGACGGGGGAGCCTGCTACGACATGAACCTGGGCCGCGGCAAGCCCAGAGACTGTGGTAATCAAGCGACTCCAAACCTGCTTGTTGAGCAGCGATCCGCGTGTCGTCTCGATTTCCTTGAACCGTCCACCTCCGGTACGAGTCTGAGTTGGCTTGACGGAGCGCGACTGGTGCGCGCACGAATGCCTAAGATTCCAAACCATTTTTACGACGACAAGTTCATCTATGGAATCCGGGTTGACGAACCGAAGTTTCCCAAACCGTCAGCTACTTTTGAACACTGCGAAGAGATGATTCGCAACATCCATGCAATGACCGATGGCGCGCCGCAACTGGTGCATCTGTGGGGTTGGCAATTCCGGGGTAAAGATACTGGCTATCCTGCGGTGAATGTTGTCAATGAGCGTGTCGGAGGCTATGACGGCATGATGCACCTGATGGAGCGGGCCAAGCCGTTGAATGCTACAGTGAGCCTTTCGGACAACTATGACGACGCCTATCGCAGCAGTCCTGCATGGAACGAAGCAATGATTGCGCGCAAGCCGGATGGCGATCTGTGGAAGAGCCGCGAGTGGACTGGAGAAGAATCCTACATTCAGGGGCTCGCAAAATATATGGAAGGGCCGGGTTCTGAGCGCGTTCGGTATACATGCGAACGATACAAACTGCCGGGAACAATCCACGTTGATGTGCTCTCATACTTTGCCATTCGCAACGACTGGGATCGCAAACGTCCTGCGAGTGGGATACGAAATCTCTATGCTGGCCGTTACAAGGTACTGGACGAGTTTAAGAAGCACGGAGTAGATGTCACTTCAGAGGGACTTCGTTATCCATTTATTGGAAAGATGAGCATGAGTTGGTATGCCGGAGGGCCAAAGCCATGTCCTTTTGGTGGCAAGCCCATTCCGATGCTTTCCATGGTCTATCGTAAAAGTGCTTTATGGGGACGCGCGAAAAGCATCGATACGCTTTCGCTTTTGCTAATGATGTTTTACGGTGAGGCGCAACACAGCATCTTCAATGGCAGCGATTCCCTGGACCAGATGCTCGATTCTTTCTATTTAGCAATGGTTCCGTGGTTCAGGCTTCATCCTCTCAACATTGAAGGATTCGAGCGTAACCTCGATCAGACCGTCACAACACTGGAAGGTACAGGCAACCACGTAGACATCGATTGGAAGAAGCAGAGTTACTCAGTATTCCTGGATGGAGCTGAAGTGGCGAGAGATGGCGCAACATTTTGTCCTCTTGGCAAAGACCGTATCGCGATGTATAGCGTTACAGATGCTTCACTCACTGCGACTCTTCCTGCTGACTGGAATCCTGGGGAAGTGGCGGCAACGGTTCTGTCGCCAACAGGAAGAGAGTCAGCCAATCTTCAGCATATTGGACAACGTGTAACTGTAGACGTACAAGCGCGTCAGCCGGTCATGATCTATCGAAAAGCATTGCCTGACGATAGAGCTTGAGCGCAGTGCTTATCGGTAGCCAATAGATCAGGCCAAAGAACGTACGCATGGATAGCATGTGAACTCTTCTTCAGAAATTTGCCAATAGGGCATGAACGTGACGCTGGGGTTTCCGCGAACTGCAAAATGCAGAGGAGAGCCTTCGATCGTTTCCAGTTGGCTGGCTATGTGTTCTAGGCTGTGGTCGCCATCGAAAGAAAGACCGGCCCTCGACGAGCCCACGGCCGCAAGCAGAATAGGACCATATTCGAAGGAATATCTCATCTGACCGTCGATCTGGTCCGCGCCAGTGTACTGCTTGGCCTGAACTGTTGCCGGAAGTGTGAACTCGATGGTGTCACCGTCACGCCACTGGCGGTTGAGCGCGACGTAAGTTCCTGGTTCGCCTACACCGGCCGGGTTGCTATTAACCGAGAGATGCATTGCACTGGCAGCCCAGGAGGGAACTCGGATCTTCAGATTGGCCTGTGTGGGAGCTTTGACCATTATTGTGCCGAGAACTTTGGTCTCCATCGGAAAGCGGGTCTCGATCGTTAGCTGCATAGGCTGATTGCTCTGTTGCCAGCGAATTGTGGAGGGCTCGTAGAGATGGAGATATAGCCCATCCGGAGAGATGGAATAAATATGTTCCGGAAGCGAGCCGAGCAGTCGCGTTCCTTGCCCTTCGCAGCATGTATTCTGATGCGTAGACTTCTCTTTTCTCCCTTCAAGGATCGTGTGGTAACGCAGTCCAATCCCGCCATCCTGGTTCGCGATTCCGACGTTGTAGATAGACTTTTCGATTTCTGTCGCGAACCTCTCATCGTCAGGGTGCAGCTGCTGAAAGCGCTGATTGAGAAACACCCAAAAGCTGCTGCCACACAGTTCGCCTAAATGCTGCCTCAGATAATTGCTATCTGGTGGGTCTTCTTCAAATTCGATGATGGAGATACTTCCGCCGGCTTGCTGCCAATGAGAGCGATAGAGTTCCCAGGCACCAAGAACAGCATCGTAGTAGCGCTGGTCTCCTGTGATGAGATACATGTCAAGGTAGGCTTCCAGATTAGTCAGCAGATAGCAGTGTGGTCGATCGTAAGGATACTGCCATACCTGCTCTTTCTCCCGCTTCGCGAGGCCGTGCAGCCACGCATCTTCCTGATAGTAACGCTGTATAACCTGGGCATCGGCCGGTTTGCCTACTGGGCTCGTTCCTACCCGGGTGTTCGCGACCATGCCTTGCCCGCCCTGGATCGCACCCCGCAACATGTCCGGCAAAAATGCTTGTTGATTAAACCAATCGTAGTAGCCGCGCAGCATGGGCAACGCTTTCGTGTTGCCGCTGTAGGCGGCTTCCAGCAGGCCGTGCGTGAGCCACGCTCGCGTATAGGCCGCGCGCTCAGAGTAGAAGATCGTATCTTCCGGATAGGCCATGATGTAGCCGTTCGGCTGGCGGCACTCCTCTATTCCATCGACGACCACACTCAGGCGGCGTTGAAGTTCAGGGTCATCGATCCAGCGCACTGTATTTCCGGCACCCATTAGAAACCGGCCTGCGTTGGAGCCGGCGAGATCCTCTTCCCAAAAGATTTGAGAACCGGTGGGTTTGAAGTTCTTGATCTTTCCCGTTCGCTCATAGAACTGGCGCAAAAGATCGTCCGTGGAATAAGAGCCCAATAAGTATTCGATGTTATTGCGCATTGCGCGCTCAAATATGCCGCCGTTAAGCGTTACTCCGCTTTTTGGCGTGAGCGCTTTGAGCTTTGGCGGTTGCCATGTTTTGGAATCGGTTACGGCGCGAGGATTATCACGGCGTATTTCTTCTCCGTCCTGCCGGGCAGGACGTGTCAGTTGTTTCAACTCATCCGTGTTTCCGTACTCTGCATCGGCCATAGCTTTACAGCCAACGGCGACGTCACGACTGCCTGACAATACTCCGATCTTTGCAATTATCAGAGATAAATCTTTGCTGTCCACCGGTTGGGTGCTAAAGGATGCCGACTCCCTCGCCGGTTGTATCTTTACCGGGCGCAACTTCGTCGCGGTCACTCGCACGTAACGGCCGTACATTTCATGCGCCGCGTATTGTGTGATGTGATCTTTCGGATCGGGAAAATCGACCTCAGTAAAGTCGGCGATCATCTTTGGCTGGCTAAACTCCGCATCGTTCGCTGCCTCAATCTTGAAGCGCAGAGGAAAACCCTCTCCGGCATAGTACTGATCGCGGCCCGGATACATCTTTTCGGAGGCAGGGAATAGCTGGATAGCATCGATCGCCATACTCGATCCCAGATCCAATTGGACCCAGGTCGTGATGTTGGGATTGGTAACTGTCTTCGAACGATATGCCTTGTAAGCTGTGGCCGGCGTAGCTGCCATTCGCAAGCCGGTCAAATATGGAGCCAGAGAGGGAGATTCGGCCCAAAGTCTTGTAGGCGTTGTAGTTCTTGTCACTAAAATTCCTGCGGCAGCATAGCTCGTGTTCACCAAAAGTTTGCGTCGCGTCAGGTTCATGGTGCCGTCTCCGCCCCCTGATTATTTGAATGGAAGTGCCTTAACGTGCTCGTCTTACCGATTTTCAGAATGATACGTCCTGACCTTATCAAAAGGCGACAGAAACATAAGTATTCATGAAATTTGCATCAGAATTGCTATTTATATACTTATAGGGGGTATGGGCATACAATTAGACAGAGGAGAGATGCAATGAAGGAATCAATGAGGTTATCGATTGACGGAATGCATTGCGAAGCCTGTGTGCGCAGGGTGACGGATGTGCTTAAGAAGGTTAATGGGCTCCATCTGAATTCTGTTGAAGTAGGTTCAGCACACATGACATTTGATCCAGAGGAAACGGCTGCAGAGAGCATTGTTGCCGCCATAAACAGCATTGGTTTTCACGGGCATTTCGATCAGTAAGCTGGCAGGCCTAATGGCATTAAACGATGCAAAAATCGAAAACATCGTGACTTCTGCCGAAGATTCGCAGTCGCTCGATCACGTTACTCTTGCTATCTCCGGAATGACCTGTGCAGCATGCCAATCATTCATTCAGCGAACGCTTGCAGCCGGGGCAGGTGTAAAAGATGCGACTGTCAATCTTATGCTGCACAATGCGACCGTTACTTTTGATCCGAGAATGACCTCGCCTCCCGAACTAGTACAGGCTGTTCAGGAGATCGGTTACGGCGCGGCAACTCCGCTTCTGGAAGAGTCAGTGCTCGAGGAGCAGGAGCGCCACGACGAGCAGCAGGCGCTCGAATATAAGCAGCTTCGCCTGAAGGCTGCGGTAAGCGTGGCGGCTGGAGTTATATCGATGGTGTTGTCGATGCCATTGATGAGCATGAGTCATACGCAGGGGATGGAGCACATGAATGATCCCTTGATGACATGGAGCATCGCTCTGCTCAATCCAGTTCTGCATCGTCTACTGCCTTGGATATACCAGATTCACGGCGACACAATGCGCTGGCTTCTCTTTGCGCTTGCTCTATTCATCATTGTTTGGGCAGGCCGTAGCTTCTATGTCAAAGCCTGGTCGGCGTTGCGACATAAAACTACCGACATGAATACGCTTGTGGCTCTGGGAACTGGTGCAGCGTTTCTTTATTCTGCCGCAAGCACAATTGCACCTCATTTTTTTATAGCCCACGGCATCTCTCCTGACGTTTACTTTGAAGCGGTCATATTAATTATTGGGTTGGTGTTGACCGGCAATGCGCTTGAAGGCAGGGCAAAGGGGCAGACGACAGCAGCTTTGCGTAAGCTCGTACATCTGCAACCAAAGACTGCGACTTTATTGGTGGAAGGCATCGAGACAAGAGTTCCTCTTGACTCGATTCATGAGGGCGATCTCGTTCTGGTGCGTCCTGGAGAGCGAGTTCCTACTGACGGTTTAGTTTCTTCGGGAAAGAGCAGCGTGGACGAGTCCATGCTCACTGGCGAATCATTGCCTGTCGAGAAGGTTCCGCAATCTCGAGTCATAGGAGGCACTCTCAATCAGCATGGATCGTTTCAATATCACGCTACAACGCTAGGAGCGAGCAGCGCGCTGTCACAGATCGTGCGGTTGCTGCGTGAGGCTCAGGGAGCGCGAGCCCCCATTCAGAAGATCGCCGATCGTGTGAGCGCGATCTTTGTGCCAACAGTGCTCGGCATCGCTGTCACCACCTTTTTTGTGTGGAGAGTTTTTGCGTCAGATGCTGGAATGATGCAGGCTTTCGCGGCTGCGGTTACTGTCCTTGTAATTGCCTGCCCATGTGCTATGGGGCTGGCTGTCCCCACAGCCGTCATGGTAGCTACAGGGCGCGGAGCAGCTCTTGGCATCCTTATTAAAAAAGGAGAGGCCCTACAATTTTTGAAGAAAGTTGATACCGTCGCACTCGATAAGACTGGCACGATCACTGTTGGCTTCCCTCAGGTCACAGATATTCTGCTTGCAAAAGCAGAGAGCGACCGTCTTGATCGCGAGGAAGCAGATAACTCCGAGGATCGAATAATCAGCTTCGCTGCAGCCTTGGAACGCGCCAGTGAACATCCTCTGGCGGAAGCAATTGTGCGTTACGCCCAAGGACGTCAGCTGGGTCTTGCGCTGGTTGAAGACTTCACTTCAGTGCCGGGGCTCGGTGTTGTCGGACTAGTTGATGGAAACGCCGTGTTAATAGGCAGTCTGGCCTTAATGGAAAAGTACAGCATCGATACAACAGATTTAGAAACAAAAGCAGCGTACTTCGCCGAAGAGGGTAAGACACCGCTATGGCTCGCGATCGACGGCAAGCTGGCTGGTATTATTGCCGTCGCCGATACGGTAAAACCAACTTCTGCTGACGCTATTCGGCAAATGCGTGCGGAGGGGCTTCGAGTGGTCATGCTGACGGGAGACAACGAGCGTACGGCAAACGCCATCGCTCGCAGGGTCGGCATCGATGAGGTCGTTGCCGGAGTGCTTCCTGCAGGTAAGGTAGATACCGTTCGTCGCTTACAACGCGAACATCGTGTTGTGGCCATGGTTGGAGACGGCGTCAACGATGCGCCGGCATTAGCACAGGCCAATGTAGGGCTCGCCATGGCCAACGGCTCAGACATTGCGATGGAAGCGGGAGACGTAATGCTGATGCGTGACGACCTCACCACCGTGGCTATGGCGATCTCATTATCGCGTAGCACCATGCGCATCATGTACCAGAATCTATTCTGGGCCTTCATCTATAACGTTATTGGGATCCCACTCGCGGCAGGTGCACTCTATCCATCGTTTGGATTGTTGTTGAGTCCTGTTCTTGCAAGCGCTGCGATGGCTCTTAGTTCGTTTAGCGTAGTAGCGAATAGTTTGCGACTTCGACATCTGAGGTTAGACAAAGGACTGGTATGACAACAAGAAGATCAGCTTCAAGAAAAATTCCACCAAAAGCGATTACTGCATCTCGCTCCGCTGATTCGCCTGAGCGCAAAGCTGTAGGCGTGGATGATGAGATTAAAGCCTCCAACCTGCGTAGGCTAAGCCGGATTGAAGGGCAGATTCGCGGAATACAACGAATGGTCGAAGAGGATCGTTATTGTGCCGATACATTGACGCAGATCTCTTCCGTGCAAGAGGCTCTCCGTGCCGTCGCCAGGGCTCTTATGCGAAATCACCTCGCTCATTGTGCTACCTACGCTATTCGTAACGGCTCAAATGAGGAGAGGCACGCAATGTACGACGAGCTTCTGGACATTATTTATAAGAACGCCCGCTAGCATTGGATATAGCGCGCCTCACGCGTTTAAGCAAAAAAGGGTGGAGCGATATAAGCCGCTCCACCTGCGCAAACTTAACGTGCTATGCCACAGCGCGGCGACTCAAGTTGACACTGACGATCTTGCTGACGCCGGGTTCCTGCATGGTGACGCCATAGATGACGTCGGCCTGCGACATGGTCCGCTTGCTATGGGTAATGACAACAAATTGAGTTGTGGCCGACATGTCAGCGATGAGCTTGGCGAACCTGCCAACGTTGGTTTCGTCGAGCGGCGCATCGACTTCGTCGAGGATACAGAACGGTGCGGGCTGGAACTGGAAGATACCCACAAGCAATGAGAGGGCAGTAAGCGCCTTTTCGCCTCCCGAGAGCAAAAGAATGTTCTGCAGCTTCTTGCCCGGAGGTGAGGCAAGAATATCAATCCCGCTCTCAGCCGAGTTTTCTGCATCGGTGAGTCGCATCGAAGCCTGGCCGCCGCCGAAGAGCTTGGTGAAGGTCGTACTGAAGTTCTCGTTAATGACCTTGAAGGCTTCATCGAACTTGAGACGGGAGACGTCGTCGATCTCCTTGATCGATGCTTGCGTGTTCTCGATGGAGTCAAGCAGGTCCTTGCGTTGAGCTTCAAGGAAGCCATGCCGCTGCGTAGTTTCGTTGTACTCTTCGAGAGCCATCATATTGACCGGGCCCATCGCTTCGAGTTTTTGCTTCAAGGCGCGAGACTCTTCTTCTTCAGTGATGAGAGCATCGCCTTCGATGCGGATAATACTTGTATCTTCGCGTAGGGCAGTGGCTTCGACAGCGAGATCATTCAAGCAGGTGGCTTCAATGTGCTCAATATCGGAGGCAAGTTTTGCAGCGCGGGCGGTGAGCCCGGAGCGCTGTTCGCGCAACACTTCGGTTTCATGACGGAGCGTGCGCAGCCGTCCGTCAAGTTCGGCCATAGCAGCGCGGAGCGCATTGGCTTCTTCAGTCAGGCGAGTGCCTTCGGCTACTGCGGTAGCACGAAGCTCGGTCAACTCGGTGTGTTGCGTTGCGAGAGCGGAAGTCTCTTCTTCGCGGCGGAGCTTTTCTGATGCAGCGGATGCAAGCTGCTGATCGAGCTGCTGAATACGCTGGCTCTGGCCATTGTAGAGCCGCGTCGTCTGATCAAAGTTGGCTTGTGCGTTACGGCGGCGCTCTTCGAGTCCGGCAAGATCGGCTGAAGCTGCTGCTGCTGCCTGTTGCAGCTGTTCGCGCTGGCCACGCAACTCTTCAAGTTGTGCCTGGATATCGGCCAGCGAAGCCTCCAGTGTTGACCGTTCGGCCTCGAACGAAGCGGCCTCCTGCTGGCGACGAGAGATGAGGTCAGACTTCTGATTGCGCGCGTCGCGGTTGCGTTCGCTGGTAAGCGACCAATCGGCCAGTCGGCGCTCAATGCGCGCAGTCTCGGTCTCCATCTGGCGCAGGGCCGCACCGGAGTTGGCTGACTCGCGCTCAGCCTCGCGACGCTCATTGGTCTTGTTTTCGATTGTGGCGTTGAGATCGGCGATCTGGTGCTGAAGATCGGCAGTCAACAGATCTGTCTGCGCTAATTCATGTTCTGCCTTCTCGATCTTCTGCTGCACCTCGGTCAGCTCGCGCTTCAAAGCCAATGGGCCTTGTGCACGCGGACGTCCACCGGTGACGGTGACGTTATGGAAGGTCTCACCAGTGGGCGAGAGAAAGAAAGATTGCGGATTCGACAGTGCGAGTGTCCGCGCCGTGTAAGAGTCCGGCGCGACATAACCCTCACGAAGCTTGGGCAGAATTACTTCGAGCGACTTGCCGAAGCCATCCAGAACACGCACGCAATTTTTGAGCGGAACAACGCCTTCAATCCCTGCGGTGGTGGTCTGTGCAGCGCTGGTCATGCCTTCGGAAAAGGGGAAGTTTGCCTGCGCATCGTTAGGGTGAACCAGAAAGGTAGCGCGTCCGCTGACATCGGTCTTCAGCAGGTTCATACCCGCGTCAGCGGCATCCCAGCTCTTGACGACGATGTAATTCAGCTCGTCGCGAAGAAACTCATCAACGACGTTCTCATATTGCCCATCGACTTCAAGAAAATCTGCAAGCGTACCTACAGGCGTTGTCCCTTGAAGCCCCGGATTGCTGGCGTTGTGCTTGAAGATATTCCGAACTGTGTCGGTGGAATAGCTGTGCTCGCGGATAAGCGCCTCAAGCGAGCTACGCCGCCCATCAAGGCTCGCCACCTCTCCACGAAGTTGGTCGCCGCGACGCTTGTTCTGTGACTCTTCGGCGCGGCGTGCCTCGATCTGCAAGCGCAGATCTGCAATCTCGGCTTCAAGGCGTTTGAGTCGCTCGGTAACAGACTCGAATGACAGCTTGACCTGTCCGCGCTGAAGGCCAAGAGTTTCCAGTTCCTGTCGCGCGACCTCGGACTCCGAGAGCAAGCGCTCGGCCTCGCGATCGAGCCCGGCCAATGCCGCCTCGGCCTGCGCCTGCTCATTACGAGTCTGTCCGATTCGCTGCACCAACTGCATCGTTGTTCTGCGGTTCTGTTCGGCTTGTTGCTCGGCAGATGCCAATGCACGTACAGCTTCCTGCGCCTGTTGTTGGTGAAGTTGTGCGGCCTCGCGCGATTCCGTAGATTCGGCAGTGGCGTTTTCAAGAAAGCTGCGATGTTGTTCCAGCTCTCCGCTCAACGCGGCGAGTTGTTCGCGAGCCTGTGTCAGCTCCTCAGCGCCGGTTGCAAGACGTCCAGTTAATTCAGCGATGCGGTCGGCATTGGCAGCGGAGCGCGCCGTGATGCGCTCGAGTTCCACGGCAGATTGATTCGCCTGTGCACCGGCCTCGCGAATCTGCTGATCGAGCGTGTAGCCGGTACGGATGCCTTCGCTGTGCTGGGCATCCATCTCCTCGACGGTGGTGGCCTGCGCATCGATCTGCGTAGCAAGAATGGTTACCTTTTCGGTTGTGGCGGTCTGCTCGACATCAAGCTGCGACATGCGGCTGGCAAGCACCACGCGAAGCCTCGTGCGAAGTTCATCCCGAAGCGCGCCATAGCGCTCTGCCTTCGCCGCCTGTCGCTTGAGCGTAGTCATCTGCCGCGTTACTTCATCGAAGATGTCGTTGACGCGTGACAGGTTCTGCTTGGCAGATTCGAGACGAAGCTCCGCAAGACGCTTCTTGGTCTTGAAGCGAGTAATGCCGGCGGCCTCTTCAATAATGCTGCGGCGATCGAGCGGCTTGGAGCTGAGCAACTGGCCGATGCGCTCCTGCCCGATGATGGCGTAGGATTCGCCGCCCAGGCCCGTGCCCATGAAGATGTCCTGAATATCACGAAGGCGGCAGATCTTGCCGTTGAGAAGATATTCGGAGTCTCCCGACCGAAACAGTCGTCGGGTAATCGTGAGTTCACCTGCGCGAACCGGGGCCCGGCCAAATTTGCGCCGACGAATCTTGAGGACAACATTATTGGCAGCATTGGCAGCGGCTGACGCTTCGGCATTGCCATCTGCGGTTGGGGCTACAACCTGCGGTCCTTTGGCTTCGCCTTCGATGACGGTTCCCGGCTGCGCTTCAGCTACGGCCTCTTCGGTCTCTTCAGCGCGCTGCTGGCGAAGTGTGGCCTCGTCCCAGTCGGCTGGCAGGTTTTCATCGATGGAGATCTCCGGCTCATCGCCCAGGCTCGCCCCGTCGTATACCTCGGGGTCAACCAGCGTGAGCGATACCTCTGCCATGCCCGTCGGTTTACGGTCTCGCGTACCGGCAAAGATGACGTCTTCCATCTTGATACCGCGCAGCGATTTCGCCGACTGCTCGCCAAGCACCCATGTAATGGCGTCGGAGATATTCGATTTTCCGCAACCATTGGGACCGACGATGGCGGCAATGCCTTCGCCCGATAGCTGGACCTCAGTGCGGTCGCAGAATGATTTGAAACCGAGGATCTGAACTTTCTTGAGCTTGAGCAAAGGCACCTCTGTGACGAGAGCGGGGAGTTACGATATAGTTCTCGTCCTTGTCGTTAAGACTGACTCAACTTTAGTCTCGGCCGAAGCTGGAATCAACGGGTACAACACTACTGGTTGTGGATAAGAAGTCCCTAATACCACGAATGGGTAGGATGGACACCTTTAATGCCATTTGCAGTCCCGAAAAAGAGCCCTCAAGACAAGAGTGCGGCGCGAGATGTCGGTGGAAGGTTTTTAGGGTGAACAGGATCCAGCGCAAGGAGTTGGACTTGCCATGCGTACAACGGCGTTTCTATAATCCGCATCATCATCCTTGGAAGCAAAATTCGAACTTCAGCGGAACTGATTGTAAGATCGGCTCCCATGAATGATGACGGGTGAATGCGTTGGAAATTCGCCAGGGCGCATGTTGTGGGTTATGTTGTATAGACTTGACCGGGCCACCGGTAAACGTTACAGACAATAAAGATTTATTGAGGAGCAAGGGAATGAAGAAGGTAGTCGTTGCGTCTCTCCTGGCAGTTGCTAGCATCGCACTTGGTGGGCAAAGTATGGTTGCGAATGCTCAGGATAATGGTGGTGCCAGTGCACAATCCGGTGGCGGGATCCAGATGTCTCCTGCCGAATATAAGGCTTATAACGATGCGATCTCGCAGACTACGCCCCAGACAAAGGCCGCTGCGCTTGAGACCTATCTGACGACGTATCCGAATTCAGCGGTGAAGGCATCGACGTTGCAGATGTTGATGCAGACGTACAGCGGGTTTGATCCGGCCAAGACCGTGAGCACGGCGGATCGCCTGCTTCAGGTCGACCCGAACAACCTGGTCGCTTTGACCTTTGAGACCTTCTTCCATAGGCAGGATGCCGATAAGGCGACCGATCCGGCGGCGAAACAGACCGCTCTGGACGCTGCGGCTGGATTTGCGCAGAAGGGTCTGGACGCCCCCAAGCCCAAGGACATGAGCGATGCCGACTTCGAGAAGATGAAGACGGGCGTCACGCCGGGCCTGTACGGTGCCATTGCCGAAGATGCTGCCAACAAGAAGGACATGAAAACAGCAGTTACGGACTACACGGCTGAGTTGAAGGCTGCCCCTGCGGCATCGACGACTACCCCCGGTCCGGTTCTGCAGGATACCTACCAGTTGGGTCTGGCCTACTATCAGTCGACGCCGCCCGACTATCTGAACTGCACCTGGTATAGCTCGCGCGCGGCTGCCTTTGCTCCGGAGCCCTACAAGACCGAGTTCCTGAAGGTTGCGACGTATTGCTATAAGAGGTATCACGGCAGCGCAGATGGCTACGATGCCATCACAACGGCTGTCCAGGCCAGCCTCTTCCCGCCGGCCAACCTCTCTTCCACCGTCAAGCCAGCGCCGTCGCCTGCCGACATCGTTGCGCAGGTCATTGCGAGTACCCCGGATCTGGGAACGCTGGCAGTCAGCGACAAGGAATTTATCCTTCAGAACGGCAAGCCTGAAGATGCAGCCAAGGTTTGGGACACGATCAAGGGCAAGTCGGTTCAGCTTCCCGATGTGACCGTTGTTGCGGCTACCGACAGCTCCATCCAGGCATCGGTCTCTGACGATGCGGTTGCGTCGAAGACGGCAGACTTCACCTTCAACATGAAGGAGCCTCTGAAGACGGTTCCCACGCCTGGAACGAAGATCACGCTCTCGGGTACGTATGCCTCCTATACTGTCGGCGGAGTAACGCCTGCCGGTGAGACTGCTGCGACACCTGCTGCACCGGCTGCGACACCTGCTCCTGCCGCTGCGCCGGCACCTGCAGCGCCCGCGGCTGCGCCTGCTCCGGGAGCCGCACCTGGCCCGGTAGTGATCGTGATGAGCGATGGAGCCGTGGTCGAGCCGAAGAAGCCGGCTGCTCCGGTTCATCACCACACCACCACCCGCAGACGCTAACCGAAGTCGCAATAAACAAATGAGGCAGCCTTCGGGCTGCCTCATTTGTTTATAAGTTCATCTGGAAACTGCGAGTGGCTAAATCCTACTTCGTTGTCAGCCACGCCAGTGCATTTGCTAGAAAGCGCTGCTGCAGCACAGGCTGAAACTCCGGAATGCGATGATAAAGGATCTTCGCCGATCCTAACCGGGTAACGAAGGTGCCTGCTCCGACATTGCGGTCGTGGTCGCGGCTATAGGCTGCAACGATCTCGACCCCCTCTCCATCGACGAGTAATCCATTCGACTGACGGCCCTTTGCCTGGTAGTGAATGCCCATCACCTGATCGACAGGCAGCCCTTCGTACAGAGGATGGCTTCGGACGAAATACCAATTGCCCATCCATGGCGCGCGGAAGTCGCCGACGGCTCCTTTATAGGTAAACGCACCCGTAGCGGCCAGCTCTTTAGCAACGCCGTCAGAGAGAGTATCGGCCTGAGGAATCGCAAAGAGCGGTATCCCGTCGCGAACGGCATCGAGAATCCCATTCGCAAGCGCTCCAAGCTGCGTGCTGGCTGCAACCTCGCCCGGTTCAAGTTTGCGTCCGGGGACAGCCTTCTTTGTACCCGGCTGTGCTTCAAGACCAGTCGTATCGCCGGCGTTCTGTTCTGAAGAGACATGCGCCGTGATTCCGCTGGAGACGATGGCATCGTACCTCTCTCCAGCAACGAAATCGTGGACGGTGATTCCAGGCAGAGAGGCGAGTTGCTCTCGCAGTGCTGGTGTGATGCCTGAGACTGCGATCGAAAGCCGCTTCTTCTGGGGATGTTTCGTATCAGCCACCCAGATATCTTTGCTCTGGGTGGCAAGCGGCACAGACGACAGGCCAAATCTGAACTGATAGCGCCCTTCCTCAGTCAGCGCAGGAGTTTCGAAAGATTCCTTGAGCAGATAACTGAACTGGTCGGGAACATGTTGTGGCGCGGGCAGGGAAGTGAGCGTGGTGCGCCTGCCGCTGGGTGTAATCATCGTGAAGGTAAGCGTGCCTGTGACAGCCTTCGTCGTGTCATTTAGCAGGTAAAGATCGAAGATGGCGCGACCGCCAAGCGGTGTGCAGATGGCTCGCTGCTTGGCCACCGGACGCACTGGCATCAGAGTTCCTGAGATTGGCTCCGGATCAGACTTGAAGTTACGCAGGTTGTCCACAATGCCTGAGTGATTCTCGATTGCCGTCGATTCCCAGCCCGAGATAGCAGCGAAGTCGAGATCATCGGAGATACGAGCGTTTTCAAGATAGTTCTGCCATGTGTCGTAGCACTTTGAGCCAATCGAAAGCCAGAGATGCTCAGTCACAGGGAAGGCCTTGCGAAAGTTCCAGCGATCAAGAAATTTGTCGTAGGCGACAACGATCTCTTCATGGTCCTTCAGGTCGTAGCTGTCGCCGCCATACTTCTTATAGGTGTCCGTAATCTGGTGGATCATCAGCGAGTGGTTATCCGGCGTGGCACAGCCTTCCATCTCGCCGAACTCCGATAGCTGCGCGTGAACAGGGGAGCGATAGGTGAAATCGGTGGGTGACTTGTAGAACTCGTCGTACCATTGATCGCCCGCGCCCTGGTGCTGATTCCACCAGCCTCCCCATGGCTCTTCGTCAGAGCGGTGAAGCTTGGGGTTATACGGCTCAAACCACGCCTGCGCCGCACGCCGTGGCGGGGCCACAAAGCCATCGTTGAGCACAATGCAGCGGCTGGGGTCTTCCGCGCGCATCGCCTCCAGCACAGCGATGGTATCGGGATTCTTGAGGTCCGCGCCGATCTCATTTTGCAGGCAATATTCGATCACGCTGGGATGCGAACGATAAGCCTTCACCATCTCCACGCATTTGACGAACATATAACGCTGCGCAAATTTGTCCGCCTCGCTAACAGGCTTTTCCATCACGATACCGGCAGCATTGGCCTGTACATTCGAAGGCAGCTTGCCGATAGCCATCTTGCCTGCGCCCGGCTCCATATAGCGCAGCAGACCGAGGCGGTCGTGGGCGCGCAGCACCTCCTCCTTGGCCAGATTGCGATGGAAGTTCAGGCAATTCAAGTTGAACTTCTTAGCCTGCGTGACTTCTTTTTCGGCCAACTCCGGAACAGGGAACATTCCATTCAGCCCCCAATATCCCCACGAGATCGAGGTATAGATTTTTATGCGTCGTCCATTGAGCCGGAAGATGGCGTCCGTGCCAAGGCCGGATGGCGCAAACCAGCGAAATCCGAAAGTAATCGTGCGTAGATCAGTTTGCCCGTTGTGTGAAGTCCATGTGAGTTTTGCATGATACAAAACAGGCGAATCTAAGTCCCAAATCTCCGCTTCGTCAGCCGCCACCTCAAACTCGTACTTGAGGAGACGGCCATCTGCATCAAGTTTCGAAAGAGAGACTGCAGCCGGTACAGTACGCCCTTGTGAATCGGTAATCTCTACTCTCAGGTTTTTCCGGATAGGATTTGTCGCAGCCAAGGGTCCGACACCATAAGAAAGTTCGACTTGTGCGTGAATTTGAACAGTCTTTGCTTTAGCCGTATTCAAAACCCAGGCGTCGGCGATTCTATCGTCGAGAGGTACCTCACGAAGGGTCATCCCTCGATCAAGCGCCCCAAATCCATGCGATCGATAAAGCTTCACCGCTCCCCACTGAGCATTCAGCCCATCGACCCAATCGAAGCGTCCAAAAGGATTGGTGATGCGGATGGCAATAATATTTAGGCCGCCGGGGTCTGCTGCGTGCGTCAGATCGCACTCGAACGGCAGCTCCTCCATGATCGAGTAGCCCACGAGCTTCTTGTTGAGATAAACCTCAGCGCGAAGATGCGCTCCGCGAATGTGAAGAAATATCCGCTTCCCCTGCATCGAAGCCGGAATGTCGATCTCGCGATACCACCACGACACCCCAAAGTAAGCCCCGTTCTGCGGGATAGGATCATCGGCGGCGTAGCGGTACTCCTCCGGCGTATACGAACGATGGGTGTACTTCCCCCAGAAGTGCTGCTCGACGCTGGTAGGCAGTACCACCTCTTTTCCTGCATCATGAGCCAACACCTGCCAGCCGCCCGTCGGTGCGTTGACCCGCAGTTGGTCGAGGCGGACATCTTCAGGCAGAAAGATCGCGTCGTTCTTCCACTCGGCCTGCTCATCAATCCAGAGACGCCATCCTTCATCGGGGATAAGCGCGCCATTTTCGGGATAGGTATCGGTCGCTGCTCTCCTCGGTTCAGCGAGCGCAGGAAGCGTAGGGAGAAGGCTGGCAGCCGCAGCAGTGGAGGCGGTAGTCTGAAGAAATTGGCGTCGAGAGAGTTTATTTTCGAGCATAAGTGGTCCGGCCAATTCTACGGTATCGCTCACCACTAAAACAGCAAAGCCCCCGCGATGAGCGGAGGCTTTGTCTTGCAACCGAACAGGGTTCGGAAACTTATGCGTGGACCTTGAGGAAGATGATGACGAAGGTGAACAGCGCGAGCGACTCGATGAACGCCAGACCAAGAATCAGGAAGATGAAGATTCCAGGGCGAGCACCCGGGTTACGCGCCAGAGCCTCGGTTGCCGAGGCAGTCGCCTTACCCTGACCGATACCGCAAAGGCCAGCGGCGAGCGCCATGCCCAAACCTGCGGCCAGCGGAACCCACTGGGCAGCGGGGCTGTTTGCGGCAGCTTCCTGTGCAAAAGCCGGTGTTGCAAGCAGCAACGCGGCCAACGACATAAACAGATATTGCAACTTACGCATGATGTTACTCCTGTCTCCCGTCAGATACGCCGCCAGTGGGTGGTTGATGCTCACCGTGCTGGCACCCTCACGCTATGCGGCATTGTTACCTGCCGCGAAGAGGGAGGCCCTTCGCGACAAACTCAAAATTAGTGGTCCTGCGCGACTGCCAGCGAAAGGTAGATCGCTGCAAGCAGGAAAAACACGTAAGCCTGAACCACGGCCACGCCAAGATGCAATCCCAGAAACACCAGGGGAACGCCGATTGGCACCAGTGAGAAGAACGCGATGGTAAGCAGGTCGCCTGCAAACATATTGGCGTAAAGACGGACGGTCAGCGAAAGGATACGCGCAAAGTGAGAGATGATCTCAATCGGCAACAGTAGCGGGTACAGCCACCACACCGGCCCCAGAAACTGCTTGATATATCCAAAACCGTGCGCCCGAGCGCCGTGATAGTGGTAGTAGATAAATGTAACCAGCGCAAATCCCAGCGGCACCACGACGTTCGCCGTCGGCGACTCCAGCCCCGGAATCAGGCCCAGCAGGTTGCAGAGCAGAATGAACAGCAGCAGCACTGTCAGATAGCCGGTAAACCGCTCCGAGCCATGTCCGATGATCTGTTCGCCTTGTTCCGATACAAACTCATGCGTCATCTCGGCAAGGTGCTGGAACGCAGCCGGTTTCTCGACATTCAGTGTCAGCCGCACCACGATGAAGTATGCCAACAGCCCGAAGAAGACCAGCAGCTCCATTGCAAACTCGTTCGTAATCGGCTTGGCTGGATACTGCGGCTGGATATGCAATGCATGAAGCAGCGAATCGACCGGCCCGGCAAAGTGCGCGTTGAGAGTTCTGGTAATCAATAACTGTGTTGGCATATATAGAAAAATAAGAGAGCTTCTGTTTGTAGATCTTGCAGATCGAAATCTGAACCGTCAGTCTAAACCGTCCACGCCTTCATAAGCCTCAACCCTTCCACCGCGAGTGCAAACACCCCAAGTGCAAGGCCAGCGGCGAGCGCATAGACCGAACCATTCAGATACTTAAGGCTAACATAAAGCAGGGCTACCGCGATCCCCAACCGCACGAAGAATCCCACCAAAACCATCGCCATCGGCCGCGCCGTCTGGCCCCCGTCCATCCGCACCATTACCGCCGACATCAGCCGCAGCCACTCAAACAGCCCCGACCCTGAGATGACCGCTCCCACCAGCAGCAACAGCGCGCTGGGCCAGCCCGCCTTCCACCAGACCAGCGGCGTCGCGACCACAACAATAATGACCAGCAGCCGCAGCGCACTCCATATCGTCCGCTTGAAATCAGCGTCCGTATAGCTATTAATTCCCGTCACATCGTCCTCGTTCGTCTCTATTTGCTGTTCTTCAAAAAGCGCGCAGCGGTCGTAAAGATCTGCACAAACCCCGCGATTGCCCCCAGCACGATCCCGGCGATCGAGATCCAGCTCTGGTGAAAGTGCTTATCGAGCCACGCGCCGATCAGCCAGCCGATCAGGCACCCTGCCGGCAGCGCAATCGCCAGTTGAATCATCGACTCGGCCTTTACCAGGTCTCCCAGAGGACCCTTGGCGCCCGTGCCTTTGCCGTCTTGTGCTCTGTCATCCGCCATCGCCCACCTATTACATCATGCAAACGCAGCCAAAAGACACCCTTAGCCTCTCCGCGTTACTCTGTCACCACAAAAGAGGAGCCTCCCCCCGATGCGCCGTAACTTCTTCCTTCCCCTGTCCCTGCTTGCCGCCTGTCTGGTTTTACTGGCTCCAGGAGCATTCTGCGTGCCCATCGATTGCGCTAAAGCTGCTACCCCCAACGAAAAGACCATCTGCTCCGATCCCACCCTCATCCAGGCCGACGCCCGCATGGACACCCTCTACAACGTCTCTTTGCATTTTGTCGCTATGGGCACACGTGGCGACCTCCAGGATCAGCAGCCCATATGGATACGCCAGCGCGAGGCTTGCGGCACCCGTAAACCCTGCATCCGCGCGGCCTATAAAAAGCGTACCGCCGTCTTCGAGGCCATCATCGCGCACGCAGCAACCTTTGGCCCCTTCTAAAGAGCTTGTTGAGAAATACACGCTATCTAGTCCCATCCAGCTACGATTGCACGTCATCTCGACCGGAGCGAAGCGTAGTGGAGAGACCCCTGTATTTGCCGTTGTTCTTGTTATCGCCGCTATACTGAAACTTCAACCCTAATTGCTGCAAAGGAAAACCCGTGTTCGAGTCCGAGTTCGAAAAAAACCTCTATGCCCTCCGCCGCGACAAGCTCGCGCAGATCGCCGCTCTCGGCCACGCCACCTATCCCAACTCCTACGCGGCCACTCACACCATCCCAGAGCTGCGCGCCGCCTATGATGAGCAGACCGCCGAGCAACTCGAGTCCGGGCCGGCTCCCATCGAGATCAGCATCGCTGGCCGCATCATGGCCATTCGCGTTCAGGGCAAAGCCGGATTCGCCCAGTTCCAGCAGGGGGGCCAGCGCCTCCAGATTTACGTCCGCAAAGACGATGTAGGCGAAAACGCCTTTGCTCTCTATAAGCTGCTCGACCTCGGCGACCACATCGGCGTACAGGGCTTCCTCTTCCGCACCCGCACCGGCGAGCTGACCGTGCACGTCAAGCAGCTTACCTTCCTCACCAAGGCCATGCTCGCCCTGCCTGACAAGTACCACGGCCTCGAAGACACCGAGCTACGCTACCGCCAGCGTTACGTCGACCTCTTCATGAACACCGGCCACAGCGCCAAGCAGGCCGAGAAACCGGGCGCTCCAGCCACAGAACCGGATGCCCCAGGTCTGGCTGTTGCAGACCTGGGCGGAGCAGCACAATCTTCCCCGGAGACCGCCGAACCTGAGGTTCGCAACGTCCGCGAAGTCTTCGTCAAGCGCGCCGCCGTCCTTCGCGCCCTGCGTACCTTCTTCGACGAGCGCGGCTACCTCGAAGTCGAAACCCCGATGATGCACACCATCGCCGGAGGCGCCGCCGCCAAGCCTTTCCGCACGCACCACAACGCGCTCGACCTCGACCTCTCCCTGCGCATCGCGCCCGAGCTGTACCTGAAGCGCCTCGTCGTCGGCGGCCTCGACCGCGTCTACGAGATCAACCGCAACTTCCGCAACGAGGGCATCAGCACCCAGCACAACCCCGAGTTCACCATGCTGGAGTTCTACCAGGCCTACGCCAACTACCACGACCTCATGCGCCTTACCGAAGAACTCATCGCCTTCGTAGCGCAGGAAGTAAATGGCCACACCATCACTAACTTCAACGGCGTGGAGATCGACCTCAGCAAATGGACGAAGCTCTCTATGCGCGAAGCTATCGTCAAATGGTGGGACGACGTGGCTGGTCCTCGACCGCTGGTTACCGACTTTGAGAATGCGGCATCTCTTCACGCGTGGCTTGATCAGGTTATCCCTGAACCTTGGACTGAGCAGGAGCACAGAGAAAAGCTTTTTACTCCTGAATTTGAAAGGCGCAAGAAGTTTCGCGTCCTCTATGCCGCGTTGGACATTAGCCTAGATCGATTGAAGCGCAATGAACCTGCTGGCAAGGCGATAGCTGAGATTTTTGAGACCGTCGCCGAAGAGCACCTCATCCAGCCCACCATCATCTACGACTTCCCACTCGCCGTCTCGCCGCTCTCCAAGCAGAAGCCCGACGAGCCCGACTGGGTCGAGCGCTTCGAGTTCTACATCGGCGGCTTCGAGGTAGGCAACGCCTTCAGCGAGTTGAACGATCCGGACGACCAGCGCCGTCGCTTCGAGCAACAGCTTCTTGAAAAAGAGCGAGGCGACGACGAAGCCCATGAGATGGACGAGGACTACGTCCGCGCCCTCGGCTACGGCCTGCCTCCCACCGGCGGCGAAGGCATCGGCATCGACCGCCTGACCATGATCCTTACCGGCTCAAAGTCCATTCGCGACGTCATCCTGTTCCCGCTACTTCGTCCACAGGTCAAAAAGCAGCAGGCAACTGCGGAGCAGCCCCACGGAGAATCAGCAGAGTAGGCGTCAGATTTCGTCGCCGGAATCCAAACTTGAGTGCCCATTCGGCAGAGCTTCATCTCGCCGAATGGGCATCACGACGCAACCGCCGCTCCCACCCAGCTACAACTCCCAACAGCCATGCTCCACATATATCTCCGTACACCGAATAATCCAGCGGAGCTTTCACTCCCAGGCTCAAAGTCATCGCCAGCGCAAATAACCCAAATAATGCGGCTGCCGCATAGGCCACATACTCCAGATAAAATCCCGCCAGCAACCCTATGCCCAGCAGAATCTCCAGCGCTGTAGACACCCATGCCAACACCACCACCAAGCCATGCGGTGCAAAGCTATTCAGTACCCCTGTGTAGCTCACAAAGTGAGCCCAATCTCCCCAGGCCACCTGCGGAGCACCATGTGGCCCCCACAACCCAAATCTGTCCGCCACGGCAGATAGCAGCGTTGCTGCTAATCCTGCTCTGCCCACCCAAAGCGCAATTTGAACCGGCCTCTGCAACCTTAGACTCCTGACTCTGTAGGTGCCTCACACAGCCGAATCCAGTTAAGCCTTCTTCAGCCGCTTCACCACACCTGCCAGCGAGTGCTCATTCATCGCGGCCACGGCATCGCCCCGGACCTTTTTCATCAGCCCTCCAAGCGCCTTGTCTTCTACGGCAAGCCACTCGCCTGCGGCGGCGTCAAAGATGTCGCCAAGGCCGATCTGTTTGGCCGGAACCTTCAGCTTTGCGCCGCCGTTCGGTCCTTTGCGTTGCACGATCAACCCGGCCTTGTGCAACAGCAGAAAAGTCCTCCGCACCATGACGGCGCTCTCCTTCAGGCTCTCTGCAATCGCCGCCGAGGTATGCATCGCATCCGGTTCGGTCGCTAGCACTGCTAAAACCCGCAAACTCAAAGCAAAACGCGCATTCTGTGCCATAAACAAAAAGCTACCACAACTGCCTTGGCACAAGATTGCACACAACCCGCTGCGGCTCCTTTGAAACTGCGACCGTGTAAACTTTTTGAGTGAATATCCTTTTTGTCGGCGATGTCTTCGGCTCCGCCGGTCGCCACATCGTCCGCGAACATCTTCCTCACGTTCTTGAAACCAATGCCGTCGATTTACTTGTGATCAATGGCGAAAACGCCGCTGGCGGCTTCGGCATCACGCCTTCGATCGCCGAAGAGTTGTTCGACCTGGGCGCTCACGTCATCACCACCGGAAACCATATATGGGACAAAAAGGAGATCTTCGAGTACATGGCCGTACCCGAAGACTCGCATTCGCGCAACCGGCGCATCATCCGTCCGGCGAACTACGCTGTGGGGACGCCCGGCTTCGGGGTTTATGAGGGCGAATTGGGCAATGGGCAGAGCTATGCCGTCCTGAACCTGCAGGGAAGGGTGTTCATGTCCTCCTGCGACGACCCATTCCGCAAGGCCGATGAAATCATCTCGAAGCTTACGGCCAAGGTCATTCTGCTCGATCTGCACGCCGAAACCACTAGCGAAAAGGTCGCGATGGGCTGGTATCTCGATGGCCGCGTCACAGCCGTCCTCGGCACTCACACCCATATCCCCACAGCTGACGAGCGCGTTCTGCCCGGCGGCACCGCCTATCAGACCGACGTTGGTATGTCAGGCCCATATGATTCCGTGATCGGTGTGGAAAAAGAGCTGGTGCTGGGCCGCTTTCTTACCGGGATGCCGGGCAAGTTCGAGGCGGCCAAGGGAAATCCGAAGATGTGCGCCGCGCTGATCGCATGCGATGGAGCTACAGGACAAGCACAAAGCATTCAGCGCATCATGCTCGGTGAATAGAGCGTGATGCGCTGAAGAGGCGATCGCTGAAACTAGAAAATTTACTGCTGTGAGGTTGTCACCGGAGCTGCTGCTACAGGGGTTGGCACCGACTGTGTGCTGGCACTGGCGCGCTGCGCGAGGTTCAGGAAGTGTCCGGGCAGGATTCCCAGCATCAGGGTAGCTGCGGCGGCAAGAGTCAGTCCTACTCCAGCAGGAACGCTGAGGCTGCGACCCTCGGTGGGCTGTGCAGTCTCGGTGACCGGACGCGAGTAGAGCGCAACCAGCAGGCGGAGATAGTAGAAGCAGGCTACACCGCTGTTGAGCAGGCCAATGACAGCGAGCCAGACATGGTTGGCATGGATGGCGGCGGAGAAGACATAGAACTTGCCGAAGAAGCCGCCGGTGAAGGGGATTCCGATCAACGAGATCAGGAACAGGGCAAGAAACGCAGCCAGGATGGGACGACGCAGACCGAGACCGGTGTAGTCATCGGTGGTGCGAATCTGCTCGTTATAGCCCGTAACCTGGGTGATGACGGCGAAGGCGCCGATCTGCATTGCAGCGTAGCTGGCCGTGTAGAAGCAGGCCGCTGCGATGCCATCGGCTTGCAGGGCAGTGAAGGCAACCAGAATATAACCTGCGTGGGCGATGCTGGAGTAAGCCAACATGCGCTTGACGTCGCGCTGAAGCAACGCGCCGAGGTTACCAACCGTCATCGACAGGGCAGCGAGCACCCAGAGCAGCACGGCCCAGCGATGCTGCATCGGCCCAAAGGCCGAGAAGGTGATGCGCAGCAGGACGGCAAAGGCAGCGGCCTTAGGCGCGGTGGACATGAAGCCGACGACCGGCGACGGCGCTCCCTGGTAGACATCAGGCGTCCATACATGGAAGGGCGCGGCGGAGACCTTGAAGCCAAGGCCGATGAGGATCATGGCCAGCGCAAGGAAGGCCATGCGCGGCGTGGTCGTGGTAGCAAGACCCTGGGCGATGGCTGCGATGCTGGTCGAGCCGGTGGCTCCGAAGGCCAGCGCAATGCCATAGAGGAAGAATGCCGTGGCGAAGGAGCCGAGCAGGAAGTACTTGATGGACGATTCAGAGCCTGCCGCACTGCCCTTGCGGAAGCCGCACATGATGTAGGTGGAGATCGATGAGATCTCAAGCCCGACGAAGACGACCAGCAACTCGGTCGCGCAGGTCATCAGCATCATGCCGACGGCGCTGAACGCGATCAGTGCAAAATATTCGCCGGAGTGGCTGGCGTTGCCCTCAAAGTAGTCGAGCGAGATCAGCAGCGTGACCAGGGCAATAGCAGCGACGAGCAGATGGAAGAAGACGGAGAAGGAGTCGACCTGGATGCTGTTGGAGAAGGCCGTAATATTGCCGAGGTGAAGCTGATACCAACTGGCATAGCCTGCGCCCAGCGTACCGAGGATGGCGAGCCATCCCAGTGGCTTGCGGCTTGCACCTGAGGGTAGCAGCGGCTCGGCGAGCATGATGAGCACACCAACGATGGTAAGGATGTACTCAGGCAGAAGGGCAACGATATTCGGGGTCATTATTTGGCCTCCGTGCTGGCCGAGGCCGTCGAAATTTGAGCTTGCGGCGAAACTGAGGAAGACTGTGTTGCTGCAATGCGGGTTCCGGCCGTGTCGATGGCGCGCAACCAGATGGGAGAAGCAACTCCCATGATGAGGAACAGGATCACCAACGGCCACATCGCGAGATGCTCGCGGGCGTCGATATCCCAACCCTTTACATTCTCAGACTTGATGCCAAGGTCACCGTAGAACACACGCTGGATCATCCAGAGCATGTAAGACGCGCTGAGGATGACGCCCGTGGTGGCAAGAACCGTCCACACCATGTGGTGCGCAAAGACAGCCTGCATGGAACCGGAGAGGATCAGGAACTCGCCGACGAATCCGTTGAGCATCGGCAGGCCAACCAGCGACAGGGTAGTGATGACGAAAAGTGTCACCATCCATGGCAGTTTGCCTGCAAGGCCGCCGTACTCACGCATGTCGTACGTGCCATAGCGCTCGTAGAGGATGCCGAGCAGCATAAAGAACGCTGCGCCTGAGAGGCTTTCGCTGAGGATGTGGAAGATGCCGCCGTCGAGACCGGAGATGGTGAAGCTGAAGATACCGAGAACGATGAAAGCGACGGCGCTGAGAGTAGCGTAGGCGGCGAGACGCTTCAGGTCCTTCTGGACGAGGGCAAGCAACGCGCCGTAGACGATGCCGATGGCTCCAAGTGCAAGCATCAGGGGAGCGATGCAGTGCGACTGCTCTGGGAAGATGCTGAAAGAGAAGCGCAGGATGGAATAGAGGCCAAGCTTGCCAGCGAGCACCATGACCGCGGCGGTCGGAGCCTCGGAGACAGCATCCGAGAGCCATCCATGCAGCGGGAAGACAGGAACCTTCACGGCGAAGGCCACGAGGAAGGCCAGAGAGCAGAGCCAGAGCGCGGCAGAGTTGCTCGAGATGCTGTGAGCTGCGGCAAGCTGCGTCAGCCGCGGCAAGTCGAACGTACCAGTGCGGACGTAGAGCCAAAGGATGCCTACGAGCAAAATCGCCGAAGGGATGAAGGCGTAGAGGAAGAACTTGATCGCAGCGCGGCGGCGGTTCTCTGTGCGGCCGAAGGTAGCGATCAGAAGCGTCATGGGAATGAGTGAAAGCTCCCAGAAGCCGTAGTAGAGGAAGAGATCGAGCGAGACGAAGACACCAAGCATCGCGACCTGCTGCAGCAGGAAGAGAACATAGAAGGTCTTCTTGCGAGTGTCGATGGCGCGCCACGAGACGAGAACACCGAGCGGGGCAAGAAGGCCAGTGAGAACAACCAGCCACATCGACAAGCCATCCACACCGAGATGATAGCGAATGGCAGGAGAGGCGATCCATGGATTATCGGTTGCAAACTGGAAGGTGCCGGAGGCCGCGCCGTAGTCGTAGTGGAAGGGAAGATGCAGGGTCAGCAGGAAGGTGATGAGCGTGACGGCGAGTGCGCCCCACTGCATCAGCTTGCCCTTGTCCGGCAGCAGCGCCAGCAGAATCGCGCCGGCGAGCGGGACGAGGATGAGGATGGTCAGAATGGAGTGGTCTATGTTCATCGGGTTTAATCGTTTCCTTTAGTGCACCCAGAGCGAGCGTCCGAAGATCATGACGACGAGGATGGCGGCAGCGCCGAGCGCGAGCCATCCGGCATAGGAGCGAATGTTGCCGGACTGAACCCGGCGGGTAAGTGTGCTGAGGCCTCGGGTGGTGGCTCCTGCGAGCGCACCGGAGCCGTTGACCAGGCCTGAGTCGATGAGGCCACCGAGGATAAGGCGGGTGAACATGAGCAGCGGTGTAACGATGACGGCGCCGTAAATCTCATCGACCCAATACTTGTTTTCGACCAGCGAATAGAGCGGCTTGACCTTGAGCGCAAGCGCACCAGCAGTCCCAGGTTTCTTGTAATAGAACAGCCACGCAAAGAAGAACCCGATGGCTACAACAATCAACGAGACAGCGACAAGGGTTAGCTCGATGCTGTGGCTTGCCGCAGTGGCAGCTTCAGCAGTGGTTCCAAAGACGGGATCGAGGAAGTTTCCAAACGCAACATGTCCCCAGCCACCAACGAGCGAAAGAATGCCCAGGATGATCAGCGGAAGCGTCATGACCCATGGTGACTCGTGAATGCCGCCATGGCCGTGGCTATCGTGACCATGTGCATCGTGCGCAGGCTCTTCGTAGCGTAGCTCTCCGAAGAAGGTCTTGAACCAGAGCCGGAACATGTAAAACGACGTCATGCCGGCGGTAATAAGGCCAACGAGCCAGAGCAGCTTGCCAATGTGATTGTCTGAGATGAAGGTCTGATAAAGGATCGCGTCCTTCGAAAAGAATCCGGCGAAGGGCCAGATACCCGCGATAGCGAAGACGCCCGAGGTCATCGTCCAGAAGGTGATGGGAATGCGTTTGCGCAGACCGCCCATGTTGCGCATGTCCTGCTCGCCGGAGAGAGCGTGGATCACCGAACCCGCCGCGAGGAAGAGCAGCGCCTTGAAGAACGCATGCGTGAGCAGGTGGAAGATTCCAGCGGCATAGGCTCCGACGCCGCAGGCCAGAAACATGTAGCCAAGCTGAGAGACGGTGGAGTAGGCAAGCACGCGCTTGATATCGTGCTGCACCATTCCGATGGAGGCGGCCACAATCGCCGTTGCCGCACCGATGATCGCAACGACAGCGAGCGCATAGGGAGAGCGGTCGAACAGCGTATGGCAGCGGGCAACCATGTAGATGCCAGCCGTGACCATCGTTGCAGCGTGGATAAGAGCAGAGACTGGCGTCGGGCCTTCCATCGCGTCCGGCAGCCAGATGTACAGCGGAATCTGTGCAGACTTTCCAGTGGCTCCAACGACAAGCAGAAGCGCAATGGCAGTGAGGAAGCCACCATGCCACTCAGGATGCTGCGAGATGGAGGCGAAGACGTCGGTGAAGTTGAGATTGCCGAAGTGGGCGACGATCAGGAACATCGCCAGAAGGAAGCCGAAGTCGCCGATGCGGTTGACGATGAAGGCTTTTTTGCCGGCGTTGGCGGCGGAGTCCTTCTTGAAGTAGAAGCCGATCAGAAGGTACGAGGCGAGACCCACGCCCTCCCATCCGACGAAGAGCAGAAGGAAGCTGCTCGACAGCACCAGGATCAACATGAAGAACATGAAGAGGTTGAGGTAGGCAAAGAAGCGCCAGTAACCCTCTTCGTGCGCCATGTATCCGGCAGAGTAAAGATGGATGAGAAAGCCGACGCCGGTAACGACGCCGAGCATGATCAGTGTCAGATGATCGACGGTAAAGGCGAAGTTGACCTGAAAGCCGGAGATAGCAATCCACGGACGGCTGACAGCGTTAATCACCTCCGGAGCATTCGCGCCGGTCATCATCGACCACAGCCACGCAACAATGCAGGCGGGGATCGCAGTGAACAACAGCGCAACGGCAGTGACGGCGGCACGCGGCAGTTTGCGGCCAAGGGTTCCGTTGATCAGGAAGCCGACGAAGGGAAGCAGCGGAATCAGCCAGAGATAGCTTGCGGGAATCATGGAAGTCTGAGGGCTCATAGTTTCATCAGGTCGATCTGATCGACGTTCAGCGTCTGGCGGGTACGGAAGATGGCGATGATGATGGCAAGGCCAACCGCGGCTTCGGCGGCGGCGACGACCATCACGAAGAAGACAAAGATCTGGCCGCTGATCTGGTGCCACTGGTGCGCGAAGGCAACAAAGGTAAGATTGACGGCGTTGAGCATCAGCTCAATCGATATGAAGATGGTGATGATGTTGCGCTTGACGAGAAAAGATCCAACGCCGATGGAGAACAGGATGGCGGCGAGTACAAGGTAATAGGCAGTAGGAACTTGTGCGGCCATAGGCTTATTGCTCCTCCTTGCGCGCGAGAACCACGGCGCCGAGGATGGCGACGAGGATGAGAATCGAGGTCACTTCAAAGGGAAGAAGCTGCTTCGTAAACAGCACCTGGCTGATCTCGGCGATATTGTTGAGGCCGTTGTTGAGATGACCGCCGATGCTGGCGACGCCAAGTGCCTTCTGCTCCGACAGGAAGACAAAGCTGAGCAGACAGAAGATGGCGGCTGCGCCGGGGATGCCGACGATATAAGCGGCGCGGCTGCCGTTGGTACGTTCTTCTTCGCCTGCGTTCAGCAGCATGATGACGAAGACGAAGAGCACCATGACGGCGCCGGAGTAGACGATGACCTGCGCGGCGGCGAGGAACTCAGCCCCCAGTGACCAGTAGAGGACCGCGAGCGACATCATCACAACGACGAGCGACAGAGCGCTGTTGATGGGATGACGTTGCAGCAGGAGATTGAGTGCTCCCGCCACGGCCAGCGCGCCAAAGATTATGAAAAGTGCCAGTTGCATGATGAACCGCTCAAGTCTTTCCTGAATCGCTAGATAACAGAGCAGAAGCTTTTGGCTACTGCCGATTGTAAAGCCGCCCGGCGGTGAAACTAGCCGTGCAGTGCAAGGACGAGACTGGTGATGATGATGTTTGCCATCGCCAGAGGAAGTAGAAATTTCCAGCCAAAACTCATCAGCTGGTCGTAACGGAAACGGGGAACTGTACCGCGTACCCAGATATAGAGCAGAAGGAACGCGAACACCTTTGCCACAAACCAGAGAACAGGGAAGATTGCCGTAAGGATGGGGCCGCCGAAGTTTGCCGGAAGCAGATGACCGAGAGGGCTGGACGCGCCGCCGAAGAACATCAGCGTGGCCACGCAGCTTACGGTAATCATGTTGGCGTACTCGGCCATGAAGAACATGGCGAACTTCATCGAGCTGTACTCGGTATGATAGCCGGCAACCAACTCCGACTCCGCTTCAGGAAGGTCGAAGGGCGCGCGGTTGGTCTCGGCATAAGCCGCCATCAGATAGATGAAGAAGGCCACGAACTGATATCCGCCGAAGAAGTTCCACGAGAGCAGACCGTGTGCGGACTGACTGTCGACGATGGTGCGCAGGCTCAGCGATTGGGCGCGGAGAACAACGCCGACCAGCGAAAGTCCAAGGGCAAGCTCATAGCTGATGACCTGCGAAGTGGCGCGCAGCGAGCCGAGCAGCGAGAATTTATTGTTCGACGACCAGCCCGAGAGCGCGATGCCATAGACACCAATCGAGGTGATGCCAAGGATGACGAGCAGGCCGATGTTGATGTTGGAGATGTCGAACATATCCACGCCGATACCGTTGGCATAGATATGGTGGGCGGCTCCGAAGGGGACGACGGCGATCGAGACCAGCGCACAGGTCAGCGCAATGATCGGCGCGACGATGAACAGCGGACGCTCGGCTGCGAAGGGAAGCAGGTCTTCCTTGAGGAAGAGCTTGATGCCGTCGGCAAGAGGCTGCAGCAGTCCAAAGGGACCGACGCGGGAGGGGCCCCAGCGGTTCTGCATATGGCCGAGGACCTTGCGCTCCAGCAGCACTGTATAGGCCACCGCCGTCAGTGTGATGACAAAGACGACGATGATCTTAACAATGCTGAGCAGCAGAAATGTCTGGAACGGACTGAGATGGCTCACGGTGTCTGGTTGCGCTCCTAGTCGGCGGCTTGAATTTGAATAAGGGGCTGATTGGCCTGGTATTGTTGCACATCGTTCAGCATGGCGGAGTAGCGGCCAAGCGTGCCGGAGGTGAAGAGGGTATCGTTTGCGGGCAGGACCAGATCGCGTCGGTTACCGATCTGAACCAGACCGGAAGCAGCCGGTTGCAGATGCTGATCGTTCCCTGAAAGAAGCTGGAGACGAAGCACGTTGTAGCCGGGAACGAGACGCTGAATCTCATCGAGAATCGCGTAAGGATCAAACGGGCTGAGCTTCGGCTCAAGGTTGTTCGCCGTCAGCCATATTGCATGACGATCAGCCTCTCCCGACTGCGCACCGCGGGATTGGCCCATATCGGCGCGAAGACCTTTGCCGAACGGCACAAGCTTGCGCATATCCGCGCCCATCTTGTCTGCGATGCGGACGATCATCTCGAAGTCGGTGCGGACACCGGCGCGGTCGCCAGCCTTTTTGACCTGCTGCAGATCGCCATAGCTGTTCGTGACAGAACCGGACTTTTCGTAGAGATTCGCTGCGGGCAAAATTACATCTGCAAGCGCTGCGGTCTCTGTCAGGAACATCTCCTGCACCACGACAAAGGTATCTTTGAGCGCAGCGGGATCGACGCTGTAACGCGCGACTGGATTAGACCCGACTACATAGAGAGCCGAGAGTTCACCGCGTCCGGCAGCATCGAAGATCTCCAGCATGTCGAGACCAGCCTCGGCGGGAGCGTTGTACTCAGCAAAGGTGTTGCTGCTGGAAACCGGTGTGTAGCCGGGAAGCATATCTGGCAGCAGGCCCATATCGGCCGCGCCGCGCGAGTTGGCGTAGTCGGCGAGCAGCGCAAACTTCGCGCCGGGAATGCTGAGGCCGAACTCGATGAGCTTCTTCAGCTCTGCACCGCGCAGCTCAGAACCGATAAGGATAAGAAGATTCTCTTCCGCCTTGACGGTGTCGCGGAAGGTGCTCAGCGCGTTCACATCGGTGACAGCGCTCGATCCTGCAGCGTTGTCACCAGCGAGATAACCAGCCAGCGCACCATAGCCAAACGGTGCGAGCCGCACGAAAGCCTTAGCCTGACGGCGAAGCTTAATCTCTGCCGAGTTGACGACATACAGGCGCGCCCGGTTGTTGCGAACATTCGTGCGGATATTCCACGCCGTCCCCGGAGCCTGATTGGTCGGGTCGCCACCCACCAGCAAAATCGCCGGTGCAGTCAGCGTATCGCGCAGGGAAGCAGTGCGGTTCGTCTGTCCCGCAAGCGCCTGGGCAAACGAAACGTAATCCGCGGTGCGGTGATGATCAATATTGTTGGTGCCGACCACGGTGCGGGCAAACTTCTGAAGCAGGTAAGCCTCTTCATTCGTAAGACGGTTGCCGCCAATCACGCCGATGCTCTTGCCACCGCGCGTATCGCGAAGCTCGCGAAGACGCTTGCCCACATAGTCGAAAGCCTCTTCCCAGCTAACTGGCTTGAACTCTCCGTTCGACTGGCGAACCAGCGGCTGGGTGATGCGGTCGTCATTGTTGGCAAAGTCGAAGGCGTAGCGGCCTTTGTTGCAGAGGAAGTCGCCGTTGATGCCGCTCTTGTCGCGGTTGTCGCCGCGCACAATCTCCGAGCCATCCGACGTGCTGCGAACGCCAAGCGTCGTCTTGCAGCCGTCGCCACAATGGGTGCAGGTCGTGGCGACGTGGTTCATCTCCCACGGGCGAGTCTTGTAGCGATACGTTCCACTGGTCAGCGCGCCAACCGGGCAGGCATCGATGCACATGCCGCACTGCTCGCAATCGACATGCGCAAGGTGATCTGGAGTAAGATCCGCAGGAACATTCGGTGCAATGACGGAAGAGCTGCCGCGGTTCTGGATGCCAAGCGCGAAGACGTCCATACCCTCGCCGCACATACGCACGCAGCGATAGCAGAGAATGCAGCGTGGGCGGTCGAAGTAAACGACCGGCGACCACTTCTGCTCTTCGCGGTGGTTCTTCGGCTCGGCATAGAAGCTCTCAGCCGCACCGTACTTGAAGGTCATGTCCTGCAACTCGCACTCGCCGCCAGCGTCGCAGACGGGGCAATCGAGCGGATGGTTGCCGAGCAGCAGCTGCAAGGTCGCCTTGCGCGCCTGAACGATCTCAGGCGTCTCGGTCTGTACAACCATGCCTTCAGCAACCGGCGTGGTGCAGGCCGTCTGCAGCTTAGGTACTTTCTCCAAACGCACAACGCACATGCGGCATGCAGCCTGAAGCGAGAGGCCGGGGTAATAGCAGAAGGCAGGAATCTCGATCCCGGCAGACTTGCAGGCATCGATGAGCAAGGTGCCTGCAGGTGCGGTGAGTTTTTTGCCGTCCACGGTAAAAGTTACATCTGCCATCTTCAATTCCTCTGCTTTGACTTCTCAATCAAAATCTTCTGATCTGCGCTCCGGTGCGAGCGAGTCATTACAATTCTCAGAACTCCGACCAAAAGTACGAGCACTACGAGTATCCAGATCAGCCGGGATACTCCGTTCTTCAATGTCCTGCACCCACCAGCTGTTGCACGGTGATGATGGGGGTTCCAGCCTTGTGGCCTTCGATGTAGTCTTCAAATTCCTTGCGGAACTTCTTCACGAATCCAAGCGTCGGCATCGCTGCCGCATCGCCAAGCGGGCAGAAGGTGCGGCCCATCATGTTTTCGGCGAGATACTGAACGTTATCGACGTCCTTCTTGTTGCCACCGCCCTGATACACACGAGTCAGCGTCTTCTTGATCCAGTCTGTTCCTTCGCGGCAGGGAATGCACCATCCGCAGGATTCATGCTGATAAAACGCGATCGTGCGAAGCGCGAACTCCACAATGGAGACAGTGTCGTCGAGCACGACGATACCGCCCGAACCGAGCATTGTCCCGGCCTTGGCCATCTGGTCAAAGTCGAGGCCCACGTCAATCTCGTCTGCGGTGAGCACTGGGCACGAAGCTCCGCCGGGGACGACGGCCTTCAACTTCTTGCCGTCCTTGATTCCACCCGCTACCTCATAGATCGCCTTACGAAGGCTGTAGCCCATCGGCAGTTCATATACCCCGGGACGCTCGACATGCCCGCTGATACCGAAGAGACGCGTTCCACCGTTGCGTTCCGTTCCAAGCTTCGCGTATGCCTCGCCACCCATCAGGAGAATGTGCGGCGCATTGGCGATGGTCTCGGCGTTGTTGATGACCGTCGGGCCGCCATACAGACCGACAACGGCAGGGAAGGGAGGCTTGATGCGTGGAACACCACGCTTGCCTTCGAGTGATTCCATCAGTGCTGACTCTTCGCCAACCTCGTAGGCTCCCGCGCCGCTCTGCGTGATGATGTCGAAATCGACGCCAGTACCGAAGATGTTCTTGCCCAGAAAGCCGCGAGCATAAGCATCGGCAACTGCCTTCTCGACGATCTTCAGCAGATAGCGGTATTCGCCACGAAGATAGATGAATCCGAGCTTTGAACCGATGGCCAGCCCGGCGATCATTGTGCCTTCGATGACAGCATGAGGATCTTCGCGGAAGATCACATGATCCTTGCAGGTGCCAGGCTCAGACTCGTCGCCGTTCACCAGAACATACTTCGGCTTTTCCGACTGCTTAGGCACAAACGACCACTTCAGTCCGGTAGGGAAGCCCGCGCCGCCGCGGCCACGCAGCCCCGAGGCCTTCATCGTGTTGATGATCCACTCCGGACCTTCAGCGATAGCCTGCTGCACGGCCTTATAGCCATCGAGTTCGATGTACTTGTCGATGTTGGCTGCACCCTGGCCAAACCGGCGAGAGATTACTTTAACTTCATCAGGATGAGAGACGAGGGTAGGCATTATTTGACGTCCTTTCCCTGGCCAGCGCGATAGGTTTCGATGATTTCGTCCACCTTGATCGTGGTGAGGTTGTCGTGGAAGTCGTAGTTGACCTGCATCGCCGGGGCCCAGCAGCAGGCGCCGATGCATTCGACCTCTTCCAGCGAGAAGACACCGTCTTTGGTGACCTCTTTATGCCCGATGCCGAGCTTCGCCTTGCAGTGGTCGAGAATCTCGTAGCCGCCGCGCAGCATGCAGCTGATGTTGGTGCACACCTGCACGTTGTACTTTCCTGCGGGCTTGGTGCGCAGCATGGAGTAGTAGCTCAGCACGTTGCGAACATCCAGCTCCAGCAACCCAATGCGCTGCGCTATCTCGGTGACGACCGCGTCCGAGACATAGCCGACCTCGTCCTGCGCGTACAGCAGCATCGGCACGAGCGCCGAGCGCCGCATCGGATAAATGGTGACGAGGTGGTCGAAGCGCGCGGCCAGCTCCGGGGAAAAAATCGTATTGGCGACTTCACTCACTTTGCATCATCTCCCGCGCCAGCCTTTCGGCGGCAAGGTCCATCTCTTCGGTTACGTCACCGATCGTGGCGGTCCCATCATGGTTCAGACGGAACGGCACCGTGCGGTTATTGTCTTCAATCATCTCGCTGGGCGTGAAGCGTAGCCAGCGTGTTCCGACGCGAAGCAGGATGAGGTCACTCCCAACTTCAACGACTGCCTGGTGGCGGCTGTTCAGCCCGTGGGCCGCTCCATAGCTTCTGATCAGCGATGCGAACGATGTCCAGAGTTCCCTGTCGATACGTTCGTTAGTCAAAACTTACCTCAGTACGAAAAACAAAAACTTTGCTGAAGAACTTCTTCTATCGGTCAATCTCTCCGAGCACAATGTCGATAGAGCCGATCACTGCCACAACATCGGCGAGCAAGCGGCCTTTGCACATCGTTTCGAGCGCCTGCAATGTTGCGTAAGAAGGATTGCGCATGTGGACGCGATAAGGCTTGGCCGTGCCGTCAGAGACAACGTAGTAGCCCATCTCGCCACGCGGCGATTCGACAGCCTGAAAGACCTCGCCCGCAGGAACGCCAAAGCCTTCGGTAACAATCTTGAAGTGATGGATCAGCGCTTCCATCTGCGTTTTCATCTGTTCGCGATCGGGAAGAATTATCTTCGGCGCGTCAGCAACGATGCGGCCTTCGGGCATTCCATCGAGCGCCTGCTGGCAGATCTTGACCGACTCGCGCATCTCGTCCATGCGGACGACGTAACGCGCCCAGACATCGCAGCCATTCGAGACCGGCACATTGAACTTGAACTTCTCATAGCCGCTGTAAGGCATATCGCGGCGAAGATCCCAATCCACACCCGAAGCACGCAGAGGAGGTCCGGTCACGCCCAGCGCGATAGCATCTGCAGCCGACAGATGGCCGATACCCTTAAGGCGTCCCATCCAGATCGGATTACCAGTTAGCAAGTTCTCGTACTGCTGAATGCGCTCCGGCATGATGTTCAGGAAGTCCTGAACCTTCTGATAGAAGTCCAGCGGTGGTTCCAGGCTCACGCCGCCGATGCGGAAGTAGCTGGTCATCATGCGCTGCCCGGCGACACTCTCAAAGATACGGAGAATGTCCTCGCGCTCGCGGAAGCAATAAAGGAAGACGGTAAGCGCGCCGATGTCCATGGCGTGTGTGCCAAGCCAGACCAGGTGCGACTGGATGCGCGTCAACTCGTTCAGCAGAACGCGCAGATACTGTGCGCGTTCAGGAATTTCGAGACCAAGCAACTTCTCTACCGCAAGGCAGTAGGCGAGGTTGTTGGTCATTGGACAGAGGTAGTCGATGCGGTCGGTCAGTGGCACGACCTGCTGATAGAACTTGGCTTCGCAGGTCTTCTCGATGCCGGTATGCAGGTAGCCGATATCGGGAGCCAGCGAGACGACGGACTCGCCATCGATCTCAAGCACCAGGCGAAGCACGCCGTGCGTCGAAGGATGCTGCGGCCCCATGTTGATGACCATGGTCTGGTCTTGCGGCGGAGGTACGCCCTGGTGGCGATTTCTATCGGCGACAACGTCTTCAACGCCGGGATTCAGCATGTCGGGAGCAGCAACGGGAGCCATTAGCGGTATCCCTCCACGGGATAGTCCTTACGCAGCGGATGCCCCTGCCAGTCTTCGGGCATCATGATGCGGCGGAGGTTGGGGTGGCCGCTGAAGCGGACGCCGAAGAGGTCGAAGACTTCGCGCTCATAGAAGTTAGCCGAAGGCCATACGCCGACAATGCTGTCGATCACGGCATCGCCTTCGTTCAGTCTCACCGCGAGACGAACCCGCGCCTTCAGCGAGTGCGAAAGGATGTGATAGGTGATCTGGAAGCGCGGTTCAGACGGATACCAGTCAACAGCAGTGACATCTTCGAGGAAGTTGTAGCCTGCCTGCTGCACAGCCTTGCAGGCTGCAATGATGTTCTCGCGTGCAACGGTAATCGTCAGTTCTGCGCGATCGAATTTAGCGTCTGTTGCAAGGCTCGACAGCGCCTTGACTGCGGCGTTGTGGGCATGGGCCTCAAATACGGCCTGGGTGCCGGTCAGTGCGGCGTCCATTAGAGATCTCCCTTGTCGTTGGACCAGTCCAGAACGCCCTTCTTCCAGACGTAAAAGAGGCCGACCGCGACGAAGCCGATATAGACCAGCATCTCGTAGAAGCCGAACATGCGCGAGCCTGTGATCGCCGGCAGCTGGCGGAAGATGACAGCCCAGGGAAGCATGAAGACCGCTTCGACATCGAACAGGATGAAGAGCATCGCGACCATGTAGAAGCGAACCGAGAAGCGTCCGCGAGCATCGCCGATGGGGTCCATGCCGCACTCGTAAGCGCCGGCTTTAGTACGTGAATTTTTATGTTTGCCGAGGAGGAATGAAGCTCCCACCATGCCGCAGGCAACACCCAGAGCTACCAGGATCTGCAGCGCCAAGGGAAGGTAATTCCATATGTAGGGGTAACTTTGCATGGCCATCTTCGACTCTAAGATTGCGACGGTCAAGTGTCAAGTTATTGACGGTATTCGGCTGTGCAATTACAGCAGCGTTTTGTATGCGTTAATGATCTTTTCCCCGTAAAGCGCCGCAATCAATCCACCCGCCGCAAGGAAGCTGCCAAAGGCCAGTTTCGATGCAGCTCCAGCCTTGCCGCGCGCCAGCAGAATAACTGCATAGGCACTTGCAAATAGCACCCCAAGAAACAGCGCCAGCGTAGCCGACCAGAAGCCGAGAAACGCGGCCAGCAGCCCGAACAGCTTTACGTCTCCCAACCCCATGCCTTCACGATGCCGCAGCGCCTTATACAGCCAGCGAACGACCAGCAGAATTACTACAGCTATAGAGACCGCCAGCAGCCACTCTCCCAGCAATCTCTCCGGCCCGGTAAGAAACACATTTCCTTGCCCAGCAGAGCTTCCTGGGCTGCTGATCTGGATCTGCTGATTGTGCAGAATCACATCATCCTCATTCGGCGCGAGAAAGATAGCGCGAACGCAGGTCAGGAAGAACGAAACCGCAATGCCGCCCAGCGTAAAGACATCCGGAAGCAACTGCGTCTGCCAGTCCATCACCATCAACCCGATCAACAGGAAGCCAAGCAACGCAATCCCAACATGCACAATGACATCCGATACCAGATCATGCGGTTTGGAGAAAGCGAGCAGCATGTAAATATCCGCCGCCTGCGCCATGAACCACAATCCCAGCCCAATCTCCACCAGCGGATAGTGCAGCGCAATTGGATGTTTGCAATCGCGGCACCGGCCGCGCAGCAGCAGCCAGCTCAACACCGGAAGATTGTCGTACCAGCGAATCCCCGCCCCACACTGCGGACAGCGAGAGCGCGGATGAACAACAGATTGGCCCTGTGGCAGCCGTGCAATGCAGACATTCAAAAAGCTGCCAAAGATCAGGCCAAGGGCAAATCCCACAGCCTCGTACGCGATAAGTGGAGTCACGTCAGAAGTATACGGCGATTTTAAAAATCCACGTGCATCCGCAGGGCCGACACCAGCACTGGCCCCCGGTCCTTGTTATAGCCGGGATGCTCGATAAACTGCGTATCCAGTGCGTAATAAACGCCGCGCCATGCATGGACGTTGTAGTAACCCTCCAGAATGTCCTCGCGCGCATAGTTCAGGTTGCCGTCGCCGAGCAAAAAGCCCAACCCGCCAAGGCGCAGATACTCCTGGTGATCTCCCTTGATCGCATTGCTCACGAACGCAAGCCCCACCTTGTCATTGGGGCGCGACCATGCGCTGCCCGCGTAATCGCCGCCAAACTCGACCGTCTGATCGACCTCGGTATACGCGAACGACTCATGCTGGCCCTCGTTCCATCCAACGCGAGTGAAGACGCGCAGATTCGACGTCAGCTCCTGTTCTGCATTCAACCCAAAGCCGTACTTAACCTCGCCATACCTCTCATGCAGCGTGATGTTGGGCGTCTTATCCTCGCCATTCAGATACGCCTTGATCGCATCGCGATAAAGCCCCATATGAGCATGGTTCACAAAGCTCAGCACCCGGATCGTCCCTTTGCGGTCCGGACTGACCAGCCCACCCAGCAGCGACTTGCGCAGCTCGAACTCCATATTCTGCCCGCTCGCCCTGCGCAGGTTCCAGTCGAGATCGATGCCGTTGGCAACCGTAGGCATCAGCGCAACGCCATATCGCGCCGTCCAATTCTTGTCGTCATACTCCGCCACGACGGCATAGGTATAGCCACGCGTATCGGCGGCATAGTCCCATGTCCCGCTGTTGTCGACCGTCCAGTTCAAAAACTGCAGATGGCTGTCCGTTCCAATGCTGTTAATGTCGAAGAAGTCGGGCATGCTCATCTTCCCGACATGGAGTTCCAGCCTCCGCTCCGGCACCTCGGTCGCTAGCGAGAACTGCGTCGGGTCGGCGTCCACGAGCTTATTGCTCAATCCAATCGTCTGGTGCAGCTGAACCCGTGCAACATAAGGCGTCGAGCCCAGGTTCGGATTGCGCACAACGTCCAGATTCGTAAAGCCCGCCAGTCCCAGAGCTTCGCTGTCGCCGCGTCCACCAGACGATTCGAGGTCGAAGATCGCATCTGTATTGCTCTTCGGATCTTTCCTGAGCTGCATACCCAAAAACAGCGTTCCCAGCAACGAGGTCTTGTACTCCCCCCGGCTAAGGAAGCTGTTCGTTCCCTCGTAAGGCGAGTGGAATCCCCCATGTCCCTGAAGGATGATGTTCGCCTGACCGGAGATCAGGAAGCGCGAGTGGTTCCAGTGTGGAAACAGGGTAGGCGCATTCGCAGGCGCGGGCGTGACATCCCGCTGCGCCCCGGGGTCGGAGGGCAGCAATATATTCTCCTGCTGGGCCACAACGTTACGCGCAGCGGCGATCAACAGCAATCCCAGAAGCAGGGAACCCAAAGTAAAGTTTCGCGCCATTGAACTTTGATCTTCAAGCCTGCCTGTGAATGGAGTGCGAATTACCATGGAAATCGTCTACTTTCCTGTCTGAAGGTGGGCCTTTGCTCTACGAGAGCTTACTGAAGTCGGTATAATTTATATAGTATACCCCCTTAGGGTATTAAGGAGAACAATGTGACAGAAATTTCACGAGAACGTACAAAATTGTTGAATCGCGTCAAACGAGTTCGAGGCCAGATGGATGCCGTGGAGCGAACGCTGCTCGCCGAGGAGAACTGTACCGATGTGCTGATGCTCTTGGCCGCTGCTCGTGGCGGCATCAATGCGCTGATGGCAGAGGTGCTCGAAGACCACATCCGCCTGCACCTTCTGCAGGACGGGCGCGCTCCTCTGACGCCGGACCTCGGAGAAGAGCTGATCGATCTGGTGCGCGCATACCTGAAATAAATCCTTGCAGCCGGTATGGGATCGACACGGCGGTCATTTGTCCTTCGCTGCCATGACTACCAGCCCAATCCCCGCCACCAGCGCGACGGCGCTCACGATCGGTGAGATGGGGATGGTCTTCCTCTTTTCGTGGGAGATCTTGAGCGGGCCCAGGTTCAGGTCCTTCTTCGTATGACTGAAGCTGACGCCGCCGGCGACAAAACCGATAACTCCAAGGATGATCAGGAGGATGCCTGCAATGGTTGCAACTTTCATGTGCAACACCTTTCACTCCAAACATTTGTGCGACCTTTTTACGATGCCTGCCCGCTGCCGTCAGATGTACGCCAGGGCGTCGATTTGATCTCCTCGGGGGTCAGGAGTAGCCTCTACCTACACGGGAAAGGAGGATGATCCAGCCTATGAAATTTGACAGTAACAGTTGCATCAACGTACGTGAGGTGACTGAGGCTTAGAGCGTCCTTTTGCTCTAGACCTGGCGTTGCATAACCAGCAGTTCCGCCGAGGCCCAATGTCCGAGTAAATGGACGCCTCAAGTCAATCTCAACAGATCACCGCCAGACGGCCCGCTGCTCCTCTTTTCAGGCGCGGGTCGTTTGTCATTTAAGCCGTAGCGTGGCCAATAACAGTTTTACGTGGCGCTTTTAGCAGTCCGGCGAGCTTTCACAAGTGCGATCAACCCCGCATTCAAAAGCGTAAGTCCAGCCAGAAGATACAAGCCTGCACGTTGCGAGACAAAATACTCATCGGCCCAAACCTTCAGGTTGGGTGCAAGGAACCCGCCCAGATTGCCCATTCCTATAAGCGCAATACCGCCGGCCGCTGCCCGGTCTGCCAGGTGTTCCGTTGGGAACATCCAGAAAAGCGGTTGCACAGCAATAAAGCCAGCCACCGCAAGCGAAAGCGTGACAAGTCCTATGCCCGGCCCGGCAGTGGGAAATGCAAAGCTTGCGCACCCCGCAACCAGCATGGTCAGCGCTGCGAACAGACGATGCTTGTGGAACCTATCGGCAGCGCGCGGCAGCAGATAGACCGCGACCAGCGTGCACATCCAGGGTATAGCTGAAACAAGGCCGACTTCGATCCCTACGGGCTTATGCAGAAGGGCCGAGATCTCCGCAGGGATATAGAAAACTGCCCCGTAGGTACTTACCTGGATCAGGGTATAGATCAGCAGAAAGTGCATCACTCGAAGATCGCGGAACATAGGCAGAAGCTTCGCGGGTCCGACGGAGCGCCGCTCCTCCTCTTCGAGCGCCAATGCATCCGCCAACGCTTGTTTCTCCTCAGTTGGCAGCCATAAGGCATTCGACGGCCTGTTATCCAAATACAAAAATGCAGCCAGTCCAAGAACGACTGCGATGAAGCCTTCCACAAGAAACATCCACTGCCAGCTTTGAAGCCCGACCAGCGGGCGCATCTCAAGCAGCAGACCCGAGAGCGGGCCGCCCACAATCAGCGCAAGCGGCACCCCCAGGTAGAACAGTCCAAGGACACGCCCGCGAACCTTGTTGGGGAACCAATAGGTCAGGTAGAGAATCGCGCCGGGAAAAAACCCGGCCTCCACCACCCCGAGCAGCAGCCGCAGCAGGTAAAAGGAGGTGGCCCCGCTCACGAACATGGTGGCCATCGATATCATTCCCCAGCCCGCCATCAGGAGAGCAAGCCACCTCTTCGCCCCCACTTTATGAAGGATCAGGTTGCTGGGAAATCCGCATAACGAATAGCTGATGAAGAACAAACCCGCGCCTAAAGCATAGACACTTTCGGAGATGCCTTCCGATCGCTCCAGAGCCTGCTTTGCAAAACCGATATTCGAGCGGTCGAGAAATGAGACGACGTACATAAGCATCAGGCACGGTGCCAGCCGTCTGACAGTTCGCGAGATCGCACGATTTAAAGCCGAATCAGATGTACTGAGGACTACGGGCGGTAAATTCAATGCCGACCTGATCCCTTCCTGTGACTGATTATTTTTAGAAATCTGCGGACTGACGCACGTCTTCGCCGAAGTCGTTGCAATCTTATTTCATGGATGCCTTTATCGCAGGCTGGAAAGATACCGACAAATCATCTGAGAACCACACACGAAGGTCATCAGATAGCGCCATAAGTCAGCTATCAGGCCAAAGGGGATTATCTCGAACGCTTGCCTCTCCTTCGCAGTGCGGCTTTAGAATAGACAGATGAACCCCCTCGTCATCGCTGGCAGAGCCTTTCAGTCTCGTCTTATCGTCGGTACCGGAAAATACAAGGATGGCCCGGAGACGCAGGCGGCCATCGAGGCCTCAGGCGCCGAGATGGTGACGGTCGCGGTTCGCCGCGTCAACCTCGACCGTTCCAGCGAGTCGCTCCTCGACTTCATCGATCCGCAGCGCTACTTCCTGCTACCCAATACCGCCGGCTGCTACACCGCCGAAGAGGCCATCCGCGCCGCGCGTCTCGGCCGCGAAGTCGGGCTCTCCGACTGGGTCAAGATCGAGGTCATCGGCGACCAGCAGACCCTCTATCCCGACATTCACGCGACGCTCGAAGCGACCCGCGTTTTGGTAAAAGAAGGCTTTACTGTTCTCCCCTATACCTCTGATGACATTGTCTTTGCCAAACGGCTGATCGATGCTGGCGCAGCCGCAGTCATGCCTCTCGGAGCGCCCATCGGCAGCGGTCTCGGGTTGCAGAACACGGCCAACCTGCGCATCCTCCGCGAGCTGATTACCGAGGTTCCTCTCATCGTCGACGCCGGAGTCGGCACAGCATCGGACGCCACAGTAGCTATGGAACTGGGCTTCGACGGCGTACTAATGAATACCGCCATCGCCCAGGCAAAAGACCCCCTATTGATGGCCGAGGCGATGCAACACGCAGTTCTGTCGGGAAGGCAGGCATTCCTCGCTGGCAGAATGCCGCGCAAGCTATATGCCACCGCCAGTTCGCCGCTCGAAGGCATCTCACGATAGCTTGACAGAGCCCGATATAATAAACCCAATAAGAGATAAAGCCCGGCATCCGTGCCGGGCTTTTTCCATCTGTCCGAAGTCCAGACTAGGTCCGGACTTGGTTTGGACTTAGGCCATTTGTTTTGAAGACTTTAGGACTTTAAGTACAGGGGTGGGGGTACCTGCCGCAAAACCAAACCTGCGGCGACAGGGGCGACTCAATTTCGCCATCGGGAAGTAGCCTGAAATGCAGTAAACTTCGCCCATGCGAGTGTTTGGCATCGATTGCGGCACAGAGTTTACCGGCTACGGTGTTGTAGAGGTGGACTGCGACGCCCGGATGCCGAAGTTGATGCACCTCGCCGCCGGAACCATCCGGTTGAACAAGAAAGAAAAGACCCCGCAGCGTCTCGCGCAGGTCTATAGCGAGCTAACCGGGCTGATGGCACTGCACCAGCCAGAGATCGTCGCCATCGAAGAGGTCTTCTTCTCCGCCAACGCAAAGTCCGCATTGAAGCTGGGGCAGGTGAGGGGAGTGGCCATGCTGGCCGCTGCAACCTGCGGGCTTCCTGTGGCCGAGTACGCTCCGCTATCCATTAAAAGTTCCGTCGTTGGCTACGGTCTGGCGGCGAAAGAGCAGGTGCAGTTCATGGTGAAGCGTCTGCTGGAGATCGACCATGAGCTTGATTCGGCAGACGCCGCGGACGCGCTGGCGATTGCCATCTGCCATATTCATACGGCGCAGACGCTGCTGCTACAGGGAGCGCGTCGATGAGATCCGCCGCGCGAACGATAACCTCGGTTGCGCTCGCGATCTCCTTCGGTCTTGCATCCAGATGCGTGCTTGTCGCTCAATCTGCCGCTCCGGAAGCCATGTCCTCTTCTGCGAAACCTGCCGAGGTCAGCTTTCAGTTTGAGCGGGCGGGCGTTCCGGTGCCGCGCTTTACGCTGCGGGTGAACGAGGATGGGACGGGGAGCTATCAGGCAGACGAAGTGCAAAGTCCGGCGGACAAGGACTCCGTGCAGTATGCTTCGCCGAAGCACATCGACCGCACATTGAAGCTGACGGCGCCGACGGTCATGAAGATATTCAAAGGCGCAAGAGAGCTGGGCCACTTCGATATGTCCTGCGAGACAAAGTCCAAGCACATTGCGAACACAGGAGAGAAGACGCTGAGTTATAAGGGGGCAGACGGAACAGGCTCGTGCACCTATAACTACTCCGATAACAAGGACGTAAATGGGCTGACGGATACCTTTCTCTTCATCGCCTTCACCCTGGACGAGGGCCGCAGGCTGGAGTTTCTCCATCGCTACGACCGGCTGGGGCTGGATGAGGAGATGAACGAGCTGGTGCAGGCGGTAAAGGCAGGGCATGCGTTGGAGTTGGGAACGATTGCCCCGGTTCTGATCTCGATCGCCGGAGATGGAGCAGTAATGCAGCGGGTTCGATTGCAGGCAACCAAATTGTTGGAGCAGGCAGAAAGCAACAAGATATGAAGCTTCGGGTTAGAAGAGAGTGTCTAACCTTGAGGCTCAGGTTGTCTGGAGGTTGCCATGGACAAGCATAGACGGTATACGGGCTGGGTGGTAATGGTGGCGACGTTCTGCCTGCTGTTTGCAGGCTGGACGGCAGAAGCGCGAGCAGACAATCCTCAGGTACGTGCTGCCAGGCTGAGCTTCCTGCAAGGCACCGTCAATGTTGACCATATCGATAACACCGGAAGCGATCCGGCACAGATCAACATGCCGCTGCCCCAAGGAGTCCGCGTATCGACGGGACAGGACGGACAGGCAGAGATCGAGTTCGAAGACGGCAGCGTGGTGCGGCTGACGCCGAACAGCTCGCTGGAGCTGACTACCCTGGCCGCGGATGCGAACGGCAACCTGTCGACCGACCTTACGCTGGTGAATGGGCTGGCGTACGCCGAGTTGCGTGCAGCGGAGAAGTTCGCCTACAGCATCAACGCAGGCGGCGTACAGATCTCGCCGGTCGTCGATGCGACGGTCCGCATCGATATGGACCAGCCGCCGGCGGAGGTTTCGGTGCTGGACGGGACAGTGCAGGTCGATGGCGGCTCGGCCAACGGCGAGGGTTATAAGACGAACGTCAATTCGGGAGAGACCCTGACAGGAGATGCTGCCGACGCGGGGCGCTACTCGCTGGACCGACAGGTAGCGACAAACTCGTGGGACCAGTGGAACAACGATCGCGACACGGCGGCGCAGAATGAGGCGACCAGCCAGACCGATGCGCGCAATGACTATGCGGGCGAGGCAGGCTATGGCTGGTCCGATCTGGACGCCAATGGAAGCTGGTACAACGTTCCCGGACAAGGGGAAGTCTGGCAGCCGAATGTAGCGATGGATGCCAGCTTCGATCCCTATGGCTATGGAAGCTGGGTGTGGTATCCGGGCAGCGGCTATGTGTGGGCGTCGGGCTACAGCTGGGGATGGACGCCGTTCCGTTGCGGCAACTGGTCGTATTGGGATGATTTTGGATGGGGATGGCAGCCGGGGCTTGGTTGCGGCGGCTTTGGCGGCTGGGGCTTCGGCGGCGGAGGCTATGTGATCAACATCGTGAGCTTTCCACGAAACTATCGCATCCGTCCGGTGCCGGTGCATGGCCCGGTAAGGCCGCGTCCGATCCATATCGGTCATCCTATAGAGAACCCGGTGCATGCACGCCCGATACAGGGGATGCGTACCATTGCTGGACGTGCGGTGCAGCCGATCCGTCCGGTTCAGGGTGCTTCGGCCTCCTTTATGGGAGCAGGAGCACATCCGGTTGGTGCATCGCTGCGGCGGGATTTTCCTGTGAGTGGGACTAACCATCAGCCTGAGTTGGGAATGCGACCGGGGATGATCGAGCGGCCGCAGCCATCGAGTGAGCAGCGCTCCTTCCGCCCACAGCCGCAGATGAGGCAAGGTGTGCCGCAGCAGCAGGCGCGTCCGGCAGAGCCGCGTTATGCTCAGCCGCAACAGCCGCGGTACACGCAACCTGCGCAGCCGCACTATGCGCCTCAGCCTCATTACGCTCCACCGCCACAACCGCATTATGCGCCGCCGCCGCCACCACCGGCTTCGCATTCGGCTCCGGCATCCTCTTCGCATAAGTAACGCGAGGGAACTTCCAGGCTGGTTTTAGGCTGGTTTCATCTCGGGCAGGGCCTTGTAGAGCTGGGCAATCGACTCCAGCGGCAGGGCCTCTGCGCGTGCCTGCGGTGGGATGCTGTCGGGCCATGCGGCGGCGAGCTGTTCGGCAGAGTATCCGGCGGCACGGAGGTTGTTCTGAAGCGTCTTACGCTTTTGCGCGAAGATCTGCTTGAGGAATGCATCGAAGCCGGGAGCATCAACACCCAGCTCGGCGAAACGCGGGGCAAAGTGGAGACGCAGTACCGTGGAGTAGACATCGGGTGGCGGTGAGAAGGCCGCGGGCGGCAGTGTGAAGAGATGTTCGACCTGCGCGTTCATCTGCGCCGTGGCGGAGAGCAGGCCGTAGTCGCGGACTCCCGGCGCGGCGGAGACGCGGTCGGCAACCTCGCGCTGCATCATGAGGACGGCCCGGGAAACGATGCCTGCACTGCCGGCGGCGAAGAGCTTCAACAGGATATCGGAGGTGATGTAGTAGGGCAGATTGCCGATCACGTCCACGGCTTCGCCTTCGGGGACAAGGGTGCGAAGGTCGGCTTTGAGGACGTCGATCTCGACGATCTGTACCTGCGGCTGGTTGCGGAAGCGGAAGGTAAGCTCGGCGGCGAGAGCGGAGTCCAGTTCGAGCGCGATGAGGCGATGACAACGGTCGGCGAGTATCTCGGTAATGGAGCCGTGGCCCGGGCCGATCTCGATGACGGTGCGGCTGCGAAGGTCGCCGAGAGCATCGACGATAGCGTGGCGTGCGGTGTCGTCAACAAGGAAGTTCTGGCCGAGTTTTGGTTTGCGTTTCATGTGCATCCAATGAAGAGTGACTGGCAACGCCAGTCTTTGTATAGACTAACGGTTTAGTGGCGAAGATAAAGGACGACTGAATGCATATCGTATTTGCAGCATCGGAGTGCGCTCCCTGGGCGAAGACTGGCGGACTTGCAGACGTGGTGAGCGCGTTGCCGCGTACCTTGGTAAAGCTGGGCCACAAAATCAGCGTGTTTATTCCGTACTATCGGCAGGTAGCGAAGGCGGTGCCTCGCGCCCCGGTGGTTCTGCCCAGCGTGACGATTCCGTATCCGTCGTACAACCGCTTTGTGCGCATCCTCGATGGCGGCGTCACCGAGGGCGTACAGATGTACTTTGTCGATTGCCCGGAGTTCTTTGATCGCGAGAGCTTCTATTCGACTCCTTCCGGAGATTATCCGGACAACGCGGAGCGGTTTGGGCTGCTGAGCCGCGCTGTGATCGAGGCATCGAAGGTGCTGGGCATTCCGGATGTCTTTCATGTGCATGACTGGCAGACGGCAATGCTGGCGGTGCTGCTGCGCTCGACCTATTATTTCGACCCGGTGCTGCGACGCGTTCCGGCGTTGCTGACGATTCATAATGCGGGCTATCAGGGCTGGTTTCCGCCGCAGACGATGGAGACGCTGCTGCTGCCGTGGGACATGTTCACCTTCGACAAGCTGGAGCAGAACGACAAGGTGAATTTTCTGAAAGGCGGCATCGTCTACGCTGACGCCGTTACGACTGTCAGCCGCACTTATGCAGAAGAGATTAAGACGCCGGAGTTTGGCAGCGGACTGGAGGGCGTTTTACAGCAGCGAAGCGGCGATCTGGTGGGCATTCTTAACGGGGTTGATTACGAAGAGTGGGACCCCGCCATCGACCCGCATATTGCAGCCCACTATACCGCCGACGATCTGGCAGGGAAGCGAGAGTGCCGCCGCGACCTGCTCCATGCCTTCGGACTGCGGGACGTGAAAGATGAGACTGCCGTAATTGGCGTGGTCTCGCGCTTTGCTACGCAGAAGGGCTTTGACCTGATCGTCGAAGTGATGGACCGGCTGGTGCAGGAAGATATGGTGCTGGTGATGCTCGGCAATGGTGAGGAGTACTACGAGCGCCTGTTAACGGAGATGGCCGCGCGCTACCCTTCCAAGGTAAAAGTACAGGTGAAGTACGACAACGTGATGGCGCACAAGGTAGAGGCGGGTGCAGACATGTTCCTGATGCCGTCGCGCTATGAGCCGTGTGGGTTGAACCAGATCTATAGCCTGAAGTATGGCACGGTTCCTGTCGTCCGCGCTACGGGTGGCCTCGAAGACACGATCGACGAGCAGCCGGATGGTGGAGGCAATGGCTTCAAGTTTTGGGGATACAGCGCTGATGCTCTAATGGACGCTTTGCACCGAGCCCTTACCGTCTTTCGCGATAAAGAAGCATGGACCAAGATGATGCAGCGTGGAATGGCGCAGGACTTCGCCTGGGACAAGCCGGCACAGGAGTACCTCCGGATCTATGAACGGGTGATTCAAAACCGAAGCTAAGCAGGTATTTCTGCAAGGCAGCAAGTAAAATGACGAGGAAGGATTCTGTAACCTGCAGACTCCCTTATAATAAGAATTCATCCAGCCGGGATGGCGGAACTGGCAGACGCAGCGGACTCAAAATCCGCCGAGGGCAACCTCGTGGGGGTTCGACCCCCCCTCCCGGCACCATAGAATCAATGATTTATGAAATCAACGCATCTTCGGATGCGTTTTTCTATGCTCAGACTATGACCAAAGCTATGGAACCACCGCTGTATGACGTATCTAGCGATTTAGGGCTGTCATGCTGCTGCACCCGGCATCGCTCCCAGCTGATGTCGAGTATGCAAATCGAGTTCATTGCCGGCCCGGCGCTTCTGGATGAGCGCATTGGCTGCTAACTGAGAGCGTGGCGATCACACATTTGGTCATCAGGCATACAGAAAATCATCGATTGATTAATGCATTAATGGATCAATCAATCGATGATTGGCATGAGCCACTCCGAACCGGAGATCAGTGTCTGACAATTGGTGCAGGGCAGTAGAGCAAGCCGGGATTCGGCTTCTATCCTTTCGTGAGTACAACGTGCGTTGCGTGCTCTGTAGCTACGTGCTCGGTCACAGAAAATCCTAAGGCGCGCAGGTCGATGCCGCTAAGAAGTGCTTCGCCCTGGCCGAGGGCAACCGGTGAAAGTGCAAGCTGGAGGGAGTCGATCAGCCCAGCCTGCAGATACTGCCGCACGGTGGAGACACCGCCTCCGATCTTGATGTCCTTGTCACCCGCTGCTTGTTTCGCGAGCCTCAGCGCCTCTTCGATTCCGCCGGTGACAAAGTAGAAGGTCGTCCCGCCTTCCATCACGATGGGCTCTCGCTCGTAGTGGGTGAGAATGAAGGTCGGCGTGTGGTATGGCGGATTGGGCCCCCACCATCCCTTCCACGAGTCGTCCGGCCACGGGCCACGGACCGGACCGAACATGTTGCGGCCAAGGATGAAGGCGCCAAAGTTTTCCATCGCCCGCCGACCGAACGTGTCGTCCACACCGGTCGATCCGTCTTCCTGCCCAAGCATGGCGCGGAACGTCCTGGTATGAAAGAACCACTGAAAGAGCTCTGGACCGCGCTTGCCTAGCGGATCGTCCAGGCTCTGCTCTATCCCTGCTCCGAAGCCGTCCAACGAAAGACCAAATCCTGCGACACGAACCTTTGACATGTATGCTCCTCGCTTTTGAAGTTCTGATTAGTTGCAGCCGTTATCGCGGAGTGTTCTTTCCCCGTCGCTGCTCGCTCTCTTTTATCATTGCGTTCAAATCCGCCACTGGACGTATCTCGAACGGCCCCATCTTCACTCCGGGATGTTGCGAGATGAGCTGAATAGCGTGATTGAGATCGCGGGCTTCGAGCACAAGGATTCCACCCAATTGCTCCTTCGTCTCCGCGTATGGGCCGTCCGACACTGCAACCTTTCCGTTCTTCCAATACAAGGTCATTGCCGTGTTGGCCGGTTGGAGAGCTTCGCCGGCAGCAAAGTGCCCATTGCTCCGCAGCTCGTCGTCGTAGGTGAAACACTCGTCGAGCATGGCGTTACGTTCGCTCTCAGACAGGTTTTCGAACTTGCCCGGCTGGATGTATCCCAAACAGATGTATTTCATATGTTCCTCCTTATTTCCTGTGAATCAGAGCGCCGCAGCTTATCGTCTTGTTATCAGATAGTCGTTTGAGAGACAGAAAATCGACAGCCGCTCAATTTTTAAAGTTCAATTGCCTGTTTTTTTATTTCAACTGCCGAAGTCGCTCTTCGAGGAACCTCCGTTCCGGTTCCTGTTGGGTCAGCGCCAGAGCTTTCTCATACGAGGACCGGGCTTCCGTTGTCCTGCCGAGCCTGCGGCACATGTCCGCTCGGGCTGAGTGCGCCAGGTAATAATTTGCCAGTTCGCCATGTTCCAACACCGCGTCGATATGCGCCAGACCGACCTCTGGGCCATCGCGCATGGCAATGGCTACGGCACGATTTAGTTCAACGACCGGCGAAGGTTGAATTCGTACCAGCCGGTTGTAGAGCGCGACGATCTGCCGCCAGTCAGTCTCAGCGGCTGATTCCGCCTCTGCGTGAACGGCGGCAATTGCAGCCTGTAGGGTGTAAGAGCCGAAGCGGTGGGACCTCAGCGCTCTCTCCACCAAAGCCAGACCCTCCGCGATCTGCTCCCGGTTCCAGAGTGAGCGGTTTTGATTTTCCAGCAAGACCAGCTCTCCGGTCGGCGATGTTCTCGCGGCGTGACGGGATTCCTGGAGCAACATCAGGGAGAGCAGTCCCATGACTTCGGGCTCCGGCAGGAGTTCGCTTAGCAAGCGGCCCAGTCGAATCGCCTCGGCGGTCAGCTCGGCCCGCGTTACCTCTGCTCCTGCCGCAGCCGAATAGCCCTCGTTAAAGACGAGATAGATGACCTGAAGCACAGCGTCCAGTCGCTCCGGTAGTTCCTGCGACGACGGCACCTGGTACGGAATGCGTGCGTCTCGAATCTTTGCCTTTGCGCGCACAATGCGCTGCGCCAAGGTACGCGGAGTGATGAGGAAGGCCTTCGCAATCTCCTCGGTAGTCAGCCCGCACACCTCGCGCAAGGTGAGCGCAACGTGCGCTTCCGGCGGTAGAGAGGGATGACAGCAGGTAAAGATCAGGCGCAGCCGGTCATCCTCAACGCTGTCCTCTTCGTTGGAGCTTTGTGCCATGCTCGCTTGTGCTTCGAGATATCGCGCAAGCTCGTCTTGAGAGGCATCCAATCGTGCGCGCCTACGCAGCGTATCAATGGCTTTGAAGCGGGCTGTCGAGATCAACCATGGCCGCGGACTATCGGGTACACCGCTGCTCGGCCACAGGCCCAGCGCAGCCGCAAAGGCTTCGTGCATCGCCTCCTCGGCAAGATCGAAATCACCGAGCAAGCGGATCAGCGTTGCAAGGATCCGTCCCGAATCCACGCGATACAGGGAGTCGAGCAATTCGCGTATCTGCTCCGTGGAACGCTCGGACATGACGACGACTTTAGCAAACCGGCTATACCGAATCAATTGGCAAACGGCGGATCGATGCAAAGTGCCAAGGTCCTTTCCATAAATAGCAAAACTTGAGATATTCAACACTGATCAGGGTTCATTGCCCGCTTGTGATCCTCCTGATAGCATTGGGGTTTCCTTCCCCATGTCTTCAACCAATCAAATCGCTGAACGTACCGCGGAGATCGCAAGGATTCTTGCGACGGAGAATGACCTGAAGGCCTTCCAGCAGCATATGGAGGAGGTGCTTCGCGGAGAGGCTTTTCGAGGCAGCCATCGCAGTGCGCAGTTTCTGCGCTTTGTGGTCGATCAGGCGGTCGGTGGTCACGGTGAGGAGCTGAAGGAGCGTCTGATCGGGATTGAGCTGTTTGATCGATCGCCTAACTACGACACGGGCGAGGACGCGATTGTGCGCGTGACGGCGAGCGATGTTCGCCGGCGCCTGCTACAGCACTATGGAGCCTGCGGCACAAGGTCTGAGTTTCGGATCGGTTTGCCGCTGGGGTCCTACGTGCCGGAGATTGCACGAGATGTTTCTATTAAAGCCGATGCAGCGGATGAGAAGGAGATAGAGCAGGCGACGGAGGGACAACCCGACGCTCCGGTTGCTGCTTCGACTCTGCCGCAGGAAGAAGCGGCTGCCTCGGTGGAGGAGGATGCTTCTTTGTCGAAGCCTTCCTCACCTTCCACGATACGGAGTTTTTGGACTTGGAGGAGGTTGTTGCTGTGCGGCGCGGGGATGATCGCCGTCGTATGCATGTTTACCTTCTGGCAGATGTCGCGGGAGGTTCGCGTCAATTCGGGATCGGTGTGGGGCGCGCTCTTTGGTTACCGCTTGAGCACGAAATTAATTACGAGCGACCCGAATATAGCGGAGGTTCAGACCATGACCGGGCGGACAATCACTTTGTCCGACTACGCGAACCAGCGATACATCCCAGACAAGGAGAAGGTGTCGCCGCAGCAGATGACACTCTTCACGGCGATCTTGCAGAGGGACCAGGCTGCCTCGGTCGATCCGGGGATTGCGGTGAATATCGCGCAGTGGATGGACCAGGCGAAGGCTGGACATCTGACGATCCAGTCGGCGCGTGACCTGCGCTTTCCGGACCTGCTGAGGGACGGGAACTTTATTCTGCTGGGCAGCCCGCTCTCGAATCCGTGGGCCCTCTTCTATAACGATCATGTGGACTTCCGCTTTGTCTTCGACCAGAGTACAGGGCAGGAGATTGTTGAGAATCGACATCCTCGCAGCGGTGAGTCCGCGAAGTATGTGCCTACGGCGCTGGGTTTTGCCACCGGGCAATCGTTCGCCGTCGCAAGCTATCTGCGTAATCCCGACCACCTTGGGCATGTGCTGCTGATCGCCGGGGCTGATGCTGAAGGAACTGAAGCGGTGGCTGACCTGGTGACGGACTCGGCTGGCTTGATGGCGGTGATGAACGGATGCGGTTTGCTCCACAGGTCACCTGTGCCGAGCTTCCAACTGCTATTGCGGTTGAGCACGATGGCTGGGTCGCCTGCGCACACCGATGTGATCGCGTGTCATCAGCTTCCATAAGCTTATCGGTGTCTCTAATTCATTATTTCTCTCCATCCTTTAATTAAAGATACGACCGCTGAGAGGGGCTCTCGGGAATGATCCCTTGTAAAAGGGAAGGTCGGTCTGAACGATTCTTGGCGCGCTTGAGATTTTGCTTGTGGGGAGGAACAGCGGATTCCTTCGCTGCGCTACGGAATGGAAATACAAAAGAGATAGAGATATGGAAAGGCAAAGGTGTGAGGCGGGCTTTACCGTAAGCGTTCCGTTAGGGCATAAAGGTGTCGATTTTCAAAGAATTATGAGGGGTTAGGCAACCGCGCTAACGTTGCGGCACCCCGGATCGCTGTCTGTAGATTGGTTGCAAATGGTTGAACAATCCAAATGCCCGCTGAACTTTATCGCTGATTGCTGTTGTCGTTGTCGTGTAGCGATTGATGCTTTGGTATGGGGAAGGAGCTAACGATGACTGATCCGATGACGGTTAGAGGGATGCAAGCAACATCGCGGCGCAGACTGCTTTCGCTGGGGTGCGCCGGAGGGATGATGGGGTTGATGGGGATGCCGGGTGTGGCGCAGGCAGCCGAGAGTAAAGGCGGTCCGGTTCCGGGGATGAAGAATGTGATGGACTTCGGTGCGCGGGGTGAGGGGAGCACGGACGATACGGCGGCGTTTCAGCGGGCGCTCGATGCGACGCATGCGGCGGGCGGCGGCACGGTGTATGCACCTCCGGGGAAGTATCTGTTTCGCGGCACGCTCGATGTGCCGGAGGGCGTTGCGCTTCGAGGCTCTTATCTGTGCGTGCCATCGCATGCAGGATTACGGGACAAGGGGCAGGCGAAACCGGGTGATGATGGCACCGCACTTTTTGTGACGAACGGGCGAGGGCAAGAGGATGGGAAATCCTTTCTTACGCTGAACAGCAACAGCTCGGTGAATGGGCTGACGATCTTTTATCCGGAGCAAGATGCAGAGAGTGTGCCGGTGGCGTATCCGTGGACGATTGCGATGCGCGGAAAGAACCCTGCGGTACAGGATGTTGAGCTGCTGAATCCTTATCTGGGGATCGATGCGAGCCAGAACGAGCGCCACAATATTCGTAACGTAACGGGACAGCCGCTGCGGCGCGGCATCTGGGTGGATGCGATCTATGACATTGGCCGGATTGAGAATGTTCACTTCAATCCATGGTGGAACTCACACAGCAAGGCCTATCGCTGGCAGACGGAGAACGGAGAGGCGTTTGTCTTTGGCCGGTCGGATTGGGAGTATGTGTTCAATACCTTCTGCTTTGGCTATCACGTTGGGTATAAGTTTGTGGAGACCTCGACGGGCGGATGCAATGGCAACTATGTCGGCATTGGTGCGGATGATTGCAATCGTGCCATCCTCGTCGAGCAGTGTGCGCCATATGGTCTTCTGATTGTGAACGGCGAGTTCACCTCATTCCACGGGGAAGACCCTACGATGGTCGAGGTGCTTGCGAGCAATCGCGGTGTGCTTCGCATCAGCAACAGTGCGTTCTGGGGACCATGCCAGCAGATCGCGAAGGTGGGAGGAAGCGGCACGGTAGGATTCAGTGATTGCACGTTTGTGCAGTGGAGCAAGGAGGGAGAACATGCCGCGATCCAGGCGTCCTCCGGCAGCCTGCTGGTGCAAGGGTGCGAGTTTCTTGAGAGGAAGCAGCACATTGCGCTGGGTGAGGACGTGGACCGCGCTGTGATCTCCGGCAATCTCTTTGCCGGGCCTGCGCAGATTCAAAATGCATCGAAGCATGATGTTCAGATTGGGTTGAATGCGGCTTCGTCGTGAAGCGGATGGAGATGCTTCGTAGCACTCTCTAGAGCGGTTCTCCTCCAGATGTAGTTTTGGTGATTCGAGCAAAACGCAGATTCCCTCGGGAATGACAAACAGAGTTTCTCTGCCACAGCGATGTCTGACGATCTCAGTCGTGATCGAAGCATCGCTGTGGCTTTGTCTGCTTCATGCTTCGCGCACGTAGAAGGGCTAGTTGGGTCAAATGGTTTTATGTATCCACTGTTAACTCTGCACAGTCCGTGTAAGTTGTTTATTTTCAGCGCGAACGAAACCAGTTAGCCGCACATTCTAACGTTGTCGGAACAAATGGAGCTCGCCTAGAGTGGCAACTGCAATTGGAAGTCAACTGAAAGGGTTGGTCTACCAGTTGAAGATCCCCGTAAGAAATGAAGCGGTATTTTGGAGAGTCCCTGAACGACAGAAGACAAATCTGATCGTTCCATTCTGACAAAGACAGTGTGAGGCCGAATTGGATCAGAAGGTGTGAGCAAAGGTGCGAATCTGCTCGACGAAACCGAATCGACGCTTTGATACGGTTTCGACGCCAGAGCAGGTACTCATCTCTGACCAGAGATTCGATCCCACCAACTATTAAGGCACTTCATAAGAGGCCAAGGAGGACCGAATGACGCAACGAAAAAGAGGTTGGCTTAAGTATTTGAATTTGAGTCTGGTGTTGATCGCGATGTTCTGTACAAGTATGTTGTGCTTTGCTCAGACCGATCGCGGCAGCGTATCAGGAGTTGTGACCGATCCGTCGGGCGCGGTAATCTCGGGAGCCAAGGTCACTGCCACCAATTCCGCAATGGGTACACAGCGGTCTACTGTTACCACTGGAGCTGGAAACTATACCGTGCCGCAGCTGCCTGCGGGCGTCTATTCGGTTACGGTGGTTGCGCCGGGCTTTAGCACCGGGGTCCATAGCGGAATCACGGTTCTGGTTGGGCAGACGGCGCGTGTCGACCTGCAACTGACGGTCGGGCTGGGCACGACGACGGTTCAGGTGACGGCTGACGCACCACTGTTGAAACTCGATACTCCGCAGAACAATATTCAAGTCTCCACGAAAGATATGAATGAGTTGCCGCTCAATATTACCGGCATCGGAGCTGTGCGCGATCCGATGAGTTTTGCGGCGCTTGCTCCCGGCACCATTGCCGGAGGTTGGAACGATATTCACATCAGCGGCTCACCGGCTACGACGTACCGTGTTTTTATGGATGGCCTGGACGATACTTCGGCGGTCAAGGGCGCCATCTCCGATGAAAATCAGCCCTCTGTCGAATCGCTCGCCTCACAAGAGCTTCTGGTGAACAACTACTCGGCGGAGTTTGGCCAGTCGGCTGGCGGAATCTTCAACTACACTTCAAAGTCCGGCACCAATAAGTTGCACGGAACGCTCTTCACCTACTTTGAGAATGAAGCCCTGGACGCCGGACAGCCATTCAATTACACGTCAGACGGCCGTAACTATAATCCCCAGGAGCGGCAGCTTGATTTTGGCGGCTCTGTCGGTGGGCCGGTGGTGATTCCTCACCTCTACAACGGCCATAACAAGACGTTCTTCTTCTTCGCGTATGAGGAGTACTACAACAAGCAGACTCTTAATCAGGGAACGATTACCGTTCCGACGCTGGCGTATCGCAACGGCGATCTCAGCTCTCTTCTGCTCGGTCCTATTAAGGACTCCAGCGGAAACCCGGTGCTGGATTGCCTGGGTCGACAGATGATCAACGGCGCAGTTTACAACCCGGCGACGACCAGAACGGCAACCTGCACCAATGGGTCGACCGCAGTGGTGCGCGATCCATTCCCGAACAACTTTATCGGCGCGCCCAGCACATGGGACCCGGTGGCGCAGAAGGTCCTTCCTTACATTCCTACACCTTCGGGATCGACTGCCAGCGCGCTGACGAACAACTATCCGAATTTGCAGCCGAACAATAAATACCAGTACCTGACGAGCATCAAGATCGACCACTCGATCGGGGAGAGGTGGCACTTCTCGGGTTACTACATCAACGAACAGTCGAATAAAGACAATGCGGCTAACGGCATTAACGGCACGGCAACCCAGACACGGTGGAACACGACCCCCGCGCCGCAGGTGTATCTGAACGCGGACTTTACGGCGACGCCGAGGCTGGTGTTTCATGCCGGTTTCGACTTTACGCGGCACGATGCCCTGCAGAATTCGGCGATACAAAACTTCGATTCGACAACTCTTGGGTTGAATACGGCGGCAAATATGCCTGGCGGTGCTGCGCGTACCTTCCCGATTATTTACGGACTCAACGTTAACCGTTCGGGCGTTCCGCAGTTGGGTAATAACAACGCTCCGTTTTATGACGACAACTGGTATCCCACGGTTTCCGCGACCTGGGTGCATGGCAATCATACGTTCAAGTTCGGCGGCGATCTCCGTCACCAGGTGTTTGGCACGCACAACGATCTGTCGGCGGGAACGTACGGCTTTGATGCCAGCGAGACTTCACTGCCGTCGGCACAGGGTCAGAACCTTTATGGAGCCAGCATCGGAGATGCCTTTGCGAGCTTCGCTCTAGGGCAGTTGAACAGCGCCAGCATCGGGAACGACAACATCCAGTGGTTCCACCGCAAGGAGTCCGGGTTCTATGGCACGGATACCTGGAAGGCCACGAAACGAATTACGCTGAATTATGGGCTGCGTTGGGACCTCGAACAGATGCAGCAGGAGCAGCACAACCGGGTCACTCAATTCAGCCCGACTGTCGCGAATCCATCGGCGGGCGGCCTGTTGGGTGGAACCGAATATGAAGGGTATGGAGCAGGACGCTGCAACTGCATCTTCGAGAAGTTCTATCCCTGGATGATTCAGCCTCGTCTTGGCGTCAATTACATGCTGAATGATAAGACTGTGATCCATGTCGGGACTGGACTCTACAGCGGCCAGCAGCTCTTCATGAATGAGATCAACTACAGCAATCAGGGATTCGGCTTCAACACGGTGACGCTGAACAGCCCATCGTATGGCATTGCCGCCGGTCAGTTCTCCAACGGCATACCGTACAACCCGGCGGCCCTGACGGCGACTCACTTCGACCCTGGCGCCTACCCGAATGTGGGCCAGCTCAACTCGCCTCCGGCATTTATTGTTCCGAACAATGGCCGCCCGCCGCGCTTTTTCCAAACAACGATTGGCGTTGAGCGTACTCTCGCCAAGGACCTGTCGGTCGAAGCATCTTTCATCGACAACCGCGGTGTTTGGCTGTCATCGGACGGGTTGAGGGGATACAACCAGCTTCCTCCGTCGGTGCTAAAGAGCAAGTACGGTTTGGACGTTACCAATCCGGCTGACTTTGCTTTGTTGACACAGCCGATTAGCTCTGCAGCGGTGAAGGCGAGGGGCTTCTCGAAGCCGTACGATACCTTCCCGTCCGGAGCCAGCCTGGCTCAGTCGCTGCGGCCATTCCCACAGTTCAGCAGCGTGACCGATGCCTACGAGCACGATGGCAATACCTGGTATGACGCGCTTCAGGTGAAGGTCACCAAACGGCTCGGCTATGGTTTGTCGGGCGGTCTCGGTTACACATGGGCGAAGGACCTGGGAACGGTGTCGAGCACCGGAACCTACACTACAGCGACGGTGATTCAGGACCCGACTCTGTCGCCGAAGAGCCAGAAATCTTTTCTGGCGATCGACGAGCCGCAGATGCTGAACTTCTACTTCAATTATGAAGTGCCGAGAACGAGCTTTGCACAGAACGGCTGGAAGGCTGCGCTGTTTGCGGGCTGGACGTTCGACGGCATCTTCCACTACCAGAGCGGTTTTCCGATTCAAGTACCGGGATCGACGAGCACGCTGACTTCAGTGACGTTTGCCGACGGGGTTTTTGCAAATCGCGTTCCGGGACAACCGCTCTTTCTGCATGGCCTCAACAACCACAACGTCAACCCAAGAACGACGTTCTTCCTCAACCCTGCTGCGTGGGCCAACCCTGCACCTGGAACCTACGCCACTTCGAAGCCGTACTACAACGATTTCCGCGGCCCGAGATATCCCAGCGAACAGCTTGGCTTTGGCAAGGCCGTTACGATCAGGGAGGGGCTGCGCCTCTCGCTGCGCGCGGATTTCTTCAACGTCTTCAACCGCTGGGCATATCCAAACCTGAATGTGGGAAGTCCGTTTGCGACTCCTCAATATAACAAGGATGGAAGCATCGCCAATGGTTTCGGTTACCTTGGCAACAGCATCTCCGGCGCGGGCGGAAACTATGCTCCGAGGAGCGGTGAGTTGGTCGCGAGAATCCAGTTCTAAGCGTCAATTCACTGAAATCAAACAAGCAGGCCAGATGGATTTCATCTGGCCTGCTAACTTGTTTGAGCATGGGATTGTTGGATGGCGGGTTTTATTTGGATGTGGTTTTGGCGATTCGGGCAAACGCAGATTCCTTCGGGAATGACAAACAAAAGGACAAGCAAAAGGAATCAACAAAGGATGTCTTCGGTGTCGCGGTTGTATTTGGGGGAAGTGTGACGTTGGGAATTACGAGGCGTGAATTTGTAACAGGCCTGGCGGCTTTGAGCGCAGGAACTTTGAACGGCCAGGCGTTGCCGGTATTGCGCAGCTCTGGAGATTCCGGTATCGGTTCGGGGAAGTTGCCTGAGCAATACTTCGAAACATGGACAGCGCAGAAGACGGGAATCACATGGAAGCATGACAATGCTATTTCGACCATGCGCTACTTGCCCGAGTCGATGGGGCCGGGCGTGGCCATCTTCGACTATGACAATGACGGTTGGATGGATCTGTATTTTGTGAACAGCGGCCCGTGTGATTTCTTTCAGCCCGCGAAGCCGTTGCGCAATGCTTTGTATCGCAACAATCGGGACGGCACCTTTACCGATGTGACGGAGAAGGCGGGTGTGGCGGGAAGAGATTTTGGCATCGGCGTTGCTGCCGCCGATTATGACGGCGATGGATGGACCGATCTTCTGGTGACGACGTATGGGCGGCTCATTCTGTATCACAACAATCACGATGGGACGTTTACGGATGTGACCAAGGCTGCGGGCCTGGATGAGCCCGGCCTGTTCACCAGCGCTGTGTGGTTCGATTCGGACAACAATGGTCTGCTCGATCTGTTTGTCTGCCACTTCGTGAAGTACAACAAGTCGCAGGAGCGTGATTGCAGCACGGGCGGAATTCGGCATTATTGCTATCCCAGGAGCTACGATCCATGGCCAAGCCGTCTTTATAAGAACAATGGCAACGGGACCTTTACGGATGTGAGTGCCTCTTCCGGCATTGGGAAAATTTTCGGGAAGGGCTTTGGGGTGGTCGCGACAGATATCAACAACGACGGCCTGTTGGACCTCTTTGTTGCTAACGATTCGGTTCGCAACTTTCTGTATTTGAACAAGGGCGGCGGCAAGTTTGAAGAGATTGGTTTTCAGGCCGGAGTAGCGTATAGCGCGGATGGCGCGGCGCGTTCGGGCATGGGCGTGGATGCGATTGACTACGATGGAGATGGGCGGCAGGACCTTTTTGTCGCGAACATCAGCCGCGAACGCTATTCGCTGTATCGCAATGTTGGTGACAATAGTTTTCAGGATGTGGCTGGAGCGACAGGGATCGGCATGGCGACGATGATGGATGCGGGATGGGGCTGTCGCTTTGCCGATTTCGATCTGGATGGACGGCCCGATTTGATTTTGGCGAATGGGTATCCAGATGATCTGATCGAGTCGATCAACAAGACCTTGCACTATAAGGAGCCGCTTTTGCTCTTTCATAACAACGGCACCGGGTTTGATAACGTCAGTGATGCGGGAGGGCCGGCCTTCAAGGGAGCGTATCCAGCTCGCGGGCTTGCGGTGGGCGATTTAGATAATGATGGGCGTGTGGATGTGGTAGTCGCCATCAATGGCGATGCTCCGTTGGTGCTGCACAATATCGTTCGCAACGGGAACCATTGGATTGGTCTCAATCTTGTTGGGCTTGCGGTGGGCGCGAAGATTACGTGGTCGGCCAATGGCGTTGAGCGCGGCATCTTCAAACGCGGCGGCGGAAGCTATCTTTCTTCGTGTGATCCGCGAGATGTGCTGGGGCTGGGACCGGCTGAGTATGCCGACTGGATTCAGGTGCAGTGGCCCGCGGCGATTAATCGCACGGACCGCTTCGAACATGTGCGTGCGGGCAGGTACTATTCTCTGGCACCCGGAGGCAAGCTTCTATGATTTGGCTTCTTGCACTCCAACTCGCAATCGGGCCAATGCAGCATTACGAGAAGGCGCAACAGGATTTTGTGCAGCGGAAATTTTCCGACGCCGTGAGCGAAGTCGATGCGGCCCTGCATGAGAGGCCAGACATGGTTCCGGCCCTGGTTCTGAAGGCGCGGCTGGCTATGTTTGCGCATCGTCCGGATGTTGCCAAGAGCTGTTTGATCACTGCCGTTACGGTTGATCCATCCTCGGAAGACGCGCAATTTTTTCTTGGGGTGGTTTATTACGTGGAGAACGACTTCAAGGTAGCGATCTCACCGCTTCAGGAAGCGCAGTCGCTCTCTCCTAAAAATCCGCTGCCCGTGTTCTATCTTGCGATGACGCACGAAGCACTGGGAGATGCGACGCAGGCGTTAGACCTTTACCAGCAGGCGGAGAATCTTTCGCCGGAGAAGTCGCCGCAGAGTGCGTCGATTCTGGTTGCGTATGGGCGGTTCCTGTTTTCAATCGGCAAGGTCAAAGATGGGATGGAAAAATATCGAGCGGCCGTCGAGCGAGATCCCGAGTCTCGCGATGCGCACTACGAGCTGGCAAAGGGACTGGACCAGGAGGGAGATTTCAAAGATGCTGCGCAGGAAGGAGAGCTGGCCCTGAAGCTGCCAGTGCTCGGCACCAGCGATGCTCAGATCCATTTTCTGTTGGCTAAACTTTATTGGAAGTTGAAACAACCTGACCTGGCAAAGGCACATATGGAGAAATTCAACGATGCACCGCAGACGACAAGCAGATAATCTATGCGCTATTTCGCCGCAGTAAGTGAGGCAGATTGACACATCCTGGCTTATTCCATAGGGTGTTTGTGGCAGGCATCTAAGCGCGGCAGAGACATGTAAATAAGTCGCAGCGGAGGCAAATGATCCAGAGTTTCGTTGGATGCCATGTCTGAATGAGCTGCCGAGCATATTCGGTTGAAGGTATTTCTGCTACTCAAGGAGATCATGTGCGCCGTCCCTGGAAGCTTGTATCGCTCTCCACCTCTCTATTAGTTGTTTGTTCGGTTTTTCTGGTTTCGGCAAATGCTCAGACCGCGTCAAATTCGACGCCTCCTCCTCCCCACGCAAAGCAGATTCACCTGAAGCATGTTCTGGTAATTGGCCAAACCAAAGGGTTCGAGCACGATTCTGTCTCCGATGCGATGGCAGCCATCTACAAGATGGGGCACGATAGTGGCTTGTGGGACACCACGATGCGAACGGACACGGAGCTGATTACCAAGAAAGACCTCGGCAGAAATGCGAAGAACCTTAACTACTTCGACGTTTTGATCTTTGCCAGCACCACGGGCGAGCTGGATCTGGATCCTAGTCAGAAGCAGGACATGATGTCCTTTATTAAGGAAGATGGAAAGGGCTTCGTCGGAATCCACGCAGCGCTGGACACGAACTATACCTGGCCTGAGTACGGAGAGATGATTGGCGGCTGGTTTGACCAGCATCCGTGGATGACATTCAACGCGCCCATCATCAACGAGGATCCCTCTTTCCCTGCGGTGCGCCACTTTCCGCATGCGTTCGTGAAGTACGACGAGATTTATCAGCCGAAGGATTGGTCGCGAGATAAGGTAAACGTTCTTCTTAGCCTCGATCCTTCGAAGCTCGATTACTCAAACAATCCTCGCATTCACAGGGCCGATCATGATTTTCCTGTCGCCTGGTCGAAGATGTACGGTAAGGGAAGGGTCTTCTATTCGACGCTTGGACATACGGAAGAGTCCTGGAACGATCCTGATATTCAGAAGATGTACTTTGAAGCAATCAAGTGGGCATTGGGCATGACGGAAGGCAGCACGACTTCTCATCCGCGTCCGGCGCCTCAACACTAGCGCAGCAGGATGAATCTATTTTTAGAAGGGTAACGCGCGCCTGAGTACTGCTGCTATTTAGTTATGCTCAAGTGTGGGGGAGTGCTATGAGAACGCTTGGAATGGGTTTGGTTGGGCCGGGATTTATTGCGGCGCACCATATCGATGCAGTGAGAAGGCTGGGTGATGTCGAGGTGGTTGCGATTGCCGGATCGAGCGAACAGTCGGCAAAACGTAAGGCCCAGGAATATAAAGTTGATCGGGCTTATGGCGACTACAAGGCGTTGATTGCGGATAAGGATATCGCTGTTGTCCACAACACGACGCCCAATCACCTGCATTTTCCTGTGACCATGGCGGCATTGGAGGCGGGCAAGCACGTCATCTCGGACAAGCCGCTGGCGCTGAATGTCGACGAAGCGCGCAGACTGCGTGATGCGGCTTTCGCAGCCGGAGTGGCGCATGTGATCACCTTCAACTATCGAGGAAACCCTCTTGTTCAGCAGGCGCGCTCCATGGTTGCTAGCGGCGAGTCGGGTGGTGTCAGCTTTGTCCATGGGTATTATCTTCAGGACTGGATGACCGATCCGAATGTCTACTCCTGGAGATCCGATCCGTCGAAGGGTGGAGCAAGCTCGGCGCTTGGAGATATTGGTTCGCATTGGTGCGATCTCGCTGAGCATATGTCCGGTGTCAAGATCGATTCAGTTCTGGCCGATCTGACGACCGTGGTTCCGGTGCGCTTCTCCGCGGGAGCATCTGCTGAGGCGTTCTCGGTGAATCAATCCGCCGAGCGTACGCCCGTCAATGTACAGAGCGAAGATTTGGCCAGCGTACTGCTTCGGTTCAGCAATGGAGCCAAGGGTACTTTTTCGGTTGGTCAGGTGCTGCCGGGGCATAAAAATGATCTGCAACTTGAAGTGAACGGACGAAAGCTGTCATTGAAGTGGCGGCAGGAAGAGCAGAACGAGCTTTGGATTGGGCGGCATGATCGTCCGAATGAGATGATGGCGAAAGATCCTTCGCTTGTCTCTCCAGAGGTTCGTCGCTACGTTCATCTGCCTGGTGGGCATCAGGAATCGTGGGCGGACGCATTCTGCAACCTCATTCGCGATGCTTACCACTGGATTCGCGAAGGTGGAGTTCCGTCGGCAAAGCCGGAGATGTTGCCGACGTTTGAAGATGGGTACAGATCGGCGTGTGTTGTTGATGCGATGCTCAAAAGCCATGCGGCTGGCGGAGTATGGCAGAAAGTCCATTACACGGCTGCTCAAGAAAAATAGTTGGAAGCCGGGCTAATAAACTGGTTTGGCGAACTTTATCTGCATCACTCAGGAGCAACAGGATGAAACTTGGAGTCTTCACGCCGCTATTGGCTCAACTCCCGCTCGAGACGGTTCTCGGCAAATTGAAGTCTCTCGGCATTAGCACCGTTGAGTTGGGAACAGGGAACTATCCGGGCGATGCTCACTGCAAGCTCTCAATGCTGGAAGATGCTTCGGCGCTCAAGGAGTTTCAGCAGAAGCTCAAGGACAACGGATTCAGTATCAGCGCGTTGAGTTGCCACGGAAATGCGCTGCATCCGGATGAGGCTCTGGCGAAACAAGCGCAGGAGGTTAGCCGGAAGACGATTCTTTTAGCTGAAAAGCTTGGCGTCTCGACGGTGGTCGATTTTTCCGGATGCCCGGGAGACTCCCCTGAGGCCAAGGCGCCCAATTGGGTTACATGCCCGTGGCCACCGGAGTATCTCCAGGTTCTTGATTGGCAATGGAAGGAAGTTGTGGAGCCATACTGGGTCAAGCATGCGGCGTTTGCCGAACAGCATGGCGTGAAGATCGCAATTGAGATGCATCCGGGGTTTGTCGTCTATAGCCCAGAGACGATGTTGCGACTGCGCTCGATTGCAGGGCCTTCGATCGGGTGCAACTATGACCCCAGCCATATGTTCTGGCAGTCGATCGATCCTATTGCGGCAATCCGTGTTCTTGGCGATGCGATCTTTCACGTCCATGCCAAAGACACGCAGATGTATCCGACGAATCTGCCAAAGACCGGCGTTCTCGATACCAAGCCTTATACGGACGAGTTGAACCGCGGATGGATCTTCCGCACCTGCGGCTTTGGCCATGGAGCAGAGTGGTGGAAGGAGTTTGTCTCGACGCTCAGAATGTGCGGATACGATAACGTGCTCTCGATTGAACACGAAGACAGCCTTCTTTCATCAGAAGAAGGACTCACAAAAGCTGCGCGCTTTCTCGACGAGATCGTGCTGAAAGAAAAGCCGACCGCTCCGTGGTGGGCATAACCCCTTCGCTGATATTTTCTACATTTATTTATTGGATTATCTATGCCCACACTCTCTCGTCGCCGCTTGATTCAAGGTACCGTTGCAGGAACTGTAGCTGCATATGCTTCGCAAACTGCCCTTTCACAGGGCGATGCCCCTATTCAGCGAAAAGGGCGTATCCATCAATCGGTCTGCCGGTGGTGCTATCAGAAAACTCCGCTCGAAGACCTCTGCGCTTATGCTGCACATATTGGATTGAAGGCGATCGATCTGCTCAATCCAGATGAGTATGAGATCCCTCGGCGCTATGGTCTTATCTGCAGCATGGGGTATGCGGGTGGTGGTGACATTCCGAATGGCCTCAATCGAATCGAGAACCACGACAAGATAGAAGCGGCCTTTCGCCAGAATATTCCTTTGGCCGCGAAGGCAGGCGTGCCGAACGTCATTACCTTCTCCGGCAACCGCAAGGGTATGTCGGATGAGGAAGGCGCTAAGAATACGGTGATTGGGCTGAATCGGCTGAAGAAAATTGCGGAAGACAATAATGTCACTATCTGCGTGGAACTGCTCAACAGCAAGGTGAATCACAAGGATTACATGTGTGACCATACCGCGTGGGGCGCGAATGTGATGCAGCAGGTCAATTCGCCTCACGTAAAGCTGTTGTACGACATCTATCACATGCAGATTATGGAAGGCGATCTGATCCGAACCATACAGGAGAACATTCAATGGATCGGCCACTTCCACACTGGTGGTGTTCCTGGTCGGCACGAGCTCGATGATACGCAGGAGGTGCAATGGGATGGAGTGATGCGCGGAATTCTCGCCACAGGGTTCCAAGGCTATGTCGCCCACGAATTTTTGCCGACACGCGATCCATTCACATCGTTGCGACAGGCTGTGGACCTATGCGATATATAGCAGCGAGACCGTTGACAGTGTCTCGATAGATCTCCAACCATCAATTTCATACATTTGATGGTTGGAGATAGTTTTTATGCGGAGAAGGCGATTAGAGTAGCGAAGGTCTTACAGTTCCAGCTTTGAATCGTCGATGGCGAGCCTGACATTGCCATCGGACTTGGTCAACCGGCGTACAGCTTCCATCTTGTCTACGTTCGCCTTGAGCATTACGACCGCGATGGGGATGGATTTGCCCGCAGACTTGATGGTGCGAATCGCGGTATCCCGGTCGATCTCGCAGACCTTCATCAGCACACGAATACCGCGCTCAACCAGCTTCGCATTCTTCATGTGCACGTTGACCATGAGATTGTCGTAGACGTATCCGAGGCGAGTCATGGCGCCTGTGGTGATCATGTTGAGGATCATCTTCTGGGCGCTTGCCGATTTCATACGAGTGCTGCCAGAGAGGACTTCAGGGCCTACCTCGGCGACGATGGTGGTGTCTGCAACGTCGCTGAGCGGGGTATTGAGGTTGCATGTGACGGCTGCGGTCTTAGCGCCGCGAGCACGAGCGTACTCCACTGCGCCGACGACATAGGGGGTGCGGCCACTGGCGGAGACGCCGATGACGATGTCCTTGCGGGTCGGCCGTCGTCGCGCAATGTCGCGCTGGCCAATCTCGGGTGAATCCTCATTGACATCGGAAGCCGAAGCAAGTGCCTTGGGTCCGCCAGCCATAATGTACTGGACTTGCGAAGGAGAAGTGGAGTAGGTTGGTGGGCACTCTGAGGCATCGAGGGAGGCGATGCGGCCGCTGGAACCGGCTCCAACATAGATGAGTCGACCACCATCCCGCAGAGATCGAGCCACGGTATCGATGACAATGGCAATCTCCGGCAGAGCTTTCTTAACGGCCGCGGCGATCTTGGCATCTTCATGGTTGATGATGCGTGCGATTTCGAGCGCGGATTTTGTGTCCAGGCCCTCAGACGCTACATTCACAGTCTCCGTGGTGAGATCGTGAAATTCCAGTGGAGCGCGATTTCCGGGTTTTGGTGTGGGGGGCTGCTCGAGCATGGTAAGGGTAGCCATAAATGTATCGCTGCTTCTTAACTTCCAATTTTAGTCCCATTGCCCTCTCATGCGTCAGAAAGGTTGTTGGGCGGCCTCGTAATCATTTTATGATCAACTAGATGGGATGCAAAACCCGGCAGTTTGTTTGCCTTGCCGAAGGCCAAGGTAGGCCGTCCTGTGGCAGGCTTTGACCAGGTGCCGGCGGGTCGGTTGCTGCGTCTAAATGATTTGAGGGAGTAGAGATAAGGTGCAGAGCGACGAGCAAAAGCCGGAACAGATTGAAGAGAGAGGGCATTTCGAGCAATCCGGCAAAGGGAGTCTGCGGTCATGGGTGCGAGATCTGGTCATCTCTGTCGCGGTGTCGGCGTTCATCATCATCTTTCTCTATCAACCGGTGCGGGTTGAGGGCACCAGTATGCTGCCCATGCTGAAAGATCAGGACCGGCTCTTCATCAATAAGATGGTCTACCGGGTGGAAGACATCCGGCGTGGTGATGTCGTCGTATTTCTCTATCCTCATGACCATTCGAAGAGCTACATCAAGCGCGTTATCGCGTTGCCGGGCGACGACTTGCGAATTGACCACGGCGAAGTCTACGTAAACCACAAGCGCGTGGTCGAAAAGTATGTGCCTGTGCGGTTTGAAGATGAACGCTCAGAGCCGGAGATGGTGGTGCCGCCGCATGAATATTTTGTGATGGGGGACCACCGTTCGATCTCAAGCGACAGCAGAGACTTCGGTCCGGTGGATCGAGATTTGATCTATGGCAAGGCGGCGTTTGTGTACTGGCCGATGGATCAGGCGGGAGTGGTGCGCTAAACGCAGTCGTCTGGCTTAAGCAAAGATGCCGCGTCGACCATAGGGGCAGCGCGGCATCTTTTATTGCGAGTCAGCTTTGCTATGCAGAAGCGTTTGCGATGATCTGCGCGAAGCTGTTGGGATCGAGGCTGGCCCCGCCGACCAGGGCGCCATCGATGTCTTCGAGGCAGCAAAGGCTGGCCGCATTATCAGGCTTGACCGAGCCGCCATAAAGGATACGAGTGCTGGCGGCGATGGCGGGGCTGAGAATCTCTGCGAGTTGAGCTCGAATGAAGCGGTGCGCCTCGTCTGCGATCTCGGGCGTGGCGGTGAGGCCAGTGCCAATGGCCCAGACTGGCTCGTAGGCGATGACCAGAGGGGTGGCGGTCGCGGCGTCGATGTCCTTGAGTCCGACGGTGAGTTGTCGCTGGAGGACCTCATTGGTGCGACCCGATTCGCGCTCTGCTTGTAACTCGCCTACGCAGACGATAGGTGTGAGTTGATGGGCGAGGGCGGCCTTGAGCTTCAGATTGACGGTCTCGTCGGTCTCGTTGAAGTACTGGCGACGTTCGCTGTGGCCGATCAGGACGTGGGTGACGCCGATGGCGGTGAGCATGACCGGTGAGGTCTCGCCGGTATAGGCTCCGTTGTCGTGCCAATCCATTGTCTGAGCTCCGATATGGACTTGAGTACCTTTGGTGGCCTCAAGCGATACTGCCAGCGAGGTCATCGAGGGGCAGAGAACGATCTCGGTCTTCTGCTGGTTGGCGACGAGCGGAAGGAATGCACCGATGAACGCGGTGGCTTCGGCAGGGGTCTTGTACATCTTCCAGTTAGCGGCAATCAACGGTTTGCGCATGTAAACTCTGTCTTCCCTCAAAGTATGGTGTTCTTTCTGCGAACTTGTGACGTAGTGCAGCGAATCGCTGGATTCGCTGCACTAGGATGTCGAAGAGAGTGTTGCTACTTATCCGTCAGTGCGGCGACGCCGGGGAGGATCTTGCCTTCGAGAAATTCGAGGCTGGCTCCGCCGCCTGTCGAGATGTGGCTGATTTTCTGGGAGACGCCGGACTGCTTGACCGCTGCTACCGAATCTCCGCCGCCCACGATGGTGATGGCATCATGATTGCCCGCTACGCAGTGAGCAATGGCGTGAGTACCCTTGGCAAACGCCGGCATCTCGAAGACGCCCATGGGGCCATTCCAGATGACGGTACGCGCATCGGATATCTCGGCTTCGAAGAGTGCGACCGATTTGGGGCCGATATCAAGAGCCATCAGATCGACATGAAAGGGATCGCTTCCTTCGTGGATCTGCGTCTTGGCATCGTGGGCAAACTTGTCGGCAAGGACGTGGTCGATGGGCAGAAGGAAACGCACGCCCTTGGCCTTGGCCTTGTCGAGTGCAGCTTTTGCCACGTCGATCTTGTCGGTTTCGACCAACGACTTTCCGGTGGTCTGGCCCTGCGCATTAAGGAAGGTGTAAGCCATGCCGCCGCCGATGATGATGGCGTCGGCCAATTCGAGGAGATTGTCGATCACCTGTATCTTGTCGGAGACCTTGGCACCGCCGATGATGGCGACGAAGGGCTTGTCAGGCTGATCGAGTGCCTTGCCCAGATAGGTCAACTCGCGCTCCATCAGCAGGCCGGCGGCGGACTGCTTGACGAAGTGAGTGATGCCTTCGGTAGATGCATGAGCGCGGTGGGCGCTGCCAAAGGCGTCGTTGACATAGATATCGCAGAGGGCAGCCAGCTTCTTGGCGAAGGCAGGATCGTTTGCCTCTTCTTCGGCGTGGAAGCGGAGATTCTCGAGGAGAAGCGTCTGTCCGGATTCGAGCTGTGTAGCCATCTCGGTGGCAACCTCGCCAACACAGTCCGGAGCAAAGGCCACATTTTCGTTCTCACCAAGCACGGCGTCGAGCAGCTCGCGCAGACGATCGACGACGGGGCGAAGGCTCATGGTTGCGACAGGTTTACCCTTGGGGCGGCCGAGGTGAGAGCAGAGGATCACTTTGGCCTTGCGACGCAAAGCATACTCGATGGTGGGCAGCGTCTCGCGGATGCGGGTATCGTCGGTGATGGTCTGGCCGTCCTTGGAGAGCGGGACGTTGAAGTCGACACGAATGAGAACGCGCTTGTTCGTAAGATCTAGATCGCGGATGGACAGCTTGCTCATTTTTCTATTCTTTCTCCGGGGTATACCTACCCCACCCTGGGTCTTTAGTCTCAAAGTCTTCAAAACAATAGAGATATGTTTGGACTAACTCTGCAAAGTCCTGATTTTCAAGGATCAGGGCTTGTAAAGTCTTGATTGTAAGTAGCTTCCCTTACCGCTGAAGCCCTGTTTTGGGGAGACCTCTGCTTATTCCACCCCAATGATACCGAATCAGAAGGCGATGTTTGTCAAGTACGGCAAGAAAATCCGCAGGGTCAAGCTTCGGGGATGAAGGCATCTGCCTCGATCTCTACGTGCCATCTGGGGTTAAGCAGGGGAGCGACGACCATGGTGGCGGCGGGCAATATTTTTCCGAAGACCTCGCCGTGGGCGCGGCCTATCTCTTCCCAATTTTCGACACGGGCGAGGAACATGCGGGTGCGGTAGACATGTTCAAAGCCAGCTCCTGCTTTTTCAAGGGCAGCCTTGATGATATTGAGCGCGACCCGTGTCTGTTCGGCGGGAGACGCGTCTTCTGCGCCGACCGGTCCGGTACCGGAGACGTAGACATGGTTGCCGATACGTACGGCGCGGGAGAAGCCGATGATGGGCTCGTAGGGAGAAGTGCCGGGGATATTGGTGCGGGTCATGAAGCTAGTCTAAACAGTTTTCTCGAGCTGCCTGCGGCAGAGGATGCTGACCTGACTATGAGGTTTCTCTGGAGGTCATGCCGAATGCTTTGTCTTTCAGGAGTGCCTCTAGCTTTGCTTCTGTTTCGTGCAGCTTCTGCTTAAGATGCATGGTCTCTTCGATGTCTTCGGTAGATCCGTACCAGAGAAGAATCTCTCCGCTTTCATTTCGACGAGGATTACCGCGCGTTCGCATCCAACGCCAGTGATTGTCTTTCGTGCGAATGCGATATTCAAGGTCGAAGGGATCGCCGCTTTGGAGCGAGGCCAGGAGTGTTGGCAACAGGCGGTTGAGATCTTCAGGATGCACCGCGTTCTTCCAGCCCATGCCGAGTGTCTGCTCTGATGTCTGCCCTGTGAACTCCTCCCAATGAGGGCTCACCTCGATCACATTGCCGTTGGGCTCCATAATCCACGGCATATGGGGATTGAACTCGACCATGTGGCGGTAGTGCTCTTCGCTGGCACGAAGAGCCTCAATGACTCGCATGCGTTCCGAGATATCTACGATGGCAACGGAGACTCCGATGACTTCTCCGCCTTCGTCGCGCGCTGGTTGGTGAGATACCAAAAGGGTGACGGGCTCCGGACTCTCCGGCATAACGGGTCTGGTCAGTTCCAGTCCAGTGATGGCTTCTCCCTTAAGAGCGCGCTGGAGATAGGGTTCTACTTTTTTGTAGATCGTGGGAGGCATGACATCGGAGAGCCTGCGGCCGAGATGATCTTCGACGGAGATACCGTTCAGGCTGGCGAGCCGTTGGTTGACGCTGACGTATCTCAGGTCTGCATCAACAAAGGCGAGGCCGACTGGAGCGCCATCGTAGATAGCCTGCAACTGCGCCAACCGCTGCGAGGGTAAGGGCTCGATGCAAGTGATCAGGTCAGATGCCGGTGAGTCATGCAGGGTGTGTGTCGACGTCGACATGGGCGCGTCGATGATTTTGGAAAGGTCCCGTGCGGCCACCGGAGGGCCATAGATCCATCCCTGGCCGACATCGCAGCCGAGCCAGCGGAGGATGTCTGCCTGGGTCTCGTTTTCGATGCCCTCGGCAACCGTCGTCAGCTTGAGGCTTTGTCCCAGGCCGATGACTGCGGCGACGATTTTGCGACTGTCGCGGCTCTGGATCATGGAGCTTACGAAGGTGCGGTCCACCTTCAACTCGTCGAAGGGAAGCGCCTGAAGATTCCGCAAGCTGGAATAGCCGGTGCCGAAGTCGTCGAGGGCGAGCTTGACGCCCAGTTGCTTTAACTTTCCTGCGATGGTGGCTGCCAGCTCCAGGTTATCGACCAGGGCGCTCTCTGTGATTTCGATGGTGAGTCGATGCAGAGGGAAGGACGCCATTGCCGCGGCTCGTGCAATCTCTTCCGAGAGTGAGGAGTCGCGGAGCTGAATCGGCGAGACGTTGACGGAGATATTGAGATCTCTTTTGAGCGCGGTGGTGGCAGCGAAAGCTTGTAGCAGAATTGTCTCTGTTAGCTCGCCGATAAGGTCTGCCTGCTCGGCGACCGGGATGAAGACATCGGGATGGATAGTGCCACGTTGTGGGTGCAGCCATCGCGCGAGAACTTCAAAACCTACCAGCAGCCCAGTTCGTATGCCGACCATAGGCTGAAAGTAGGGAACGATTTCCCCACTTTTCAATGCTTTTTTGAGTTCAGTTTTAATCTCAGACCGTTTCGTTGCCATTTCAATCGATCCTTTGACCCGCTGACTCAAAACTTTGACGCATTCAGTTCATCTTAAGCTTGATTAAGGCAGAACAACCATAACACCGTCGGGGGATAACTGTTCAGGGAACGCTGTTTCGCAGATATCAGAGATCAAAAAAAATAATGGCAGCGCAACTCGGGATGAGCTGCGCTGCCATTGAGAATGCGAGAAAGCTTAGAGACCCTTCTTCACGAGGAAGAGAATCAGGTCCTTGACGCGGTTCGAGTAGCCCCACTCGTTGTCGTACCAGCTGATGACCTTGCCGGTGTTGCCGATGACCTTGGTCAGCTTGGAGTCGACGAAGGACGAGAGCGGGTTGCCCTTGAAGTCGGAGGAGACGAGCTCTTCGTCGGTGTAGCCGAGGTAAGGCTTCAGCTCGCCGTTGGCTGCTGTCTTCAGTGCTTCGTTGACTGTGGCAACGCTGATCGGTTTCTCGGAGACGAAGGTGAGGTCGACGACCGAGACGTTGGGGGTCGGGACGCGGATGGCGAAGCCGTCGAGCTTGCCGTCCATCTCGGGGATGACGAGCTTGAGGGCCTTGGCGGCGCCGGTGCTGCTCGGGATCATGCTGAGGGCAGCGGCGCGGGCGCGGCGCAGGTCCTTGTGCGGCGTGTCGAGGATGACCTGGTCGTTGGTGTAGCTGTGAATCGTGGTCATGATGCCGCTGGCGATGCCGAAGGTGTCGTTGAGGACCTTGACGACGGGCGCGAGGCAGTTGGTGGTGCAGGAGGCATTGGAGATGACATTGTGCTTCGCCGCATCGTACTTGTTCTCGTTGACGCCGAGGACGATGGTGATGTCCTCGTTGGTTGCCGGAGCAGAGATGATCACCTTTTTGACGGTCGAGCCGAGGTGTGCCTTGGCCTTGGTGGCATCGGTAAAGAAGCCGGTCGATTCGACGACAACCTGCGCACCTACGCTGGCCCAGTCGAGCTTGGCCGGGTCACGCTCTGCGAAGACCTTGATCTTCTTGCCATCGACGGAGATGAAGTCATCGCCATGCGAGATCTCGTTCTTGAGATTGCCAAGAATGGAGTCGTACTTGAGCAGATGAGCCAAGGTCGCGGGGGTGGTGAGGTCGTTTACGGCGACGAACTCAATCTCCGGGTTGCTGAGAGCGGTACGGAATACGTTGCGTCCAATGCGGCCGAAGCCGTTGATGCCTACCTTTACTGCCATGGTTGCGGTTGCTCCTATCGTTCGTTGGCTTTGCGTTGGTGAGAGTTGAGAGCGCGGCTGGACGGCGTACGCCCCATCACAACCGATGCTAGCACCGGGCGGGGGCATTCGCAAATGGAAGGTCGGACCAGCAAAGATGGGATACGCGGTTGAGAACAAGGGATTTGAGGCTGTAAAGAGCCTCCCGGAAGTCGAAAATTTGCGGGCGGCTTTCGCGGTGTGTTACAAGCGTGACATGCGCGAACTGCGCGATTGGATGCGCGAAAAAATGAGACGACGCCCTAGACGTGGACCGAATGATTCGGAGTCCACGGGCAAGAGCGGGCAAGAACTGCCCGCAAATCAACCTGCTCCATTACGGCCGGCCTATCCCGAGCCGTTGCCGGTGCATGAGCATGAGACGCACCATGCTGTAGCTGTCCCTGTGGCGGAAACGGCTGCCGAGCCTGTACACGAACCAGTCCATGAGCCGGTTCACGAGCCTGCGCATAGCCATGCAGAAGTAGAAGTAGCAGCGCCTGAGCGCAAGATGGTGATGGAGACGCAGCCCGAGAATCTGGCTACGCCACCGGTCGAACAAGCTGCCGTGAAGTCGCCCAAAGGCTATGTGGTACTGGCGATTGGACTTCCCGGATCCGGTAAAACGACCTGGTACAAACGGCGGGGTGTTACACCGCTGTCGAGCGATCTGCTGAGAACGCTGCTCTTTGACGATATTACTGAGCAACGTTACCAAGGACTGGTGTTTTCGACATTGCGGAGTTTGCTGCGGGCGCGTTTGATCGCCAAGATGCCGTGGAATTATGTCGATGCCACGAATCTCTCTCCGCATGAACGGAAGCAGTGGATCAAGATGGCTAAGAGCTTCGGCTACGAGGTTCAGGCGGTCTTCTTCGATGTGCCGCTGGCCGTATGCATGGAGCGGAACAGCAAGCGCGAGCGTGTCGTGACCGACGAAGTGATGCAGAAGATGGCAGAACGTCTGCGTCCTCCAACCTTTAAAGAAGGCTTTGAGAAGATCACGGTGGTCCGCGTGAAAGGTGCCGGGGCTGGTGTGCAGGGTGGCGCCGAGTCTGCTCCGGAGGCAGCGCAGTAGATCAAAAAATCGGATAGGTAGAGATTATGGCTGCGGTTGGCGTTGAGTTCGCGAAGGTGAGCTATACGCTGGCTGGCAGCCGTTTTCTGCTGCGTGATATCTCGCTACGCCTTGAAGCAGGGACGACGACGGCTTTGTTGGGACGGAGCGGCTCGGGAAAGACGACGCTGCTGCGGATGGTCAATCGACTGGTTGCGCCGACCGCGGGGGAAGTACAAGTTGGGAATCGTTCTGTGGGAGCCTACGATGTAGTGGCTCTGCGCCGAAGCATCGGGTACGTGATCCAGGAGACGGGCCTGTTTCCGCACATGACGGTCGAGCGAAATGCGGGAATGGCTCTGGAGCTGGCGGGGCGGTCTCGGGCGGAGATCTCTGCACGGGTTGCAGAGGTTCTCTCGTTGGCGGGGTTGGATTTTGCGGAGTTTAGAGAGCGTTACCCCTGGCAGCTCTCCGGTGGTCAACGGCAGCGCGTGGGACTGGCGCGGGCGCTAGCGATGGACCCGGAGATATTGCTCATGGATGAGCCGTTCGGGGCACTTGATCCACTGACTCGAGCGGAGATGCAGACCATGTTGCGGGAGCTGTTGCAGCGTGTTGGCAAGACGGTTCTGCTGGTGACGCACGATCTGGACGAAGCGCTTTATCTGGCGCAGAGAGTGGTGTTCTTAGCTGAGGGTGAAGTGGTGGCGGATCTTCCTTCCGGTGAAGTTCTGGACTCGAAAAATCCTCAAGTAAGAGATTATGTTTTGGCTGTACATCGAATGGTGTCAGCTTGATAGGGTTTATTCAATCTCATGGATGGGAGATTGCCCGGCTGACGTTCGAGCATCTGTGGCTGACATTGTTTGCCATGCTGCTGGCGGCGGGGATTGGGTTGCCGCTGGGCGTTCTGTTGACTCGGAGGCCGGGGTTGGCGAAGCCAGTGATCGGGTTTGCCAATGTCGTGCAGACGATCCCGAGTCTGGCGCTCTTCGGGTTACTGCTGCCAGTTCCGTGGCTGGGAGAGAACGCGGCTCGGCTCGCAATTCTTGCCTTGACGGGGTATGCTCTGCTACCTATTGTGCGAAACACCTATGCAGGCATTGGAAGTGTCGATGCTGCTTTGGGAGATGTGGCCGAGGCTATGGGGATGACCTCGTGGCAGCGGCTGTGGAAGGTGGAGCTGCCGTTATCGGCAAGCGTGATTCTGGCTGGGCTGCGGACAGCTACCGTGACCTGTGTCGGAGTAGCGACCATTGCAGCGGCGATTGGTGCGGGAGGGCTGGGGGAGTTGATCTTTCGTGGGGTGGCCAGCGTGGACAATCGGCTGGTGCTGGCGGGAGCGATTCCGGCGGCGTTGCTGGCTTTGGTAGCAGATGCCGGGTTGGGGTGGCTGGAGAAGAAGCTGGCGGTGAAGCGGTGAGGTGGTGCTGCGGGTGGCGCTTCGCGGTTCTGCTTCTGGTCAGTCTTGGGTTGTCTGTTGGGTTAGTGGGATGTGCCCCACCGCGATCTTCAAGAATCGTTATCGGAGCGAAGAACTTTACCGAGCAGGTGGTTCTGGGGGAACTGGTGGCTCAGGAGATTGAGGCAGTCACCGGCGAGAAGGTGGATCGCAAATTTTATCTGGCTGGAAGCTATATCTGCCAGCAGGCTTTGGAAAACGGGCGCATCGATGGCTATGTGGAGTACACGGGGACTGCGCTGACGGCGATTCTGAAACAGCCGCTTCCGCCAGTGGGCCAGCGCGATGCGGCAAAGGTCTTCGATACTGTGCAGCGTTTGTATGCGGAGCGTTATGCCGTCAAGGTAGAGCCTGGCCTTGGGTTTGAGGACACCTTTGCGATGGTGGTGCGTGGCGCGGATGCGCAGCGGCTGGGGTTGAAGACGATCTCCGATGCCGTGAAGGTTGCGCCGCAGTGGAGGCTGGGGGTGGGCTATGAGTTTGAGGAACGCCCGGATGGTTTGCGTGGCCTTGAGGCGACGTATGGGTTGCATTTTCGCGATGCGCCGCGGGTGATGGACCTTGGCTTGTTGTATCGGGCTCTGGGGGCGGGGCAGGTTGATATGGTGGCGGGAAATTCGACCGATGGACCGATACGTGCGCTGGGACTTACTGTGTTGCAGGACGACCGACATTATTTTCCGCCGTATGAAGCTGTGCCACTGATTAGGGAAGACTCATTGCGGAGGCATCCCGGGATTCAGGTGGCGATGGACAGACTGGCAGGGAAGGTCAGCGCAGAGGAGATTCGCGAGATGAACTTTGCCGTGGATTCCGAGCATAAAGACGTTGGCGAGGTTGTGAGGGCGTTTCGGAAGAAAAAGGGGTTGTAGCGATGACGGTTACAAGTGTTGAACCATGGTTGCGAGGAACCTTAACCGAGGTAGACGCGGTTCGGCGTGCTGTTCTTCATGCGTTGGAGTTGGCTCGTGAGGATGTCGAACGCTGGAGCGCCGATCTGAGCGATGCGGAATTGGAGGCTGAGCCACTGGGATTGCCCTCCGTTGGACGGCAGATGAGGCACATCGTGCGCAGCCTCGATCGGTTGCTGAGTTATGCGGAAGGAAGACAGTTGTCGGTCGAGCAACTGGAGGCCTTGAAGACGGAGGCGAACGCGAGCATTTTGCGACAGGCCTTGTCTGCGGAGTTCGAATCAGGGCTGGCATCGGCGTTGGCACGGATTAGGGCATTTCGTTCGGAGAGTTATGGAGAGAGTCGCGGGGTTGGCAGAAAGATGCTGCCGACGACAGTGGCCGGTCTGTTGGTGCATTGCGCGGACCACACCCAGCGGCATGTCGGTCAATTAGTGACCACGGCCAAGGTGATTGTGGCCATGCGAAGCTAGATGGCCGCTCATGCGGACGACGTACGCTGCCTCGCACTTTGTATGATGTTGGCCAATGAGGCGATCGATGCCTGATGTCGCCTAGCGATCGTGTTTGAAAGGAGCCGTCTATGCGGCGTAGCCCACTTGCAGGTCGTAGATCGAATCGCAGCACTCGCTCATACCTGCGCGCCATCTTCTACATCGTTCTCTCTGCCTGCACTGCGACTTGCTGGTCGCAGCAGGCTGCCGCTGGAGTTCAAAGTGACTCAAGCGTGATCGACAGCCAGGGCACAGCGCACATAACTCGCGTTATTCCCGTGCCGACGACGGTAAGCCCGGAGGCCCAGCGAATGCTTGCGCGTCCTCAGTCTGACGCGGCGAAGCCGGAGACGCTCGAAGCTCGTCGAGCCGGGACCGATACATGGCAGGCTGGCGCTGGAAAGTTGTCGGAGACGATGTATCCGGTGCATGTTGCGAGCGATGCGATTGCGGGCGTTGCGGTGCGTGTGATCACTCCTTTGGAGATACCTGAGGATCGCCGTGACCGTGTTCTGATCAATCTGCATGGCGGTGGATTCAACTCTGACTCCGGCTCGCTGACTGAGACTGTGCCGATTGCGAATCTCACGCAGACCAAGGTGATTGCTGTGTTGTACCGTCTTGCCCCGGAGCACCCGTTTCCGGCTGCGGTGGACGATGCGGTGGCGGTTTATCGTGAGGTTTTGAAGACATATAAGCCGCAAAAGATCGCCATCTATGGGACATCGGCTGGAGCGATCCTTACTGGCGAGGTAGCAGTGAAGATCAAGCAGCTTGGGTTGCCTTTGCCGGGTGCGTTGGGTATTTTTTCGGGATTTGGAGACTTCGATCACGTGGGGGATTCGCAGGCGATGTATGCGCTGAACGGCTTATCCGGACATCTGGATCCACCGGCGGCGCCGCCGATGGATAAGGAGTATGTCAGGGAGACGAATCCTCGGGACCCTGTACTTTCGCCGCTCTATGCCGACCTGCATGGGATGCCGTCGACGTTGTTCATCACCAGCGGTCGCGACATTCTATTGAGCGGGACGACTATTCTGCATCGCGCATTTTTGCGCGACGGTGTAGATGCTCGACTGGTGGTGTTTGAGGCACTGCCTCATGCTTTTTGGAACAACCCTGAATTGCCCGAGTCGAAGGAGGCCGACGGAATCATGGCGAAATTCTTCGACAGGGAGCTTGGAAAGTGAGCTTTAGCCGACCAGGTGTCCCATCTTGTCGCGCTTGGTCTGAATGTAGCGGTCGAAGGTAGGTTCGGTGGGCACAACGGCAGAGATTCGCTCGGTCACTTCAATACCGGCAGAGACCAGCGCCTCTACCTTCTCCGGATTGTTGGTAATCAGGCGAACGGCCTTTACGCCGAGTGATTTGAGGATCGCGGCGGGCAGTTCGTAGGCGCGACAATCGGCGGCGTAGCCCAACTCAAGGTTGGCTTCGATGGTGTCGCGGCCCTGGTCCTGGAGCTCGTAGGCGCGTAGCTTGGCCATCAGGCCGATTCCGCGGCCCTCCTGCTGCTCGTAGAGGAGGATACCGGTGCCTGCCTCGGCGATTGTGGCGAGGGCAAGTTCAAGCTGCTGACGGCAGTCGCAGCGCAGCGAGTGAAAGACATCTCCCGTAAGGCACTGCGAATGGATGCGGACGATGGGAGGAGCCGCGTGGATATCGCCCATCACCAGGGCCACTGCAGCCTCTGTCCGCGTCGCCGGAGCAGGAATCGCCTCGTTGCAGGGCTGCGGATTAGTGGTTACGCCCTCGAAGCCGAGAATGCGGAAGTGTCCCCACCGGGTAGGGAAGTCGGCGTCGGCTATCTTGGTGACGGATGCAAAGGGCATAGTCTGATTATACGTTTCGGACTGCACAGGGATTGGATTGCGGCGCAGCGAGATTTGATGCAATCGAAGGCGTAAAGTAGGTTTGTGACGCAGACCGATCCAAAGCTGATCCTGATTACGCTGCTTATCGAGCTGGGGGTGGCCGCTGCCGTATCGACCTCGCTGGCGCGGGCGAAGACGTTCAAGGAGCTGCTGTTTACCTCGCGACGTACCCGGCGCCAGACTGCGGCACTGGTGGCAATGATCTGCGTACCGCTTACGCTGGGCGTCTGGGTGCGGGTGCTGGTGCCGAATTTTCTGGCCGCCGATCTCTCGTACGAGACGACGATCCTGCTCGGCATTCTGGTGGGCCCGCTGGCGGCGATGGCCGGTGGCGCAGCGCTCGCGCTTCCCGCCATGCTGCATCACGAGTATCTGGCGCTTCCGGTGAACCTGCTGGTGGCTGCTGCAGCGGGAGCCTTTCGCCGTTTTGCGAGTGCGGAGGATGTCTGGTCTTTTTCGCCGATGATCGACCTCAGCATCTACCGCTGGGTGACACGCAACCTGCGCCGTCCCAGTTTGGATCGGCAAGTGCTGCTTCTGCTGTCGATTGCTACGGGTGCATTTGGGCTCAGTATGCTCTCGCGGTTATATCCACGGCGGTTCTTCGAACTGCACTCTGGCTCATGGTGGGTGGAGCTGCTAATCTGTGCCAGCTCGCCGGTGGTGGTCGGCATTCCACTCAAGATATGGAACTCGGTGCGCATCGAGCGGAAGCTGGAGGAGCAGGGAAGGCTGCTGCTGGAGGCACGGCTCGATGCGCTGCAACGGCAGATTAATCCACACTTTCTGTTCAATACGCTCAATTCCATCACATCGCTGGTGCGCTCGCGGCCTGAACTGGCGCGGGAGATGATCGTGAAGTTGGGCAACATACTGCGTGTGCTGCTTAAGGATCGCGAAGCTTTTGTGCCTTTCAGCGAAGAGTTGATGTTCACCGATGATTATCTCGATATCGAGGTGGTGCGCTTCGGCGAGAAGCTTAAGGTGGTCAAGGAGATCGCCGAAGAAACCCTGCATGTTGTCGTGCCGGGTATGTTGCTTCAACCGCTGATTGAAAACAGCATCAAGCATGGTCTGGAGCCGCGCATCAGCGGCGGCACAGTGACGCTGCGCAGCCGGATCACCGAGGATGGTATGTTGCTGGTCGAGGTTGAAGACGACGGTGTGGGCATGGATCCGGAGTGGGACTGTGCTTCGCCGGTCAGCGGTCTGATCCGCCCTGGCTCCGGCATCGGGATACGGAATGTGCGTGAACGGATGGGCGTTCTCTACGGTAGCCTGGCTGGCGTCGAGATTAATAGCCGACCGGGCAGGGGAACGAAGGTAAGTCTGCGAATGCCTATTCTCGATGACGAAGCGGAGGTCTGGGGGCCAGTCGGCGATGCCGCCGAGCAAGCTTTGCGTCTGGTGGGAGACGCGGTGAGAGCAGTGACCAGAAGCTAAATTGTGGTTCGAGCGATGACTCGGTCGTAATAACGCTCGTAGAACGGGATGATGCGCGAGGCGCAGAACTGCTCCTGCGCTGTCTGGCGAGCGGCCTTGGATAAGAGCGCCAGGCGCGAGTCATCGCTAAGCAGCGCAATCGCGGCTTTGGCCATGGCGTCGACGTCTCCCACGTCGAAGAGCAGGCCGTTGCGTCCATCCTCAATTAATTCGGGAACACCGCCGACGCGGGTTGCGATGCTGGGGACGCTGCAGGCCATTGCTTCAAGCGCTGCCAAGCCGAAGGATTCCATTTCGCTTGGCATCAGCATCAGATCGGCCAGTGGTAGCAGCTCGTTGACGTTGTCCTGCTTACCTACGAAGTGGATGCGGTCCTGCACTTTGAGCTGTAAGGCCAGATGCTCGGCAGCGCTGCGGTCCGGACCATCGCCAATCAGCATGAGCCGCGCAGGCATGGCGGCGGCAACGCGGGCGAAGACTTTGACGACATCCTGAACGCGCTTGACGGGACGGAAGTTAGAGAGGTGAACAAGCAGTCGCTCATTGGCGGCGGCGAAGCGAGGTCGCATGGTGGCGACCAGCTCGGGGTTGCGAACGTAGACGTTGCAATTGACGAAGTTCGGTATTACCTCGATCTCGGACGTGACGCCGAATGCTTCGCGGGTGCGGTCGCGGAGATGACTGGAGATCGCCGTCACACCGTCGGACTTTACGATTCCGAATCGCGTAATCGGCAGATAGGAGGCATCAAGGCCGACCAACGTGATGTCGGTGCCGTGCAGCGTTGTGATGAAAGGAAGTTTTCGACCATTTGCGGCGAGCATCTGCTTGGCGAGCAGAGCACTGACCGAATGGGGAATGGCGTAGTGGACGTGCAGTAGATCGAGCGAGTAAAACTCCGCAACTTCAGCCATGCGAGTGGCCAGCGCAAGGTCGTAAGGAGGATGCTCGAAGAGGGGATAGTTGGAGACGGCCACTTCATGGAAGTGAATGTTGCCCTCGCGGCCAGTCAGACGAAACGGCTGCGAGTATGTGATGAAGTGGATGTCGTGGCCGCGTGCGGCAAGCTCGATTCCCAATTCGGTAGCGACAACGCCGCTGCCGCCGTAGGTGGGATAACAGGTGATGCCGATCTTCATAGGGATCTCTCGTAGTCGCGGTGTGGCTGGCCTATCTGTCCATAATGGATGAGCTCCAGGCCGGAAACGGTGCGGATTGCCTGCGGAATTTCCTGGAGGAGCGCCTCACGTTCGACCTCGCGCGTTGCACGGAGACGGGTAGTGATGGCATTAAGTGCCGCATCGTTGTAGCCAGGATGGCAGACAAGCTCCCACGTGCCTTCGGGCATAGCGTGGAGGATTTTGCGGAGAGAGGTAGCGTCAAGCTGGCCGGTTGCCGAGACGCCGATCGTTCCTTCCGTGGTATGCATGTTCCCGTTATGGAGCTGCGGTAGAGATTCAAAGGATCGTTTGCCAACCATGCTCAGAATGTGGAACTGAAGCCGCCGGACGAAGGCGTTAGGTGCAAGGCGAGAACTCCACGCAGGCTCGAAGGGATTGCGGACGGCTCCAATGGAGCAGCGTTGGGCAACACGCAAAAGCGGGCGCGCTACGGCAGGGAAGAGGTGGGTATGTTTATGAGTATCGAGATGAGTGACCGCGATGCCGGCCTGTTGCAGCTTCTGGACCTGCGCAAGGGCTTCGCATTCGATCTCCTCTTCGCGGATGTTGCCGCGCATGAGTGCCTGCATGAAGTCGAGCAGGGATGATCTGAAATGTTTACCGTCTTCACCCAGCAATGTTGGAATGCTGTGGGGAGCAGAGACGGGCTCGCCGTCGGTAAGAACGATATGGCAACCGACCCCAAGCGATGGATTGGCATGGGCAATTGCGACGGCATCGCCAAAGGCTGCGCCAGTGGCCATCAGTGTGGTTGATGTGAGGACATGTGCCTGGTGAAGCTCTGCGATTGCGCGATTGACGCCCGGCGTTAGGCCGAAGTCGTCCGCATTGATGATAAGGCGGGAAGCCATGAGAGGTTTGTCGCAGACGGAATGGGAATATGGTGGGCAGTGAGGGACTCGAACCCCCGACATCCTGCTTGTAAGGCAGGCGCTCTAACCAACTGAGCTAACCGCCCGTTCCGGTTATAAGGATTACTTAATGAGTGTATGGGAGTAACGGCGACGATGCAATGAGCGAATATTATTGTCGAGGTAATGCTCTGTTGATAAAGATAGATTCTTCTGTATTGAAGATCTATCTTTGCGAAATAAGTAATTTTGCACCATACTAAAGTTCTGTTTGCAAGTCCAAGGATATGAATCGTTGCGCAGACTTGCGCGACCTTATGAATCAATGAATGCTGAGCACACAAGCCGGCGTGGTTCGCAATGGATGATAGTCACTATCGCCATGCTGGCCCTTGCTGTCTTTTCGTGGGGCGTTCGGTATAAGGTTTCCCTCTACAATCCTGCGACTCACATGTCCGCGGCGAAGCTGCTCTCCCAAAGGGAAAGACCGGCTACATTCGAAAGCGCAAAGCTGGCTGCCGAACCTGTAGTCCACCCTGAGGTGCGTGTTCTTTTTGCCGTAGCCATGGGGATTATGCTGGCAGCGTTGTGGTCATTGAAGCCGACCTTTTTACCAAAGAGCGTCGAGCATCTGGCACAGCTTCCTAAACAGCCCAGTCAGACTTTCTTCTTCTTCCGTCCCCCACCCGTTCTTTCGGCCTCCAGGTAATTTCAAGCAATAGCGTCTGTCTGAGCACCATTGCTCAGAGCACAGTTGCAGATTTCTGACCGGATACTCTGCGGCTGTATGTTCCCTATGCCGGCCTACGTTCTTATACAGGTGTTTACAACATGTGCAAGCGAACTTCCCTGACTTTGGCAGGGGTCTCCGTGCTGATTACTTTAGCGTGCTTTGTTTCCACTGGTTGCAAAAGCAGTAGTTCTCAGGCATCGTCACCGACCATAACCGGAGCTTCCGTAGCTCGGGTTACACGAGGAAATCTGGCCAGTACGCTTACCGTAGCCGGGCAGTTTCAGCCCTATCAAGAAGTAGATCTTCATGCCAAAGTATCGGGCTACATCCGCCGTATCAATGTCGATATTGGCGACCGTGTGCGAACAGGACAGGTAATTGCCACGCTAGAGGTTCCTGAGCTCAACGCTCAACTGGTGGGCGCCCAGGCTGAAGTAAGGCACAGTCAGTCGGAGATTGCCCGGGCCAAGAGCCAGGTTGTGGGAGCTGAGTCGAGCCATGCTGCATTGCACGATGCATATCTGCGGCTTTCTGAAGCAGCACGTCAACGGCCTGGCCTGATCGCGCAGCAGGAGTTAGATGATGCGCTCGCAAAAGACCAGAATTCAGAGGCGAGTATCGATGTTGCAAAGGCTGCTCTCGCGGCTACTGAAGAGCAGCTGAGCGTATCGAATGCAGACAAGCAGCGAGTTCAGGCTTTGGCGGATTATTCCGTCGTCACTGCTCCATTCAATGGCGTTGTTACGAAGCGGTATGCCGATACGGGATCGTTGATCCAGGCTGGAACTGCCTCCAATACACAGGCGATGCCGGTCGTGCAGCTTGCACAGAGTGACGTGCTGCGGCTGCGCATGCCGGTCCCTGAGGCAGACGTCCCCTACATTCAGGACGGGGGGACCGTGCAAGTCAAAGTTCAGGCGACGGGGAAATCATTTATGGGAAAGATCATTCGATTTGCTCGCGCGCTCGATCCTTCGACGAGAACCATGGTGACGGAAGTTGATGTTGCTAATCCCACACTGGAGCTGAGCCCGGGAATGTATGCGGAAACAGTTATCTCTCTTCAGCAACGAAACAATGTTCTTGAGGTTCCAATTCGGGCTGTAGTCCAGGGAGATTCGCAGTCTTACGTCTTAGCGCTGGATAAAGATAATCGCGTTGAAAAGAAGATCGTGACGTTGGGTGTGCAAGGGGCTGATCGGGCCGAGATTACCAGTGGCCTTACGGAAGGTGAAGTGGTAATCGTATCTGCCCAGGCAAACTATCAGGTGGGGCAGCAGGTAGCTCCGAGATTCGAGTCCGTGTCTATGCCGAGCGAAGCGGGGGATAAGTAATGTCATCCTTCGCAATTAAATATCCATTTTTTGTACTGATGATGTGCCTGATCGTAATTGTTGTTGGTGTTACGACGGTGATAGGTATGCCGGTTGACCTATTTCCTCAGGTCAATATTCCGGTTGTTGTAGTCGCTACCTTCTATTCAGGCATGCCGCCTCAACAGATTGAATCTGACATTACGAATAGTTACGAGCGTTTTTTTACTCTGGGAAGTGGAATCGATCATATCGAATCCCGCTCACTTCCGGGCGTAAGCCTCATCAAGATCTACTTTCAGCCGGGTGTTGATAGTAATTCTGCTGTAAGTAATATCTCTAACCTTGCCATGGCAAATCTGCGTCGTCTTCCACCGGGAACGCTTCCGCCCGTTGTGCTCAAGTTCGATGCTTCGAACATGCCTGTCTGTCTAATTACGTTGAAAGGACAGGGGCTCAATGAAACTCAGCTCAAAGATTTAGCGCAGTTTAGTGTAAGAAATCAGGTTGCCAATGTTCCGGGAGCATCAGTTCCACAGCCCTATGGAGGGCGGTATCGACAGATTCAGGTATATGTCGACCCTGTAAAGCTGGAAGCGCATCAGATGAGCGTCATGGATGTAGTTAAGTCTCTCAATGCATCCAACCTGATTCTTCCTGCCGGCGATGTTCGTATTGGGCCTAAAGATTACAACATCTATGCAAATAGCCAGGTACCTATCGTCGACCAGATCAACGATCTTCCCCTGAAAACAGTTGGCAACTCATCTGTGATGGTAGGAGACGTTGGACAAGCAAAAGATGCAGGACAGTTGCAGACCAATATCGTTCGGGTCGACGGTCAAAAATCTGTTTATATCCCCGTGCTTAAGCAAGGCGGTAACTCCAACACCATCACGATTGTGAATGGCGTGAAACAGGCTGTTGCCCACTTACTTGATGTACCGAAGGTGCTTAAAACGGATGTCGTCTTCGATCAATCTGTCTTCGTAAAAATTGCTGTGAAGAACGTCATCAATGAAGGCATGATTGGTCTTGTCCTTACAGCGTTGATGATTTTATTGTTCCTGGGAAACTTTCGGGCAACGATTGCGGTTTTGCTTTCTATTCCTATCTCGTGTCTGGCAACATTCCTGATTCTTAATATGGGCGGCAGCTCCATCAACACCATGGTGCTGGGTGGCCTTGCACTTGCTCTCTCGCGGCTTATTGATAACTCAGTCGTAGTGCTGGAAAATATCTTTCGACATATGGAGATGGGAGAATCTCCTGCTGTCGCTGCCGAAGTTGGCGGAAAAGAAGTGCAGCTTGCTGTTCTGGCAGGAACTGTCTGCACCTGTATCGTCTTCTTTCCTGTTGTGCTTCTTTATGGAGTCAGTAAGTATCTATTTACTGCATTGGCCTTGGCGGTGGTGATTGCTCTCTTTGCGTCCTTCATCGTTGCCATGACGGTCGTACCCTTGTTTTGCGCGCGTTTCATCCGTATCGATGGCGCGCATGGAAGCCACGATGATTACGAAGAAGTCGAATCATCAGTGGACCCGAACAGCGCATTAAACGATCCAAAGAAGCGAAATTTATTCGGTACCGTTATCTTTCAATTCAATCGCATGTTCTATGCGCTTCTTGCCTGGTATGAGCGTGCCGTGTGGAAGTGTCTCAAAAAGCCCGGAGCTGTAGTGGGCGCTTGTTCTCTCATTTTCCTTGTCAGCCTTGCGATCTATCCGTTTATGGGAAAGGCCTTTTTCCCCCGAACCGATCCTGGGCAATTCGTGATCAATGTAAAAGTTCCGGCTGGAACACGAATTGAGTTGACCAATGAGTATGTAGCCAAAATGGAGCAGGATATACGCAGTATCGTAACTCCGCACGATCTGAATATCATCGTTTCCAATATTGGCATTACTCCTGACCTGTCGGCGATCTATACCTCTAACTCTGGAATGCATACTGCATTTATCCAGGTAAGCCTCAAAGAAGACCATAAGATCGGCAGTTATGTATATATGGATCGGGTTCGACGTAAGTTAGCGAAAGACTTTCCAGATGTTGGAACTTACTTTCAAGCAGGCGGTCTGGTCGACTCGGTTGTAAATCAAGGTAAACCTGCCCCTATTGATATTCAAATAGCAGGAAGCAACCTTCAAACGGATTACCAGTTGGCACAAGAGACTGCTGCGAAGCTACGAAAGCTAAACTCAGTCAATGACGTGTTGGTTCCGCAGGATCTTGATTACCCAGGACTGGAACTTAATATCAATCGCGAGCACGCTGCTCTCCTTGGTGTGTCGCCGAAAGATGTCGTCGATAACGTGATTACCGCACTTACTTCGGACGGCATGATCGCACCGAGTTTCTGGGTCGATCCGAAGAGTGGCAATAGTTACATGCTGACGGTTCAGTATCCGGAAGATCAGATTAAGACACTGACTGATTTTATGCAGATCCCGTTGCGCTCTCCGGACGGCACGAAGACAACGCCGTTGGAGTCGCTCGCGAATATTAAGCAGATCAACACTCCTACAGAGGTCGATCATTATCAGCTCCGACGTCTCATCGATATTTATGTGATGCCAAAGTCAGAAGACCTAAGCGTTGCCAATGCCGATGTGAGTAAGGTTCTGTCGAAGACAAAGATGCCGGAAGGCGTGATTGTGAAGGAAGTAGGCGCTATCAAGGATATGCAGTCGTCCTTTTCCAGCTTCGGTATCGGTCTGATTCTGGCGATTGTGCTGGTTTACCTAATCTTGATGGCACAGTTCGCTTCCTTCTCCGATCCCTTCGTTATCCTGCTGGCGGTGCCACCTGGCATTACAGGTGTGCTCGTCTTTCTTTGGATGACAGGGACAACAGTCAATGTCATGTCGCTGATGGGCGCTGTGATGATGACCGGTATCGCGGTATCGAACAGCATTTTGATTGTAGAATTCACCGGGACTTTGCGTGAGAAGGGGATGGCTCTGACTCAGGCACTTGTCGAAGCAAGTAAGGCTCGTTTGCGGCCGATTCTTATGACGACACTGGCTACAGTTTTGGGGTTGATTCCTATGGCACTGGCATTGGAGCCAGGCAGCGAGCAGTATGCTCCGCTTGCCCGTGCGATTCTCGGCGGTCTTGTCGTTTCGGTCGTAGTTACGGTGTTTCTTGTTCCGGCGGCCTATCTATTGATTCACCACAAGGAAGAATCTGCCGCTTCGGAGGAGGTTTAACATGATTCTGAAGCTACGTACTTTTACTTTGCTGTTGCTTACTCCTTGTGTTTCGTGGGGCCAACAGTCATCTCTTCGGTTGCCGAATGCGCCATCAGCCAGTCGCGCTGTGCTTGCAGTCGCGCAGTCAGCTTCGACTTCGGATGCGCCCGTTTTGCTTACACGTCAACAGGCTGAGACGATTGCATTGGCGAATAATCCTCGCATTCATATCGGCCAGTTGCTTGCCAAGGTGCAGCATCAGGTTGTGCGCGAGACTCGTTCTAGCGAGCTACCAGACCTTAATGGCAATCTGACCGCGGTTCAAGCGGAGGAGGCGAGTCGCATCTCCGCGGGAGGCCTTACCGCCTCAAGGTTATTGCAACATGCAGGAATGGGGGTTCAGGTAAGTCAGCTGATTACAGATTTTGGTCATACACAGAATCTGGTGGATTCTGCGAAGCTGAACGAGAAAGCTCGATTAGCAGATGCCGAAGCCAGTCGCGAGGATATTGTTCTTGCGACAGACGAGGTGTTTTATCAGACCATTGAGGCGCAAGCTACGTTGAAGGTGGCGGAACAGACTGTCTCGGCGCGGCAGACGCTGGTAGATCAGGTGAGCGCGCTGACCTCTGCGAAGTTGAAGTCAGATCTCGATCTCAGCTTTGCTCAGGTGAACTTATCACAGGCGAAACTGTTGCAGCTGGACGCGCAGAATAACTTCGATGCGGCGAAGGCTTCGCTGGATGCGGTGCTGGGCTATGACCATCCTACGAACTACACGCTGGTAGCGGGGACAGACCCTCTGGCTGCTTTGCCGCCGGATGTTGGGACGTTGCTTGCAGCGGCGATTCAGAACAGGCCTGATCTTCAGTCCTTACAATGGAACGAACAGGCAGCGCGAAAGTACAGTCGCGCGCAACATGAGCAGTTGTTGCCTACGATCAACGCACTGGGAACGGTAGGGAAGACGCCTGTCGGTTCAAGTCAGTACTTTCCTACCGATTGGTATGGCGCTGTTGGCGTCAATATGAGCATTCCTATTTTCAATGGCTTCCGATACTCGGCAGAGGCTTCTCAAGCTTCTTACGAGGCGAAGGCTGCGGCAGAGCGAACACACGATCTACGCGATCAGGTGGTTCGTGACGTTCGAACTGCATGGCTGAACGCCAATACTGCGTTGCAGCGCGTGACGGTGACCGGGGAGCTGTTGCGGCAGGCTAATCTTGCGCTGAATCTGGCCCAGACACGATATCAACTTGGACTGAGCTCAATCGTGGAGCTTAGCCAGGCCCAGTTACAGCAGACGCAGGCGGCTATCAGCAATGCGAATGCGCGGTCACAATATGGCTTTGCCTTATCGAACCTGCGTTTTCAGACAGGGACTCAACCTTAGATGACTTGGTCTTCTGCGATGGCATGAGTGATGTCGAGCAGCGTGAGGAGGATGCGGCGCAATGCGGTTTCACGACCGGTTGGGTCGTACCACTCCTGCAAGGTGTGGATGCCTCCTCCGCTGCCGCCTGTGCCGATGGCCATGGCAGGAATGCCTAGTGAAAGCGGAATGTTAGCGTCGGTCGAGCCTAGTCGCTGCTCGGTGCGGAGGGTGAGGTGACGATCTACTGCTCGGAGGCTTTCGAGCAAAGGAGAGTCGTCGGGCAGGGCTGCGGCTGGCCGATTGCCTATGTTACGAATCGTGATATTTGTTGCCGGTGACGTGGAGCGTTGCGGAGGCAATGCGGGCAAGAAGTCGTCGCAGATTTTGCGGATGTCAGCTTCGGCCGCGCGTAAATAGCCAGGATCGGTGGAGCGCAGATCGAGCAGGACGGTGGCGGACTCTGGGATGGAGTTGATGGAGGTTCCGCCGGAGATGTGACCTGCGTTAAGGGTAGTCAATGGCTCGGTTGAAAGATCGATCTCCGCGATAGCTGTGAGGATGCGGCTGAGGATGAGGATGGGGTTAGGTGCTCCGGCGTCGGCCCAGGAGTGACCGCCGGGACCGTTGACAGTGATGCTGAGTCGGGTACTGCCCAGTGCGCGAGTGACGGTGGTGTTGGTGCCGCCGCCTTCGAGTGCCAGGGCAGCCGCGATGCGGTTGCGGTAAGACCCTTGCTCGAAGAGATAGCGCATGCCGCGAAGATCGCCTTCGCCTTCTTCGCCGACGTTAGCCGCGAAGAGGATGGGAATGGGTGGAGTAATGTGAGCGTAACGCAGGGCAGCGGCGATGCCGAGCAGAGCAGTGAGCCCGGCGGCGTTGTCGCAGATGCCGGGAGCGTAGATACGCGGACTGTTGTCGAACTGACGAGGCTCGCAAAGTGTTCCTGCGGGGAAGACGGTGTCGAGGTGGGCAGAGAGGAGTATGCAGCGAGTGTTGGAGGATGGTCGTACAGAGGCCAGTTCAGCAAGTGCGTTGCCCTCTTTGTCGAGGTGAATGGTGGTAAGACCCAGGTCGTGGAAACGCTCGAGGAACCAGGCTGCCCGTGCAGATTCAGAGAAAGACGGCGCGGGGATGCGGACCATCTCCAACTGCCATTGACGGAGTTGAGGTTGGTGAAGATGCAGCCAGTGGAAGGCTCGGTGGACCGCCGTGAGAGTTGCCAGGCGGGTGATGCGATGTTGGGCTGTGGCGGACATTCGTGTTCTACAGACAAATTTTAAAACTTACCTAGTATTCCACTTCTACAAGGAAGAGACCGCTGGAAGGTGCGGTGGGGCCGGCGGCCGAGCGGTTACACCTGGCGAGAATCTCCGGAATTGCATGAGGCGAGATGCGTCCCATACCGGCTTCAACAAAAGTGCCCACAAGGTTGCGGACCATATGGTGCAGAAATCCAGTTCCGGTGACGCGATAGATGAGGATGCCTTCTTGTTCGCGCCAGTAGGAGTGGCGGATAGTGCGAATAGCGGTCGCATGTTGGGGCTGCTCGCCTATTGGCTCAGCGGTGCGGGTCGTCAGGTCTGGATCAGTGGCAGCAAATGAGGTGAAATCGTGACTTCCCAGAATGTGAGTTGCGGCTTGTTGAAGTTTTTGCAGATCGAGAGGGAAAGGACAAGGCCAGACGTATGGCGCGAGCATCGGCGAGCAGATGGTACCGGTTGGATGGATGTGGTACTCGTAGGTTTTGCCGACGGCGCTGTGTCGAGCGTGAAAGCCGGTTGGTGCGTGCTCGACGGAGAGGATGCGAATGCTGGGCGGCAGTGCTCGATTAAGAGCGCGGTGAAGATTGGCAGGAGGGATAGGAGATTCGAGCGAGAAGGAGGCGACCTGCGCGAGGGCATGAACTCCGGCATCGGTGCGGCCTGACCCCTGAGGCAGGGTAGATTCTCCAGTGATGTGGTGAATTACCTGTGCGAGGGTTCCCTGGATCGTAGGCAGATTGGGCTGGATCTGCCAGCCGTGGTAGGGGGTGCCGTCGTAGCTCAGGATGGCTTTCCAGTTGGACATGGCTGCTTTTTGCGACGGTATCACGGATGGGTTTCTGATGATAGCTTCAGCAAACGCGTCCCCCCTTTGCAGTTCATCGCAAAGGGGGACGCGTTGTGTACTAAATGGAGGGTTCTTAATGAAGTAGTACGGCCGTTACGGCGTCCTGTGTAGCTTTGAGGTAGTTGCCGTAGCCTACAACTACTGTCGAGCCTACGAGAAGGAAGAGGCCAGTGGCGACCAGCCACTTGGTTCGGGTGCTGGTGCCGCGCCATTCTTTGAGTGCGAGGCCCCACAGGGTGGCGAAGATGATGATCGAGGCCATGTGCAGGGTCCAACTGGAGAAGTCGTACTTGCCCATCTTGGTCTGGCCCATGGAGTAGAAGAAGAACTGGAAGTACCAGATGACTCCGGCCATGGCAGCGAAGATGTAGTTGGCGACGAGAGTTTTGGGGGCGAGGCGGTCGTAGGTGGAGGCGTCCAGGGGGTCGAAGTTGACCAGCGTGTCGCCGGAGGCGTGCGAGGCGCGCATGGGATTGTTGCCGGGAGCGCCGACGAACTGTTTGATGGAACTGTTTTTAATGATGAGGATGGCAGACCAGATGAAGTTGGTGAGGAATCCTCCCCAGAGAACGACGATAAGGATGGGAAGGTTCTGCCAGAGGTCGAGACGGTGGTTGGCGAGAAGCTGAGTTTTAGCGATGTCGCCGATGGGCTTGCCAGCGGCGAGGCCAAAAGCGAAGAAGCTGCTCATGATTCCGGCAAAGATGGCGACGGCGATGCCCTTGGCGAAGGAAAAATCGGATTCACCGGCTTCGGCCTTCTCTTCGGGGGTGGTTTCCTGCTCTTTTGACCAGCCTGCAGCTCCGTTGACGGCGACAGCGATGATGCAGATGGCGACTCCGAGGAGGATGATCTGGCCGGAGGTCTCGTGCATGATGGTGGTGATCTGGCCGGTGTAAATGGGCGGGATCAGCGTACCGAAGGCGGTGCAGAGACCGAGCGCGATGGCGTAACCGAGGGCGATGCCGAGATAGCGGATAGCGAGGCCGAAGGTCAGGCCGCCGATTCCCCAGAGCGCGCCGAAGAGGAAGGCGTAGAGGCAGTCAGAGGGATGGGTGGCGTAGGCCGTGTGCAGGATGCCGAAGAGGTTAGGCACGAAGATGTAGGCGAGCACTACGGGAGCGATGATCCAGGCGGCGAAGCCCTGGATGAGCCAGTAGATCTCCCACGACCAGCGCTTGATAGCGCGGAAGGGGATGAAGTTAGTGGCGGAGGCGAAGCCGCCGATCCAGTGATAAATGACGCCGATAAACGGATTGGTTCCCACGCAGGCCTCGTTGATGGTGCAATGATAGTGATTGTGCTGTGCCGGGTACTATCCTACCTGACGGGATTTGCGTTGGGGAAATATACTCTCTATTGAATTTAATGCGCTGGCCTGTACGGCTGGAGGTTTGGCTCTGCGAGTTTCACTATTCATTACGTGCTACAACGACACGCTATTTCCTGAGACGGGTAAGTCTGTGGTGAAGGTGCTGGAACGGCTGGGACATACAGTTGAGTTTCCTGCTGGGCAGACCTGCTGCGGGCAGATGCACTATAACACTGGCTATCAGTCAGAAGCTATGCCGCTGGTGCAACGATTTGTCGACCAGTTTCGCGAGGCTGAGGCGGTGGTGGTGCCGTCTTCAAGCTGTGTGGCGATGATGAAGGACCACTATCCAAAGATGGCTGCGGAGATCGGCGACGCGAAGCTGATTGCAGATGTGGATGCGCTGCTGCCTCGGGTATATGAGTTCTCGGAGTTTCTGACGCGGGGACTGGGGCTGGAGGATGTGGGAGCCTACTACCCGCATCGGGTGACGTATCACGCTAGTTGTCATGGACTACGGAATCTTGAATTGGGCGATGGGCCTCTACGGTTGCTGAAGGCGGTGCGGGGGATCGATCTGGTTCCGCTGGAGGGCTTGGAGCAGTGCTGTGGCTTTGGTGGAACATTTGCGGTGAAGAATGCCGATGTTTCGAGTGCGATGCTTTCGGAGAAGACGACGGCAATTCTGAACACAAAGGCTGAGGCTTGTACGGCTTGTGATAATAGCTGTCTGATGCATATTCAGGGCGCATTGCATCGACAGCGGACTGGGGTGAAGACTGTGCATTTGGCGGAGATCCTGGCTGGGGATGAGGGAGCTGCGCGATGAGTGGAGTGGCTTTAGATCCGAAGACGTCGCCTGTGTTTCCGATGGCAGCGAAGGCTGCACTTGGTGATACTCAGATGCGGAAGAACGTTCGTCATGCAACGAATGTGATTCAGACTAAGCGCGGACGCGTGGTTGGCGAGATGCCGGACTGGCAACAGCTGCGCGAGGCAGGCAAGCAGATTCGCCAGCACACCATGGAGCATCTGGACTTCTATTTGGAGCAGTTTGAGGAGAACTGCACGCGAGTTGGTGGTGTGGTCCATTGGGCTCGCGATGCCGAAGAGGCGAAGAGGATTGTTACTGGACTGGTGAAGGCAAGCGGATCGGATGAGGTCATCAAGATCAAGTCGATGACCACGGAAGAGATTCATCTGAACGACGCGTTAGAGGCAGCGGGAATTCATGCTTATGAGACCGATCTGGCCGAGTTGATCATTCAGCTTGGACAGGACCAGCCTTCTCATATTGTGGTCCCAGCGCTGCATAAGAATCGGCAGCAGATTCGAGAGATCTTTCAGCGGAAGATGAATTTGCCTGAGCTGGGTGAGTCGCCGCAGGACCTTGCCGATGCTGCTCGTATGTTTTTGCGAGAGAAGTTTCTACGGGTGAAGACGGGAGTAAGCGGCGCGAACTTCCTGATCGCGGAGACGGGTGGGGTTTGCATCGTCGAGAGCGAGGGCAACGGGCGCATGTGCCTGACGCTGCCCGAGACGCTGATTACGATTGCGGGAATCGATAAGGTGCTGCCGCGATTTCAAGACCTTGAGGTGGTGTTGCAGTTGCTGCCGCGGTCGGCTACCGGCGAACGAATGAATCCCTATAACTCGATCTGGACCGGGGTTAAGGAAGGCGACGGACCGCGCGCGTTTCATGTGGTGCTGATGGACAATGCGCGGACGGAGATTCTGGCAGACAAGGAAGGGCGGCAGACGCTGAACTGCATTCGCTGCGGAGCTTGCCAGAATGTTTGCCCGGTCTATCGGCAAACAGGGGGCCAGGCTTATGGAAGCGTGTATGCCGGGCCGATTGGCGCGATTCTGACGCCGCAGCTGCAGGAGATGCATCATGCGCAGAGTCTTCCGTATGCGTCTTCGCTGTGCGGGGCATGCTATGAAGTGTGTCCAGTGAAGATCAATATTCCCGAGGTGCTGATCCATCTGCGCAACAAGGTGGTGAAGCAGAATACGGCGGGGATTGTGGGACTGTTCGATGTTGAAGCTGGAGCCATGAAGGCCATGGCGATGATCTTCAAGAGTGAGAGACGGTTTCGGGCGGCTCAGCGCTTGGGGCGCATGGCGGAGACTCCGCTGGTGCGCAAGGATGGGCGCGGCGTGGGTTGGATTGGCTGGCTGCCGGGAATGCTTGGTGGCTGGACCCAAGTGCGTGACTTGCAGGAGATGCCGAAAGAGACCTTCCGCGACTGGTGGGAGAAGCGGAGGACAAATGGGAACTGAGATGACGGTTGCTAATGCATCCAGTGCGGCGCGTACTGAGATCTTGCGGAGGATTCGCGTGGCTAAGGGTGGCACTTCGACTGAGGCTGCGGCGCAGTCCGGATGGGGCCATGTGACTCGAGAATATCGGCGAACTTCTGCATTAGAGACGGAGGCTCTGCTGGAGTTGCTCGAAGACAGATTGCGAGATTATGACGCGCATGTGGTCCGTGTAGGGGCTGACGATGTGGCTGATGCTGTTTCGAAGATACTTACGACGCGAGGGAAGCGCCGGATCGTAGTTCCGGATGGGCTTACGGCAGAGTGGCTACCGGAGGGCTTTGAGTTTGTGACGGACGACGGAATGAGCGCGACTTCGCTCGATGCATTTGACGGAGTGATAACCGGCTCGACCGTAGCGATCGCCGTGACCGGAACAGTGATTCTGCAAAATATTGCCGGGCAAGGACGACGTGCGGTGACATTGGTGCCGGATTATCACCTATGCGTAGTCAAAGCCACCGATGTCGTCGAGACGGTGCCGCAGGCGATGGAGAAGCTGAGCGGAACCTCAGAGTTGACGACGACTTTTTTCTCGGGGCCTTCAGCTACTGCGGACATTGAGATGACACGCATCAAGGGAGTGCATGGACCACGACATCTGGATGTGATTCTGATCATGTGAAAGGTCCGTCCACAAGTTGGTATAGACAGTAGCCCCGAAAGGGAGGTAACCGCAAGGTCGAACACACTATAGGAGGATTCCTCTTTAGCTGTGCTCAGGGAGCAAGGACGGTATTGCGGTTCGCCTGCGATTACGATGTCGTACCAGTTCCGCTATGGTCGATGACGACCTATATTTCTTTGCAAAGAGGCACCTTTTACCAAGTTTCAAAGGTTTGAAAATCTTTTTGACAAACGACGCAGGGATGATGCAATCTTTGTATGTTTCAATAGAGAGTATATTTCTATTTTTAGTAGCTGCTGGATTGAGGGGATTTTTGTGATGACAACAAACGGTGCAGGTGCGGCAGGACGTGATGCAGAGAAGATATGGAGCGCTCTGGATAGCTTTCGAATTGAGGTGCCTTCGTGGGGGTTTGCCAATACCGGCACGCGGTTCGGAAAGTTTATACAGGGTGGTGCCGCCACGACCACGGAAGAAAAGTTTGCCGACGCTTCACAGGTGAACGCACTGACGGGAGCGAGCCCAACGGTTGCCCTTCATGTGTTGTGGGACCTGCCGGGCGGAAAGGCCGATGTCCCTGTCATCCAAGCACTGGAGAAGAAGTATGGAGTGAAGTCGGGTGGCATCAATCCAAATCTCTTCCAAGATGCAGAATATAAGTTCGGATCGATCGCAAATCCGAGCGCGGAGATTCGCGGAATTGCATTGCAACACCTGCTGGATTCGGTGGAGATCGGCAAGGCTCTGGGATCGAAGGACGTTTCTCTGTGGATCGCTGACGGCTCCAACTATCCGGGAACGCAGAGCGTGCGGCGGCGTATCGAGTGGATGCAGGAGGTGTTGGGTAAAACTCACGCGGCGCTTGGCCCTGACCAGCGGATGCTGGTCGAGTATAAGCCCTTCGAGCCTGCCTTTTATCACACGGACATTGCAGATTGGGGTATGGCGTTGGAACTGGCGCGCAATGCCGGGCCGCAGGCTAAGGTACTGGTCGATACAGGCCACCACTACCAGGGAACGAACATCGAGCAGATTGTGGCTTGGCTGTTGCAACTAGGTCAGCTCGGCGGTTTCCACTTCAATGACCGCAAGTATGCCGATGACGACCTGACGTTAGGTTCGATCGATCCGTACCAGCTATTCCGCATCTTCCATGAGATTGTGAGCGCGACATCCGAAGAGCGGAAAGATATCGCCTTCATGATCGACCAGAGCCATAACCTGAAGGGCAAGATCGAGGCAATGGTGCAGTCGGTGCTGACGGCACAGGAGCTTTATGCAAAGGCTTCGCTGATCGACCAGAATAAGTTGGCTGAGCTGCAGGATGCATGTCGCCTGGTTGAAGCGGAAGAGTGTTTTCGCACCGCGTTCTGGCAGGATGTACGTCCCGTGGTTCGCGAGTGGCGGATTGCGCGCGGACTGCCTGCCGATCCTCTGAAGGCGCTGGCAGAGAGCGGCTACGTGGAGAAGGTGACGCGCGAACGTGGCAGCAAGAATGCCCGCAGTGTCTCCAGCTACGCGTAACGTGCACTGATCGTATCCAAAGAATGCGCCGTCCCTACTGTTCCGGGGACGGCGCATTTTCTTTGCCTATTCGTAACGCAGGGCGACGACAGGGTTGACCTTGGTTGCGCGTTGGGCGGGGAGCCAGGCTGCGATGAGCGTTACCGCGGAGATTGTCAGAATAGCCATGACGATGGTCTGCGGGTCGGTGGCGTTCAAGCCGAAGAGCTGCGATTGGATGGTGCGCCCAGTGGCTAGTGTGGCTGGGACGCCGATGGCGATTCCTATAGCGAGCAGGAGAAGCGATTCTTTGATGATCATCCAGAGCACGCCACCAAGTTGCGAGCCAAGCGCGATGCGGATGCCGATCTCGTTGGTGCGGCGAACGACATTATAACTCATCACGCCATAGAGGCCGATGCTGGCAAGGATCAGGGCGAGCAGCGAGAAGATTGCGGTGAGCGAAGAGATGAGCTCGTCGTGAGTCATGAAGGTGGAGACCTGATCGTGGATCGTGATGATGTTCGTCAGGGTGAGGTTAGAGTCTATTGTCGCTACGGCAGCGCGGAGACTTGCGATAGTTTTAGCAGGATCGCCGGTGGTACGGATCAGGATAGTATCGGCAAAACAATCTTGATTCTCTTCCAGAGGGGGCGGCGTGGCGTTGCCGGCTGATTTGACTGAACTCGTAGAGGAAGCGGTAGCAGCGGGGACAAAGACGTCGATCTGAGCTAAGGGGATGTAGGTCATCCTGGTAGGCTCTGCATCTCGGAGACCGCGAGCTTTGGTGTCGCGGGCGATGCCTACAATGCGCCACGGGCCTCTAACGTCGTCGAGGTCGATGGTAAGAGACCGGCCAATAGCGTCCCCTTTGGGAAAGAAATGGTTGGCGATGGCTTGATTGATGACGACGACTTTGAGGCTGTTGGCAGAGTCAGCTGGGGTGATTGGGCGTCCGGCGACGATAGGAATGTTCGCAGTTTCGAAATACTGGCCGGAGACGCGGTTAAGAATGGAACTCATGTCTTCTTTGGGCGCCGGGGTGTAGCCGGAGAGTTCGAGCGTTGAGTTCCATGCGCTATAGCTGATGGGAGGTGTGGCAGAGAGAGCCGCGGAGCGAACGCCGGGAAGAGCGGAGAGATGCTCAAGGAGTGTTTGATAGAGAGCTGGAGTTTGACTTGGTTTGTACCCTGCAAGCTGGGCGTTGATGTTTGCCAGAAGAAGATGGGTGCGCTCGAAGCCGTAGTCCTGATTTTGCAGATTACGAAGCGTGCGAAGGAAGAGGCCAGCGCCGACAAGCAGGAGAAGTGACAACGTAACCTGGGCGGTAACGAGAGTCTTGGGCCAGAAGCGCGACGCTTTGCCTCCGCTGCTTTGCGCAGTGCGCGCGTTGGAGCTAAGTGTGGTCGCAGAGCCGGTGCGTACGGCAGTGAGTGCCGGTGCGAGCCCGAAGAGAAGTCCAGTCACAAGAGAGACGGTGAGGGTGAAGAGTAGGACGGCAAGATCTGGTGTGGAGCTCATCGCAATATAGGGATTGCCCTGGCTGAAAAAGACAATCAAGGCATGAGTGGTAGCGAAGGCGATGCCCAGTCCGAGAAGGCCGCCTGAGAGGGCGAGAAGCATGGTTTCGATGAGGCATTGGCGGACAATGCGCGCACGGCTGGAGCCAAGTGCGAGGCGCGTGGCTATTTCGCGCTGACGTGTGGCGGCGCGGGCAAGGAGAAAGTTGGCGAGGTTCGCACAGGCGATGAGAAGGACCAACGCGACCACAGCCATGAGGATTCGCAGCGAGTCTCCATATTGACTGCGGATGGAGGAAACCCCATTCGCAGCGGAGAGGAGGGGAACCGTGATGCGATTGATCTCTTGTTGGCGCGCAGGAGGGATAGGTGTGCCTTCATTCGCGCGGACACCGGTTCGGATCTGCTGGTCGAGCCATGCCTGGCTCTGTGCGAGCGCGGCTTTATTGGTTGTGGCCTCAGGGCTGAGGCGGCCGAAAAGATGCAGAAAGTAGGCCCCGTTTTGCGGTGTAAGTAGAGAAGGCCCCTGCTGGATTACTGGTTGCATCGTAATCGGTGACCAGAGTTCGATTGGCTCAAGATCAACCTTGATACCGTGAAAGGCTTCAGGCATGACTCCGATGATTGTGAAGGGGGTACTGTTGATGGTGATTGTTTTGCCGAGAACAGCGGGATCGGCCGAGAGTGTCTGCTGCCAGAAATGATAGCTAAGGACGACGACGGCGCCGTTGCCGGGAGTTGCATCATCTGCGGGAGTGATAGCGCGGCCGAGAAGTGGTTGTGCTCCAATAACGCTGAAATAGTTGCCGGAGACGAGATTGGCTGGAACTAGGATGGCGTTGTTGTTGGAGGCATTTTTGCCCGTATCGGAGAGTCGCACGCTTACCTTTGGAGAAAAGCTCAAATAAGAGGCGACACCCTGGAAGGGACCAGGATTGGCCTGGAGCTGGCGAGCAAAGTACCAGGGAAACATGCCATAGCTGCCAAGATCGACGCCGCCGAGGACGCCTCCACCCTCGGAATTACCGAAGGTGACGAGTTGCTGCGGATTGCGCACCGGGAGATTTCGGAGGAGGACCTGATTGATAAGCGTAAAGATGGCAGTGTTAGCCCCGATGCCAAGCGCAAGCGAGAGGACGGCAACGGCAGTGAAGCCGGGGCTTTTGGCCATCATGCGCAGGCTGAAGCGGATATCCTGCCAGATACTTTCGGCGGTAGACTCCCAACCTGAGGCTCTGATCTTGTGCTTCACGGTCTCTGTGCTGCCCATCTCAACGCGGGCTGCGCGCCGTGCCTGCTGATCGCTCATGCCCTGACGAATTTTTTCCTGCATAGAGGCTTCCTGAAATGCCTGAAGCTCTTCATCCATGTCTTGGCTTCGCTGTTCCTTGTGAAAGAACGCCTGGATTCCGCTGATAAAACTTCGCAAGATTGGCATAGTGGCTCCGTCAGGCTTCGAGGATGCTGGTGATGGCGGCTAGTTGGCGACTCCATTGCTGGGTCTCTTCCTTGAGCGCTTTGCGGCCCTGCTCGGTAAGCAGGTAATACTTGGCGCGGCGGTTGTTCTCGGTGGCGCGCCATTCTGCCTTGATGCGCGCGGCGCGTTCGAGTCGGCTGAGGGCGGGAAAGAGCGAGCCGGGGTTAACGCGAAAGACTCCATTGCTCATCTGCTCGATGCGAAGAGCAACTCCATAGCCGTGCATCGGCTCCAGTGCAAGGGTTTTAAGGATCAGCATTTCGAGGGTTCCCTGAATAAGATCACTGGGTTTGCCAGCCATGAATCACTCCTCTTGATTGTCTAGAGGTATATTGTTGCTCCACTAGATTGTCAAGAGGAGAATTTTTTGTGATAAAGGATTTCTTGCAGGCTATTGATTTCATTAACGAAACTGCATCTATTTGTCGCATAATGGAGCGTCTGAGTGGTCGCTCCTCAGAGGGAGATTATGCCGGTGCGTAAAACGACGAAGAGACTTTATTTGATTCCTGTGCTATCCAAGGCGCTGGATATCCTTGAGCTTTTACAGGAAGAGAACCAGCCGATGACGCTGGAGGCGATTCATCGCAAGACGCGGATCTCCAAAACAACGGTCTACCGGATTCTGAAGACGTTTGTGCATCGCGGGTATCTGTCGCAGTCTCCCGACGGGTTGTACCGGCAGGTGACGCGACCCAAAAAGATGCGGTTTGGATTTGCCGGACAGAGTGCCGACATGCCCTTTTCGAACGAGGTGACTGAGAGCCTGAAGGATGCGGCAGCCTCGGTTGGCGTGGACCTGATGATTCTCGACAACCGTTACGATGCCGGGACCGCCCTTAAGAATGCAGAGGAATTTGTGCGTAGCAAGGTCGACCTAGTGATCGAGTTCCAGGTAGAGCAGGAGGTCGCGCCGATGATTGGTGACAAGATCGCCGGGGCGAACATCCCGTTAATTGCGATCGATATCCCGCATCCCCATGCGACGTATTTTGGCGTGGATAACTATCGCGTCGGTATCGAGGCTGGTGAAACGCTTGCAGCCCATGCGGTGGCGAACTGGGATGGCAAGGTGGAGTGGGTGCTGGGGTTGGATCTGGCTGAGGCCGGGCCGCTAGTGCAGAGCCGGATCACAGGCGCGTTCGAAGGGGTGCGTAATGGCATCTCCGATCTTCCGGTAGAACTGTTTGTCCGCATGGATGCCCGAGGAATGCGCGAGCGCAGCAAGAAATTAATTATGGACTTCCTGCAGCGGCATCCCAAGGACAAGCACATTCTGGTTGCAGCAGCCACGGATTCGAGCGCGCTGGGCGCGGTCGATGCGGTGAGGGAGTTGAAGCGGGACAAGCATGTCGTTGTGGTGGGGCAGGACTGCATCGCCGAGGCGATTGCGGAGATGCGCCGCGACAAGTCGCCCCTGATCGGCTCCGTGTCGCATGAGGCAAGCTCCTATGGGCCAAGCCTGGTGCATTTGGGCTTACAACTGCTGCGAGGACAGACTGTGCCGCCGTACAATTACGTCGCGCACAAGATGGTGACGCAGAAGATGCTGGAATAGGCAGGTGGGAAGGCTAGTTGATTTGCGAGGGCGACAGACCTTGAAGGAGGTTTTTCTATCATGAATATAAAATTGATCGCCGGAATGATATTTGGGCTGATTTGCGGTTCTTTCGCGAATGCAACGCCTATTCAATACATTTTCACAAGTAACGATTTCTTTACCCTGAATGGGATCAGTTATGCGGGCACCTACCATGAGTTTGACCCCGGCCCGGTTCTCACTGTGACGATCTACGCGGACACGGACAACGTAACGACTTCAGGAGATTTTTATACGGACATTCCAGGATCGGATTTCATCGTGAATCGGTCGGGAATTGGCGTGGTCAGTTATAACGGGGTGAATCTGGCGACTCTGATCGGCCCGGCCGAGTTTGTTGTAGATCCGTCGGGAACAGCCTATCTGTCGAATATAGACCCGCTGGGTGGTGCGTTCTTCGGTGTCGAGACAGGACCTTACGATGCCGTGAGCAATTTCTCGAACTTTACATTTCCACAGGTCTATCCTGAAGATTTCTACACCAGCGTCGGCTTGCTTCACATTACCGGCTTCGAAGACGGTGAGACATTCCAGGCCAAGCTATCTGACGCATCTCCAGTTTCCGAGCCGATGTCAATTGTGTTTTTGAGTACGGGAGTGGTGGGTCTTATGGTACTGCGGCGGCGCAGAGTAGCCGCAATCTAGCTTGGGATCGAGTGCTGCCGTGCGGTTAGGTACTGTGGGGATTTTGTGTGGTATTTTCCGATTGGAAATAGTTGCTGTATTGGTGTTTCGTGTGAAATGATAGTTGGGATTCAGATCTAACGAAGAGGTCAATACGATGGTGGCAAAGAGTGGTCTGCGGTTTCTTGAAGATCGTTGGGATGATGCAGTAGCAGCGAAGCTGGATGGACCGGAGCTGCTACGCTACCGGTCGAACCTGCTGGGATCGGACCTGCGGATTACAAACTTTGGCGGGGGCAACACCAGCTCGAAGTTGGAGCAGGTTGATTCCCTGGATGGCAAGACGAAGCAGGTTCTTTGGGTGAAGGGCAGTGGTGGCGATTTGGGCAGCATTAAGCGGACCGGGTTTGCGACTCTTTATCTCGACAAGCTGTTAGCGCTTGAGAAGGCATATCGCGGCGTCGAACTGGAAGATGAGATGGTGGACATGTATCCGCTGTGCACGTTCGGCAACAATCCAGTTGCTGCCTCTATCGACACGCCGCTGCATGGATTTTTGCCGTTTCCACATGTAGACCATCTGCACCCGGACTGGGGAATCGCATTGGCAGCCTCGGCGAATGGGAAGATCAAGATGGAGGAGTTTAACAAGGAGTTTGGCCACAAGCTGGCGTGGCTCCCATGGCAGCGCCCTGGTTTTGAGCTTGGGATGATGCTGCGCAAGATCGTCGAGGACACGCCTGGCTGCGATGGAGTAGTGCTAGGCGGTCACGGTTTGTTTACGTGGGGTAACACGCAGCGCGAAAGCTACCTGAACACGATCACGATCATCGACCAGCTTGGACAATTTATTGAGCGACATGGTGCAACGGCGGGACACAAGCACTTCGGCGGCGGCCAGACGAAGACTCGCGAAGACCGCGCGGAGATTGCCTTGCAGATTATGCCGCACCTACGCGGTGTGGTCTCGCGTAAGCAGCGTTGGATTGGAAGCTACTCGGATCTGCCGCAGGTACTGGAATTCGTGAACTCGGCGCAGGCAGAGAAGCTGGCGCACCTTGGCACAAGCTGTCCCGATCACTTTATCCGCACCAAGATTCGCCCAATGTTCATTAAGTGGAATCCGGCCGGCGATCCAGCGGAGTTGAAGGAACTAGTGGAGACAGCGTTAGAAACCTATCGCGCGGAGTATGCGGAGTATTACAAGAAGCATGCGCTGCCGGATTCTCCCGCACTGCGCGATGCCAGCCCGACAGTTGTGTTGGTACCGGGTGTAGGTATGTTCAGCTTCGGCAAGAACAAGACCGAGTCGCGTATCACCGGCGAATTTTATATCAACGCAATTGGCGTGATGCAGGGTGCCGGAGCGCTGGGGGCAGGCGTGGAGTGCAAGGAGATTCCGCAGGCTGGACCGGCTGCTTCGGTTGATCAGTTTACGGTGTACTCGAACTACGTTGCTCTGCCGCCGAGCGAGGCCTTCCGCATTGAATATTGGAAGCTCGAAGAGGCGAAGATTCGCCGCCAGCCTGCGGAGAAGGAATTGAGCCGTCGCGTAGCTCTTATCGTCGGTGGCGGCAGCGGTATTGGTCGCGAAGTTGCGTTGCTGGCGGCCGAGCGTGGCGCGCATGTTGTGATTGCAGACCGCGATGTGAAGGGTGCAGAGGCTGTCGCCGAGGAGACGAAGGCGATTGCGGGCAAAGAAGCCGTAAGCTGGGTGAGTATCGACATCCGCGACCGCAAAGCCATCAAGGCCGCGTTGGATGCAACGGTTAAGCAATTTGGCGGCATCGACATTCTCATCAACACGGCCGCGCTTTTCCCATCGTCGCCCGATGGAATTATCACAGACGCGCAGTGGGCGTTGACGCTGGAGGTCAATGTTACGGCAAACTATCTGCTGACCGATGAGGCATCAAAGGTGTTTACGGAGCAGGGAATCGATGCCAGCGTCGTGCTGACGAGTTCGGCCAACGCGGTTGTTGCGAAGCGCGGCAGCGAAGCCTATGACGTCAGCAAGGCCGCGTTGAGCCATTTGGTGCGAGAGCTTGCGGTCTCGCTTTCGCCGAAGGTGCGTGTCAATGGAATCTCTCCTGCCACAGTAGTTAAGGGATCGACCATGTTCCCACGCGACCGTGTCATCGCATCGCTCAAGAAGTATAAGCTGCCCTTCGACGAGAAGGACACCGATGACGGCCTGCGCAACGAGTTGGCGAAGTTCTATGCCACGCGCACGCTGACGCATCAGCCCATCGACCCGAAGGACTGCGCGCAGGCGATCATGTTCCTCGCCGGACCGTTGGCACGCTGCACAACGGGCCATCTCATCCCCGTCGATGGAGGCTTGACCGAGGCCTATCTGCGATGAAGCGTGCCCGCCACTGGACAGGTGACATGGCACTGCGTCCCGCAGATACAAGGGCATTGATTGCAGTAGACCTGGGAGCGGAGAGTTGCCGGGTCTCACTGTTGCGATGGCTCGATGGCGCGGCATCGATCTCGCTGGTGCATCGGTTTGCAAATGCTCCGCGCGAGGTCGACGGCGGTCTGCACTGGGACCTCACGATGATCGAAGCCGGTCTCGACGAGGGACTGCGCAAGTGTGCAGCGATTGCGATCGAAGGCGTGCGCTCTATTGCCGTCGATGGTTGGGCCGTCGATTACGTGCGAATCGATGGTGAAGGAAGGCCGCTGGCCGATCCTTTCTGCTATCGCGATGAGCGTACCTTGAAGGCGGAGCGGTCTTTGCACCGCAGGATCAGCCCGGAGAAGTTGCGTGAGCTGACCGGTGTTCAGCTATTGCGAATCAACACGCTCTATCAACTCCACGCGGATACATTACAGAATCTCCCCGAGGGCAGCCAGTGGCTGAACCTGCCGGAGTATATTCTCTCGCGCTGGGGTGGTGCACGTGTGGCGGAGCATACGAACGCTACGCATACCGGCATGGTGGAGTTGTATCGCAGACAGTGGTGTCGCGAGATCTTCAGCGCAGCACAGCTTGATCTTGCCAGCGCACCTAAGATTGTTCCTCCAGGAACGGAGCTCGGCAAGTTGACCGGACCGCTGACGGAGCTGGCGGCGTTCTCCGATACCGTGTTGATTGCGCCGGCATGCCATGACACCGCCTCTGCGATTGCCGGTATTCCGGCAACTGGAAGCGATTGGGCTTACATCAGTTCGGGTACATGGTCGCTGGTGGGAACCTTGGTGGAGCAGCCCCGCAATGGCAAGGATGCGGCGGAAGAAAACTTTACGAATCTTGGTGCCGTGGGCGATCGAATCTGCTTCCACAAGAACGTCAACGGTATGTGGCTCATCAAGCAGTGCATCGACAAATGGGCTGCCGATGGCAAGGTGTGGAGCGTGCCTGAACTGGTGGCTGCCGCCGAGGCTGTGGCAAAGCCGCATGGTGTGCTCGATGTCGACGACCCGGAGCTTCTGTTGGCGGGACGGATGCCTCAGCGCATCAACGCACAGCGTATACGCAAGGGCTTTGAGCCGCTGGATGAGAGTCCTGAAGGCGCTCCTCAGTTTGCCAGCCTGATCTTCCATAGCCTGGCTGCGCGCTATGCCAAGGTTCTGGATCGTGTGGCACTGCACAGCGGCAAGAAGCTGAAGCGACTGTTTATTGTTGGCGGCGCCAGCCAGAACGAGTTTCTTAACCGTCTTACGCAGCAGGCCACCGGTCTCGAACTGTTTCGCGGTTCGGCTGAAAGCTCTACGGTGGGCAACTTCGCTGTGCAGATGGCCGTGCTAGAAGGAAGTCGTGATTCTGTAACAGGTGCATATGCAGAGCAGGTCTCGCGTTGGGCAGGTGTATTTGTTGCTGCGCTGGAGCGCTCTTAAACAAAGGGAAAGGCAAGCGTGGTAGCCTTCCCTTGCATGTCCACACTTACCTTTGATCTTGCTGCTTCTGCGTCAGCGGAGATGATCCGCGAGGGCTTTCATCCGGATTTTCCAACAGGCACCGAGCAGCAGGTCGAGGAGATTCGTGCCGATGGCCACGTTGTAGAGCCAGACCCCGATAAACGTGACCTTCGTCCGCTGCTCTGGTCTTCGATCGACAACGATACCTCGCGCGATCTCGACCAGATTGAGGTTGCAGAGAGTGTAGCTGGTGGAAACGACATTCGTATTAGGGTGGGCGTTGCCGATGTCTCGGCTTCGGTGCTCAAAGATTCTCCTATTGATGAGCACGCTGCTCAGCAGACGCAGACTGTTTACACGGCAGTACGTAACTTTCCTATGTTGCCCAATGAGCTTTCCACTGATCTGACTTCATTGAATGAAGATGAAGACCGTGCAGCGATGGTGGTGGAGTTTGTTGTCAGCGCACAAGGCGTAGTGGGCCAGACGAGCATCTATCGTGCCCTGGTGCGGAATAAGGCACAGCTTGCATACAGCAAGGTCGGGCCATGGCTTGAAGGGACAGCTTCGCCCGACGAAAAGGTCGCGGCGTCGGCGGAGCTGCAGGCGCAACTGAAGCTACAGAATGTAACCGCAGTGGCACTGCGTGCGGAGCGGGTGCGGCAGGGAGCGCTCGAGTTCAATCGCATCGAAGCTGACCCGGTGGTAGTCGATGGTCAGGTGCACGAGATCAGGACGGCAGAGCATAATCGCGCTACAGACCTGATCGAAGAGTTTATGATCGCGGCAAATGGAACTATGGCGCGAGCGCTTCGGGAGGCGCGTCGTTCTTGCATCCGCCGAGTCGTACGAGTTCCCAAGCGATGGGATCGCATCGTTGAATTGGTGGAACGGAACGGCACAAAGTTGCCGTCGCAGCCTGATTCCGGAGCGCTCAACGCTTTTCTGCAGGCGAAGCGAGCCAGCGATCCGATTCACTATCCTGATCTGGCGCTCGCAATCATTAAGCTCATGGGGCCGGGTGAATATGTTCTGACCAAAGGTGATGATGCAGAGCCATTAGGGCACTTCGGTCTGGCTGCGGAAGATTATGCTCATTCGACTGCCCCAAACCGCCGGTTTGCCGATTTGGTGACGCAACGTGTGGTCAAGGCAATGCTCGACAACGAGCCGCCGCCCTACACCGATGCCGAGCTGGCAGCGATCGCGCAGCAGTGCAATCTGCAGGAGGCGGCGGCACGAAAGGTCGAGCGAGCGATGGAGAAGCGGGTAGCTGCAGTTGCACTCTCCGACAGTATCGGCAAGACCTTCCACGGCGTCATCACCGGCTCCGGCGACAAGGGCGTTTATGTGCGCGTCTTCCATCCCCCGGTTGAAGGCAAGGTGATTCACGGCGAACAGGGATTGGATGTGGGCGACACAGTCAATGTGACGTTGCTGCACACCGATCCGCAACACGCCTTTATCGACTTCGGGATTGCCAGATGATCATTCAGCAGGTCATGGGCTGATGTTCACAAGATAATCTGCTGTTACCTCGTCGTTGGAAATCGGCGTTTAACCTTTCGTCGAGTAAAATCACTTAAGCCCACCCCGGCTTCTAAAAAAGGAGAAATCTCGCTTTGAAGAAAGCCCTCATCACAGGAGTCACTGGACAGGATGGTGCATACCTTGCCGAGTTCCTCCTCGCCAAAGGCTATGAAGTTCACGGCATCAAGCGCCGTTCCTCCCTCTTCAACACCGCGCGCATCGATCACATCTATGAGGACCCGCACAACCCGTCGCCCCACCTTATTCTTCACTACGGCGACCTCACGGATAGCTCGTCGCTGATTCACATCGTGCAGAAGGTACAGCCCGATGAGATTTATAACCTCGGCGCTCAGTCGCACGTTCAGGTCTCTTTTGAACAGCCCGAGTACACCGCCGAAGCCGATGCGCTTGGCCCTCTGCGTCTGCTCGAGGCGATCCGCATTCTCGGTCTCGAAAAGAAGACCAAGTTTTATCAGGCCAGCACATCAGAACTTTATGGCCTCGTACAGGAGATCCCGCAGAAGGAGACCACGCCCTTCTATCCTCGTTCTCCCTACGCGGTGGCGAAGATGTACGCCTACTGGATCTGCGTCAACTATCGCGAAGCGTATGGCATCTTTGCCTGCAACGGAATCCTCTTTAACCATGAGTCTCCGCTGCGTGGCGAGACCTTCGTCACTCGCAAGATCACGCGCGGCCTCTCCCGCATCAAGGTGGGTCTGCAATCGCAGCTCTTCCTTGGCAATCTCGATTCGAAACGTGATTGGGGGCACGCTCGCGACTATGTTGAAATGCAGTGGCTCATGCTCCAGCAAGAAAAGCCGCAGGATTTCGTGATTGCTACCGGCCAGCAGTACAGCGTCCGCGAGTTCGTCCAGCGCTGTGCCAAACTTCTCGATCTCGACCTCTCCTGGCAGGGAAGCGGCGTGGATGAGAAGGCGGTCGATGCAAATGGCAACGTCGTCGTCGCGGTTGATCCGCGCTACTTCCGTCCAACCGAGGTAGAGACATTGCTCGGAGATCCAGCAAAAGCTCAACGAGAGTTGGGCTGGGTTCCACGCACCAGCTTCGACCAGTTGGTTGCGGATATGGTTGAGTCCGACCTGAAGGCAGCGCAACGTGATGCGCTGGTTCGGAAACACGGCTTCGATGCTTATAACGTCCGCGAAACATAACTGGCTCAGGTTGGCTCTGTGTTACCACCGTTTGGCACTGCACAAAAAATAGAAGTGCGCTGCATCTTTTGATCTCTGCGGAGAAAGATCAAAGATGCAGCCTCATCATCTAACTCATTAGAAGCACCTTATCGGTTAAGAAAAAGCATGAAAAAGACTTCCCGTATCTACATCGCCGGCCATCGTGGACTCGTAGGTTCAGCCATTCATCGCGCTCTTACTGCTCAGGGCTATACCAACCTGCTCACGCGCACACGGTCAGAGTTGGATCTGCTTGATACGGATGCAGTCAATGACTTCTTCGCCAACGAAAAGCCCGAATACGTCTTCCTCGCCGCTGCGAAGGTAGGCGGAATTTTGGCGAACAATAATTATCCGGCCGACTTCATCCGCGACAATCTCATCATCCAGACCAATATCATCGAAGCGAGCCGGATCAACCAGGTAGACCGCCTGCTCTTTCTTGGCTCCTCATGCATTTATCCCAAGTTCGCTCCTCAGCCCATGCCTGAGTCCTGTCTGCTGACCGGTCCTCTTGAACCCACCAATCGGCCCTATGCACTGGCCAAGATTGCCGGGATCGAGATGTGCTGGAGCTATAACAGGCAATACAAAACAAAGTATTTAGCGGCTATGCCAACCAACCTCTATGGCCCCAACGATAACTTTGATCTGGCCAATTCGCATGTTTTGCCCGCGCTCATCCGCAAAACCGCTGAAGCAATCAAGTCCAACTCTGACAGCATCAGCGTTTGGGGAACCGGCACGCCTCGACGCGAGTTGCTCTATTCAGACGACTTAGCCGCGGCCTGCCTTTTCCTGATGAATCTCGACGACAGCCGATACAACTCCCTGCTGACCGAAGATACCCCACCGCTGGTCAATATCGGTACGGGAGAAGATGTCACCATTCGCGAGCTGGCCGAAATTGTAGCTAAAGTCCTTGGTTTCAAGGGGGAACTCGTTTTCGACACCACAAAGCCCGACGGCACCCCACGCAAGCTCATGGATGTGACACGTCTCCACAACCTAGGCTGGCACCATACCACTTCGCTCGAAGAGGGAATCCGCACCACCTGGGAAGCCGTCCGCAGTCAGATCTCCTGAACCGACCGGAAGCTGCCTTAAAAAGGCAGATCAACTGGGTTTGATATCAGGCAAGCCAGGGGCAGAGTACCCCGAAAGTGCTATGCCCTGAGTTACTTCAGAAACCTAGAATCGGTGATATGGAGCCCTCCCCAGAGCGCCGTGTATCACGCAGAGCAAGCTGGATGTTGATTGCTGCAACTCTGTTTTTTGCAATCACTCCAGCTCTGCACGCGCAGTCCATCTTCAATACCACGCCCAGTGTCGCCGTGCAGTTCCTCCTTGATTCAGCAAATCAGGATCGTATAGCACGCGGCCTCCAGCCACTCCGCCTGGATACTACCCTTACCGAGGCTGCCCAGGCTCACGCTCGTGAGATGGCGGCTCATCGCGATATCTCCCACCAGTTTCCCGGAGAGCCAAAGCTCTCTGAGCGGGGAGCTAATGCCGGAGCACACTTCAGCCTCATCTCCGAAAATGTGGCCGAAGCCCCGGCTGCGGCTATGATTCACGATCTCTGGATGCACTCCGAAGGGCACAGGAAAAATCTACTTGATCCCGGCGTCGATGCCGTCGGCATTGCTGTTGTTGTGCGCGACCATGAATACTATGCAGTAGAGGATTTCGCAAACCTCGTTCAGCCCCTCACCTTTAACGCGCAGGAGTCAGCCGTTGCCAGCCTTCTCGCCAAATCGGGGATGGAGATCGCCAACGGTAAGGTGATGAGTGAGAAAGATGCCCGCCAGACGTGCAGCATGTCCACCGGTTATGTCGGTACCCATCAGCCTTGGTACATCATGCGCTACACCGCTCATAACGTCGCCCAGCTACCGGCCCAGCTCCAGTCCCGGTTGAGCACAGGCAAGTATCACCAGGCGGTTGTAGGAGCCTGCGCCGAAGATACCTCGAGACCTTTTACGGCCTACAATATCGCGGTCCTGCTATATCCCTAAAACCAAAACCGCATTTTTATCTAAAAAGCAAACAGGCTGAGAGAAGAAGTGAAATGCCTAGTTAAACGTAGGAGCAAACTCCTTTCAGTAGCAAGATTTGCCCAAGCCCTTTGACCCCCTCGTTAGCTTTTGTTATAAATGTCTTAGCGCAACGCGATCTGTCTTCGCGTCCCCCATATTCCTGAGTAGCTCAATGGCAGAGCATTCGGCTGTTAACCGAAGGGTTGTAGGTTCGAGTCCTACCTCAGGAGCCAATCAATTCAACAACTTAGAAAATTCTGAATCGTTGTCAAGCTCCAGGAGACGTGAGTTTTGACGGGATTCCAGCATTTCCCCGTCCAAGCTCTGAGTAAGATGCTGAGATCGCTGCCCTACAGCCAGAAAGTTTCTGCCTTACTGATCGAGGCGGTAATCATTGTGAAGCAGATTCCGGCGCAGACGACAAGGCGGCCGCTGATGTTTGAGCCTGCTGGATAAGACGATATCCGTCCCGGGTTCGAACATGATACTTTTGCAGATCTTTGCCCACGAGCTTGACCTTGATGGTGCGCCAGCCTCGGTTAGGGTTGGGTTGTGGATAGTAGCTGAGAGTGTAGAGATGTGCTAGGTCATCCCGGATAGAGGTAAACGCCCTCTTCTCGTCTCTCCAACTGCTGGAGAAATAGGCTCTGCCGCCGGTGGCCTTGCTCATACGCTCAAAGACAGCAGTCGAGACCGGTTCGGCTTCGGCCTCCTGGGTACTGACCATATAGATGATTGTTCCGGTTGATTGAGCCAACTCCGCCACATCCTCTGGAGGCACCAGACTGGCGTTATCAGGCCCGTTGGAGAAGACGACGATAGCTTTTTTTCCTGTCAACGTAGCGGCATCCTTCACGGTTAGGAGGAGAGAGTTGTAGAGAGCGGCATCGTCGCCGGCAACCGTGCTGCGAACGCCGCGCAGAACCTGTGACCGGTCGGAAGTAAGTGTGGCGACGCGTGAGAGATCGCGGCTGTAGGAATAGAAGGCTACCTTGCTCACACCTTCAAGAGAGCGTATGAAATCCGCGATGGAGTCCTGTGCGAAGACGAATCCCCGATACATGTAGTTGCTGGTGTCGAAGAGGATGAAGACGTTAGCTCCGGCGGCCCAAAGCGCTGGAGTCTGCGCCTGATTCGCTGCGACCACTGGCGCGCTCGCCTGTGGCTGCGATGGTTTGGCAGAACTCCGCGTCAGCGAGTGGTCAGTCGGCGGAGCCACATCGGCCAGCCTGCGCGGCGGCTCGTTACCCTCTTCGAAAGTGGCAGTCTTTTCGGGGATATTGTCCTCGACGATGGAGAAGTCCTCCGGCGTAAGACCGCTGATATAGTTCCCCTTACCGTCGGTGACCGCGACATTCAACTGCACTAGAACAACGTCCACGTGGATACGCGACACATCGTTCTGACCAGCACCAGAGCCGGTACTGCAGAAGAGAAACGAAACTAAGCAGAGGAACAGAAAATATTTCTTTGCCATGATCCTCTCGATCCTCCTATTGCGATTGCGCGGTTGCATGTTCTCCAGCATGCACTGACACTGTGGATACAGGTGTAATTCCTGGCAGCACGGCAATTTTGCCCTGTTTGAATTCTTCTTCTGTCTCATGCATGGCGCGAAGGATTGCTGGCCAGTCTTCGGGCTCAGTAGCAAAGATCTTCGCGATCGTATGTCGGATCAACTCGGGGACAAGGATGTTCAGGGCTATGGGTGAATAGCCCATTTCATCGGCCACGCGAGCCCAGTACAAATTGCTCGATTCCCATGACTCGCCGAACAGGCGATAGGAGTAGGAACCAAAGAAAGGAAATGGCTTTACATTCAATAACTCGCGAGCGTTCGTTCGAGCCAGGCGCGGATGAGGCACCCCGAAATCTCTCGATAAGCGTTCCCAACTCACTTCTGCCGGATAGCGGCTTCGCAGCTCGTTAAGCTGCTGCCCGGCTGGCCCCCATGAAGCTGTCTCGTCTGGAAATCGTTTGTAAAACTCTACAGACAGATACGAGGTTTCCGCAGGCAACATCTGAGAAGCCATCGCAGTGGCGGTTTGTGTACTGCGTAGCGACTGTTCCACTTCCTCCAGACGTCGCGGTCCTATGCGGTCGGAAAGAATATTGACGACCTTGTTCCTGAGGGGGACATTTTTTCCGGATGCAATTAGAAGCTCTTCCCCTGACCGCTGATAAAGCGTAGCAGCGTGAAGCTCATTGGGCGTCACGCTCCACCAGCGCGGAAGCGTTGCGCTGACCAGTAGGTCAGGAACGAGTTCCTTCCAAATGAGTGCCTGGATGTTTTCAGGCGCAATGAAATCCTGCTCTGTCTCCGCCAGCGAGTATGGGAGGTCGGCAAGGGAGCCCATCAGATAAGCGCCGCCACCAGCCGGCGTTCCCACCCCCAGCAACATAGGTGCAGCCCAGAGCCGATCCGTCGAACTTTGCACCGATACTCCCAGAAAATCATGCGACCGGACGAAGAGAGGATTGTGATGAAGGATTTGAGCGCCCGGCGGCTCATAGTAGGCATAGTTCAAACCCACCAAAGTATCCCGCAGGAAAGGTGCGAGCTGGCCCCTGGCGATTTCGAGTTGAGCGGGCGTACTCCGTGCTTTGATCACTCTTGTCAGATCGGTCCGCACCTGCAGCTCTGCATGATGATTGGTGTAGATCGCTGGTGCCCAGACGATCTTTTCGCTGTTGGTAAAGATCGGATGGGGCAGGTCGAATTCATGGAGCTCTGCTGCGAGCGGCAACAGGCTGTCGCCCTTTCCCTTTCCCTTTCCCTTTTCCATCTCCTTCAGGCCGTCGTTGAGTGCAAACAGAGTATCGAGAGACACCAGACGTTGGTCTTCGAGAACCGAGTTCATCCTTCCGGCTAATGCCATATGCACCCGTTGTCCATCCGGGCTTTCCTGACGAGGGCCTGCAAGTAAACTCACGATCTCATCCTGAGAGCTGTCCGCTTTAGAGCCAGCCGCCAATAGAAGCTTTCCCAGTGAGTTGCGAGTGGCATCGAAGAGCTGAGCAGAGGAAGAGATTGCTCCAAAGGGCTCGATGATCTGCTGCCAGGACGTATTGAGCTCGGCATTCGGAATCTGATTCTGGCGAGCCAATATCTGCCAAAGCCCCACGGTAGCCTGAAAGGCGCCCAAGGTATTTTCACGCAGAGTCTGGTTGGAAGTTCCGTCAATCGCATCAGCCACATTCATAAAATGGACGATGGAAGCATCGTCGAGACTCGGAAACTCTGTGAACACCAGATACCAGCTGTTGAACTGAGTGAACCGGTCGGCCAGGAGGCGCACGGTTTCAACCGATAAGCGTTTCCCAAACTGCCGTTCGCGGTCGAGCTCGCCCAACATGAGATAAATCTGAAGTGGTCCGGTCTCGCCTTCCACGCAGGAAACAGCGGTTAGGCCCTCGAGCAATTGCTCTGGAGAATTCCAAGAGCGGGTGCGCTTGCCCCAGTCGTGGATAACTCCGGAATCAGATTTCTGACGAAAGATCTCTTTCCAGACCTCCAAATCTCCAGGAACGTGAGGTTGACCGTCAGGATCCCACTGGACGCGGGTAAACAGAACCAGGAGTTCGGGAGCCTTTCGAAACACTCCTGAGGCAGGGCTGAGTTTGGAGGTGCCTACTCGAAAGCTCTCATAAAGCCGCGTCAGCCGCGGGGCTTCCGTGAAGTGTCTCTGCTGTTCTTGACTGAGACGCGACAAGGTATCGAAATATACAGTCAGCCATCCGTTATCTTTTGCAAGCAGGTGGATGACGAACTCTCCCGGTTTAGACGGACTCGCTCCCACCAGTTCTTTCCAGTACGCCTGGGTGCTCATTCCACCGGGAACAATTACCTGTCCGGAGCGAATGCATATCTGGCTTCCATAGAAATCGAGAATGGGAGCAAAGGGAAGCAATGCATTGAGCCCCGGCGATCGATGCAGCTCGTTCCTCGTTTCGTCATCGCTCTTTGCAAGTGCCCAGTAAAGCCTGGCGACGGTTGGATCCTTCAACAGCGCATCCACTATGTTTTTAGAGTTTCGTCTGGAACCCGTGCTCAGTCCGGTCCAGTCGCTCTCCTGAAGAAGCACCGGGACCCGAGAGGCGGGATATGAATACGCGAAGGGAACACCTTTCTCGAGAGCTTCTTCGAGCTCAACGAGAGGAAAGCCGGAGTCGATGGTCAGGAAGGCTCTCCTCGGGTCTGCCGTCTCCAGAGTGAAGTCTTTCTGCCCGCATCCCTCTCGCAGTCTGTAGCCGAGTATCTGAACCAAAGTTCCAGCATCGTCGCAACTGGTGACTCGAATTGTGTTGCTCGATCCTGCCAGAATCTGAAGCTCTCTTGCTTGATGCACATAACGTTCGACCAGGATCAGGTACTCAGTCGGACTACCTTGCACATAGCCGTGCAGATAGATATTGCGGGCAAGCAAGGGCAACACATCGTTCGGTGATACCTTCTGGCTGATACCGGCCATACGCAGGAAAGATCGCAGCGGACCGGGGATGACGACACCGTCGACTGCCGGAGTTGCCTGCGCCTTCAGGCTGGTCGATATGGTGTCGGACGCTGGGGACGTGACAGCGGCGTGGGCTGCCCTGCCAGGGTAAATTGAGGTGCATATACACAGGCCCAGAAAGGTTGCTACAGAAACGGGAGACAAACGAAGAAGGATCTTCATCGCTGGACACCTCGCATACAACCACGGAGACCTTGCGGCTCCGACGCTATCGATGGAATAGCCCGAAATCTGCGAACGAAGTTGGTGCGGAAACGAACCCGGTAGGCCGCAAACCCTGTGCACATCGAACTTAAGTTTCGAGTGCCATTGTTTGCCGTCTCTTTATTTTCCGTTGGCCAGGAGTAAATTCCTCATTCTAGCCATTCCCCTGGTTTTCTCGTCGAGAATGCTTGCCTAATTCTCGGCAACCCTAAGGGAATGTACTCTACTCCCTTCCCGGGGTAAATTGCCAGAGAAGAATGATTAAAATCAGAAAACTGAAAGCTTCAGGCGCGTGTGCTGAAGGCGGGGTGGGCGAATTTGGGGGATGTCTCCATCAGATAGGGTTAGCGGCCGATTAGCTTTGCGTGCGTCGCGGGTAATGTTCCCCTTCGATGCTGATTGTGGAGGCCTCTTCGAGCGAACGCATTGTCTGTGGCGAGTTCGAGGGTTGCGACCTGAGATTTTCTTTAAGTCGCGAGAGCTTGGTCGTACCTGAACTTAGGACAATCCATGACTTATTGGCAAGCGGACATGCCAGAGCGATTCGAGCGTGAACTATCGCGGCTTGATGATGATAGTCCGGAAGTGGAGCGTCGGTTGACGCTAACAAGCCTCAGCACTTACTGGATACATCGGAGATTTTACACTCGGTAAGAATGAGCCACCAAGCGTTTGAATATCACGTTGCATTTTGTGATGCTTCTTGAACGAAGCTGTTACTACAGCGTTTCTTGTGTTAGTCTCTTTTTCGGATGCAATTCATTCATACTCAACTGACGCTTTGTTGTTGCTGTTGACCCTCTCTGTGGTCCGGCGAGAACCCTGTGCGGTTAGTTCTTTCCTTCTAAAAACCCTCAATAAATAGCTAGTGTTGACGGCACTTCTGTGCTTCTACACGTTCAATTTCGCGCAGAAATTTCTGCGTCTTCGCGACACATGTCGTAAGAGAGGCTTTATATGTTTGTGCTTTCCAGGCGATCAAGTTTGCTCGCACTGATTCTTCTGTTTTCTCCCTTGATCTCTGCAGTTGCCCAAAGCTCAGGAAGTGGTACGTTGAACGGAACCATCAGTGACAGTTCGGGTGCTGTGATTCCAGATGCTGAAGTGACAGTTCGCCAGACCTTGACGGGGCTCGAACGTTCAACAAAGACAAACTCTACCGGTTTTTACTCTCTACCAGCACTCCGCGCCGGGGAGTACATTGTTGGTGCGCAGGCGTCGGGTTTTCAACGTATAGAGCAGCAGGGAGTTGTTCTGCAATCAGATACAACGCGCACGATCAATCTTCAACTAACTGTGGGCGCATCGGACGTGGCAACAGTGACGACTGCTGCTCCTGCAATTGAGACATCTGAAGGCTCCCTGAACACGATCATCACAGGAACGCAACTAAGTGAGCTCGCGACCAATGGCCGTAACTTCACCCAGCTCCTCTCGCTTGGTACAGGTGTGAGCAGTTCGCAGACGGGACAGCGCATGGGCGTGGGGCAGGAAGGCAATCCGCTGACATCGGTGAACGGCGGCCGCATCAACTCAAATGCTTTTACTTATGACGGCATCCTGGCGATGGATACCGGCGGAAATCGAGGACTCAATCTCTTTCCCCCGATGGAGGCGATACAGGAGATTCAAGTCCACAAGAGTAACTACACGGCAGACATCGGGTCATTTGGCTACAGCCAGGTAAACGTTGTGACGCGGTCTGGCGGCGAGAAATATCACGGTGATTTGTACGAGGTGTTTTCGAACGATGCGCTGAATGCTCGCAATTATTTCAACGCATCGAAGCCGCCTCTGCATGACAATAACTTCGGATATGACGTGGGCGGCCGCTTGCTTCCTGGAGCCAAAGGTAAGTTAACGCCAAATATATTTTTCTTCTGGTCGCAGGCATTCGATCGTCGCTCCGGCCCGGAACTTACCAGTTTCACCTCAGCACCGCAGAGCACCTTTACTGCGACGACACCCACCTCTCTGCAAAGAACTGGAAACTTCGCCGGGTCTGCACCTATCAAGAATCCTGTTACCGGGCTGCCCTACGCGGGCAATCAGATTACAAATATCGATCCGAATGCGGCGCTTCTTTTAAACGCATACTTTCCGTTACCTAACAGCACGAGCTCGTCGAACTACGTGATCAGTCCGAAGAATCAAACGAGTTGGCGTGAAGAGTTGATACGTGTTGACGCGACGCTGACGCAAAGCGATACGGTCACCGCACGCTATGCTCATGATGCGTGGAGTCAGCAGCAGGCAATTTTGAAGCCTTCCAATCAGTCTTTCGCAACGATCGGTGGTTACTTTGTTAAGCCGGGACAGAATGGAGTGTTGCAATGGATCCATATTTTTCACCAACGCTGCTGAACCAGGCGACGATTGGCTATTCACGCAATCAGATTACTCAGTCACCGAATAGCAATGGCCAACGGCCTGCGGGTCTTACCATTCCAAGTTTGTATAACGCGAATATCTATAACCTGATTCCCACTATCACGATTAGCGGATTCTCATCAATTGGCGCACAGGGACTTACGAATAATACGAACAACGTTTACACCTGGCGTGACGATTTGACGAAGCAGTTGCACAATCAGTCTCTGAAGGCCGGTTTCAATATTCTTCGTATTCAGAAATTTGATCGTTTCCCATACGGCGGCCAGGCTGGATCGTTCAGTTTCACGGGTTCTGCAACCGGCAATCCGTTGGCTGATTTTCTTACTGGCCATGCCTTCAGCTACGTCGAGCAGAACAATGTGTCGAATGTGTATCTCTTCGCAAATATGTTTGAAGGGTATGTGCAGGACGATTGGAAGGTTACCCGTAACCTCACGCTCAATCTAGGCGTGCGTGACACGATCTTCCAGGGGGCGCCCAATGGTTACGATAAATACGACCGCATCTCAGATTTTGTCCCAAGTCTGTATTCGGCTACAAACGCGCCCACGGTTACTTCGACAGGAACATTGGTTGCCGGCACTGGTGATCCTCTTAACGGAATCATCACACCGGCCAATCTTAAAGGACTTGATCTTCCTCGTTCCCTCACGGGCGCGCGGAACAATATTGGACCGCGCGTTGGCTTTGCCTGGGCACCTCTTGGTTCTTCTGCAACATCGGTCCGCGGTGGTTACGGCATCTTTTATCATTGGGACAATGACAACCACGAAAGTCTGAGCGGCAATCCTCCGTACTCGCAATCCGCGACCATCTACAACACCACTCTTACTGGTTTCGCTTCTGATGCACAGACGTTGTTCCCTCCGACACTCGCTGCCTTCGATACTCGCAAGTTGTACCCAACCGTAAGCCAATATTCTCTTACGATAGAGAGGCAGCTTCCGGGATCGACCGTTCTTTCAGTGAGCTATGTGGGCAACACCGCCCGCCATCTGGATCAGACACCTAACATCAACCAAGCCCAGCCTAACGCTGCCGTCGCAGCGGGAACAGTAAACGTCAATACGGTTCGTCCTTACAAAGGTTATGCCGCGATCAACTATGATGTCCGCTCTGCTTCTGCGAACTATAACTCCGTACAGGTCGATGCGCGTCGCCACTTCAAGAACGGATTCCTCTTTGAAGCGGCTTACACTTACTCTCGTTCTCTCGGTTCGCAGGTGGGGCAAAATCAGTTCGCTAATGAAAATGGTCCAACGGCCTATGACAGACCACAGAGCTTCACCATTAACTATGTTTACGACTTGCCGTTCTTCCATGGCAGTCGCAGCCTGGAGGCTTATACGCTTGGCGGTTGGGAGGTCAGTGGAGTTTCTACCTTCCAGAGCGGTACGCCGGTAACGGCAACGATCTCCGCAGACCGCGCCGGTGTTGGTAATACGGGGGAACGGCCTAACATAACGGGCTCAGTGATCTATCAACATGGCAACATCAACAATTACTTCTCAACAGCAAACTTCAGCCAGCCTGCGTTGGGAACCTTCGGCGATCTGGGGTTCAACACCATTCGCCAGCCGGGGCTGAACAGCACCCAATTCAATCTCTCCAAGAAAGCGACCTTCAATCTCATTGGAGACACTCCTGTTACAGCGAAGTTCGAAGGCGAGTTCTTTAATCTTTTCAACCATCCGGCCTTCAATGGCGTCGGAACAACCGTTGGCGCTGCAACCTTCGGAAAGATCACTTCTGCACTCGATCCGCGTAATATCGCTTTCAAGGTGAAGTTCTCTTTCTAAATAAAATCGATATGTGAGCGAAAGGATTTTTATGTCAGAAACAAATGAACAAAGCTCCAAGCCTTTGAGTTCTGCACAAGGCACAACGACGCGGCGCGACTTTTTGCAGGCATCACTTGCGATTGCAGGTACTGCAGCAGTCTCGACGGTAGCACCAGCGTTGGCAGGTGCCCAGACGAAATCGAAGCGTCCTAACTTGGTCTTCTTCCTTGGAGAAGGCCAGCGGGCCGACGCACTTTCAATCGCGGGAAATCCTATCCTCAAGACGCCGAACCATGATCGTATCGGACACGAAGGCGTTCGTTTTACAAACGCTTTTTGCACCAATGCACTATGCGCTCCGGCCCGCGCGACTGCACTTACCGGCCTGTACTCGCGTTCTACCGGTGCTCTCGACAACACCAAGGGCAATATTCCTCTTGCCGCCGATATTCCGCTCTTCACTGAGATACTGCAGAAGGAAGGATACGAGGTCGCCATCGTAGGCAAAATCCATACACGAAATGGAGTGGAGGAGCGAAATTGGGATTACTACTTTGGCCACAACAATCCCAGTAACGATTATGAGAATCCTATTTTTAAAGAAGGCCGCAAGGGAAAAGTTGGGCCAAGCAAGCAGTACAAGGCGGTTTATCCCGACGATCTCTCCACGGACCGTGCGATTTCATGGATCAATGAAGACCGTGGAGATAAGCCTTTCTGCATTCTGATCTGGTTTGTCGCGCCGCATGAGCCGTTCTTTCGTCCGCGTCGACTTGCCGACCTCTACAACGGCACACCCATCGCGAAGCCCGTGAGCTTTGATGATGATCTCAAGGGATATCCCGGCAAACCGAAGAGTTTTGTCGATGCAGAAAATAAGCTGGGCACAACCTCAAGCCATGTTGCCTGCGGCTCTCTCGAAGGCGTTGCGAAAGATTACTATGCAGGTCTCGTCGCAGTCGATGAGAATATCGGTCGCGTGATCGGTGCACTGGAAAAGAAAAATATTCTTGACGACACGGCCATCCTGCAAACCTCCGACCACGGATTTTTTCTTGGAGAGTGGCGGCTCTTCGACAAGCGATTGATGCACGAACCGTCGATACGAGTGCCTTTTCAGGTGCGCTACCCGAAACGCATTCCCGCTGGAACCGTACGTGAAGAGATGGTTCTGGATACGGACATCGCACCGACGCTTCTGGATCTTGCTGGTGTTCCTGCTCCAGCGAATCTACAAGGCAAAAGCATTTTGCCGCTCGCGAAGGATACGGACCCGGAATTCCGTAAAGAGTGGTACTACGAGTATTACGAGTGGCCCAATCCAGAGAAAGTCGCGCCGCATCGTGGCATCCGAACGGAGCAATACAAGCTAATTCAGTATGTGCTCGATCCGTCGGAAGGAGAGCTTTACGATCTTCGGACTGACCCGAATGAACAAAATAATCTTTACGGCAAACCGCAGTATGCTTCTCTTCAAGCTCACCTTTCAGACCGGTTAAGTGTCCTGCGTGCAGAGATTCCTGAACGGAAAGAAGCGAGTTAAATATTCAAGTCGAACATTGTCCTGCGATTCCATCTCATCGATGGCGACGCAGGACAGAAGCGGTGAAATAATAAAGAGGTGAAGCTCGATCGCATAGAGGTTCGCATTGCGGACAGTTACCTGGCAGCGGACAAGTTGAGCCTTGCCGGTGGCGTAAGCGATCCGAACCAGACGGCAAGTTATGGCTTGGTGTGGCAACCGAAACCGCTGCATGTGTTCATCATCGAAGATGGGCTTCTGGTAGCCCATGTAGGACTTCTGCAATGCACGGTTAGGGTTGGTGGCCAGCCGGTTTCCGTGGCTGGGTTTGGCGGAGTCCTGACGCGGCCAGATTGCCGAGGGAAAGGATTTGGCCAGATAGCCATGCAGAAGGCGGAAGAGCACGTACGACAACAAAGAGATGCAAACTTCGGCCTACTTTTTTGCCGAGATGCAGTGCAGCCATGGTATGAACGACTGGGGTGGGAGCCGATCAAAAGGCCGGTTTGGATTGATCAGCCTGAGGGAAGCATTCAGTCGCCTCTGGTTGTCATGGTGAAGTGTTTTGGCCAGGAGGCATGGCTAGGTGGGGTGGTGGAACTAGGATGTCTTCCTTGGTGATTCTCTTGGTTCGATTTTGGCCTAGGAGAGTAGAGTCTGAAGCACATGGTTGATCAGATATCGTCAGGAAGAATCTCGAAGGTGACGAGTTCGGAGCGGAAGCCACGAGTGCGAATCGCTCCATATGTGATTCCGGCGACCATCCATACAATACCTAGTACCAGCGCGGCATGGCTGAGATGGATCCAGATGAATCCGCAAATCAGGAAGCCGAGGGCGGGCACGATAAGACCACTAAGGTTTTTGCTTCGCTCATGTCGCCAGTGGTGGATGAAGGACGCTCCGTTGACCCCCATGAACGCGAGGAAGGCGCCAAAGTTGAGTGCCTCGGCACCAATCTCGTAGGCGCCTCCACCCAATCGCGCGGAGAAAAATTCAAGGGTGGCAGCTCCGGCAAGTGCAAAAGCGCCAACAATCAGGATATTGTTGCGAGGAACGTGGCGTTTGGGTTCGATTGCACCGAAGAATGCTTTTGGTAGCGCATTTCCCCGTCCCATTCCGTAGAGGAGCCGTCCGGCAGCAAGCTGCGAGCCCAGCGCTGAACCCATGTTTGCGACAAGCAGGGTGCAATTGATGATCCAGAAGAGAACGGTGCCGCCCGCCTGCCGCGCGACCATCGCGAAGGCCGACTCTACCTGGCTGCTCGGAAATGGCTTCGCACCCCAGATGAGCTGCGCCGCATAGACTTCCAATCCGGACAGCAGGCCTGTAATCAGACAGACCAGAACGGTAGCCAGAAGAATATTACGCCGCGGATTTTCAACCTCTTCCGATAAGGTGGATACCGCGTCGAAACCGATATAAGTGAGTACAGCCACGGAGGTGCCGGCGAAGATATTTGCGGGATGAAAAGTGTCCGGCTGATAGAAGGGGTGGGTGAAGAATCCGGGATCGTGGTGAACGTGCCACAGTGCATGGACCACCGCCGCGAGAAAGATCAGGACGACCAGCACCATGCCGGCGCAAAGCGCTTCATTCAGTTGCGCGGAGGTTTTTATGCCGCGCAAGTTCATCCAGGTGAAGAAAACGGCAAAGATAAGAACCCAGACGTAGTAGGACATGCCCGGAACGATGTTCATCGCGGTCTTTGCACAGAAGGCTGTGCAAATCAACGGATTCAGCAGGTAGTCCATGACCATACCCCAGCCGACGATATAGCCGAGGGCAGAGTGCATCTCCTGACCGACGTAGGTGTAGGCTGAGCCTGCGCTGGGGTAGATTCGTGCCATGCGTCCGTAGCAGATTGCCGTGAAGAGCATAGCGACCATGGCAATGAGGATGGTTGTGACGACGTGGCCGTGGGCTTTATTACTAATGACACCGTAGATCCCCATGGGCGCGGTCGGCTGGACGATGACCATACCAATGATGATGAGGTTCCATAGCTTCAATGTACGGTTGAGGCGGACGGCCTTTCCTGAGGAAGTTGAGGGAACCGTCACTTCTTGTTGTTGCGCCATGGACGAATCCTCTTGATGCCGATCGATTCAATGGAATGGTGGCAATGCTGAAGCGAATTTGGATCTGACGCGAGAGCAAGAGTCTGGTAACAGCGACTAAATACTAGTAGCCAGGGCTTTATAGCCGTGCCGGGTGAATTCTGACTCCCTGAACCACCCGATTGATGACGCCTGAGGGACTTGGGTTGTCGGGATTCAAACCGATGCTCAGGCTCAGATGATATCCGAGCAACTGTGCGGCAACGATCTCGTAGGGAGTCCGCAGAGCGTCGTCCGCCTGTGGAGCAATCGCAGGAATGATCTCGTCGAACAGACCGTTGGCAGCTACCGGGTCGGCGATTCCTACCCGGTAGCCGAGTTTCTTTTGGCGCAGCTCGTCGATGAGATCGACCTCGTACGCACGGCGTACTGGATCGCTGGACAGCAGGCATAGGACAAGCGTGTCGGGTTTGACAAACGACATGGGACCATGACGAAGACCCAGGTACGTCTCTGTGAGAATAGGGAAGCGCCCAGCGGTCATCTCAAGTATCTTGAGTCCTGCCTCGCTCGCCCAACCAAGCAATGGCGAAGAGGATAGGACGACGATCCGGTCACGGATACGCGCTGTCAGGTGATGGCATGCACGGTCGATCTCAGGCAGCAACGCAGACGTGTGCAAACTGAACTCATTCACAGTGGAACTAGCTGCATCGGGCTGTGCGAGCAGAAGTCCGGCAAGCACCAGATTTGAGAATGCGCTTGTCATCACAAGACTGCGGTCGTTGGTGCGAGGATCGAGCGCAATCAAGCCGTCAACTCCGGCGCGAGACAAGGCTCCGTGTTCATTGCAGACAATTGCTAATTGCAAGATGTCGGGCCGAAGCGCACGGACACGCTCGACTACAGCGGCGCTCTCCGGGCTATCTCCGGAACGGGCTAGGGAGATCACAACGTCTACACCTGCCAGATAACGCTCCGTGTCGATTAGGAGGTCGGTTGTAGGCACGGCAAATGCCCGGGGCCATGCCAATGCAACGGCGCTGGCCGCATAGGCCGAGGTCCCAGCCCCGGTCAACAGTACGCGGGCGTCCTGAAGTTTGACGGGGAGAGACAATCGCTCCGATGAGGAACGAACGTTCGCCAACGTGGTTGGCCACAGAAGAGGCTGTCCGAAAATCTCTTGCAAGGTGTGTAGCGGCGCGTCAGTGGGTGCCGTCGTTGTCACGCCAGGATCTTGTGACATGTAAACTCCGTTCTGTCAGGTCAAGTTGGATGCGGGGCAAAGAATACATCCCGCAGATAAATCAATCAAATGCGAAACATTACATAAGAATATATTCATATTAGTCAGTCGTCAACACTTTCATTTGACACAAAACGAAGTATTCCGTAAAACACTTCATGCAGGCCGGAAGCCCACGCATGATGCATCTGTTGCAGATGCATTCGCTGGGCAAACTCCTCCAGGGAGAACTCATGTCGAAATTTTTGATCTGCGGAATGATATTTTTTGCGAGCACGTTTGCTCTTCCTGCTCACGCAAAAACCTCTTCGGAGCCGCAGCGCCAAGTTGAATTGGCAGGGAATTGGAAGCTCTACTCGGCCCGCGATGTGGCCACAGATGGCCAGACTATTTCTCTACCTGGTTTTAATACGGCATCCTGGCATCCGGTCGCGCACATGCCAGCCACAGTCTTGGAGACGTTGGAGGAAGATGGCGTCTACCCGAATCTCTACAACGGCATGAACCTGCTCAAGACTGTTCCCCTGGACCTCTATCTTCAGGACTGGTGGTATCGGACGACCTTTGTCGTGCCGGCAGACCAGCAGGTTTACCAACTCGATTTTCCTGGCATTAACTATCGAGCGGAGATTTGGCTGAACGGCAATCTAATAGCGGATAGTCACCAGGTCGTCGGCATGTATGTCGCGCATCGGTTCGATGTGACGCGCTGGATCAAACCAGGCGCGTCGAATGTTCTTGCCGTGAAGGTGACGCCGGAGCGTCTGGTACAGGATGTGAATGGGGTTGAACTAGGCGATAGCTGGTTCGATTGGATCAACTGGAAGTACCTGGGTTATAAGGGGGCGCTCAAATCTGGTGCGCACGGGGTGTCATTTGTCTCCGATCGCAATGCCGGGATATGGAAACCGGTTTATTTGCGTATGTCGGGCGCGGTCACTGTGAGCGATACGACAGTGAACACTGAGCTTCCGTTGCCGCAACTCACGTCGGCGCGGTTGACGATCTATGCAGAGTTGCACAACCTGACTGATCATCCGGTCAGTGGTGTGCTGCGGGGAACGATCTCGCGTTCTGGCAAGCCGTCGATCCAGATAGAACAACAGTTGAGCCTTGCATCGGATGAAGCACGAGAGATCAGCTTCGATCCGCAGAAATATTCGCAGCTTGTGGTGCAGCACCCCGATCTGTGGTGGCCCTACACGATGGGCAAGCCTAACTTGTACACCTTGGATCTCGAGTTCCTTGAAGGCCAACAGGTCTCGGACATGAGTCACATTCGCTTCGGGATTCGTACCATTACACAGCACCGCGACCACGATGAGCAGTTTCCGAAGGTGGGCACGGGCGGCAGCTTTTATCTTCAGGTAAACGGAAGAGACTTTCTGGCGCGCGGGGCCGACTACTCCCCTGACCTGCTTTACCGTTACGATGCTGGCCGCGATGAGGCCATCATGCGGTATGTGAAGGACATGGGTTTGAACATGCTTCGCTGGGAGTCGAAGATCGCCAGCGACCACATGGTGGAGTTGGCTGATGAGCAGGGTGTTCCTGTGATGTTTGGCTGGATGTGCTGCAACCAGTGGGAAAAATGGAACCAGTGGAGCGCTGAAGATTATCGTGTAGCAGATGCGAGCCTGAGGTCACAGATTTTGATGCTGCGTCCACATGCCTCGGTCTTCATCTGGGCCAACGGAAGCGATGGGCTGCCACCGCCTCCGGTCCGCTCGGCCTATCACAAAATTCTGACGGACTTGCACTGGCAGAATGCAATTGTCGATACCGTTTCTTCGTATGCCAGGAATGATAAAGGTGAACGCGAGTGGAGCGGTATCCATATGGAGGGGCCGTATAGCTGGCGACCACCGACCTATTGGTTCAGCGGGCGCTATGCGGCGGCGCGTGGCGCGTGCGCCGAGCAGGGTGACAATGAGCACATTCCGCCATATGAAAGCCTGAAAAGATTCATCCCCGCCGACAAACTCTGGCCCATTAATGAGACCTGGTATTTTCATGCGGGATCAAATCCAGGCAATAGCACGCTGAGTAATATCCAGAAGGTGATCGACCGGCGCTACGGCCCTTCGAGCAGCGCGGAGGAGTTTGCCCGGAAAGCGCAACTGGCACACTACGAAGATACCCGTGCGCAGTTTGAGGACTTCGCGGCGAATGGATGGGCCAACCACAAGATGACCCTATATTGGATGCTCAATACTCCATGGCCATCCTTCTTCGGACATCTGTTCGACTATTATCTGAAGCCTGGTGGTGCTTACTACGGAGCCAAGAAAGGGTTGCGTCCTCTGTCGGTCGTCTTCGACTCTTATGCGATTGGAGACCACAGCCAGGCGAAGATCACGGTGGTAAACCAAACGCCCGTGCAGCACAATGGATTGCGCGCTCGCGTGCGCATCTATGATTTGGACGGCAATGTTCGCTATGACCGAAGCGCAGCAGACATTGTCGTCGCATCGGGCGGAGCAGTCCATGTTCTCAATCTGCCTCGCCTGAAAGACCTTACTCCCGTCTATTTTGTGCGCTGTCAACTATTCGACAACTCTGGAAAACCATTGGTGAATAACGTCTACTGGCAATCGACAAAAGACGATGATCTTGGCCCTCCCTCCAACGACAACGCCTTCGATTTGAAGCAGGCCAGTTGGGCAGACATGACTGCCCTGAACACCATGCGCTCAGTTCCTCTGGAACTGAGCGCCAGCGAGACCGTTGCGGGAGGGGAGAGCCACGTCACCATCCGCCTGCGGAACACAGGCCGCGGTGTGGCGTTTTTTGAGCGCGCAGAGATTACCTCCAACCGCGGTGGTGACGAGATTCTGCCCATCCAATATGACGACAACTATGTCACCGTATTTCCGGGCGAGGCCGTCGAGATTCACGGAACACTTCGGCAGATGGATGGTCGGGCTACCTGGATTAAGCTAGCGGGTTACAACACGCCGGAAGAGATAGTGTCGATTGGGCGCACAAAATAAGGGAAAGCATGAATCGCAGATGCTTTACTGCCGATTCGTTTCGTTCCTGATTGATAACGCAGTCGTACGCCCCATCCGTCTTCGCTATTTCGTTGTCGCGCCCTTGTCTGGTGCGAGCGAACTATTGCGTTCACTCTACTGGAAAGGAACGCAATCCCTACCTATAGAGGGATGTACTTTCCAGGAAACGGGCCTTTTGGGCATGATTTAATTTCTTGATAAAAATTATCGTTGACACAAAACGACAGTGTTCGTAATATAACGAAACACATTGGTAGCTTGCTATTCGTTTTGTGTAGGCCGAATTCGTAATTGTTCGAAATCAGATGGACAAAGCAGTGTTCAGCTCGCGGCCTGAATCGGACGGCAGGAACTCCTTATTGTGCACGATGGACTGTCTCCCCGTTGGTCAACTGCAATTTCCAGGAGGTCGATTTTGAAAACGATCATAAGTTTACGCACACTCTGCCTCGGCTTTTTTCTCGTGGCCAGCTATCCTCTTATGGCGCAGCGAGACGCTGCCTCACTCGAGGGCCGTGTTACCGATGTGTCTGGAGCCACTATTGCGAATGCTTCCGTCTCGGCAGTAAATACTGCCACAAATTACACCTACCGCGCGCAGAGCGATGCCACGGGTGGTTGGAGCATCAGCCCGGTTCGCATTGGAACGTACCAGATCACTATCGAGGCAAGCGGATTCAAGAAGACCGTCGTCGGCCCGATCACGCTCGACGTGCAACAACGCCAAAGGGTGGATACGGCGCTCCAGTTGGGTACAATCAGCCAGGAAGTAGTGGTTACCGACGCTGCACCGCTGCTTCAAACCGACTCCTCGGAGACCGGTCAAGTCATCAATAGTAGATCGATGGTGGGCTTTCCATTGAACGGCCGCAATCCGGTTCAGCTGGCGCAGCTGACCGTCGGCGTGACGGTCAGCGAGCCGGGGGCGCGCGATTCGGGAGGATTCGGCTTTAGTGCTAGCGGCTCGCGCTCGTTGGACAACAACTTCCTCCTTGATGGTGTGGACAACAATTCAAACCTTCCCGATCTGTTGAACGAGGCGAATTACGTTGTGATGCCACCGCCGGACGCACTACAGGAGTTCAAGATCGAGACGGGGAACTACGATGCTGAGTTTGGTAGGGCCACCGGCGCTATCGTCAACGCGACCACCAAAGGTGGGACGAACGAGCTGCATGGATCGGCCTATGAGTTTCTGCGAAACCAAAGCTTCGATGCGATGAACTACTTCGACACCACGCGCCAGCCGTATCGCCAGAACCAGTTTGGCGCGACACTAGGCGGGAAGATCATTCGAGACAAGCTCCTCTTCTTCGTCGATTATCAGGGGCTGCGCCTGCATCAGGCGCAAGTAGCGACATCACTGGTCCCAACGCTGGCACAGCAGAACGGAGATTTTTCGAGCCAACTAGACCTGAGCGCTCCCACCGGAATCACCGATTGCAATGGAGCACCGACCTATCAAGGGGAGATCTTCAACACGCGCCTCACTCAGGCGAGTACCAGCCAAGGGAGTGGAGGATTCTGTGGCGTTCCGTTCGGCTATGTCAACGGCTCGCCGAGCAATGTCGTTCCTTCAGCCAGCATGGACTCACTCGGCAGCACGCTTATCAAACTCTTTCCTGCCCCCAATGCCACTGGTGTTGGCTATAACTATCTTTCCGACCCGATAACGACACAATCGTCCAACCAGGGAGATGCGCGCATCGACCAAGTCATCTCCAAGCATGACACAGCCTTCTATCGGTTCAGCATGAGCAATAGTCCGGAGACAATCGGTGCGCCTTTCCCTGGATTCGCCGATGGGGGAGGCTTCTTCAGCGGCATTCAACAGATCACCGCCTATAGCGCTGTCGCCAGCGAGACGCATGTCTTCTCGGCCCATGCGGTGAATGAACTTCGAGTCGGGTTTAACTGGCTGAAGACAAGCCGGTATCAGGCTAACTACAACGAAAATGTGTCCGCAACGATTGGCTTTCCCGGCGTTCCGTATGTGGCTGGCACCAATAATGGCGGTCTGCCGCAGATAACTTTCAGTGACGCATCCACACTGGGAAGTCCGACTTTCCTACCAGCCATCGAGAAGCAAAAAACCTTCATGGTCTCGGACACGTTCACCTACATCCATGGGAACCAGACATGGAAGTTTGGTGGAGAAGTTCGTCCGGAGCACTTTTCCATCTACGAGCCAGCATCTCCTAGGGGCACACTCAGCTTCAACCATCAATTTACAGACAATGCCGGATCGCCCGGAAGCGGTGGAAACAGCCTGGCCTCTCTTCTAACCGGGCAGCCGAGCGGTGGCAACATCAACAACCTTAACAACATCGAGTACTATCGCCATACGTATGCGTTGTTTCTGCAAAACGATTGGCGCATCCTGCCGAAGCTGACGCTCAATCTTGGCATGAGATACGAGTACTATTCCCCGGTGTTCTCGGAGAACAATGCCCAGGCAAACTTCAATCCGATCACGGGTGTGCTGGACATTCCCAAAGACAGTAATGTAAGTCTGACACCGACACTCGCCACAATTTTGCCTGTCAATCACTCGGCGACAAATGCACTCATCAGCTCGGACTATAAGGACTTCTCGCCCCGCGTAGGACTGGCCTATAACGCCACGAAGCGCCTTGCGGTGCAGAGTGCATTTGGGGTCTTCTTTAATGGCGATGAAGCGGGTCCATATAGCAATCCGAGCCCAGGGTTTAATCCTCCGTACTTCATTAGCCAGACTTTCTCCGGCCCGTGTAGCCTGCCTTCGTATGCTACCGTGACGAACTGCGCTGTTCCTGGCATCAGCACGCTCTCACAGGGTTTTCCTGCGACGGCGTTGGTGGATCCCAACACTCCCACACTGTTCTCGCTCGACCCGCACCTGCGGATGCCTTACGTGATGCAGTGGCACTTGGCAACGCAGTATCAATTGACCGGCAAGACAATCTTCGAGATAGGGTATGTCGGTTCCAAGAGCAATCGTTCCTATATTTATCTGAATGGAAACCAGGCTCAACCTACCGCCGATCCGTCCGCGCCGAGCGCGCCGCGGCGTCCGTTCCCCTATATCGATGCTTCGACCGGCTATCTCAAATCGGCAGGCTCGTCGAACTACAACGGTTTGCAGACGTCGGTGCGTCAGCAGTTGAGTGGCGGTTTAGAGTTCATCGTCAACTACACCTACAGTAAGGCACTGGGTAACGCGAGCAGCGCAGATCTCGGCGCACAAAACAACGATTCATTCCGCAACAGTCTGTATCCGAATCAGGAATATGGGCCACTGGATTTTGATGTGCGCAATCGTTTCGTGGCGAGTTATCTGTACGACCTGCCATTCGGACCAGGCAAGCGGTTTGCAACCAATGTTGCCATCATCGATCACATTCTCTCGAACTGGAACTGGTCCGGTATTCTCACGCTGTCGTCGGGCACATGGTTCACGGTAACCGATGGAAACGGCAATTTTGCCAACTCCGACGGGCAGCAACGGCCAGATGTAGTTCCGGGTATCAAGGCAACATCGAAGCCTTGTGTCGCCGGGACGTTCTTCAACACATGTGCTTTTGCCAACCCCGCGCTCGGCTCGTTTGGTAACGTAAGCATGAACAGTCTTGAGGGGCCGGGCGAAAAGAACATAGACTTCGCGCTATTGAAGACCATTCCACTGGGTGAATCCAGACGGTTGGAACTCAGAGCCGAGACCTTCAATGCGTTCAATCATCCCAACTTCCAATTCGCTGCTCCAGGTCCTCAAAACTCTATCAACTCAACCATTATGGGAACACCCAGCTTTGGCTTTCTGACAGGCGCACTTCCTCCTCGGCTTGTTCAGTTCGCTGTGAAATTCCATTTCTAAGCACTCCCACCCTGCAGCCTGGTTCCCAGCGCGAGCCGGGCTGCGAGATGTAATTGAAACGAAGCAACCCGAAATAAATCAAAGGGGGTCTTTGTGAACCATTGGTTCCGGTGGAGCGTTTGCGGTGTCATCCTGGTCTGTACGTCTGCGTGCGGAAGGTTAGCATCGGCCAGCGAGCATAACCGTTCGACTACGATTCAGGGAAAAACCCTGACGGTCAGTGTTAATGCAGATGGCTCTTACTCCATCGCGCAGCAGGGACTTTCGGGTACGGTTGTGCGCTCCGACGTGGAGGCGGAGGTGGATTCGCATCTGCTGCGATCGTCTGCCTATCCCCAACACAAGACAACACAGTCTGAGTTTCAGGATGAATTCGGTCCGGGATCGGAACTCACAGTAAAGAATACCGGGCTTTCAGGAACGCCGGATCTTATCTGTACGTTACGGCTCTATCGGGACCAGACATGGGGCGATGTCGAAGTTAAAGTAAGCAACACTACAGATCGGGCGATCTCCGTTCAGGCGATCAGAAGCCTTCATGCGACGGATGCTCCAGTTGTTAACTTGAACGGGCCTGCTTCTGATGATCGTGTTTTGTCTGATAGTTACAGTGAAGATAGGCCGCAACTTGCGATTCGAGACATCGCCGCCGCTCCGGAAGGTACGCACCGCGCAGTAGGAAGCCAGCTTATCTATAACCGCACGAGTGGAGAGAGTCTGTTTCTTGGCGCACTTACTTCCGACCGGTTGCTGACGATTTTTCATTTGAAAGAGCAGTCATCGGGTGGAAGTGCGCGGATTGTTTCCTACGACGCTGTGGCTACGGGCACGACCGAAATCATGAAGGGGGAATCGCTTAGAGATTCACCTGCCTCGGAACAGGTCAATCTCAGTCTTCCGGTCAAACCGAGTGATAGTTTGCCGTCCGAGCGGCTTATGTTTGCCGTTGGATCTGACTACCATGCTCAGTTGGAGCAGTATGGGAGTGCGATCAAAAAGCTGCATCATGCTCGCGTCGATACCCCAACACCAATCGGGTGGTGGAGTTGGACGGCTTACTACTTTGGGCTCAATCAGGGAGCTGCTATTACCAATGCGAATTGGTTGGCAGAAAATCTAAAACAGAGCGGGTACAACTACTTTCAGATCGATGAAGGGTATCAATACGCGCGCGGTGAATATGCAACGCCAGATGTGGCTCTGTTTCCTCGCGGACTGGGGTACATAGGAGACCAGGTGCGCCATAACGGTCTCACCTTTGGAGTATGGACTGCGCCGTTTGAAGTATCGGAGCGCGCATGGGTCTTTCAGAATCATAAGGACTGGCTGCTGCATAACTCTGCTGGACAGCTGATTCACATTGGGTATGTCACCGACCACAACGACCCCTTGTATGTGTTGGACACTACCAACCCTGGCGCACAGAGCTATTTGAGACAGACCTACACCACGCTCTACAACTTTGGCGTTCGCTTCATCAAGATGGATTTCATGGACGACTCCGCCGTTGAGGGTGCTTACTATAAGCCGAACACGACTGCTCTGGAGGCTCAACGGATTGGTCTCAAGATCATCCGAAGCGCGGTTGGCGAAGCTGTCGTCCTTGATAAGGACGGCAGCCCGATGCTGAATCCTGTCGGGATCGTGGATGCGGGCCGCATCTCCCAGGACACAGGGCACACCTTTGCGGCTACCAGAGACGCTGCCTCTGGAATCGCAGCGCGCTACTACATGAATCGCAATTTCTTCATCGCCGACCCGGATGCATTTACTGTTTCCACGCAGACTGTGGATGACCAGTCCTGGCACGGGGGGCAGCATCCGCTTACGTTTGAAGAGGCAAAGGCGTCTATTGCGCTTTCCGCGGTGTCGGGAGGTATGTTTGAAGTCGGAGACGACCTTCCCACACTTGGCGCGTCCCCAGAACGGCTAGCGCTGGTGAAGAACACAGACCTGCTTGATATGGCTCGTCTCGGGCGAGCATCGACACCTGTTGATCTCATGACCTATGCGCCCAGCGACGGGCAGCCGAGCATCTTTTTGTTGAAAGAAAGCAATCGCCAATCCATCCTTACCATCTTCAATTGGACTGAGACCGCGCGTAAGCGTGCCATCACGCTGGCGAGTCTAGGCCTGAAGAAGTCGGAGGCCTATCAGATAACGGAGGTATTCGATGATCGAAGCTGCTGCGATACCTCTTTGAACACAATCTCGATGCTGCAGCCGCCTCATTCTGTCCGCATGTTTAAGATCATCGATAGCTCGCTACCCGATAATCCACCACCATTTGAAGTGCGCTCGGCAACCAGCGCAGTCGCGGGGGAGAGTGTGACCTTCAAAGAGCTTTCGTCTTCCGCAGAGATCCCGGTACTCACTGTCCATTGGGACTTCGGCGATGGGGGGACTCTGAATGGCATGGAGGTGCGCCACGCGTACACGCATGACGGCGAATACGACATGCGTGTTACCGTAACGGGCTTAAATGGGATCACAAATTCCAAGACATTCAAGGTCGTGGTCACTGGTAGTATCCCAACGCGCTTCGTTCCGGTGGACAAGAAGCGTCCAGAGTAAGGCGAATAGGGCAGCTTCGTCTTGGACTTGAAAATATATAGTTTCATTCGTGCCACAGGCCATTTATGTAGAACGAGCCCTAGCCTTGAGAAAATTACTTGAAGAGAAACTCAACCTAAACTTCAGCGATGGATAACATGGACTCAGCAAAAACGATGGACGGCTGCGCGAGCGAACGCAGTATAGAGAAACCCGATATTACAATTGTGGGTGAAATCAACCCCGATCTAATTCTTTATGGTCTACCTCGTGATTTGCCGGAAGAACGTGAAATTCTGGCCAGCGACTTTACCCTCACGTTAGGTAGTTCGTCCGCTATTCTTGCTCACAACCTGGCACTCCTCGGAAGCGGGGTCAGCTTCAGTTCACGCATCGGCCCCGATGTGCTGGGAAAGATGTGCTGCCAGATGTTGAAGCGCGCGGGTGTTGAGCTAAGTCATGTGGTCCGCTCAAAGAGCGGCAATACAGGGGTTACTTTCATTCTTCCGCTTACATCAACGCGCCGCATCCTTACTTATCCCGGGGCGATGTTTGAAATGGGAATTGAAGACCTGAATATTGAATATCTGGGAACTGCCAAACATTTCCACTTGTCCTCGCTCTTTCTGCATCGAAAACTTTCCCCGGACATTCCTGGATTATTTAAGGAGATGAAGCGGCGTGGGCTGACTACCTCACTCGACACAAACGACGATCCAGAGAATAAGTGGGGAGACGTTCTTGAAAATGTTCTGCCATGGGTGGATGTTCTGCTTTGCACCGAAGAAGAACTGGCAAAGATCGCCAAGGTGAAGGCGGCAGCGGAGCATGTCTCGGCAAAAGTTCCTCTACTGGTTGTCAAACGCGGCGCGCGCGGGGCCTCTGCATACACGGAGGGACGAAGGATCGATGTGTCTTCACTTGAAGTTGGCGTGACGGACTCCGTGGGCGCGGGCGACAGCTTCGATGCGGGCTTTCTCCATCAATGGGTTCGCCATGCTCCTCTGGAAACCTGTGTTGCTTATGGGAACTTGGCTGGAGCCTTGTCGGTCACACGCTCCGGCGGCATCGAAGCCTTCGCCGACTCGGCATATCGGAAGAGTTTTTTTGAGCGCTATTGGCAGCAAGGCAAGCTTGTGCCATGAACTGGCTGAAATCGTGAGAAAGTAAAGTAGACCCTGCAGCGCACTCAGAAGGATTGAGCTCGACGTACGGTGTCGTGGATATGGGGTAAATGGTACGGAGATGTGGATGATGGCATTGCCAGCGGTGGTATTGCTGTTAGCGATGGCTCTTGCAGCGACTCCGGCGGTAATGCTTTGAAGTGAGAAATAAGCCGTAGGCATGCCCTGTGGTGAGCGCCATAGCGCAGAACTTCGTGATTCGATCTGGATAACCTTTCAAGCAGACCTTGGAATTTGACAGCAAGAATCTCTGTAGCATTCAGGTGTAGAACTAGTCTTTGTTATGAAAGAGCGCATGGTTGATATCCGGCCAGAATTCTTTGAAGACGAAGGTGCCGGCATCGATACCGACATTGAGGCCCCATTTTTGCGCCGTGTTTGCAAAGGTGCGCTGGCTCGCAGGGTAGTACAGGTTAGAAATTCCGGCTGCCGCGCCAGCGCCAACGACTTCTCCGAAGTTGAAAGTTGAGGTTCCCGAATCAGATCTTGTCACGACAGCACGGCTGAGGGCATAGCCAGTGCGTTTAAAAAACCCTCCCTTGCCCAAGGTGTAATACCGTATGTCTTCATGCGTTATGGCTGGCACTATAAACTCAACCGCGTAATTTTCGCTCGTCTGATCGACCCAACTGTGCCAGAAATAACGGCCATAGCCAGCAGCACCTTGGTGAAACTCGGGGGTCGCGCGAGTAGCCATTGAATAACCTGCCAATACGGCGGGTAGGACGAATGCCGAATAGTCGAACGAGTCTTCGGTAGCCGTGATGAATTTTTCCTTGGCTGATTGAGGAGGAAGTATCTGGCTCGTGCTGACTGCACGAAAGTTGGGAATGATGCCGAGGATACGTTTTGTCTGTGGGGTCTGTTCATCCATTGGCGACGAAGGTGTATTCCCCTGTTGGGCGGTGAAAGGTCTGCTTGAGTACGAGTCCTGCGATCGAGAATACGTAGCACTCAGTACTTGTGGGAGTGTATCCGGAGAATTAGGTAGCGTGGACTGAGGTATCTGCTGTACCTGGGCGACGACTGCGTAGGAACATCCTAAGAAGAGGGCACAGGCGAAATACAGAGAAGATGCTCTAAGCATAGGTGGCCGATGACTCCTTACAGTCGAACTGTTTACTATTCAATAGACTTCTATGGAGGGCTGATGGATGCTAAATAAACAAATCGCCATAGATGTATTGATGTCAAACACGACGGGGCTAGCGTAGTGCGGCGAGAATTGGCCGGAATCTTTCAGCGGATCGAGGAGTGAATAGCGATGCGCAATGTAGTACATGCAAGCCTATCGACAACTCGTTCGGAACGTTGGGATTGTCTTCGCGGTCAATTGTTCAAGCCCCAGATACAAGCAGAGCTAACAGCGTGCAGACAAGATAGTCAGTTAATTAGAAATCTGGCCAACGAGGTCAAGATCAATCATAACGTCATTATCAGCTTTCCAGAACATGAAGCTCGGGTTCTGGAGACCCCACTGAACATAGGGAATGACAAATTGCGCCCTCGCCGATGCTTTCGATCCATCCATGTGAATCTGCATCGGAATCGTTAGGTCGTGAGGATTACCGAGTAGTGTAAACACTCCTTGCACCTGAATAGTTGAGTCGCCAGAGGACGCGATTGTCCCGGTGTAGGTTTTGGGCATAAAGGAGATGGTTGTGTACTGATCCATCTTGAGAATGTCCTTATTCATCTTCTTATCGCGGCTGTTGTTACCGGTCTTTCCGCTGCCTGCCAATACAGCCACTGAACCCGACATCTTAAGACTGCTGTAGTCAAACTCAATCGATCCGGATTGAATGTGAAACGTGCCCTTGACGACCTCGTGGGTTGTGTTGAGCGTCATTTTGACCTCGCTGGTATCGGGATTGAGAACAAAGGTTTGATGCTGGGCTAGCGCAGCAGCCGGGGCGAGTATGATAGCGAGGGCGAGGACTGCGAAGGAGTTCATTGCATCTCTCTTCTAATGCGAGTTGATTGATTTAGCTGACGACTGCATTGGGAGCAACATCTGCGTGCTGGGCGGCGACGCGTGTGAGTCGTGCCGTCACGCGCATCACTCCGGGCCAGATCCTGAGGCAAAACGGTAATACAGCACGTGCGAGTGCGTTATTCAAGCCATCGGCGGCGAACTCGGCGAGACGCATCTGAGGCAGCAATGCCGACCGCAGGCGAGCCTGGAAGAGCGGCGCTGGCTCATTTGCAAGAAAGGCTGCGACAGCGCAACGAGCTGTATGCAGGGCGATCGATATGCCATCGCCGGTGAACGAGGGGATGACGGCTGCCTGATCGCCAATGCAATAGAGCCCATCCTGAGTTGTACGCCGGATGTAGCCGTAAGGGATATGGGTGACTGCGATTGGCTTGTCGAGCAATGGCTCAGCACCGGCAAGCCTCATGGCGAGGTGCGGACAGTTCTGTTGCATCTTCTCGAGGAAGTTTTCCCAGCGATTGCCTAGACATGAGAGATACCGCTGTTGCACTACCCAGCAGAGGTTTGCAATGCCGCCTTCAACCGGCTGGATACCACCATAGCCACCGGGATAAAGCATCAGTTCAGAGGCGCGTGCCAATTCAGAGGCCTGTGCGGGCGCAAGCCGGTAATACATTTTGAAGGCGACCCATCGTTGTGGGTCTTTTGGACGCGAGTGGCCCCGAAGATCATGCTTGCCTGTGGCGAGAAAGGCTGTTGGAGCTTCACAGATGGAGCCATCATCGAGCATCGCTTGCCACATGCCGGTTGCGGTGCGACTGAGGACCTGGACACTGCGCCCACACTCAATACGGACCCCTGCGGCGATGGCCTCGGCAATGAGTGCTGTATCAAGCGTTTTGCGCGTGAGCGAGGCTGCGGGGAACGGCAAGGGAGCCTCCGCGGCACGCCTGGCTGCAGCGAGGCGAACGTAGGGAATGGGCACCGCGCCAAGCGCGGCTATGTCGATGCCGAGCGCATCCAGATCCTCAAGGGCCTCACCGCTTAGAAATTCTCCGCAGACCTTATGGCGCGGTGTGGGCTCGCGTTCAATCAACGTGACGCTTCGTCCCCTTCGAGCGAGAGCGATCGAAGCCGCACAGCCTGCCACTCCACCACCAAGAACCAGTACTTCATCTTGCAAAATATTCTCTCCTAATGGACTGGATGTTCAATCAATGTATAGCGGACTCTATCTTTGCTAATAGACGTCCAGAAAAG